>NZ_JBHZGL010000001.1:0-583389 GCF_051900415.1 Frateuria sp. GZRR35
GCGCCCTTGGGCGCGACCGCGGGTTTCGATGCGACATGGCGGTCGCGCCCAAGGGCGCTCCTACAGGAACCGGTCGCTCTTCTGCAGAGAGCGCGCACTGTACGCGACCGGCCGAAACAGTCCACGGCCACGCACAGGGTTCCCTCCTGTCTCGGCTCGCATCGGCGGCGTGCACGCGGCGACCACGGCGGCGCGCGCAACGTCGCAGTCGTCCGGCGCGGGGGCGCCGGCGTGCGACCCGAGGGAGTGTCATGGAGATTTCAAGCAGCCGGCCGGTGTCATTTACCCAGGTCGGCAATGAGCTGGATGGCTTGAAGAACGAAGTGGAAGCGATGTCGCTGGTGCTGCGCGCGCTGGTCGAATCGCATCCGGCACCGGCCGAACTGGTCAAGCGCTGGCACGCGTTGAGTCGCGAGCCGATTGAGCAGACCCGCCCCAAGGGCTCCCACCAGGGCGTGCTGACGCGGCAGGAGCGGCTCTACCAGACACTGCAGCGCTGGTCGCACACCGTGCACAGCGCCGAGATATCCGGTGCGGTGTCGCCGCCAGGCAGGGGCGTGGGATGAGCCCGCCGGCACCGCGCTAGCGGTTGTCGCCTTTGGGAAACTTCACCCGGTCCGGCTCGGCGTTGAGCCGCGCCAGCATGGTCCCGATCAACCGTGTCTTGACGCTGCCGGCATGCCGCGGATCCACCACGTAGCGCACGATGGCGTCGATCCACGTGTTGGCGTTGACGCGGAACAGCACCGACGGCCGCTCGTTGACCTGCAGTTCGTCCACCGGCGTCTTGGCCAGCACCTCGCGAAAGGTGCGCACGCGCTCGAGCATGGCCTCGCCCAGTTCCTCCTCCGTCGCTTCGCGCATCACCTGGGCCACGAAGGCGAAATCGCTGTTGTAGGCGATCTGGAAATTGATCTCGTTCCAGACATACGGAAACACCGGCCAGGAATAGTTGTAGACCGCGCTGGTCAGCACGTTCGCGTTGGGGAACTTGATGATCCGCCCGCTCGGATGGTCCGAGGAAAGATACGGGCCGCCGACTTCCCACAGCGTGGTGTCCAGGTAGGTCACGTCGATCACGTCGCCAGTGGCGTCGCCGATCTGGATGCGGTCGCCCACGCGGTAGGGCTCGCGTACCAGGATGTAGACCCAGCCGATGAAGCTGGTGATCGGCGTCTGCAGCGCGAAACCCAGCACCAGCGAGATCAACCCCAGTGACGCCACCGCGGCGTACCAGTTGGCGAACAGCACCGATACCACGATCAGCGCCAGGATGATGTACACCACCAGCCGCAGGATGCGCTTGAGGTTGTAGCGCGTGACCGCCGTCTGCGCCCGCTCGATGGCGAACGCCCGCACCAGCCGCGAGGCGGCCAGCGTCAACACGATCGCCATGGCGCCCACGGTCGCGCGCCGGGCCATCGGCAGGTAGCGCCCGAGGATGCCGAAGAACTCCAGCCGCAGCAGGTAGAACAGGATGCCAAGCCCCACCAGCACCAGCGCGTAGACGAGCAGCCACAGCTTGTGGCCGGAGCGCAGCGGGTGCTTGTGCTTGTGGTGTGTCGCGGTGCTGTTGGCGAGCGCGCGGCGCACATCGGCGCGGCGCTCGACCCTGCGTACGGCCTTGTCGGTCATGCGTTCTCCCGGGGCGTTCCACGCACAGCAGACAACCGCGGCGGTGCCGGGCAAGTGAAGGCGTTGACCCGGGCTGCACGCGGGCGCCGGATGATGAGCCTGGTTCCGCGCAGGAGCGCACCCTGTGCGCGACCTGCGCGGAGTAGTCGCGCACAGGGTGCGCTCCTACAGGTTGCCACCAGCCAGGAGACCCGATGCCGGCCGAATCCGCACCCACCCGCGACACCGGCGAGACCTGCCCGCCGCCACGGCCACGCTGGAAGCGACGCCTGCTATGGGCCAGCCTTGGCGGGTTCGCGGCACTGGTGATTGGCGTGCTGGCGCTCAACCTGGTCCCGCAGACCCAGCAGTTGGTCCATCCGCTGGGTCCGCTGAGCCCGGTCGAGAGTCCGCAGTTCCGGCGCGAGATCGGCAACCTGCTCGGGCCGACGATCGTCGACGGCAACGCTGTGGCGGATTTCCAGAACGGTGCGGAGATCTTCCCGGCGATGCTGGAGGCGATCCGCTCGGCGAAGGTCAGCGTGGACATGGAGACCTACATCTACTGGTCCGGCCACGTCGCCGACCAGTTCGTGCAGGCGCTCACCGAACGCGCCCGCGCCGGCGTGCGGGTGCACGTGATCGCCGACTGGGTCGGCTCATCGAAGATGCATGACGACGTGGTCAAGGCACTGCGCGCCGGCGGCGTGCACTTCGAGTACTTCCACCCATTGCGCTGGTACGACATCGACCGCTTCAACAACCGCACCCACCGCAAGCTGTTGATTGTCGACGGCCGCGTGGCTTTTACCGGCGGCGTGGGCATCGCCGACGAGTGGAACGGGCATGGCGACAAGCCCGACATCTGGCGCGACATGCAGATCCGGGTGACCGGCCCCGGCGCACTGCAGATGCAGGCGGTGTTCGAGGACAACTGGATCACCACCACCGGCCAGGCGCTGCTCGGCTCGGCGTACTACCCCGAGGTGCCCGCGGCCGGCGACGTCGCGGTGCAGACCGTCGCCAGCTCGCCCGAAGGCGGCAGCGAGAACCTGCAGCTGATGTACCTGATGGCGATCGACGGCGCGCGCAAGGCGATCGACCTGGAGGCGGCCTATTTCGTGCCGGACGACCTGACGATGTCCGCGCTCAAGCGCGCCCTGGCGCGCGGCGTGCGCATCCGGCTGGTGGTGCCCGGGCCCTACACGGACAGCCAGATCATCAAGAACGCCTCGCAGACCCGCTGGGGCGAGATGCTGCAGGCCGGCGCGCACATCTACCGCTTCCAGCCGGCGCTGTTCCACAACAAGCTGATGATCGTGGACGGCTACCTCACCATCGCCGGCAGCGCCAACTTCGACAACCGTTCCTTCAGCCTCAACGACGAATCGAACGTGCTGGTGTTCGACCACGGCTTCGCGGCGCACATGACCGAGGTAGTCGACCGCGACATTGGCCGGTCGGAAGAGCTCACCCTGGAACAATGGCGACACCGCCCGTGGACGCGCCGCGTGCTGGACTGGCTCTCCGCGCTGGGCGCAGCGCAGTACTAGGAGCGTGGGCGGCAGAAACGTTCCGGGCTGCAAAAGCGGCCGCGCGATCCATATTTCCGCCCTTTTTTGGCCCATAGAGGAACTATGGGTCGGCAAAAGGTCGAAAGCCTGTCCTCACGCGCCCACTTTTTCGCCTCGGAAGTTTCTGCCACCCACGCTCCTAGAGGACCGCCGATGCCCGCCCGCAAGCCGCTCAAGGTCGCCACCTTCAACATCAACGGTGTGCGCACGCGCCTGGCCGCGCTGCTGGCATGGCTCGAACGCGAGGCGCCGGACATCGTCTGCCTGCAGGAACTGAAGGCGCCGGACGAGGCGTTTCCGGTCGAGCCCATCCGCGACGCCGGCTACGGCGCGATCTGGCACGGCCAGCGCTCGTGGAACGGCGTGGCGATCCTGGCCCGGGGGGTCGAGCCGCTGGAAAGCCGCCGCGGCCTGCCGGGCGACCCGAAGGACGTGCAGAGCCGCTATCTGGAAGCGGCCGCGCACGGCCTGATCGTCGGCTGCCTGTACCTGCCCAACGGCAACCCGCAGCCGGGACCCAAGTTCGACTACAAGCTGGCCTGGTTCGACCGCTTCATCGACTACGCGCAGGGCCTGGTCGAAAGCGAACATCCGGTGGTGCTGGCCGGCGACTACAACGTGGTGCCCACCGACGAGGACATCTACAACCCGCGCTCCTGGCGCAAGGATGCCTTGCTGCAGCCGGAAAGCCGCGAGCGTTATGCGGACCTGCTGGCCCAGGGCTGGACGGACTCGCTGCGGCAGCAGTTCGGCGAGGAGCGCGTCTATACGTTCTGGGATTACTTCCGCCAGCACTGGGAGCGCAATTCCGGATTGCGCATCGACCACCTGCTGCTCAACCGCGCGCTGGCACCGCGGTTGAAGGACGCGGGGGTGGACCGGTGGGTGCGGGCCTTGCCGCATCCGAGCGACCACGCGCCGACGTGGGTGTCGCTGGCGCGCAAGCGGCAGGGCTGAGGCAAGGCTTCCCCCATCCGCCCTTCGGGCACCTTCCCCCGTGAACGGGGGAAGGAACACCAGCGGCGGCCCCCTACCGAGCCTTCCCCCGTTCACGGGGGAAGGTGCCGACAGGCGGATGGGGGCAGCCCCGCCGCGCCCCCGCATTTCTGGCACATTGGTTCCCGCCTTTCGCACACTCGGGGAACCCATGCGCCTCCTGCCCTGCCTTGCCGGCTTCGCGCTGGCCGCCACTGGCCTGGCCGCCCACGCCGCCGACACCCTCGCCGCCAGCGCCTTCGCGCGCGACCCGGGCCAACCGATCGACCCGGCCTACACCGCGCAGATCGCCCGTTTCACCACCGACCCGAAGTTCAACACGCCCCTGACCGACTACCTGCCCGCCTCGGCAGGCGTTCCCACCCCGCTGCAGGTGCTCGGCCATATTTCGGGCGCCGCCGACTGGTTGCCCTATTCGGCCGACGTCTATCGCTACTTCCACGCGCTGGACACCGCCAGCCCGAGGGTGAAGGTCTTCAGCATCGGCAAGACCGAGGAAGGCCGCGAGATGATCGCCGTGGCGGTCGCCGACGAGGCGCTGCTGGCCAATCTGAAAGCCAATGACGCGCGCCTGGCGCAACTGGCCGACCCGCGCACGATCGGCATGGACGACGCGAAAGCCGATGCGCTCATCCGGCAGACCACGCCGGTCTACTACATCACCGGTTCAATCCACTCCACCGAAACCGGCGCGCCCACCGCGCTGATGGAGCTGGCTTACCGCCTGGCGGTGGACGACGCGCCCTACATCCGCAACATCCGCTCGCACGTGATCACCCTGATCACGCCGATCGTCGAGGTGGACGGTCGCAACCGCATGGTCGATCTCTACAACTGGCACAAAGCACACCCGGGCCAGGACTACCCGCGCCTGCTCTACTGGGGCCATTACGTCGCGCACGACAACAACCGCGACGCGATGAGCATGACCCTGGCGCTGACCCGCAACGTCGCCGACACCTACATCGGCTGGCACGCGCAGGTGTTGCATGACCTGCACGAGTCGGTGCCGTTCCTGTACGACAACACCGTCGGCGATGGCCCCTACAACGCCTGGATCGACCCGATCCTCACCAGCGAGTGGCAGCAGCTGGGCTGGGACAACGTGCAGAAGATGACCCAGCTCGGGCTCCCCGGCGTGTTCACCCACGGCGACTTTGATACCTGGAGCCCCGGCTACCTCATGTTCATCGCGGCCATGCACAACGGCATCAGCCGCCTGTACGAGACCTTCGGCAACGGCGGCGCCGACACGCGCAAGCGCATCCTCGATCCGTCCGAGTACGAGCGCACCTGGTACCGGCCCAACCCGCCGCTGCCGGAAGTGACCTGGTCGCAGCGCAACAACAACAACTACGAGCAGACCGGCGTGCTCACCGCACTGGACTACTTCGCCCGGAACGGCCAGGCGTTCCTGAAGAACTTCTACCTGAAGGGCAAGCGCTCGATCGAAAAGCCGACCGAGGCCGGCCCCGCCGCCTACGTCCTGCCCGGCGACGACAAGCGCGCCGGCACCCAGGCCCAGCTGCTGCGCGTGCTCGAGCGCCAGCACGTGGAGATCAGCCGCGCCAGCGCGTCCTTCAGCGTGACCCTGCCGGCTACCGGCGACGACAGGAAGACCCGCACGCGCCGCTTCCCCGCCGGCAGCTACGTGGTGCGCATGGACCAGCCCTACTCGCGCATCGCGGACACCCTGCTGGATCGCCAGTACTGGTCGCCGAAGGACCCGCAGCAGCATCCCTACGACGACACCGGCTGGTCGATGGGCGACCTGTTCGATGTCGAGGTGGTGCGGATCACCGATCCGGACGTGCTGAAGGTGTCCATGGCCAAGCTGGATGAGCCGATCCGCGTGCCGGCGGGCCTCGGCGGTGTCGACGTGCCTGCGGGGAAGTTGCCCCGCATTGCGTTGATGCACACCTGGCTCAGCACCCAGACCGAGGGCTGGTGGCGCATGGCGCTGGATCAGCTGGGCGTGCACTACGACTACATCAGCACGCAGGACGTAGCGCGCATGCCGGACCTGCATGCGAAATACGACGCGATCCTGTTCGCCCCCGTTGGCGGCGCCAGCCTGCGCCGCATCGTCGACGGCCTGCCGATGTGGGGCGCGCCGATGCCCTGGCAGACCGGCCCGCTCACGCCCAATCTGGGCCACATCGACAGCACGCCGGATGTACGCCCGGGGCTGGGCGAGGTGGGGCTGGCCAACCTCAAGCGCTTCGTGCACGAGGGCGGTCTGCTGGTGACCGCCGAGGACACCGCCCGATTTGCGATCGACGCGGGCCTCGCGCCCGGCGTGTTCGTCACGCCCACGGCCAAGCTCAGGGTGGTCGGCAGCGTGCTGCAGGCGGACTTCGTCGACCATGACAGCCCGGTCGCGGCGGGCTATGGCGACCATTTGGCGCTTTACAGCTCGGAAGGGCAGTCCTTCACCGTCGCCAACCTGCTCAGCGGCGACCGCGGCCTGCCCACCGCGCGCGACGCCGAACGGCCCACTGGCCGCGGCGGCCCGCAGGACGAGGACATGCCCGAAGGCCGCCCCTTCGCCCAGCCGCCCGCCCTGCCCGACGCCAAGCCGTGGCAGGCGCTGCCGCTCAACGAAGACCAGGCCTACAACAACCCCTGGGTGATCCCTGAAAACCAGCGGCCACGGGTGATCCTGCGCTTTGCCGACGCCAAGCGGCTGCTGGTCTCGGGCCTGCTCGACGGTGGCGGCGAAATGGCCGAACGCGCGGCCGTGGTCGAGGCGCATTACGGCAAGGGGCACGTGCTTTTGTTTGCCGGCAACCCGATCTGGCGTGGGGAGACGCTGGGAAGCTATCCGCTGGTGCTCAATGCGCTGACCCATTTCGATCGGCTGGACCAAGGCCGCTGAGGCCGGGCGGCCGTTCGACTTGTTTTGCGACACCAAGGCGAACGGTGTTTCACCGCACCGTTCGCACCGGCCACCGCATCCAGCACGGCTTTCCGAGCGTTCCCTGGCAGGCACCGGCAACGTCGAAGCCCGTTCCCTTGAGTACCCGCCTGCCTGAACACCGCCCGCCCGTCTCACGGGTTTTTCATCGCCCATTGCCGTTTGCGCCCGAAGACTCGGGCGCACCACTCCCAAGGAGAACGGCCATGAAAAAGCTCGCTTCGATGACCCTTGCGCTGGCCCTGGGCGCCTCCGGTGCAGTGATGGCGCAGCAGGCGATGACCGAGGCACAGGTCCGCGAGACGCTGATCCACCAGGGCTACAGCGACATCGACGACCTGAAGTTCGACGGCGGCATGTGGCGCGCCAAAGCCGAGAGCGCGGACGGCAACGACGTCTCCCTGCGCATCGACGCCAAGAGCGGCAAGGTCTATCCGGACGAGAAGGTCTCCCGCCTGAGCGCAGATGACGTGCGCGCGTCGCTGGCCACGCAGGGCTACACCGACGTGCACGACGTGGACTTCGACGACGGCGTGTGGCACGCCAAGGCCGACGACAAGAACGACCACCGCGTCGAACTCACCATCGATCCGGCAAGCGGCAAGGTAGTCGACAGCGACGACTGAGCCTCAGCGCGTCGGCGCGGTCGCGGCCGGGCTCAGCGCCTGGTCCGCGGGCGCGGCACGGAACTGCTGGCGCCAGCGCAGCGCACCCAGCACCAGCAGCACGAGCAGTGCCACCAGCAGCAGGATCAGTCCGAGTCGGCGCTTGGGCTTCTTCACGTATATTCCCGAGGTTCGCGGCCCACGCTAACGACGCCCGCGTCGTGACCGCGTGCGCACGGCGCTAGCCGGCGGGCAGCGGCCAGCGCCCGAGCACGCGGTACTCGGTGCGCCCGAGCAGGCTGTGGATGAGCAGGAACTCGCGTACCGTCCAACCCAGCGGTTCGATGGGCCGCGGCGCGACGGTGCGGGCGTCGTAGAGCAGCGTGATGTGCGGCACGAAGGCACGCTCGCGTCGCGCCAGGCCGGCCGTCGCAAGCCTCGCCCCGAGACTTTCGTACAGTCCGGCCAGGCCGGCGATGCCTTCGGCACCCAGCAACACGAACGGATGCTTGCCCGGGCGTCCGCGGAAGCTGTCCACGCGATCGAAGCGCGCCTCGAACGATGGCACGGCCACCCCGGCTGCCGCCGCGCAGGCTTCATCCACCCGTTGCTGCGGCAGGCCGGCGAAGTCGCCCAGGTGATGCAGCGTGACATGCAAATGGCTGGTGGGCCGCGGCCGCCCATGCAGCCCGAGGTCACCGCTCAGCTGTCCGGCAAGCGAAGCCATCCGATCCGCGATGTCCGGTGGCGGCATCACGGCGAAGAACAGGCGGTCGGTAGGATGCGGCGCGGCAAAGCCGCCCAGGGAGCTCTGGTGCATGGCGTCGTCGAGGGAAGGCAAAGCGCCATTGTAGGCGTCGATGCAGAATGGAGCGCCCACCACGAGGAGTCTTCCGATGCCGAAGATCGACGTCCCTGACGTTCCCGAGCGCCGCGGCTCGGGCTACCCGGCGCCCTACGCGGAGGCTGCGAAAGATCGCATCAAGCAGGCGCTGGGCGATGCCGGCGGCCTGTCGGATTTCGGCGTCAACCTGACCCGGCTGCCGCCGGGCGGCTGGTCAAGCCAGCGCCACTGGCACACGCGCGAGGACGAGTTCGTCTACGTGCTGTCGGGCGAGCTGGTGCTGGTCACCGACGCGGGCGAACAGCCCTTGCGCGCGGGCGACTGCGCGGCATTCCCCAAGAACGTGGCCGACGGCCATCACCTCATCAACCGCGGAAGCGACACGGCCGTCTATCTCGAAATCGGCACGCGCTCGGCGGATGACGCCTGCCACTACCCGGATATCGACCTGTACGTCGAAGGCGACCAGGGCTACGTCCACAAGGACGGCACGCCCTACTAGTTCATTCCCCGCCCTGGCGCAGGTCGCCCTCGGGGTTGCTCTGGCAGACCGCGTGGCCGCATCCGCATGGACCCGTTTCGGCGCGGCCCGAGGTGGCCGCCTCACGGCAATGGTCGCTGCAGTACTGACCGCCGCCGGGCTTGGTGGTGCATTGACAGGGAGCGTGGCCGCAGCGGTAACCCTCGTCGGACATGAGGTTTGACTCCAAATGGCAGGCATCGCGATGCCGTGGAAACGAACGCGGCGCATCGCGCTTCCTTGCCCTGGCTCAGCCATGGGCCACCGCAAGGGGGGGTGCGGGGAGCCGGGTGCCACCCGGCAAGGGAAGCGCGATGCGCCAACGCAGCCGAGGTTGCCCAGCCGCGCGTGAAGGCGCCGGCGAGGAATCGCGCAGCGTTCGTCACTTGTCGCGCAGGGCCTCGACCTGGATGCGCAGCGCAACCTGCATGTCGAAGCCGTAGTCCTTGCCCGCGTCCAGCCCGAACGCGCTGCGGTCGAAACTGCCCACCGCGTCGGCGCCGCAGTATTCGCGCTTGAACACTGGATGCGGGATGCACTTGAAGTGGTCGATCCGCAGCTCCACCGGCCGGGTCACGCCATGCAGGGTCAGGTTGCCCTCGACCCGTGTCGGCGCGCCATCCACGAAGCCCGCAAGCGTTCCCTTGTAGACCGCGCGCGGCTGGTGGGCGACATCGAAGAAGTCTTTGCCGCGGGCCCATGCGTTGAGCGCGTCGTGGCCGAAATCGATGCTGTCCAGCGCAATGCTCACCTCGAGGCTGCCATGGCCGGCAGCCTGATCCATCTCCACCCATCCCTGGCTGTGGTTGAACTTGCCGCGCCAGGTCGAGATGCCCATGTGGTCGGCCTCGAAGCTCGGGTAGGTGTGGTCCGGATCGAGCGTGTAGTGCACCGGCGCCGCGGTGGCGACGCCGGCCAGCAGCAACGCGACGGGTGCCAGCCGACGGGCAAAGCGGGAGGGGATGCGCATGATCTTTCCTTCGGTGGCTGGCGCCCTGGCGCCGATACGGAACGACGCGCGACGGTTCGGCGAATCGACATCCCTGGCCCATCCCCTTGCGTGCGGGTGGACCGGCGCGTCATCGCAACTACCTATCGCGTCAGTTTTTTGCAGGGAAACCTTGCTGCCATGATGCCCGGGCGGTCGCCACCTTGGAGTTTTCCATGGTACAGAGCACGCGGCACTCCTCCTCATGGCCGGTCGGCCAAGGCGAGATGGCCGAGTGCATCCGCCGGCACGACTGGGCTGCCACCGCGCTGGGACCGATCGCCGGCTGGCCACCGCATCTGCGCGCCGCGGTCGACATCTGCCTGGCCTCGCCGCTGCCGATCGCGCTCCTCTGGGGCGAACAACGCCTGCAGCTCTACAACGATGCCTACCGCGCGATCGCGCAGCAGCGGCATCCGGCGATCCTGGGGCGCCCGGCACTGGAAAACTGGGCCGAGGCACGCGACATCATCGGCCCCATGCTGGACCGGGTGTTCACCCACGGTGAGCCGAGCGAGGCGGAAAACTGGCCCGTGCTGCTGAACGATACGTCCGGCACGCCGGTCGAGCGCTTCTTCAGTTTCACCTTCTCGGCCATCCGCGACCGCTACGGCCGGGTGGCCGGGGCGTTCCATACCGCCGTGGAAAGCACCTCGCGCCTGCGCGCCGAACATCGCCTGCGTGGGGTCATGGGCGAGGCTGGCCTGGGCGCGGGCTTTCATGCGCTGTTCCAGGCGGCGCCGGCGCCGTTGCTGCTGCTCGCGCCGCCGGACTTCCGGGTGGTCGCCGCCAACGATGCGCTGTTGCGCGCCAGCGGCGAGTCGAGCGAGAACCTGCTGGGCCGTCCGGGCTTCGACCTGCTCGCCTCCTGGACGAATCACGCCGAGGTCGAACAGCAACTGCGGGCATCGCTGGAACGGGTGCTCACGCAGCGCGTCGCAGACACCCTGCCGATGGTGGTGCAGCGCCGTCGCTCGCGCCAGCGGGGGCCGCGCTACTGGTCCATCATCAATACACCCGTGCTTGACCCGCACGGCCAGGTCGCGCTGGTGCTCCATCGATGCGAGGACGTGACCGAACTGGTGCGTCTGCGCAGTGCCAGCGAAGCGCAGGCACAACTGGACCGCGACCAGCAGGCCCTGATGGCGCGCCTGTACGACATCGGCAAGACCGGGCACGGGATAGCGCCGCCGCGGCCATTGCGGCTGTTCGCCGCGATGCTCGATTCCATCCCCGACTACATCTACGCCTTCGATCGCGAGCACCGCTTCGCCTACGTCAACCGCGCAATGCACCACCTGTTCGGTCCGGCCGGCGACCCGATCGGCAAGACTTTCCAGGAGTTGGGCTATCCGCCCGCGCTCGCCGACCGACTGAACGGCCACCTGCGACACATCTTTGACACCGGCGACACCGTCGAGGATGAGCTTTTCTTCACCGGCCCGACCGGCCCGCGCGCGTACTACCAGTTTGTCTGGGGACCCGTGCGCGGCGACAGCGGCCGCATCGAGCAGGTGGTCGGCGTCTCGCGCGACACCAGCGAGCGCCGCCGCATGGAGGAGCGCCTGCGCCAGGGAGAGGCGCGTCAGTCGTTCCTGCTGCAGATGGGCGACCGCATCCGCGGGCTCAACGATGCCGCGCAGATCACCAGCGCCATCAGCGAGATGGTCGGCCACCACCTGCGCGTGGGTCGCTGCGGCTACGGCGAGGTCACCGAGTGCGGGCAATTCTTCATGGTCGAGCGTGACTGGACCGACGGCGAGATGCCCAGCCTCGCCGGACGCGTGCCGTTGGCTGCGTTCGGCACCGCAGTGGTGGAGCAGTACCGCACCGGCCAGACCGTCGTGCTGGACGACACGCTGGAAGACATCCGCACGCGCGGCAGCGAACAGGTCTATGCCGATGCGGGCCGCGTACGCGCCGGCGTCGGCGTGCCGTTGTTCAAGGGCGGCCGCTTCGTCGCGGCGTTCTACGTCCACCAGGCGCGCCCGCGGCACTGGCGCGACGAGGAGGTTGCGCTGCTGGGCGAGGTCGCCGAACGCATCTGGGCCGCGGTTGCCCGTGCGCGCGCCGAGCGCGCGCTGCGCGAGAGCGAGCGCCGCTACCGCACCCTGTTCGACGCACTCGACGAGGGCTTCTGCCTGCTCGAAAAAGTCGATACCGCGCCGGACCAGCCGTCCGATTACCGCTACCTTGGCACCAACCCCGCCTTTGTCACGCATACCGGCATCGGCGGCGTGATCGGCAGGACCATGCGCGATGTGTTCCCCGACGCCTCGGCGTTCTGGTACGACACCTTCGACAGCGTGATCGGCAGCGGCGAAGCCTTCCGCTTCGAACACGGCATGGTGAACCGCGGGCGGGTGTTCGACGTGTACGCCTGCCGGCTCGACGACAGCACGCACAAGCGCGTGGCCGTGCTCTTCCACGACATCACCGAGCGCAAGCGCCACGAACAGCACCAGCGGATGCTGCTCAACGAGCTCAACCACCGTGTCAAAAACACGCTGGTGACGGTGCAGTCGATGGCGATGCAGAGCTTCCGCGCAGGCGTCGACCCGGAGCTGGCGCGCATACAGTTCGAGGGCCGGCTGATGGCGCTGTCGCGTGCGCACGACATCCTCACCCGCGAGAGCTGGGGCCGTGCGCCGCTGGCCGAGATCGTGCGCGAGGCGATCGCTCCGTACCGCGACCAGCACCACGACCGCCTGCGGGCGGACGGGCCGCCCGTGTGGCTGCCGCCGCGCCATGCGCTGGCCTTTGCCATGGTGCTGCACGAGCTGGGCACCAACGCGGTCAAGTACGGCGCGCTGTCCAACCACGACGGCCGGATCGACATCCAGTGGCAGGCCAACGGCAGCCTGCGCCTGACCTGGACCGAATCGGGCGGGCCGCCGGTCGAACTGCCGAGCGGGCGCGGCTTCGGCTCGCGACTGATCGAGCGCGGCCTGCGCCATGAGATCGGCGGCCGCGTCAGCCTGGACTTCGCGCCTGCGGGCGTGGTCTGCACCATCGAGGTGCCGCTGGACGGGCTGGAACCGCTGGATCGCTTCTGATCCTTTCCAAAGCCGGGCCTGCTGTGCGCGTGTGCACAGTTCGGTTATCGTGCGCGGGCAGCCCTTATGCAGGGGGAGCATGGTGGTTGACGCAGGCCCGATCACGTTCGGCTACTACACCGCAGCGCTGGTGACGACCGCCGGCATTGCCCTGGCTTCGGGCACGCAGTTTGCCGTCATCGGGCTGTGGCGCCGGCGCGAGGCGATGTATCTCTCCTACGCGTCGCTGTGCCTTTGCATCGCCACGCTGGCCTTCGCCAATGCCCTGCTGCACTCGGCAAGCAGCCTGTCCATGGCCACCGGCGCCCTGCGCACCATGATCGGTGCGGCGGCAATTTCCTTCCTGCCGTTCGTGATCTTCATCCGCGCCTACACCGGCGGCCCGCCGCAACCCTGGTTGCAACTGGCGGTGGGTGTGACGGCCTGCTTTTTCGTCTGGCTCAACTTCCTGCTGCCCGGCACCGTGTTCTTCGTCGATCTGGCGCCGGGCACCGGCATCGCCCTGCCCTGGGGCGAGCGGCTGTACGACGTCGCCGGCACGGCCTCGCTTTGGGGTCTGCTGTTCCATGCGCTGACCTACATCGCCTTCCTGTGGGCCATGGCGCGCGCGGTGAAGCAGATCCGCGAGGGCGAGGGGTTGCGCGGTGCGCTGCTGGCGATCTGCCTGTTGGCACAGTTCGCCGCGCTGCTTTGGGGCGACATCGTGGTGGACGCGCTCAAGCACCACTACCCCTACCTGGATGCCTTCTCGTTCCTGCCGTTCGTGTTGCTGATGGGCCTGTCGCTGGCCGCGCAACTGCGCCAGCGCACGGTGCAGCTGGAGCTGACCACGCGTCGGCTGGAGGCCGAAGCCAACACGCGGCGCGAGGCCGAGTTCACCCTGCGCCACGTCGCCTACCACGACAGTCTTACCGGCCTGCCCAACCGCCTGCGCGCGCTGGACCACCTGGCCGAGCTGCACGCCGATGTGCTGGCCCGCGGACAGCACGGCGCCGTGCTGCTGATCGACCTGGACAACTTCAAGACCATCAACGACGCGCTCGGGCATCCGATCGGCGATCGCATGCTGGAGGCCATCGCCGACCGTCTGCTCGCCGCCGTACCGGCCGACGCGATGCTCGCACGGCTGGGCGGTGACGAGTTCGTGCTCGTGCTCGGTCCGCTGACCGGGTCCGCCGAGGCGGCGCGGGCGCAGGCCCAGCAGGCGGCCGAACGGATGGTCGCGCGACTGGCCGAGCCGGTGACCGTGGACAACCGCATCCTGGCGGTCGGCGCCAGCGTGGGCGTGGCCTCGTTCCCCGCCGGCGAAGAAGGCGTGGCCGATCTCCTGCGTCGCGCCGACATCGCGCTCTATCGTGCCAAGGCTGCAGGCCGCAACACCGTGCGCCTGTTCCTGGGGCCGATGCAGCAGGAGGCGGACACCCGGCTGGCACTGGAACGCGGCCTGCGTACCGCGCTGGAACAGGAGCGCATGCCCACGCAGTTCGCGCTGCATTTCCAGCCGCAGGTCAACCGTCGCGGCGAGCTGCTCGGCGCCGAGGCGCTGCTGCGCTGGCAGCACCCGCAACTGGGCGAGCTGTCGCCGGCGGTGTTCATCCCGCTGGCCGAGGAAACCGGCCTGATCCACGCGCTCGGCGCCTGGGTGATCGGCCAGGCCTGCGCGCACATCCGTGCGTGGGACCGCGACGGCGTGGCCTTCGGCGGTCGCCTGGCAGTGAACGTGAGTGCCTGGCAGCTCAACCATCCGCGCTTTGCCGAACAACTGGAAGCACAGGTACACGCCGCCGGCATCGAACCCTCGCGGCTCGCGCTGGAGCTGACCGAGAGCGCGCTGCTGCAGGACTTCGACAGCGCGCTGGAAACGCTCAACCAGCTCTCCGCGGCCGGCTTCCGGCTGGCGCTGGACGACTTCGGCACCGGCTATTCCTCGCTGAGTTACCTGCAGCGCCTGCCGCTGGACGTGCTCAAGGTCGACCGCGCCTTCGTCCGGGAATTGAGCCCCAACACGGCCAACCCGCTGGCGGGCTTCATCGTCGACGTGGCCCATCGGCTGGGTATGGCCACCGTGGCCGAAGGGGTGGAAACCGTGCCGCAGCGACTCGCGCTGGAACGGCTCGGCTGCGACGGCCTGCAGGGGTACCTGATCTGCCGCCCGCTGGACGAGCCCGGCTTTCGCCGTTGGCTGGCCGAACACCAGCAGGCGCGCGCCCTGCCGCAGGCGCAGCGCAACGCACCCGAGGCCCCGGAAGCGCGCGACCAGCCATCGCGCGACAGGAATTCATCGGGAGATTAGCCGCGTGCGGCAGGGCGCCCGCCCCGCTCCGCCTACGCCGGCTCCGGATCGGCATCGCCCTGCGGTGCCGCGCGCTCGGCCACTTTGCTCGCGTACATGGCCCGGTCGGCAGCGGCATACAGGCGCGTTTCGTCCTGGCCATCGTCCGGATACAGCGCCAGGCCGATGCTGGCGGCGATGGACAGCTGCAGGCCCTGGAACTCGGTGCTTGCATCGAAGGCGCGCGCCAGGCGCTCGGCACGTGCCAGCGCACCGGCCCGATCGGCCACTTCGGGCAGGATCGCGGCAAACTCGTCGCCGCCCAGCCGCGCCAGCGTATCGCCCGCGCGAACGCCCTGCTGGAGCCGTTGCGCCACGAAGTGCAACAAGGCGTCGCCGGCTGCGTGGCCCAGCGTGTCGTTGATGCGCTTGAAGTCGTTGAGGTCGATGACCAGCATCGCCATGCGCCCGCCGCTCTCGCGCGCGCGCCGGAGCGCCTGCTCCAGCCGGTTGGCGAACACGCGCCGGTTCGGCAGGCCAGTCAGCGCGTCGTGCTGGGAGGCATGTTCGGCGTGGCCGATCTGCTCTTCCAGCAGGGTGAAAATCATGCCCGTGGCGACCAGGAACTTGGGCAGGTTCCATGCCTCGTCCTGGATGCCCCAGCCGGCCAGCCACGGATCGAGCACGGACGCCACCGGGAACACCGCCGCCCACGCGACGAAGCTCACGGTGGTGAACGCCACGCCTACCGACGGCCCCGTCGCGCCGCGGTAGAAGCAGAACGCCACCGCTAGGTAGTGCCAGAACAGCATCCAGTTGAGCGCCTGGTCGATCGCGCCCTGCCAGACGTACATGGCCTGCACCGCATAGATGCCGACCACCACCGGTACGCACCAGGACGGCTTGCGCCGGTCGCGGCGAAACACCCAGGCGGTCGAGGCCAGGCCCAGCGCGGTGCACAGCAGATACGCAAAGCGCGCCTCGGCCCCGTAGGCGGCCAGCACGAAGAACGCCACATCAGGGATCGCCGCCGCCAGCGTGATGGCCAGATCCCGCCACCAGGCCAGGCGCGTGTCGGAGCCAGCCCAGATGAAGGCCACGCTGGTCAGCAGCAGCATTGACAGCGACACCGCCAGCGCGGCGTCGGCCGCCGGACCGGCTACCAGGTTGCGCTCGACGAACTGCGCCACGATGTGCACCAGGATCATCGCCCACCCGACCAGCCAGTAACGCGGGCGCATCTGGCCGGTTTTCCTGAGCAGCGCGGCGAACACCAGCACCAGGCCGCCGATGGCAAGGAAATCGGGAACGACGGACAGGTTCAAGCGCGTGTCTCCGCACCGTAGGCCGGCGCGATCAGCCAAAAGACTCCTGATCGTTTATCGGCCATGTGCGCGCAAGCTTGAATCGGCCCGCCACAAGGCGCAACCGCTCGCGCGCACGTACTCAAGTGCCTGCCTCGCCCGGCCGATAAGGAGACATGAAAACCTTCCTCCTGACCGGGTTGTTCCTGTTGCTGCCGGCCCTCGCCATCGCCGGCGAGCGCGTGGACGACGTGCTGCGCGACCAGCGCCTGCACGGGTACCGCTCGGTGGACTCGGCCGTCGGGCGGCTGGGCAAGGCGGTCGACGTGCCGGGGCCGGATGCGCCGCTGACTCAGCGCTGGCGCTACCAGAGCGCGCTGCTCGACCTGGCCATGGCCGGCGACAGGGTTGCTCCGATAGAAGCGGCCATCAAGTCCCTGGAGGCCATGGCGACCAACGACGCCTGCACGCGCTGCCGCTTCGACGCGCTGCTGGCCCGGGCCAACCTGACCGTGCGCACCACCACGCCCGCTGCGGGACAGGTCTATCTGAAGCAGGCCGCCGCGCTGCTGCCGCAACTGCACGACGATGCCTCCGCACCCGGGGCGCTGCTGTCCGCGCAGGCATGGAATGCCGGGGTGGACGGCCGCTTCAACGTGGCCATCGAAAAGCGCCTGAAGGCCTACGCATTGGCGGCCGCGCGCCATGACGAGGCCGAGCAGATCCGCCAGCTCGCGGGCATGACCCCGCTGAACGCCAACCTGGGCGACGTGCGCCGCGCCGTGGAGGTGGGCGAGGAGGCCTACGCCCGCGCCAATGCCGTGAACTACCACGCCATCATGGGCACCATTGCGCTGGACCTGGGCCACGCCTATTCGCTGCTGGACGACCGGCCGCACCAGCGGGTCGCACTGGAGCGCGCACTGGCCCTCTCCGAGCACGACCCCGGCCAGTTGGACACCCATATCCTGGCGCTCAACAACCTTTCCGACTACTACCTCAGCCAGCCCGGCCAGAACCAACGCGTACTCGACTATGCGCGCCGCGCCGATGCGCTGGCCCGCGACGCCGGCAGCGAAATCAGCCGCGCGGCACCATTGGCCAACATCGGCATCGCGCTCAGCCGGCAAGGCAAGGTCGACGCGAGTGTGACGACCTTGCGCGAGGCCATCGACCTTTCCGAGCGGCACGCCAACACCGTCTACGTCATCGGCATCACGCAGGAACTGGTCAAGGTGATGCAAAGTGCCGGCCGCTACCGCGAGGCGCTGGCGCAACTGCAAAAGGCCAACGCCCTGGAGGCCGACCTTACCCGGCAGCAACGCGAGAAGGCGGTGCTCGACCTGCAGGAAAAGTACGCGGCCGAGCGCAAGAGCCAGCAGATCGCACAACTGTCGGCGCAGAATCAGATCAAGCAGGCACAGCTGGCCGCGGAGAGCTGGCGCAACCGGCTGTGGATCGCCCTGGCGGCCATGCTCGCGCTGGGCTCGGTGCTGCTGATGCATTCGATCCGGCGCACCCGCCAGGCCAACCGGCTGCTGGCCCGGCAGTCCTCGGTCGACCCACTTACCGGCGCGTTCAACCGTCGCCATGCGCAGGGCTTGCTCGACCACCTGCAGCAACCGGCGCGCCGGCGCGCGACCGATACGGGACAGGAGGTGGGCACCGGCCTGCTGATGCTGGACCTGGATTTCTTCAAGCACATCAACGACACCTGGGGCCACGCCGCCGGCGATGCCGTGCTGGTGGCGGTCGCGCAACGCCTGCGCGGCCTGCTGCGCCATGGCGATGCGATCGTGCGCTGGGGCGGCGAGGAGTTCGTGCTGATCCTGCACAACACACCGGCCAGCGCCCTGCCCGCGTTGGCGCGCCACGTACTGCATGCGATCGGCGACGCACCGGTGAGATTTGCCGATCAGCCCGTGCCGGTAACCGTTTCGATCGGCGCGGTGAACTTCCCGGCCCGTCCCGGCCAGGGGTGGGAGGCTGCGCTGGCGCTGGCGGACCTGGCGCTGTACCAAGCCAAGGCCGGCGGCCGCAACCAGGCCTTCTGCTTGACCCGCGTATCGGCGGACGCCGACTCCGCGCGGCTCGCCCGCGACCTGGCACGCGCGAGCGCGGCCGGCGACGTGGATCTGGAAGTGATAGCCGGCCCCGTCAGGGTGCTCCCCGCCATCGGCGAGGAGCGCGTGGCGCTGTCGGCCTGAGGCCCGCGCGACGCTCATGCGTGGCGTGCCGGGCGATCCCGGCCGTTCGCGCCGATCATGTTGCGCACCTTGGCCAGCAGGTCCTCGTCGCGGAACGGCTTGCTCACGATGCGGTCGTCCCCGATGTCCCTGAATGCGCCGAAATCGGCATAGCCGGTCAGGAACAGGATGGGCAGCGAGGGCCGCTTGGCGTGCGCCTCGCGTGCCACCTCCGACCCGTTCATGCCAGGCATGGCGTAGTCCATCAGCATCAGGTCGACCTCGCCCCCCTGGCGGTCGAGCACGTCCAGCGCCGAACCGCCGCTGCCGGCCTCGATCACCTCGTAGCCGCGCTCGGCGAGGATCGCGGCGGTGACTTCGCGCACGTCGGTGTCGTCGTCGACCAGCAGGATGCGCTGCCGCGACGCGCCGCCGGCCGGGTGCACCGGTGTCGACGCCGCCTCTTCCGCGTGCGCCGCGGCGCCGGCCGCGCGCGGCAGGTACACCTTGACCGAGGTGCCTTCGCCCGGCCGCGTGTCGATCCGTACGCCGCCACCGGACTGCTTGGCAAAGCCATATACCTGCGCCAGGCCGAGCCCGGAACCCTTGCCCACCTCCTTGGTGGTGAAGAACGGCTCGAACGCCCGCGCGAGCACCTCGGGTGTCATGCCGCTGCCGTGGTCGGTCACCGCGACCATCACGTAATCGCCCGGCGCGGGCTCCTCGGGCCGCGACGCCGGGTCGCGCAACGCCACGTTCGCGGTTTCCACGATCAGTTCGCTGCCCACGGGTGAGGCGTCGCGCGCATTGATCGCCAGGTTGAGAATCACCAGCTCGATCTGGGTCGGATCGACCAGCGCGGCCCAAAGGCCCGGCTGCAGCCTCATGGTGAGCTGGACCGAACCGCCCATGGAGCTCTGCAAGAGATCGCGCATGCCGGCAACGATGCCGTTGAGGTCCACCGCCTTGGCCTCCAGCCGCTGGCGGCGCGAGAACGCGAGCAATTGCGCGGTCAGCTTGGCCCCGCGAGAGGCGGCGTCCTTCATGAAGGTCAGCCGCTGGCGGATGCGCGGATCGCTCTCGAGCTTTTCCGCGCACACGCGCTCCAGCATGCTGATGTTGCCGGTGATCACGGTGAGCAGGTTGTTGAAATCGTGCGCCACGCCGGAGGTGAGCTGGCCGACGGCTTCGAGCCGCTGCATCTGGCGCAACGTAGCCTCCACCCGCTCGCGCTCCTCGATCTGCGCCAGCAGTTGGCGGTTGGTCGCAGCCAGCTCGGCGGTGCGCTCGGCCACGCCGCGTTCGAGCGTCTCCTGCGCCTGCTGCTCGAGCGTGCGATCGCGCAGCACCTTGAGGTAGCCCAGCAGCCGGCCGCCGCCGTTGCGCAACGGCATCATCAGGCCGCTGGAAAAGAAGCGCGAGCCATCCTTGCGCACGCGCTGGCGGTCGTACTGCGCGCGCCCGGTCTCGGCGGCGCATCGCATTTCCTCTTCCAGCACGCCCTGGCTGCGGTCCTCGGGCGTAAAGATGATGTCCACTCGCTGGCCCAGTACTTCGTCTTCGCGCCATCCCAGGAGTCGCTGCGCACCGGGATTCCACAGCGTGATGCGGCCTTCCAGGTCGAGCGTCAGGATGCCGTAGCCGGTGGTGCTTTCCAGGATCAGCTTGAGTCGGTTGCTGGTCGCGCGCAGCGCGGCTTCGGCGCGCGCACGCTCGACGTTGGCCCAGGTGCGCTCGGCCACCTCGCGCACGACCGCTTCGTCCTCGTCGGTCCAGTGTCGCGGCTCGCGCTGCTGCACCGAAAGAAAGGCCGCCAGCCGGCCGCCCTTGACCAGCGGCACAGTCAGGCTGGCACGCAGACCGCCGAGCGCGTGATGGGCCTTGGCCACCTCCGGTTCGACCCTCGGGTCGTCGAACGGGTCGTCCACGCGGATGGCCACGCCGGTCAGCGCTTCGGCGATCAGCCGGGGACCGAGCTCGGACAGGCGGTGCCGGCCCACCGCGCTGGGCATGTCGCCGCGGAGCCAGTCGCGCTCGACGGTGAAGTATTCGCCCGTGTCGTCCACTTCGCAGTACCCCACCCGATCGGCACGCAGGTGCCAGCCCAGCCGGCGCGCGG
This sequence comes from Frateuria sp. GZRR35, assembly GCF_051900415.1. Lineage (NCBI taxonomy): Bacteria > Pseudomonadati > Pseudomonadota > Gammaproteobacteria > Lysobacterales > Rhodanobacteraceae > Frateuria > Frateuria sp. GZRR35. The sequence goes on from NZ_JBHZGL010000001.1 coordinate 20,996, forward strand.
CAACGGCCATCACGTCGCGCGGGTCGGTCAGGTCGCGCAGGGCGTCGCCCAGCCGGGTGCGGAAGCGCAGGCGTCGTTCGGCGAGCACACGCTGGGTGGTCTGGATCGCTTCATTGACCAGCCCCGTCACCCGTCCGCTTTCGTCGCGCACCGGTCCGATCCAGTAGTCGTAGTACGCCACCTCGCGAAACGTCTGGCGCTCGATCAGGAAGCGCGCGTCGCGAAAGCAACTGGGCGTGCCCTCCAGTGCGCGCTGGATCACCGGTTCGGTGATGTCGGGCGCTTCCGGCCAGACGTCGCGGAACGGACGGCCCAGCGCCTCCGGCCGGCTACCCAGCAGCGGCCGGTACGCGTCGTTGTAGATGCAGGTCAGCTCGGGCCCCCAGCCGAGTGCGATCGGCAATTCGCTCTCCAGCATCATGGACACGAGCGTGCACAGCGAGCCGGACCATTGATCGGACGGACCCAGCGGCGAGGCGGCCCAGTCGAACTCGCGGATGCACTGCGCCATCTCGCCGCTGCCGGCGATGAAACCGCCCCCTGCTGACGCTGGCAAGAAGGATCCTGGCAAGCTCACTCCTCGCGAGCCTCCGTGCGCGACATGTTGGTTGGATGGGATGGCCGGTTCCGGCGTTGCGGCAAACCCTGCCGTTGCCCGCACCCTGCGCCTTCCGCCCGGTCAGGCCGGCGGCCGGTCGCAAGTCACTGCCTGTGACGCCGTTCACACTATCGACCGGCCGTTGTCGCCGGGCCGGCAAGGGGCCGTGAGGGTGCTGTCTCGTCGCGCCTGCTTCGCCGGCCGGGCTTCACGCGATGGCCACCCCGGGTGTCGCCCCATGGCGCACCCGCATGTCCGAAGAAATGCTCGATTGCCTGATCGTGGGCGCCGGCCCCGCCGGCCTCACGGCAGCCACCTACCTGGCCCGCTTCCGCCGGCACATCCTGCTGGCCGATGCGGGAGCCAGCCGCGCGCGCTGGATCCCGGCCAGCCACAACTGCCCGGGCTTCCCGTTCGGCGTGGCGGGCAACGAGTTGCTGGCGCGTTTCCGGCTGCAGGCAGAGGCCTACGGTGTGCCCGGAGTGCGCACACGCATCACCCAGCTTGATCGCCATGCCGAAGGCTTCACCGCCAGCGACGGCCAGCGCCACTGGCATGCGCGCACGGTGATGCTGGCCACCGGGGTGGTCGACCGCCTGCCTGCGCTTGAAGGCGTGGAGGACGCAATCGCCACCGGCACCGTGCGTCTGTGCGCGGTCTGCGACGCCTACGAGGCACGCGATGACGTGATCGGCGTGCTCGGGCCCGCCGATGCGGCGGTCGGGCACGCGGCGTTCCTGCGCACGTTCTCCCGGCACGTCTGCGTGCTGCCCGTCGACGGTGCGTCGCCGGACGAGGATCTGCAGCGACGCGCGACCGATAGCGGGGTGCAGCTGTGGCCTGCCCCGCGGCGGCTCGAGCTGGTCGACGGCGCCTGCCAGGCTCACTTCGCCGACGGTCGCCGGCTGCGCATGGAAACGCTCTATCCAGTGCTGGGCGCCGACGCGCAGTCGGGACTCGCGGCGGCGCTGGGCGCGCGCATGGACGACGAAGGCGCGCTGGTGGTGGACGATCATCTGCAGACCAGCGTGCCGGGGATCTATGCGATCGGCGACGTGGTCAGCGCACTGAACCAGATAAGCGTGGCGGTAGGCCATGCGGCGATCGCTGCCACCGCCGTGCACCGGCGGCTGCCGTCCAACCACTGCTAGGGGCTCGACGTAGGGTGGGCTTCAGCCCACCGCCGGAGCCAGAGCGGTGACCTGAAGCACGCCTACGATTCATGGCGTCGAAGCGGCCCCAGCCGGCAGCGTGGCGCCGGTCAGCAACGCACGGATCTGCCGCAGCTTCGCCTTCACCCGGGCCTCGTCGTCCGCGCCCAGGCGCATCAGCAGTTTCTGCCCCGCCGAACGTGCCTCCAGGCCGGGATCGGCATAGCGGTAGAACACCTTCGGCTGCACCAGCGTCACCGGGGCGTCGGGCACCGGCGCGGCCAACATGTCGTCGATGGCGACCACCAGGCGATCGTTGAAATAGCCCTTCGGATAACCGAGGTCGCGATAGGCCTGCTGGAACAGCGGATAGTGCGCGACGTACCAGCCCACCAGCGCCTTGGGATCGACGCCTTCGAGCACCTGCATGTACGGCGCGTAGCGCTCGGCATTGCGCGGGCTCAGCGTGATCGAACCCTCAGCCTGCTCGACCAGGAACGCGCCCTGGGGCGTCTTCAGCGGCAGGATGTTGGTGCCCACGCTCTGGCGCGGCAGCGCGTCCACCGTGGCGACAAAGCGGCGGATGATCTGGTCACGCTGCAGCAACCCGTCGAGCGGTTTGCCACCCAGCGCCAGCAGTGCGCCGGCGACGTCGGTATCGCTGGCGTCCAGCGCCGGCAGCGGCGCGGTCGAGGCGGGCGCTGGCGTCGCCTGTGCGATCGGATGCTGGATCGCGGTGGAGGCGGCCGCCGGGCCGGTGCCGGTGGTGGCGGTCGTCGCAGTGGCCGCCGGCGCCGGTTCGCCACCCGCCTGGGTGGCCTTGCGCCAGATGAACACGCCCACCGCGATGGCCAGAACCACCACCACGCCGGAAACCAGCCACTGCCCTATCGAAGACTGCTTCTTTTTCAATGCGCGTACCGCCTGTATGAATTGCCTGCCCCCTGCATAACGCCCGTGGCGACGATGTGCAACCCGCGCGATGGTGCCGTCCTCAGGGAACCGCACCGAAAAGCATGCCGGTGCCCGTGGTAAGGCCCATCGCCAGGGCACCCCAGAACGCGATGCGCAGCGCGCCGACGCCGGCAGCGGCCCCACCCATCCGTGCGGCAAGCGCGCCGAGCAGCGCCAGGCAGGCGAGCGAGACGGCGAAGACCAGCCAGAGCTGCCCCGCAACGGGCGAAACCGCGGCCACCAGCAGCGGCACCACCGCGCCGACCGCGAAGCTCGCCGCAGAGGCAGCCGCCGCCTGCAGCGGGCGGGCCCGGAACACCTCGGTGATGCCCAGTTCGTCGCGCGCGTGGGCGTCGAGTGCATCGTGCGCCATCAGTTGCTCGGCGACCTGCCGCGCCAGCGCCGGCTCCAGTCCCCGCCCGACATAGATGTTGGCCAGTTCGCGGTGCTCGGCATCGGTGTCGGTGGCCAGTTCCTCGCGTTCGCGGGCGAGCTCGGCCTGTTCGCTGTCGGCCTGCGAATGGACCGACACGTATTCCCCCGCCGCCATCGACATCGCGCCGGCCACCAGCGCCGCGATGCCGGCGAGCAGCACCGCGTGGCGGTCAGCGTGGGCAGCCGCCACGCCCATCAGCAGGCTGGCGGTGGAAACGATGCCGTCGTTGGCGCCGAGCACGGCGGCGCGCAGCCAGCCCATGTGCCCGGTCCGGTGGCGTTCGTGGTGGTGGCGGCGCATGGGCGCTCCTCGGAGACAGATGGGGCGAGCATACCGTCGGCGGCCCTCGGCCACCGGCCACGGTCGCCCGTACTGGCTGACGTGCGCCTGGCAGGTTTTACGGCGTGGTCACCGCGCGACCGCCAGCATGGGCTCCGCTTCGAGGAGGAATCGCCATGTCCCGATCGACTACCCCGACCGGCTCCAGTCCGGGTAAAACCACCAGCAATCCAGCCATCAGCGGCGTCGGCACCGGCATGGGCGCGGGCAACGCCACCGGCCCCGGCGTCATTGGTGGCGTACAGGCCGGTACCGTCAACGATGCCGCCCAGGGCGCCAGCACCGGCGACGCGGCCGATCCGAGCCTGGGCAGCGGCATGGCCGTGCCCGAGCAGGGCAACCGCATGGGCGACGCAGCCACCGCGGGCGCGCCCGGGATGGGCGAGAAGCCGCTGGGGATCGGCGGCGCGCCGATCGAACCGTATGAGCTGCCCTACAAGGTGATCGCGCCACCGAACGCGGGGCGGTGACGCCCTCAAGGCCCGGACGTCTTGGGTCTGCGCTTCAGGAGCGCCCGCGGATGCCTTTGTGGCATGACGGTCGCGCCCAAGGGCGCTCCTACAAAAGGTGCGGACTACCGGGTGAGCATGGGCGCCCCTCTCACGCTGGCGAGGTGCCTCAAAAAAAACGGGCGCCCGAGGGCGCCCGTCCGTTTGCAGCAATGACGGATCGGCTTACTTCTCGCCGACCACGATCACCTTGACCTGCGTCTGCACGTCGGCGTGCAGGCTGATCACGACTTCATACTCGCCGGTGTTGCGGATCGGGCCTTCGCCCTGGATCACTTCACCCTTGCCGACCTTGTGGCCGGCCGCTTCCAGCGCCTCGGCGATTTCGCGCGGGCCGACCGAGCCGTACAGCTTGCCTTCCGGGCTGGCGTGCGCGGCGATGGTCACCTCGGCGCCTTCCAGCTTGGTCTTGCGCGACTGCGCTTCGGACAGCAGGTTGTTGGCCTTGGCCTCGTACTCGGCACGGCGCTTCTCAAAGGCTTCGAGGTTGGCGGCGTTGACCGGCACGGCCTTGCCCTGCGGCAGCAGGTAGTTGCGGCCGTAACCGGGCTTGACCTTGACCTTGTCGCCCAGGTTGCCGAGGTTGCGGACTTTCTCGAGAAGAATCAGTTCCATGGGTCTTTCCTTTCGTTAGCGCCGGTGAGGCCGGCGCAGCCGTGGACGGTTGTCCGAAGTTGCGTCTGGTTCCTTCTCCCCCGGAAGGGAGAAGGATCAAGCTCAGACGTCGTGGTTGTCGGTGTACGGCAGCAGCGCCAGGAAGCGCGCACGCTTGATCGCGGTGGCCAGCTGGCGCTGGTAGCGCGCCTTGGTACCGGTGATGCGGCTGGGGACGATCTTGCCGTTCTCGGTGACGTACTGGCGCAGCGTGTTGAGATCCTTGTAGTCGATCTCCTTCACGTCTTCGGCAGTGAAGCGGCAGAACTTGCGGCGGCGGAAGAACTTGGACATGGCTATGTGCTCCTGGATCAGTCGCTGTCGCGATCGTTGTCGCGCTCTTCGCGCTCACGGCGGGCCGGACGCTCGTCGCCGTCACCGTCGTCGTCGCGGCGGCGCGTGGACTTGGCGTCATCCTTTTCCTTGGACTTCAGGATGAAGGACGGCTCGGTGTCGGCTTCGTCGCGACGAACCACCAGGTGGCGCAGCACCGCGTCGTTGAAGCGGAAACCCGACTCCAGCTCGTTCAGCGCGTTCTGGCTCACCTCGATGTTGAACATCACGTAGTGCGCCTTGGCCAGGTTCTCGATCGGGTAGGCCAGCTGGCGGCGACCCCAGTCCTCGAGACGGTGGACCTTGCCGCCGTCAGCCTCGATCAGCGCCTTGTAGCGGTCGATCATGGCCGGGACCTGCTCGCTCTGGTCAGGGTGGACCAGGAACACGATTTCGTAATGACGCATGGTCATTGTGGTGTTGGCTCCTTGTGGATGCGGCCCTTAAAGGACCTCGCAGCCTCCCGCCGGATGCGGTGAGGCAAGTGCCTGCCCACGCCAAGGCGGCGCGGACAGAAGCGGAAGTGTAACTGGCGCGTCAAGGTGCGCGCAAGGCGTTGATTCGCGAGGGCCGACGGGGCCTGACCGTCGAGGGGTCATCCAACCGTGAAACTTTCCCCGCACCCGCACTCGCCCGTGGCGTTCGGGTTGTGGAACACGAACGCGGCATTGAGACCCTGGCGGCGGAAATCGATCACGGTGCCGTCGACCATCGCCAGGCTCTTGTCGTCCACGATCAGCCGGACGCCGTCGACCTCCAGCGTGTGGTCGCCGGGCTGGGCGGCCTCGGCCAGGTCCACCACGTAGGCGAAGCCCGAGCAGCCGGTGCGCTTGACGCCGAAACGCACGCCCACCGCATCGGGCGTCTGGGCGAGGAACTGGCGAATGCGCTCGCGGGCGGGGGGAGTGATCGAGATGCTCATGGCGCCTGAAGGTGAAGAAGGCCGCGGGCCTACATTATCATGCGGGTTTGCCCCGGCGCGCCGTACTCCGGCGCGGCGAATCGAACACGACAGCGTCCCAGATGCGGCGCGCGCGCAGGAGTTTCAACCCATGGCGGTAGTCAGCCCGACCTTGTGTAGCGTCAAGCAGGCCCTTTCCGGCGCCATCGAAGCCGGCAGCACCGTGACCGTGCGCGGCTGGGTGCGCACACGGCGTGATTCAAAGGCGGGCCTGTCCTTCGTCAACGTCAGCGACGGCTCCTGCTTCGACCCGATCCAGGCAGTGGCGCCGGCGACGCTCGCCAACTACGAAAGCGAGATCCGCCACCTGACCGCCGGCGCCGGCGTGATCGTCACCGGCACGCTGGTGCCCTCGCAGGGCAAGGGCCAGGCGTTCGAGATCCAGGCGACCGACGTGGAAGTCACCGGCCTGGTCGACGATCCGGAAACCTACCCGATCCAGCCCAAGCAGCACTCGATGGAGTTCCTGCGCGAGGTCGCCCACCTGCGCCCGCGCACCAACCTGTTCGGCGCGGTCACCCGCGTGCGCCACACGATGATGATGGCGATCCACCGCCACCTGACCTCCGAAGGCTTCTTCTGGATCAACACGCCGATCATCACCACCTCCGACGCCGAAGGCGCTGGCGACATGTTCCGGCTGTCCACGCTGGACCTGGCCAACCTGCCGCGCACGCCCGAGGGCAAGGTCGACTTCCGCAAGGACTTCTTCGGTCGCGAGGCGTTCCTGACGGTGTCCGGCCAGCTCAACGTCGAGGCCTACTGCCTGGCGATGAGCAAGGTCTACACCTTCGGCCCGACCTTCCGCGCGGAGAACTCCAACACGCCGCGCCACCTGGCCGAGTTCTGGATGATCGAGCCGGAGATCGCCTTCGCCGACCTCGCCGCCGACGCCGACTGCGCCGAGCGCTTCCTCAAGGCGATCTTCAAGGCCGTGCTGGACGAGCGCGCCGACGACATGGCCTTCTTCGCCGAACGCGTGGCGCCAGACGCCATCACGCGCCTGGAGAACTTCATCGCCCAGCCATTCGAGCGCATCGACTACACCGACGCGATCGAGATCCTGAAGAACTCGGGCCAGAAGTTCGAATACCCGGTCGCCTGGGGTGTCGACCTGCAGACCGAGCACGAGCGCTACCTGGCCGAAAAGCACGTCGGTCGCCCGGTGGTGGTGATGAACTACCCCGAGGCGATCAAGGCCTTCTACATGCGCCTGAACGACGACGAGAAGACCGTCGCGGCGATGGACGTGTTGGCGCCGGGCATCGGCGAAATCATCGGCGGTGCCCAGCGCGAGGAGCGCCTGGATTATCTCGACCGACGCATGGAAAAGTTCGGCTTGGATATCGCCACCTACGGCTGGTACCGCGACCTGCGCCGCTACGGCACCGTCCCGCACGCCGGCTTCGGACTGGGTTTCGAGCGGCTGCTGTGTTATGTGTGCGGCCTCTCCAACATCCGCGACGCGATCCCCTACCCGCGCGCCGCCGGATCCGCTGATTTCTGATTGCCATGCTCCGTCGCCTTCCGCTGACATTCCTGCTGGTCGCCCTCACCCTGCTGCTTGGCGCATGCCACGGCGTCAAGGTGCTGGTGCCGCCGAACCTGCGCGCGCCGACGGACACCGGCAATGCGCTGGAGCAGGCCAAGCTGCAGTTGCAGAAGGCCACGCCCTGCTGCGGCAGCTTCGCCGATTTTTCGTATCTGACGCCGCTGCCGTGGCGTCCGAAGAAATTCGAGCTGGGTCCCGGCAGCATGGTGGCCAGCCTCAATGGCGTGCGCAGCTATTTCCTCGCTTTCCGCCTGCCTGCCGACGCCAAGTTGCCCTACCGGGTGGCGCTGAAGTCCGAATTGAACGGCCGCTGGCTGCACTCGAGCTACCTGTTCGCGCCGACTACGGTGCTGCTCGATGCCGCGTTCCAGCCGATCGACTCGCAGGACATCCAGTTGTGCGAATACATGGGTTGGAGCAGCGCCACCACCGGCGCCTTCGGCCAGCTCAAGGTGACCAGCGACAAGGCACGCTACCTGGTCGTCTACAGCTCGGCCGACCAGCAGGCCGGCGACACCTACTGGGAGCAGTCGCCGGCCACGTTCTCGGCCGAGGCGCCGGTGCGGATGACCTCCAACGGCAGCTTCCGCATTCCGCACGGGCCTGACGGCACGGTCTGGATCGGCATGATGAACGAGAGCTACGCCAAGGCCGTGGAAAACGGCATCTGCGACAAGGCGCCGGAAGGCAAGGGCCTGCTCAACACGCTGCGCACCGCCCTGCCCACGCACTGGAGCAAGAGCGGCACGTGAACTCCCTCGTCGCACTCTACCTGCTGCTCCTGACCGGCGGCATCGCCTGCTTCGTGCTGTATTACCTGGCGCAGTACCGCATCGCGCGGCTGCTACGCGAGCGTCACCCGCAGCAATGGAAGATCATCGCCGAACCGGACCAGGGGCGACCCAGCACGGTGCGCACCTGGATGCGCATGCAGCACGTGCTGCGCTCCTCGCAGCCGCGCCTGCCGGAACTGCTGCAGGACGATGCGATCACCCGCTGGTTCGGCCTGTGGCGGGTGGCGCCGTGGCTGGCCTGGGGCTGCTGGTTCGCCGCGATGTTCCTGCAGTGGAAGGCGCGCTGAACACAGCTGCACTTGCTGTAGGAGCACGCTTGCGGGCGATGTTCTTTCCAAAGCCGGCGGGAGACAACATCACCCGCGAGGCAGTGCTCGTCTACAAGGAGGCATTCGATGCAACTGGATCTATCAGGTCGCCACGCGCTTGTCTGCGGCGCCTCGCAGGGCATCGGCCGCGCCAGTGCCATCGAGCTGGCCGAACTCGGTGCCACCATCACCCTGCTCTCGCGCTCGCCCGGTCCGTTGGAGGAACTGGCTGGCCAGTTGCCGCGCCCGCGCGAACAGGAACACCGCTGGCAGGCGGTCGACATGCTCGACACCACGCGCCTGCAGGGCGTGGTCACCGACGTGGCCGCATCCGGCCCCGTGCACATCCTGGTCAACAACACTGGCGGCCCGCCCGGCGGCCCGGCGCACACCGCCGATCCGGCTGCCTTCGAGGCGGCGTTCCGCCAGCACCTGCTCGCCGGCCAGGCGATGGTGCAGGCCCTGCTTCCGGGCATGCGCGAGGCCGGCTATGGGCGCATCGTCAACGTCATCTCCACTTCGGTGAAGGAACCGATCCCGAACCTGGGCGTGTCCAACACCGTGCGTGCGGCGGTCGCCGCATGGGCCAAGACGCTTTCCGGTGAACTGGCCGCCGACGGCATCACGGTCAACAACGTGCTGCCGGGCTACACCCGCACCGGCCGGCTGGACAGCCTGCTCGGCACGCAGGCGAAGAACAGCGGGCGCAGCGAAAACGGCATCGCGCGCGACCTGATGAGCACCATCCCGGCGCGGCGCTTCGGTGAGCCGGCTGAGGTCGCCGCCGTCATCGCCTTCCTTTGCACGCCCGCTGCCGCCTACGTCAACGGCGTGAGTGTCGCCGTCGACGGTGGCCGTACCCGCGCGCTGAGCTAAGCCCCCAACACACGCCCCGTTGTAGAAACCCGCTCGCGGGCGATGTTTTTGCCCCGATCCACGAGAGCCCGCAGCATCGCCCGCATGCGGGCTCCTGCAACGAACCAGCGGGTCGCGACATACGCCGCCGTCCGGTGCATTCCCGGCCCCCAGGTCGTAAGCTTGTCCGGATGCCTACCCTGCGCCTCGCCAACCTGATCGACGGCCGTCTGGTGGCCCCGCGTGCGGACCGCTGGCTCGACGTCCACGAACCGGCCACCGGCCAAGTTTTCGCAACCTGTCCCGACTCCGTCGCCAACGACGTGGCCGATGCCGTGGCCGCGGCGCGACGCGTCGCACCGGCGTGGGCGCACACGCCCGTCGAGCAACGTGCGGGCCTGCTGAACCGCCTGGCCGACCTGATCGAGCGTGACCTTGAAGCCTTCGCCGCGCTCGAGTCCCGCGACAGTGGCAAGCCACTCGCGCTGGCGCGCAACCTGGACATCCCGCGCGCGATCAGCAACCTGCGCTACTTCGCCGCCGCGGTGCAGGGATGGGAGAGCCAGTCGCACGCCATGGTGCTGGGCCAGCCGGATATCGGCGCGGTCAACTACACGCTGCGCCAGCCGCTGGGCGTGGTCGGCTGCATCAGCCCGTGGAACCTGCCGCTGTACCTGTTCACCTGGAAGATCGCCCCGGCGCTCGCCGCCGGCAATGCGGTCGTGGCCAAGCCCTCGGAAGTCACGCCCTGCACCGCGGCGCGACTGGGCGAGCTCAGCATCGAAGCCGGCTTCCCACCCGGCGTGCTCAACATCGTGCAGGGCCGCGGTCCAGACGTGGGCCAACCGCTGGTCGAACACCCCGACGTCAAGGCGATCTCCTTCACCGGCAGCACCGCGACTGGTGCGTCGATCGCCGCCGCCGCGGCGCCGCGCTTCAAGAAGATATCGCTTGAGATGGGTGGCAAGAACCCGGCCATCGTGTTCGACGATGCGGACCTCTCCGACGCCAACCTGGACACCATCGTGCGCTCGGGCTTCGCCAACCAGGGCGAAATATGCCTTTGCGGCTCGCGCCTGCTGGTCCAGCGGTCGATCTACGAGCGCTTCCGAGAACGCTACCTGGCACGTGTGCAGCAACTGGTCGTGGGCGACCCGGAAGAGCCCTCCACGAATCTCGGCGCACTGGTCTCCCGGCCGCATTTCGACAAGGTGATGGGGTGCATCGCCCAGGCCCGGACCGACGGCGCCACCGTGCTTTGCGGGGGCGAAGCGATGCACCTGTCCGGACGTTGCGCCAACGGGTGGTTCGTCGCGCCCACCGTGATCGAGGGGCTGCCCAACGCGTCGACCACCAACCAGTCCGAGATCTTCGGGCCGGTGGTCAGCCTGATCCCGTTCGAGGACGAGGCCGAAGCCATCGCACTGGCCAACGACAGCCGCTATGGCCTGGCCGCCTCGGTGTGGACGCAGGACCTTTCCCGCGCCCACCGCGTCGCCGCCGCGCTCGACTTCGGCATCGTCTGGACCAACTGCTGGCTGCTGCGCGACCTGCGCACGCCGTTCGGCGGCGTGAAGCAGTCGGGCCTGGGCCGCGAAGGCGGCACCGAGGCGCTGGCCTTCTTCACCGAGCCGAAGAACATCTGTATCCGCTACTGATCTGGAAAAACCATGCCGCACACCTTGAAGGACCTGCTCGCCAACAACCGCCGCTGGGCCGCCAGCGTCACCGCCTCCGACCCGGACTTCTTCGAGCAGCTCTCGCAGCAGCAGGCGCCCAAGTACCTGTGGATCGGCTGCTCCGACTCGCGCGTGCCCGCCACGCAGATCGTCGACCTGCCGCCGGGCGAGATCTTCGTCCACCGCAATGTGGCCAACGTGGTCGTGCATACCGACCTCAACGCGCTGAGCACCATCCAGTTCGCGGTCGACGTGCTCAAGGTCGAGCACATCCTGGTCGTCGGCCACTACGGCTGCGGCGGCGTAGGCGCGGTGCTGCGCAAGGACCGGCTCGGCCTGATCGACAACTGGCTGCGCCACGTCAAGGACGTCGCCTTCAAGCACGAGGCCTCGCTGCAGCCGCAGGTGCCCTTCACCGAGCGGCATGAGCGCCTGTGCGAACTCAACGCCATCGAGCAGGCGCTCAATGTTTGCGGCACCAGCATCGTGCAGGACGCCTGGGAGCGCGGCCAGAAGCTCACCGTGCACGCCTGGATCTACGGCCTGACCGACGGCCACATGCACGACCTGGGGCTGATCGTCACCGATCGCGAAAGCATGGCCGAGGCCTACCGCAAGGCGCTCGACGGCCTGGCCGAGCGCTGGCAGTCGAAGTCGTGAGCGAAGGCATCCGCACGGAGGCGGCGCCGGCACCGGTCGGCGCCTACCCGCACGCGCGGCGGGTCGGCAACCTGCTGTTCCTTTCCGGTGTCGGCCCGCGGGAGCCGGGCACCAACCGCGTGCCGGGCAACGTCCATGAGCACGACGGCAGCCTCGCCGCCTACGACATCGAGGCGCAGTGCCGGCAGGTGTTCGCCAACGTGCGCGCAGTGCTGGAAGCCAGCGGCGCGCGCTGGGAAGACCTGGTCGACGTGACCGTGTTCCTCACCGACATGGCACGCGATTTCCCGGTCTACAACAAGCTCTACGCCGAGTATTTCGCCGGCGCCGACGCCTGCCGCACCACCGTGGGCATCGATGCCCTGCCGACGCCGATCGCGATCGAGCTCAAGTGCATCGCAGCGCTGCCCGCGGACCGCTGAAACAAAAGACCCCGCCGGCGAAGCCGGCGGGGCCAATGAGGTGATACGACCGGCTTACTTGCCGGCAGCCGGCTTTTCCGCCGTCTTCTTCATCGCCTTGTGGGCGTGATGGTGGTGGGTCATGGCCTTCTTCGGGGCCGCGGCCGCCTGCTCGGTCTTGGTCGCAGCCTTGGGAGCAGCGTCCTGGGCCAGCACAACACCGGAAAGGGCCACACCCGCCACGAGCAGGGAAGCGATCACGAGCTTACGCATAAGGAAACCTCGGAACTGTTCAAGGAGCCGCGGACCCGGCCGGAACCCGGCATCGCGGGCGGCGCGGCGAAGGCACGATGCGGCGCGCGACGGATACGGCAACTGAACATCGCGGGCCTCGACACGCACGCCGATCGCGCCCGGCCCTTGACTTGCGACGGCCGGTTTACCGTACGAAGGAACTTGCGTCAGGCCAGGCAGGCGCGCAGCAGCGGCTCGATCGCGGCACGCAGCACCGCAGCCTTGCCTTCGTCCCACGCGAAGCTCTCTTCATCCATGTAATTGTGCTGGGTCATTTCCAGCTGCACCGCGTCGACGCCTTCGTTTGGCCGTCCATACTGCCGCGTGATGTAACCGCCCTTGAAGCGCCCGTTCACCGCGAAATCGAAGCGGTCCTGTGCGCGCAACACGTCCTCCAGCCGCTGCTGCAGCGACGGCGAGCAGCTCGCGCCATCGGCGGTGCCGAGGTTGAGATCGGGCAGCAGGCCATGGAACAGCATCGGCACGCGGCTGCGGATCAAATGCCCTTCCCACAGCACCACGCGACCATGCATCTGGCGCAGTCTCGCAAGTTCCTGCTGGAGCGCGGCATGGTAGGGACGCCAGTATTCGTTCACGCGGCGTTGAACTTCAGGCTCGTCCGGCTCCTCACTGTATGCGCCGGCCTAGCCATCGCCTTCGATTGCAGCACCCAGAACAACGCTTTAGCGGGGGGACGCTCCCTAGCTCGGGGCTCTTTTTACTAGGGCTCGCCAAAGAAGGAGCTCGTTCAGGCACTACCGCGGACCAAACCCGCGAGCAACACACGGTGCATCGCCGCTGGCGACGTGGGCCAGACAGCCCCGTCGACGCTTCGTGCAAGACGACTCATACCGGCCGGCGCTCGCCCAGGCGACCTAGCGAACTTACTTCAGTCTACGGATCTAATCCCCAAGCCCCTTAATCCTCTGCTTCCGCATCAACCATGTCGTCACACGCTCTTTCTACCTGTTATAGATTTCACTAACAAAGGACTTTCCATCGCTAGTAATGACGTAAGTAACGGACCAACGACCAGGAGTTCCTCCGTAGACGGGATCCTCGTCACCTCTAACCAGAAGAATTGTTACTTCAATATTCTCCGCCGTACGATTAAAAAATATTTTGTATTTTTTTACTTTTGGCATTTCCGATTTGTACCGCGTCAGCGCAATACCAATGGCGCCCGAAACATCTTCACTTAGCTCGCAACCATCCGCATCGCAACTGACCTGCGCACATGCAGTTCGGCCCAGGCCAAGTGCAATAATAAAAATAGCAACGATTCCAAGCCTGCCTAACATGGGTTACCTCCTTGGAGTATGGCTATCGCCGTTCTCATGCCGCCTGTTCCAATCCTCCATCTGACGTTGACACCGTTCGGTACAAGGAGGGGAAGGCAACAAGTCGGAGATGTATATTTCGGACGTGCCTGACGTAGTGCCATCCGTTGAGTAATACCTCCCGGACGGAGTAGACAAGTACGACATTCCATGTGGCCAAGTGTTCCGCGCGGCCTTAGCTCGAACTAGATCATTCCGAGAAAAATGATCGCTTCCAAAACTGTCCCGGCGGGGGTCAGATGTCCTAATAATTGCAGAAGCGGACCGGACCCGCTGGCGCTGACGTCCACCTCTTCGAACGACAAAGCACCGTCATACAGGTTGATGCTTTCGCCAAAGGGGTGCTCGCCGAGGGGTTGGATTTCCTCGTTGACCCGTATGAGCTTCCTGTATTCCTCTTCCGGTTTTACCGGAGCGGCTTGCGCGTCAAGGCATGCGACGCCACGGCGCACACAAAAGCCAAGCACAGACGACCTAACCTTCCCTGTGGACAACGCGACATACTCCCTGTCTCCTCAAAAACCGCAGCGTTGCGCGGCGGATGACGGAGTTGAAGGACAAACAACGCTATTGGTCAAGCGGCAAGCGATAAACCGTGAGCAAGGAGCAAATCACCGCGCGTCCCGCCTGTACAGAATTCCCGCCTAGCTGCGCTAACGCCAAACACCGGTTGAAGGCCACCTACCGACACTACCGTGCTCCGCACGGATAAAACCGCGCGGAGAGCAAGCCAAGTACACAACACATTTGGAAATTCGAACCACGTACATCGAGCACGGCTCGCAGACATGCTGGATCTGCAGTTGACTCTTCCGGGCCAGCCTTGTCAGGCCAGGCAGGCGCGCAGCAGCGGCTCGATCGCGGCACGCAGGACCGCGGCCTTGCCTTCGTCCCACGCGAAGCTCTCTTCGTCCATGTAATTGTGCTGCGTCATTTCCAGCTGTACCGCATCGACGCCCTCGTTTGGACGTCCATACTGCCGCGTGATGTAACCGCCCTTGAAGCGGCCGTTCACCGCGAAATCGAAGCGGTCCTGTGCGCGCAACACGTCCTCCAGCCGCTGCTGCAGCGACGGCGAGCAGCTCGCGCCATCGGCGGTGCCGAGGTTGAGATCGGGCAGCAGGCCATGGAACAGCATCGGCACGCGGCTGCGGATCGAATGCCCTTCCCACAGCACCACGCGACCATGCATCTGGCGCAGTCTCGCAAGTTCCTGCTGGAGCGCGGCATGGTAGGGACGCCAGTATTCGTTCACGCGACGTTGGACTTCCGGCTCGTCCGGCTCGCCTTCCAGATACAGCGGCTCGCCGTCGAAGCCGATGGTCGACACCAGCCCGGTCTCGCGCCGGCCCGGGTAGAGCGCGTGGCCATCGGCCGGGCGGTTGAGATCCACCACGTAGCGCGAAGCCAGCGGGCGCAGCAGGCTGGCGCCCAGCGCCTGCGCCAGCGGCGCGTAGAGGCGGGCGACGTGCCAGTCGGTATCCGGCGAACGCCGCGCCGCCGGATGCATGCGTGCGGCGATGTCGTCGGGAATATGGCTGCCATCGTGCGGCAGGCTGATCAGCAGGGGCGCGGTGCCCTGGTCCAGGCGGAAGATGTCCATCGGCCCAGTGTAGCGCCCGCGCCCCGCCGGCTCAGTGCATCAGGAGCAGTTCTTCCGACGAGGTCGGGTGGATCGCCACCGCGCTGCGCAGCTCGCGCCGCGTGAGCCCCTGGCGCATTGCCACGGCGAAGCCCTGCAGCATTTCGTCCACGCCGGGCCCGAGCGCGTGCAGGCCGAGCACGCGCTCGTCGTCGCCCGTGCAGACCAGCTTCATGACCGTCGGTTCGCGTTGCCCCGCCACCGCGAACTGCAACGGTACGAAACGCTTGCTGTACACCGCCACCGCATCGCCGTGGCGCGCCCGCGCCTGTTCCTCGGTAAGGCCAATCTTGCCCAGCGGCGGATCGGCGAAGACCACGGTGGGAATGGCCTGGTAGTCGAAGCTCGCCTCCGGCTGGCCACCGAACAGCCGCTCGACCAGCGCATACCCGGCAGAGACCGCCACCGGCGTGAGCGCGGGGCAATCGGTGACGTCGCCAATGGCGGTGATGCCAGCGACGGTGGTGTTCTGGTGCGCATCGACCTGGACGAAGCCCTTGCCGTCGCGCGCCACGCCGATTTCGTCCAGCCCGAGCGCATCGCTGTTGGGCACGCGGCCGACCGCCCACAACACCGCCTCGTACGGTCCGTGCGCGGCACCTCGTGCATCATCCAGCAGCAACGCGCCTGCTTCGCCGCGGGTGCCGTTGACGTTGCTCTGCGGCGTGATGCGGATGCCTTGTGCGCGCATCTGCGCGGCCAGCGCCTGCACCAGCTCGGCGTCGAAGCCATCGAGCAGTTGCTTGCGGATCAGCAGCTCCACTTCGCAACCGAGCGCGCGCAGCAGGCAGGCGAATTCGGTCGCGACATAACCGCCGCCGACAATACCGATGGAGCGTGGCAGCGTGCGCATGGAAAAGACATCGTCCGACACCATGCCCAACTCGAATCCCGGCAGGGGCAGCCGCCGCGGCCGCGCGCCGGTAGCGATGACGATCTGCGGCGCGCGGTAGCGCACGTCGCCGGCCTGCACGGTGTCGCGCGCCAACAGGCGGCCCGCCGCGCCGATCCAGATGACGCCCGCTTCCTGCAAGCGCTCCGCATAACGCTGGCGGATGCCCTCGATGTAGCGATCGCGCAGCAGGCGGAAGCGGTTCCAGTCGAGTCGGCCGGGCGTGAGGTCGAAGCCGTACTCGACGGCCAGCACCTGCGCATGCGCCAGTTGCGAGGCGAACCAGAGCGCCTTCTTCGGCACGCAGCCGAAGTTCGCGCAGGTGCCTCCGGGCGGTCCGGGTTCGACCAGCGCCACCCTGGCGCCGTAGCGTGCCGCGCGCTGCGCCACGGTCAACCCGCCAGACCCGGCGCCCAGCACGATCAGATCGAAGTCGCGTGTCATGCAGCCTCCACGGTGTGCTTTGGCAAGCATGCCCGCCCCAGGGTGACGGACGCGAGCAGACACATTCGCGTGGCCCTTGCCCGAAAGCCGTGTGAAATCTAGTCTGGCCTTGAGCCACCCGAGGGGAAGCCGCCGCATGACGTTCCGCCTGTCCGCTGTCCTCACGTTCGTATGGATTGCCGCCATGCCGCCGATGCCGACGCACGCCAGCGGCGTCTCCACGCGACAGTTGCTGGCCGCGATGCGCGACAGCAACGAGTTGGGACGCTACGGCTATCTGCTGCAGGCGATCCCGCAGATGGATGGGGTAAGCCGGGGCATGGCGCAACAATATTTCGCCTTCAGCGAAGGCGAACTGGGTCTCTATGGCGAGGCGGTACGTGACTTCCCGTTGAAGGCGCACCTGCCCGCGAATACCGTGCTGCCCACGCCGGGTCAATGGCAGGCCGCCGACGCGGTGGACACCATCGTCGACCTGGCCGCGCACCGGCGCGTGGTGATGGTCAACGAAGCCCACCACGACGCGCATACCCGGCTGCTCACCCTCGCATTGTTGCCGCGCCTGCGCGCGCTGGGCTTCACCCACCTGGCGATCGAGGCGCTGGTCGAGGATGGCGACGCGCTGCGCCAGCGTGGCTACCCGACCGACCGCAGCGGCACCGAATACATGCGCGAACCGGTCTACGGCGAGATCGTGCGGGAGGCGTTGCGCCTGGGTTACGTGCTGGTGCCCTATGAGTCGACCACGCCCGGCGGGCAGGAACGCGAAACGCAACAGGCACAAGCGCTTTACCAGAAGGTGCTGGCGGGCAAACCGAAGGCCAGGCTGCTGGTCCACGCCGGTTACGCCCACATCGACAAGGCCAAGGGACGACTGGGCGACGTGCTGCCGATGGCCATGCGCCTGGAGGCGTTGAGCGGACTGGATGTCCTCAGCATCGACCAGACCGAAATCCGCGAGGAAGAGCCGTTCAACGAGCTGGAAGCCTACCGGGTGGTCAACAACGCGGTGCGCACCGGCGATTCCCTGCGCGGCGTGCCACAGAGCGGCCTGACGCCT
The DNA here is from genome assembly GCF_051900415.1 of Frateuria sp. GZRR35. Lineage (NCBI taxonomy): Bacteria > Pseudomonadati > Pseudomonadota > Gammaproteobacteria > Lysobacterales > Rhodanobacteraceae > Frateuria > Frateuria sp. GZRR35. The sequence continues at coordinate 38,852 of NZ_JBHZGL010000001.1, forward strand.
CACCTGGACACGCGCACCGCCCTGCGCGAGCCCTACCACCAACTCGTCGCGGCGTTCCATCCGCAGCACGCGATCGTATTGCGCCACGTGGGGGACGGCCGCTTGTGGAGCGCGCGTCCGCGGTCCTACGACATGAACGTGATCCTGCCGCCGGCCAACGAGCGGGTCAGCTCCTACGTACGCGATCGCGTCATTCCGTTGCAGATCGACGGCAAGGCCACCATCGCCCTGCCCCCGGCCGCTGATGGCCATCGCCCGGACTGGCTGTCGTTGCATGGCAAGCGCCGGGCGGTGCCGGTCAGCTCCCGCCTTTGCCCGAGTGCCTTTCCCTGCCTGGTGGAGGCCCACTACGCCGACGAGCCGGACGAGGCCGTCGCCGCCGACCGTTACGTGTTCCTGGAGGGCGGCAGCGACAACACGCTCTGGCTGCGGCCGGGACGCTATCGCCTGCGCAGTACGGATGTCGCGGGCAAGGTACTGGCCGAGCGTTCCTTGCAGGTCGACGCGGTGCGCTGAGGCTTGCAATCGGCTTCATGAACTTGACGCAAGCCATTGATTAGCTAAGCTTCGTCAAAACACTGCCAGGGTTGCCATGACTGCGTCCGGACGCCTTCCTGCCGCTACACGCCTGCGTGTCGTTCTGCTCGGGACGGTGCTGCTGGCCGGTTGCGCCGGCAGCCCGCACCGGCGCGAACCGACCTTCAGGAGCTCGCACTCGTCCCTGGCCAACCTGCCCGCGAAAGCGCCCTCGGCGGCCAGCGCGGGCACCGCCAACGATGTGCTGTTCCGGGCCATCGCCCTGGTCGGCACGCCCTACCACTGGGGCGGCAACACGCCCGACGGCGGTTTCGACTGCAGCGGACTGGTCGACTACATCTACCGCCAGGCGGCAGACATCCTGCTGCCGCACAGCTCGCGCGCCATGTCCGAAGTGGACGGCCGCAAGGTCCGGCGCATGACCGAGCTGGCCAGTGGCGACCTGGTGTTCTTCGACATCGGTGGCGACATCAGCCACGTGGGCGTGTACGTCGGCAAGGGACGCTTCGTGCACGCGCCGAACAGTGGCGGGACGGTGCGGCTGGACGATATCGACGGGCCTTATTGGCGCGACCACTTCGCGTTCGGGAAGCGATTGCTGGATTGATGGGCCGCGGCAAGGCCTCCCCCATCCGCCCTACGGGCACCTTCCCCCGCAAGCGGGGCAAGGATCAACCTGCACGCTCTGTCCACCAAGCCTTCCCCCATAAGCGACCAACCCGCGAGATGCAGCTATCGAGCCTTCCCCCGCCCGCGGGGGAAGGTGCCGAAGGCGGATGGGGGAAGCCTTGCCACAGCCTCACCCGCGGCAAAAAAAACGGCGCCGAAGCGCCGTTTCTCCTTGCCACCTCAGTGCGCTTCCTGCCCCGGCGGGTGCGCGTGGCCGTGCTTGACCTCGTCCTCGGTGGCGTCGCGCACGTCCTCGATCGCCACGTCGAAGTGCAGGCTCTTGCCCGCCATCGGATGGTTCAGATCCACGTCGATCGTGCTCATGCCAACCTTGTGCACGGTCACCGCGCGGTGGCCGCCTTCCTTCAGCGCCAGCACCGTGGCCATGCCCGGCTTGAGCTTGTTCGCCTGCTGGAAATACTTCTTCGGCACGCGCTGGATGCGGCCGTCCTCGCGCTCGCCGTAGCCCTCGGCCGGCGCGATGTCCACCGCGAGCGTCTCGCCCGCCTCGTGGCCTTCGAGCGCCTTTTCCAGGCCGGGGATGAGCTGACCGTGGCCGAGCAGGATCCACAATGGCTCGCCGTTGTCGCGCGAGCTTTCCACCTTGTCGCCGTCCACCGTGAGCGTGTAGTGGAACGCGATGACCTTGTCCTTGCCTGCCTTCATTGCCGTTCTCGTGGGATGCAAAGCCCGGGATTCTATCAGTCCCGGGCGTGCCCGAAGCCCACCCCGCGCGCCTCCGGACCCAGCCAGGCGAGCAGCGCCAGCACCAGCGCCACCACCGCGATCCATACCGACATGGCAAAGGCATAGTCGCCGCCGTGCGCCTTGGCGATCCACGCCTGCGCCGTGGCGGTGACCGCCGCCAGCAGGTTGCCGGTCTGGTAGGCGAAGCCCGGCAGCGTGCCGCGCACGTGGCCGGGCGAGAGCTCGTTCAAATGCGTGGGCACCACGCCCCAGGCACCCTGCACCATCACCTGGATCAGGAACGCGCCCACGCCATAGAGCACGAGGGTGCCGCCGTACATCCACAGCGGGATGACCGGGATGGCCAGCAGCGCGGCGATGACGATCGCGCGTCGTCGTCCGATTCGCTCCGATAGCGCGCCGAAGAACAGCCCGCCGACCAGCGCGCCGATGTTCAGCAGCGCCACCAGCACGAATGCCGCGGTCGAGCCGCTGGGAAGGTGCAGGTTGACCTCCTCGAACGTGTGGTAGAGATCCTGCGAGCCGTGGCTGAACATGTTGAACGCGGTCATCAGCAGCATCAGGTACAGCGCCAGCTTCCAGTGGCCGCGCATCGCATCGCGCAGGCCGCGCCGCGGGGCCTCGCGCTGCTGCTGCCACACCGGCGACTCGGGCACCTTGCGGCGGATGTAGAGCACCAGCAGCGCCGGCGCGGCGCCGACCACGAACAACCCGCGCCAGCCGACGTGGTCGATCAGCAGCCAGTTGGCCAGCGCGCCGAGGAAGAACCCGCAGGGATAGCCACTCTGCAACAGGCCCGAGACGATGCCGCGCGCCTTCGGCGGAATTGCCTCCATCGCCAGCGAGGCGCCGATGCCCCATTCGCCGCCCATCGCGATGCCGAACAGGAAGCGCAGCACCAGCAGCATGGTCAGCGAGGTGGAAAACGCGGTAGCCAGCTCGAACACCGAGAACAGCACCACGTCCAGCATCAGGATCGGCCGCCGCCCGTAACGATCGGCCAGCCGCCCGAAGATCAGCGCTCCGAACGGTCGCGCGGCGAGCGTGAGCAGCAGGGCCAGTGTCACGTCCGTCTTGTCGACGCCGAACTCGTTCGCAACGCCGACGATGACGAAGGTCAGCAGGAAGTAGTCGAAGGCGTCCAGCGTCCAGCCCAGGAAGCTGGCCAGGACCGTGTGGCGCTGGTCATGGTCCAGCTCACGCAACGTGGACACGACGCTCATCCGGAGGCTCCCAGCATCAGGCCGGTCATCAGGCTAGCACGCGGTCCTGTGAGGACCGCCGCCCGGATGCTGCGCGGCAGGATGACACGCTCCCCGGACCGGCGTAGGGTGCCCTGTCGGCACATCGTCCCCTGGGGAGGATCGGCGAGTGCCGATGCGACGGCGGGACGTGGCAGGAGGCTACCGCCCGCCCATCCATTTCCTTGGGAGGGAAACACCCATGATGCAAAAACCGCTTGCCGGCGCCCTGCTGGGCGCCCTCGGCCTGGTCGTGGCCGCCGCTGCCCAGGCTGCCACGCCGAGCCACATCCATGCGCCCGCACTGGGCCACCTGAGCGCCACCGCGCTGAGCCAGCAACTGGGCATGGACCCGCAGGCCTCGCTGGCCCCGGGCCTCCAGTTGCGCACCGCCCACGGCACGATCAAGACCCGTGAGCACCAGATGTTCCGCGGCGTGCCGGTCTACGGCCGCAGCGTGGTGGTCGAGCGCGATGGCGCCGGCAACGTGCGCAGCGTCGAAGGTCATCTGTCCAACGGCCTGGGCTTCGACCTGGCGTCGGTCACGCCGCGCCTCAGCGGCGCCCAGGCGTTGTCCGCGCTGCGCCAGCACGCCGGCTTCCTGCCCTACGGCATCGGCGCCAACGCGGTGTCCGACGCCAGCCTGCAGAACGTCAAGCATGAGCTGTACGTCTATGCCGAGGGCAAGAAGGCGCGGCTGGTTTACCTGACCTCGTTCTTCGACGACCACAACGGTCGCCCGACCCGCCCGACCGCGATCATCGACGCCGACACCGGCGCGGTGCTCAAGAGCTGGGAAGGCCTCACTACCAAGGGCAAACCCGGTGGCGGCGGCGGTGGCAGCGGTTCGCCGGCCACGGCCAACGGCCCGGGCGGCAACCAGAAGACCGGCCAGTACTTCTACGGCACCGACTACCCGGCGCTGGCGGTCACCCAGTCGGGCAGCACCTGTTCGATGGTCAACACCAACGTGAAGACCAATGACATGAACCAGAGCCGCAACCGCGCCACGCTGTGGACGTTCACCTGCCCGACCAGCAGCGGTGACGGTATCAACGGAGCCTACTCGCCAATCAACGACGCGCACCATTTCGGCGCGGTCGTGCACGACATGTACACCGCCTGGTTCGGCGCGCCGCCGCTGAACATGCAGTTGGTGATGAATGTGCACTACAGCCGCAACTACGAGAACGCGTTCTGGAACGGCTCGTCGATGAACTTCGGCGACGGTGCGAGCTACTTCTACCCGCTCACCGCGCTGGACGTGACCAGCCACGAGATCAGCCACGGCTTCACCGAGCAGCACTCGGGCCTGCAGTACTCCGGCCAGTCCGGCGGCATGAACGAGGCTTTCTCGGACATGGCCGGCGAAGCGGCCGAGTACTACGACCGCGGTGCCAACGACTGGCTGGTCGGCGCCGACATCACCAAGACCGATCCGGCGCTGCGCTGGATGTGCACCCCGAGCAAGGACGGCGGCTCGATCGACAATGCGTCGCAGTACTACAGCGGCCTTGACGTGCACTACTCCAGCGGCGTCTACAACAAGGCGTTCTGCACCCTGGCCAAGACCTCGACCTGGAACACGCGCAAGGCGTTCGAAGTGTTCGAGCGTGCCAACGCGATGTACTGGACGGCCACGTCCACGTTCAACGCCGGCGCCTGCGGCGTCGAGAACGCGGCGGACGACTACGGCTACTCGCGCAGCGACGTGGTGGCCGCGTTCAACGCGGTGGGCGTGACCTGCCAGTAAGCGATCCACGACGCGATACCCGACGAGCCCGGCCGCGTGCCGGGCTCGTTTTTTTTCGGCCCCCATGCGCCACCGCCATACGTGGCCACCTGTAGAAGCGCACCTTGTGCGCGACCGGACTGCCACCGGAAACATGGGCCACGCATGCATCCACTGCACACCCTGTAAAAAGGGCCTTGCCTATACTGGTCATTCCCGCCCGCGGAGCACGACCATGCAGCGATCGTCCCGACCCGAGGCCCGTCATGCGGCCATTCCGCAGGAGCAGAAGCCTTGACGGTGCGCCCGCGCTATCACCTCGACCGCTCGATGCGAGCCACGCTGTCGGCCCGGTTCCCCGGGTTCAATCAGCGCCAGTACGTGCGCGGCAAACTGGCCGGTGATCCGGTCTATGGCGCCGTCGCCAGATTGCTGCAGGACGCTCCGCCCTTCCCGCTGCTCGATGTCGGCTGCGGCATCGGTCTGCTCGGCCACTACCTGCACGGCTGCGGCGTGCTGCGCGGCTACGTCGGGATCGATCACGACGAGCGCAAGATCGCCACCGGCCGGGCTGCCGCGGCGGCGATCGGCGATGCGCTCGACCTGCGCCGCGCGGACGTCGCCGACCTGCCCGATTTCCGTGGGCACGTCTGCCTGCTCGACGTCCTGCATTACCTGCCGGCCGCACGCCAGGCCCCCCTGCTCGAACAGTTGGCCGGCCACGTGGCACCAGGCGCGCAACTGATGATCCGCAACGTGTTGCGGGCGAAGCACTGGCGCTTCCACGCGACGGTGATCGAGGAGCACGTCCTGCACGCAACCGGCTGGATGCGCGTAGGGGCCGACCATTACCCGTCCGCGCAGGAAGTGACCGAACCGCTCGAACGCGCCGGCCTGGTCACCACCCTCACGCCGCTGTGGGGCCGCACGCCGTTCAACAGCTATCTGATCGTGGCGCGCCGGCCCGCCCCATAGGAGCGCACCCGGGGCGCCAACGGAAGGGCGGTGGCGCATCCCTGCACGCTTCTGGCGGGAGCCGGCGCCTTGGCGCGCATTGCGCTATACTGTGCGGACGGCCTCGAGGCCGTTGCGGCTCCCAACCGCCCCTTCCCCATATCGCAACGCGGTTCTGAAAGAACGCTCCGGGTTGCACAGGAGTGTCTTCAATGTCTTTCGAATCGCTGGGCCTTGCGCCCGCGTTGCTGCGTGCGCTTGCCGAACAGGGCTACACGCAGCCCACCCCGATCCAGGCCGGCGCCATCCCGCTGGTACTCGAGGGCCACGACCTGCTGGCCGCCGCGCAGACCGGCACCGGCAAGACCGCCGCCTTCGCGCTGCCGCTGCTGCAGCACCTGTCCACCGCGGGCGCCACCCAGACCCGCCGCCCGCGCGCGCTGGTGCTGACCCCGACGCGCGAACTGGCCGCCCAGGTGCATGACAACCTGCGCGCCTACGGCAAGCACCTGCGCGTTTCCAGCACCACCATCTTCGGCGGCGTGAGCATGGGCCCGCAGATGCAGGCATTGCGCCGTGGCGTAGACGTGGTGATCGCCACGCCGGGCCGCCTTATCGACCACATGCAGCAGCGTTCGGTCGATCTCTCGGGCGTCGAAGTGCTGGTGCTGGACGAAGCCGACCGCATGCTCGACATGGGCTTCCTGCCGGCGATCAAGCGCATCCTCCAGGCGCTGCCCAGGCAGCGCCAGACGCTGCTGTTCTCGGCGACTTTCGCCGAGCCGATCAAGGCGCTGGCGATGCAGTTCATGCGTTCGCCGCGCGAGGTTTCGGTGACGCCGCCCAATACCGTGGCGAACACCGTCAGCCATCACGTGCATCCGGTCGATGCCGCGCGCAAGCGCGACCTGCTGCTGCACGTGCTCTCGCAGGACAGCCGCCGCCAGAGCCTGGTCTTCAGCCGCACCAAGCATGGCGCCGACAAGCTGGTGAAGTTCCTGGAGGCTTCGGGCGTTCGCTCCGCGGCGATCCACGGCAACAAAAGCCAGAACGCGCGCACCCGCGCGCTGAGCGATTTCAAGAGCGGCCGCATCACCGTGCTGGTCGCCACCGATATCGCTGCGCGCGGCATCGACATCGACCAGTTGCCGATGGTGATCAACCATGACCTGCCGATGGTCGCCGAGGACTACGTGCACCGCATCGGCCGCACCGGCCGTGCCGGCGCCGAAGGCCTGGCCGTGTCGCTGGTGAGCCACGAGGAATCGGGCCTGTTGCGCGATATCCGCAAGCTGCTCAAGCAGGAGATCGCGATCACCGACGTGCCCGGCTTCGAGCCCTCCGCGCCGCTGCGCCTGGACGCCGGTGCACCGCGCCCGGTGCAGGGCCAGCGCCAGCCGCGGCCGCAGCGCAACGGGCATGGCGGCCATGCCGGCGGCAACCATGGGCAAGGCCGTGCACCGGCCAATGCCGGCCGCAACAATCGTCGCCCGCGCCGCTCCGGCGGCAGCGTGACGCGGCCCGAAACGCGCGGCTGACCGGTTCACGGACCGCGACCGCTCGCTCCGGCGCCCCCATCCGCCTATCGGCACCTTCCCCCGCACGCGGGGGAAGACTCGGTCGGCGGCATCTCGCAAGACGCTGGATGTGTGTCCTTCCCGCGCGGGGGGGATCCGGCAGCTGGCATGTCGCAAGACCTGTATCGTGCGTCCTTCCCCCGTTTACGGGGGAAGGTGCCGACAGGCGGATGGGGGCAGCCTTGCGGAAAGCTACAAACCCAGCGCCTTTGCGTGATGCCGCAGGTGGTCGTTGATGAAGGTGCTGATGAACCAGTAACTGTGGTCGTAGCCGGGATGCCGGCGCAGCACGAGCGACTGGCCTGCCTCGGCGCACGCTTGCTCGAACAGCTCCGGTCGCAACTGCTCGGTCAGGAACCGATCAGCCTCGCCCTGATCGATCAGGATCGTGCCGGGAAAAGTCTGCTGCCGCACCAGGGCACAGGCGTCGTAGCCGGACCAGGCTCTGGGATCATCGCCAAGGTAACGGGCGAAGGCCTTCTGGCCCCAGGGCACGCGCGATGGCGCCACGATTGGCGCAAACGCGGATACGGCGCGGTAACGCTGCGGATATGCCAACGCCAGGGTAAGCGCGCCATGGCCACCCATGGAGTGACCGAAAATACCTGCGCGCGAGGTGTCGACCGGGAACTGCGCGGCCAGCAACGCAGGCAGCTCTTCGGCCACGTAGCTGCGCATGCGGAACCGTGCGGCCCATGGTGCCTGCGTGGCATCCAGGTAGAACCCCGCGCCTTCGCCGAACTCCCAGTCGCCCGTGGCGCCATCGAAACCGGTATCGCGGGGACTGGTGTCCGGCATCACCAGCGCCAGCCCCAGTTCCGCCGCCAGCCGCTGGGCACCGGCCTTGATGGTGGCGGTTTCCTCGGTGCAGGTCAGCCCGGCGAGGAACCAGAGCACCGGGCACGGCCGCTGCGTGGACTGCGGCGGCAAGTACAGCGCAAACCGCATCGGACCGCCGCATGCGCGCGAATCGTGCCGATAAAAACCCTGCACTCCGCCATGGCAGCGCTGTTCGGAAAGCGTTTCGATCGGTGTCACGCCACGGAGCTCCACATCCACACAAGCGCCCGATCATAACCACGACCCGCCGACATCACGTGTACTCCATGCCGACGCCACACCGGCGAGGCTGCTAGAATGCCGCGCCTGCGCGGCGCCGCCCTTGCTCGCCGTTGCCCACATCCTGAGGTTCCCATGTCATCCCCCGTTCCAGGTCCCACGCCGGCCGATCACGACCCGGCGCCGGCCGGTTTTGCCGCGCTCGCGCTGCGCCCTGAAGTCCAGCAGGCGCTCGCCGACGTCGGCTACGAGTCGCCCTCCCCCATCCAGGCCGCCACCATCCCGCCGCTGCTCGAAGGCCGCGACGTGCTCGGCCAGGCGCAGACCGGCACTGGCAAGACCGCCGCGTTCGCGTTGCCGATCCTCTCGCGCATCGAGGCGAAGCCCGGCAAGCCGCAGGCGCTGGTGCTGGCGCCCACGCGCGAATTGGCCATCCAGGTGGCCGAAGCGTTCCAGCGCTATGCCGCGCACATCAGCGGCTTCCAGGTGCTGCCGATCTACGGCGGACAGAGCTATGGCCCGCAGCTGCACGCGCTGCGCCGCGGCGTCCATGTCGTGGTCGGCACGCCCGGCCGCGTGATCGACCATCTGGACAAGGGCACGCTGGACCTGTCCGACCTCAAGTACCTGGTGCTGGACGAAGCGGACGAAATGCTGCGCATGGGCTTCATCGACGACGTCGAGAAGGTGCTGCAGGCCACGCCGCCGACCCGCCAGGTCGCGCTGTTCTCGGCCACCATGCCGGTGCCGATCCGCAAGATCGCCCAGGCGCACCTGAAGGATCCGGTCGAGGTCACCATCAAGGCCAAGACCACCACCGCGGCGAACATCCGCCAGCGCTACTGGTTCGTCAGCGGCATGCACAAGCTCGACGCGCTGACCCGCATCCTCGAGGCCGAGCCGTTCGACGCGATGATCATCTTCGCGCGCACCAAGCAGGCGACCGAGGAACTGGCCGAAAAACTCACCGCGCGCGGCCTGGCCGCTGCGGCGATCAATGGCGACATTGCCCAGCCGCAGCGCGAGCGCGTGATCCAGCAGCTCAAGGAGGGCAAGCTGGACATCCTGGTCGCCACCGACGTGGCCGCGCGCGGCCTGGACGTCGAGCGCATCAGCCACGTGTTCAACTACGACATTCCCTACGACACCGAGAGCTACGTCCACCGCATCGGCCGCACCGGCCGCGCGGGGCGCAGCGGCGAGGCGATCCTGTTCGTCACGCCGCGCGAGAAGGGCATGCTGCGCGCGATCGAGCGGGCCACCCGCCAGCCGATCGAGGAGATGAAGCTGCCGACCGTCGAGGCGGTCAACGACGTGCGCATCGCGCGTTTCAAGCAGCGCATCACCGACACGATGGCGCAGGGTGACCTCGGCCAGTTCCAGCAACTGATCGAGCAATACGAGCAGGAACACAACGTGCCGGCACTGGAGATCGCCGCCGCGCTGGCACGCATCGCCCAGGGCGACCGCCCGCTGCTGCTGACGCCCCCGCCGAAGCGCGAATACGAGCGGCGCGACAACGAACGCCGCGAGCACGCGCCGCGCGAGCGCGACACCGAACGCCACGAGCGCAAGCCGCGGGAAGCGCGCGAGTCCCGCACCTTCGACACCCGCCCGCCGCGCCCGCACAACGCACCGGAGCCGGGCAAGCGGACCTATCGCATCGAGGTCGGCCACGAGCACGGCGTCAAACCGGGCAACATCGTCGGTGCGATCGCCAACGAGGCCGGGCTGGAAAGCCAGTTCATCGGCCGCGTCAGCATCCGTGGCGACTACAGCCTGATCGACCTGCCCGAAGGCATGCCCACGGAGGTATTCGACCACCTCAAAAAGGTCTGGGTGAGCCAGCAGCAGCTGCGCATCAGCGAGTGGGACGGCACCGAGGAACCGGCCGGCGCCGCGCCCCCGCGCCGGCCGCGGCCGGGCGGGTTCAAGCCGCGCCAGGGCGGCAAGCCGCCTCGCCGCAAGTAGTCGCCTGTAGGAGCCCGCTTGCGGGCGATGTTCTTGCCAGATGACGGCGCAACGGCATCGCCCGCAAGCGGGCTCCTACAAGTACGCGGTCAGCCCAGGCGCTCCTGCAGGTAGGCCAGCACCTGTTCGGCCAGCTGTTCCGCCCCCAGCCCCTCGGCGTGCAGGTGCAGTTCCGGCGCAGTCGGCCGCTCGTAGGGCGAATCGATGCCGGTGAAATTGCTGATCTTCCCGGCGCGCGCCTTCGCGTAGAGGCCCTTCGGATCTCGCTGTTCGCAATCGGCCAGCGGCGCATCCACGAACACCTCGACGAACTCGCCCTCACCCAGGCGCCTGCGGGCGAACTCGCGCTCGCTCGCAAACGGCGAGATCACGCACACCAGCACCACCAGTCCGGCGTCGACCATCAGGTGCGCCACCTCGGCCACACGGCGCACGTTCTCCACACGCGCCTCGGCGGTGAAGCCCAGGTCCACATTGAGCCCGTGGCGCAGGTTGTCGCCGTCCAGCAGGTAGGTGTGAAACCCCTGCGCGGCCAGCTTGCGCTCGACCAGGTTGGCGACGGTCGACTTGCCCGCGCCGGACAACCCGGTGAACCACAGACACAGCGGCTGCTGGCCCTTGGCCAGCGCACGCGTGGCCTTGTCCACGTCGGTGTGCTGCCAGTGGATGTTGGAAGCCCGCTGCAGCGCGAAGTCCAGCATGCCGCAGGCCACCGTGGCGTTGCTCTGGCGGTCGATCAGGATGAACCCGCCGAGCGTGCGGTTGTCGGCGTAGCGTTCGAACGCGACCGGGCGGTCGAGGTCGATGTTGCAGTAGCCGACCTCATTGAGCTCCAGTCGCCGTGCGGCCAGCGGTGCCTGCGTGTTGACGTCGATTTTGTGCTTGATCACCGTCACGCGCGCATTGACCACCGCGGTGCCCAGCCGCAACAGGTAGCTGCGGTTGGGCAGCAGCGGCGCGTTGCCGAACCAGACCAGGTGGCAGCCGAACTGGTCGGCGACCGGCGCCGGGTCCGATGTGGCCGCGATCACGTCGCCGCGGCTGATGTCGAGCTCGCGGTCCAGGCACAACGTGACGGCCTGTCCGACGCGCGCCTCGGAAAGGTCGTCCGACGGTCCGGCGATGCGCTCGACCCGCGCGACCTGGCCGCCGGGCTGTACCACCACCGGGTCGCCCACTGCCACGCGCCCGCCGCACACCGTGCCGGCATAACCGCGGAAATGCTGGTCGGGCCGGTTGACCCACTGCACAGGCAACCGGAACCGTGCCGGCGGCGCCGCTTCGGCATCCAGCGTTTCAAGCAGTTCCAGCAGGCTGGGGCCCTGGTACCAGGGCATGCGCGTCGAGCGCAGCCCCACGTTGTCCCCGTCCGGCGCCACCACCGGCAGCGCGTTGACCGATTCGATGCCCATCGACGCGGCCAGCGCATGGTAAGGCTCGACGATGGACGCATAGACGTCCGCGTCCAGGCCGACCAGGTCCATCTTGTTCACCGCCAGGATGACGCGGCGGATACCCAGCAGAGCGCAGATATAGGTGTGCCGGCGCGTCTGCGGCAACAGCCCCTTGCGCGCGTCGACCAGCACCACGGCCAGGTCCACCTGCGAGGCGCCGGTGGCCATGTTGCGCGTGTACTGCTCGTGCCCGGGGCAGTCGCCGACGACGAAATTGCGCCGCGCCGTGTGGAAGTACCGCCAGGCCACGTCGATGGTGATGCCCTGCTCGCGCTCGGCGTCCAGCCCGTCGGTGACCAGCGCGAAATCCAGCGCTTCGCCGCCGCGCTTGTGGCTGTCGCGGCGCAGGGCATCGAGCTGGTCGTCGGCGAGCATGCCGGCGTCGTAGAGCAGGCGGCCAAGCAGCGTGCTCTTGCCGTCGTCCACGCTGCCGCAGGTGATGAATCGAAGCATGCCGGAGGCCATCAGAAATAGCCCTCCTGCTTCTTTTTCTCCATCGAGCTGGCGCCATCGTGGTCGATGATCCGGCCCTGGCGCTCGGAGCTGCGCGAAGCGCGCATTTCTTCGATGATCGCGTCCAGCGAATCGGCGTCCGACTCGATCGCACCGGTGAGCGGATAACAGCCCAACGTGCGGAAGCGTACGCGGCGTTGCACGATGTTCTCGCCCTCGCGCAGCACGAAACGCGCGTCGTCGACCATGATCCATGCGCCGTCGCGCTCGACCACCGGGCGCTCCTTGGCGAAATACAGCGGCACCACGTCGATGTGCTCGCGACGGATGTATTCCCACACATCCAGTTCGGTCCAGTTGGACAGCGGGAACACACGCACGCTCTCGCCCTGGCGGATCTGCGTGTTCCAGGTATGCCAGAGCTCGGGGCGCTGCTGCTTGGGGTCCCAGCGGTGCTGCGCGCTGCGGAAGGAGAAGATGCGCTCCTTTGCGCGTGACTTTTCCTCGTCACGCCGCGCCCCGCCGATCGCCGCATCGAACCGGTGCTGATCCAGCGCCTGCCGGAGCGCCTGGGTCTTCATCACGTCGGTGTGCACTGCCGCGCCGTGGGTGAGCGGCGAGATACCCTGGCGCACGCCCTCCTGGTTAATGTGCACCAGCATCCGCACGTCGCCCTGCGCGGCCACGCGATCGCGGAAGGCGATCATCTCGCGGAACTTCCAGGTGGTATCCACGTGCAGCAGCGGCATCGGCGGGGGCGCTGGCCGACTGGCCTTGCGCAGCAGGTGCAGCAGTACGGTGGAGTCCTTTCCGATGGAATAAAGCATCACCGGACGACGGAAACAGGCGAACACTTCACGAAGGATCTGGATGCTTTCCGCTTCCAGATCATCGAGGTGGGACAAGCGTTGCATGGACAGGCGTGTTCCTTGCCCGCGCACGGGCGAAGCGCACAAGCTAGCAGACTTGCCCCGGCCTGCGTGACCTGCCTTTGCCGCCAACCTTGCCGGGAAGACGTACCATCCCTTTTCCGCCAGCGAGACTCTCCATGCCTGCACCCTGGCCCTGCCCCGAGCATTTCACCGACATGGCCTCGCGCGTGGGGAGCCTGTCACCGGATGAGCGCCAACCCTTGGAGGCGGCGGCCCGGGCGATCCGCGATGGGGCGCTGGCGCCAGCGCAGCAGATGCTGGCGGCCGTGCTGGCGGCCGCACCGGAACACCCGGAAGTCCTGCGCCTGCTCGGCATCCTGCATACCCGTGCCCGGCAATACGGTGCTGCGCGCGAGGCCCTCGGCAAGGCCCTGCGACAGTGGCCGGCCGACCCCCTGGCGCTCACCGATCTGGGCAATGCGGAGCAGGCGGCCGGCGATGTCGAGGCGGCGCTGAGCCATTGGCGCCAGGCGTGCGAGCGGGCGCCGGACTATCCGATAGGCTGGTTCAACCTCGGGCGCAACCTGCAGGTGGCGGGCCATACCGAGCCTGCGGTGGAGGCGCTGGAACGCGCCTGTTCGATGGAACCGCCCCTGCTCCCCGCCCATGTGCTGCTCGGCGACGCACTGGTGCACCTGGGCCGTTTCGACGACGCCGACCGGCGCTACCGTGCGGCCCTCGCACTGCATCCGGCCTGCGGGGATGCCTGGCGTGGCCTGGCCAACATGAAGACGCGGCCTCTCTCGGATGAGGACAGGCACCAGATCGTCGACATGCTTGGACGCGCCGACGTGACCGAGGCTGATCGCATCGCGATGGGTTTCGCGCTCGGCAAGGCATGCGAGGACCAAGGCCGCTACGACGAGGCCTTCGCCGCCCTGAGCGACGCCAACGCGCGCCAGCGCCGGCTGGCCCCCTGGCAGGCCGGCGGCTTCCACACGTTCGTGGCATCGGTACTCCAGGCCAGCGCCAAGCTTCCCGCACCGATCGAACCCGCGCTGGGCGAAGAAGCCATCTTCATCGTCGGCCTGCCCCGTTCGGGCTCCACGCTGTTCGAACAGATCCTGGCCGCGCACCCGCAGGTGGAAGGCGCCAGCGAGCTGCCGGACCTGGGCGAAGTGCTGGTGGAGGAATCGACACGCCGCGGCCAGCCGTTCCCGCGCTGGGTGCCCTCGGCCACCGCACAGGACTGGCAGCGCATGGGCCGGCGCTACCTGGAGCGCACCGCCCGCTGGCGCCACCAGCGCCCGTGCTTCACCGACAAGCTGCCGGAGAACTGGCTCTACGCCGGCGTACTGGGCGCCATGCTGCCGGGCGCACGCATCGTCGACGTGCGGCGCGATGCGCTGGAAGCCGGCTGGTCGTGCTTCAAGCAACAGTTCTACCGATTGCCGCACTTCGCCTGCACGCTGACCGACGTCGCCGCCTACGTGCGCGACTACGAAACGGCGCTGGACGCCTGGCAGGCCGCCGCACCCGAACGCATCCGTACCCAGCACTACGAAGCGCTGCTGGCCGATCCGGAAGGCGAAATCCGCGCCCTGCTGGCGTTCTGCCGGCTGCCTTTCGACGCGGCATGCCTGGACTTCCACCAGGCCATGCGTGCGATCCGCACACCCAGCGCCGCGCAGGTCCGCCAACCGCTCAACCGCGACACCGCGCGGGCAGGACGCTACGGCCGCCTGCTCGACCCGCTGCGGCTGGGCCTGGGCCGGCCGTTGGCGTAGGAGCCAGGGCGGCACGAACATGCGGGCGGCAAGCAGCCGCGCGGTCGTCCGGCCGCGCAGGCTCCCAGTGGGCATGCTTGCAGAGGATGCGTTCGCCCCGATCTATCCAGGAGCGTCCCCAAGTGTGGATCCCGAAGGCTCCCGAGATGACCGCCCTGCCCAGCCTCTACATTTCCCACGGCTCGCCGATGACCGCGCTGCAGCCGGGTCCCGTCCGCGAGCGCCTGGCCGAATTGGCCGCCGATCTGCCACGCCCGCAGGCGATCGTGATTGCCACCGCGCACTGGTTGAGCCCCGCGCCGCAGGTGGGCGGGGCGGCGCAGCCGGAAACCGTGCATGACTTCTTCGGTTTTCCGGCAGAGCTCTATCGAATCCGCTATCCCGCGCCGGGTGCTCCGGCGCTGGCCGAACGCGTCGAAGGGTTGCTCGCGCGGGCGGGGCTGGATGCGGCCCTCGATCCGCAACACGGCCTGGACCATGGTGCTTGGGTGCCGCTGCGCCTGCTCTACCCGGAGGCCGACCTCCCGGTCGTGCCGATCTCGATCCAGCCGGAACGCGACCCGGCACACCACCTCGCGGTCGGCCGCGCGCTGGCGTCGTTGCGTGAGGAGGGTGTGCTGGTGATCGGCTCGGGCAGCATCACGCACAACCTGGGCGACCTGCGGATGGGTTATGGCGCGGAGCGCGAGGCGCCGTACGTACGCCCATTCATCGCCTGGGTGGAGGAGCGCCTGGCCGCCGGCGATGTCGACGCCCTGCTCGACTACCGCCGCCAGGCCCCCTTCGCCCAGCGTGCCCATCCGACCGACGAACACCTGCTGCCCCTGTTCGTCGCGCTCGGTGCAGCCGGCACCCAGCCGCGCGCAGAGCGTATCGACGCCGGCATCGACCACGGCATTCTGGCGATGGATATCTATCGCTTCGGCTGACTGTCCCGTTGACCACCCCGGCAGAGGATGACAGGCTACGCATCGGTCGCAGAACCGCACAGGGGACAGGGATGCTCAAGCGAACGCTGGTGGGGTTGGTCGTGTTTGGCGGTTTTCTGCTCTGGCGCTACGGCGGCAACGCCGCCATGCCGGCATTGGCGGACGAGGTACGCATGGCGCCACCGGTGGACGCCAGTCGCGTGACCTTCAAGTCCGGCACCTGGGCCTGCACCTTCGAGGAATTCAGGCACCAGGTACTCGGGCAGAAAAGCTATTACGCCAAGCCGGTGGTGATCCGCATCGTCGGTGGCCCGCCCGAGTTCTGCCGCGAGATAACCACCAGCCACGACTACGCCCTGCTGGACCCGGCACCGGACGGCGTCACCACGCAGACACCCTGCCCGGACCACAGCTGCGTGGGTTTCCACGCCCGCGTGGTACTGGACGGCCGCGAAGAAGATTGGGTCCTCTACGCGCCGAACAGCTTCATCGCCTCGTCGCGCTGAGCTTTCAGGCGCTCTGCGGCAACGGCGGGCGCGCTGTCGCCCGAGGGATCGAGCCAGTCCTCCGGGGTCAGCGGCCGCAGGCCGTAGGCCATGCGACCCTTGTCGCACTGCGGGCTATGGCGACCGAACTCCCACGAGGGCTCCACTTCGCGGCACACCGAGGGCTTGATCGGGTGGATGCCGCAATAAGCCGCCTCGCCAATGGTTCCCTTCAACGCCACACAGCGCGGCTGCCTCGCCTGCGTGCCGCGCATCACCACGCGGTGAGGGTCGAGTTTTTCCGTAAGTTCCACCGGCACTGTGCCGCCCAGGAAGGGATCGGTTTCGGACCAGTGAAAGGCGATGCGGAAGAAGGCGCAGCAGGCGCCGCAACTCAGGCAGGGATGGGCCATGGGACCGACGCAAGGCGCACCCCCTGGCGCGCAGCGCGCGGATTCTAGAGGGTGGCGGGGGTGCAGCGGAAGATGGCAAGCAGCACCGGAAAACGCTTTGGTAGCAGTCGTTTAGGGTGGATTGGGTTTCGTGGCGCAGCGCCTTCGGAATTCGCTTCGCTATCCCCGCGGCGAACGGTAAACCTGGCGCGATTCCGTTCCGGGCGTGGGTCCCGACCGCCCGAAAAACACGCTTGGGACTTCAGCGCAGGATCAAAGTGGAAGGGTTGCCGTCGCCCTCAGATATCCCCGGAGAACGTGTCGCAACGGGATACCTGCCCGCTTTCCAGCCCCGTCTTGAACCACTTCACCCTTTGGGCTGACGTGCCATGGGTGAACGAATCGGGCACCACCGTCCCACGGGCCTCCCGCTGCAACGTGTCGTCGCCAATCTTGCTGGCGGCATTCAACGCCTCTTCCACGTCGCCCGCCTCCAGCCAGTGCAAACGCTGCTCGCTGCGGTTGGCCCAGACGCCGGCAAAGCAGTCGGCCTGCAGCTCCTGGCGCACCGAGAGGCCGTTGGCGCCCTCCATCGGCGCACCCTGTTCGCGCGCCTGCTGCACCTGGTCGAACACGCCCAGCAACTTCTGCACGTGGTGGCCCACCTCGTGCGCGATCACGTAAGCACGGGCGAAATCGCCGGCAGCGCCGAAGCGGTCCTGCAGTTCCTGGAAGAACGACAGGTCGAGATACACCTTCTGGTCGCCTGGGCAGTAGAACGGCCCGACCGCAGTCGAGGCCAGGCCACAGGCAGTGCGCACGCCGCCGCTGAACAGGTCGAGCGTCGGGTCGGCATACTGGCGCCCGTTGGCGGCGAAGATGTCGCCCCAGGTCTTCTCGGTGGAACCCAGGATCGCGCTGACGAAGTCGCGTTGCTGCGGGTCGACCTGGGCCGGCTCGCTGACCTGCGCCGAGGTCGGACCCGGCTGGCCGCCCTGGTCGAGCAAGGCCGTCGGGTCCTTGAAGAACACCCAACCCAGGATGGCCAGCACGATCAGGCCGCCGATGCCCATCCCGCGGCCGCCGCCGAAACCGAACCGGCCGCCGCCACCGCGACCGCTGTCGATTTCCACGTTGCGGCTGCGCTCGCCCTTTTGCCAGTCCATGCTGTCGGCCCCAAGCCATGCGCCCAGCGCGCTCGCGGCAGCATAACGACCTTGGCGTCTCCCGCGTGTGGACGTTGCCGGTACAGTAGGCCACCGTTCAACTGCCCACTTCCATGAAAGAACACCTGCCCGCCCTGGTCACCCTGCTCGCCGTCCTGCTGATGTTCGGCACCGCCTTCGCTGTCGGCATCGCACGCGGCCGTTATCAGATCCACGCGCCGGCAACCAGCGGCCATCCAGCGTTCGAGCGGGCCTTCCGCGTGCAGATGAATACGCTCGAGGCGGCGCTGCTGTTCCTGCCTACGCTATGGCTGGCGGCACATTACGGCTTCGCGTTCTGGGCCGGCGTGGCCGGCCTGGTCTGGCTCGCCGGACGGACCTGGTACGCACTGGCCTACCTCCGCGAGGCCGCCAGCCGTGGCGGCGGCTTCGTAGTCGGCATGGTCGCCTGGGCGGCGACGTTGCTCATGGCTTTGACTGGCGTGGGCCGCGCCATCCTGACCGGTTGACCTACCGGCATTGCGCGATGCCAGGCCACACCGCTAGCGTGAGCGATCAGGCCGCGCACGTCCGTCCTTTCCTCGCAGGTTATTTCCGGCCGATGCCCTCCCGCCCGCTTCACACCATGCCGCTTCACACCATGCCGCACGACGCGCGACTGCCGCACCTTGGCAGCGCGATCGGCATGATCGTTGTCTATTTCGCGCTGCAGTTCGTCGCCAGTGGTTTGGTCGGTGTCGGGCTGGGTTTCGCCCTGGGAGTATCCGGCGCTCCGGCATCGGGCATGGCCGCCCGCATCAAGGCCGTGCTGGCCCAGCCGGACACCAACGCGCTGATGGTGATCCTGACGCTGCTGTTGGCCGCCAGCGTGACCATCGTGCTGGTGCGCCGGCTGTGGCCCGCGGCCTGGTCGCACGGCGCACCACCCGGCCTGGGGCTGACCCGCCCCGGTCGTCCGTGGTTCTACCTCGCCGCCGTGCTGCTTGGCCTGGCTTTGCCGATCGCCGGTGGCTGGCTGACTCGCTGGATGGCACACGGCCACCAGGTCACCCAGGACGTCAAGCAGATCGGCGGCGCCGCCTCGCTGGCACTGCGTCTTCCGCTGGCGCTGGTCGTCGTCAGCCTGGGACCGCTGGTCGAGGAACTGCTCTTCCGCGGCGCCCTGCTCTCCGCGCTGCTGCGGCGCATGCACGCCGGCTGGGCGATCGCCATCAGTTCGCTGCTGTTCGCCTGCGTGCACCTGCCGGACCTGGGCTTCCTCTGGTACGCAGTGCCCAACCTTGCGCTGCTCGCCGCCGCGCTGGCCTGGCTACGTCTGCGATCGGGCTCGCTGTGGCCGGCGGTAGTCGCCCATGGCGTGAACAACCTGCTGGCGGTAGTCGCCTGGTTTGTGGCGTCTTCGGGACTCCATTGACGGATCGGCGAAACCTGTCCGCGTTGTAGGGGATTGTCCATTGCGACCTTTCCGCGGCATGGCCTAGATTCCTGGCTCCCTCTTCCGCATCGAGCAGGACGCCCGATCATGCGACACACCCGCCTCGCCTCCTGCGCGTTGTTTCTTTTCGCATTGACAGGTTGCCTGACCGCCATGGCATTTCCATCCGAGACCTCGACCAAGCGCCTGGGACTTAACCGCTTTCCATTAACATTCAAGCAGCACGATTTCGCAGCGTATTGCTACAACACAATTGGCTGCGAAGTCATATACGCCAACAACAACTTCACCCGCCTGTATTCGGGCGACGTCGTCTCCCCGCCGCCACCACCAGGCGACTACAGGAAAAGTTGGGGCCTTGCGGGATATTTAGGGATACCGAACTTTCCGCCGCCGGCTGAGGTTCGATGGAAGTCTCTAGACGGCATCAGTCATGAAGCACGCGTGGATATCGGGGCAATTTTCAAGGATGAGCGCATGCGGTACACGGTGCCCAATGACGAGATCGCCAAGGGCATCTTTTCAAGCCCAGGCCCGTCGGGAGAACCGGGCGTCTATCTGGAAGTCAATGATCGAACCATCCGTGTCTTCATGAGGGCTTTTATACCCACTGAGGCCGAACAGATTCAGGGAAACAAGTACAGCAACTTCCGGGACGATCTGGTACTGGCCTGGACGCATACATACTGATTCTTGAGACCAAGGAAGGGGACAGGAATGGATCCTGGAAGAGATCGCCTACCAGAAGACGGTGTTTCAACGTACACCGCCAGCGCACTCGACCTAAAAATGTACATTGATGCGAGCAGGGAGCTCTCAGAATTCAAGGCGCCGACGTTCCTGCACGCAAACGATCCTCACGAACGACTGTACATGGCGTCGTTCGATGGCACGGGCAACGACAAGCTTAAGGACCCTTTGCACGCCACCAATGTGGCAAAAATCGACGATCAGATTAAGGCGATCGAGCAGAAGAGCTCTCACAAATTTGCGAGCGGTTACGTGCCCGGCCCCGGCACTCAGGACCACTGGTTCTCTCGCGCCCTTGATGGTGCCCTCGGCTACACGCATGAGGCTCGCGTCGAGAAAATGTACCGCCGATTTATAGAACAGGTTCAAAAATGGCGTCAGGAAGACCCACTTGCGGAGATACGCCTCGCAGACATCGGATTTAGCAGGGGCGCCGAGGAGGCAGCCAGTTTCGCACGCCTTGTGCATGACCGCGGTGTTCAAAATCCTTTGGGTGCTGTCTACACATACGACTCCCACGGCAACATCAAGCACGTCGAGTACACCAAGCCACCACTCGTCCCGCCCGGCAAAGTGGCGCAGGTCGTGGGCTTGTTCGATCCGGTCGGCACGGGGGCGCCGGTCAACGATTACGACCGGAGGTTGCCGCCCTCGGTGATCTCCGGCGTCCAGATCTTTTCCCGGGACGAGCACCGCGGGCTATTCAAGTCCGACCACATCATCGATCCGGGGCTGACGCCGGACGGGCGCTTCCTCGGCGTGCTGGTTCCGGGTGCGCACTCGGATGTCGGAGGCGGCTACCTGCTCGATGGGCTGAGCATCCGCAGCGGTAACCTGATGGTCGACTACCTCAACGCGCTGAGCGACCGGCCTTTCCTCGAAAAGTCGCCCGAGCCGACCGACTCTCGGCTCAACGTGGTGCACCGCTCGACCGAGGGCAACCCGGTCTACCGGGCGTGGAACGAGGTGGACCGGCTCAAGCCGGAGGGCTACCACACGCTGGAAGCGCCCAAACACCACCACCGCGGCTATCGCGTCACGGGCGATCCCTACAATGCCGAGCCACGCGATGAGGTCCTCAGCCGCGGGTTCGACTTCCGTTCGGTCTCGATCAGCCCGGTGCCTGGCGCCATCCCGGAGACGGCGCAGGAACCGGCCAAAGCCGCCACGGTCGATCCGGTCGACGCCATGGTCGAGCGCCTCTACCAGGCCGCGCTCAGACAGGACGATCGTGCGATGGACGCCGTAGCCGGCGACTACCTGCAATCGCCGCAGGGTACCGCCTGGTGGCGCGAGATCCGGCAATACAGCCAGGCGGTGCAGCTGCCGGAGCCTGTGCTCGCCTATCAGGCGCAAGCCACGGAGCCGGTGGCGGCGGCTGCCATACAACGCTGATTCAACCGGGAGGACATGCCATGGATGGCAGCGACATCGACGACGTGAAGCAACTGCTGGTCAAGCTCGCAGTGATCGCCGAACAACTCGACACGCGCAGCCGCGGCGCGCTGCAGCGCATCGACGCCAGCGCGACGACGCTCGATCGCAGTGCGCAACGCTGGACCGAAGGCGGGGACGACTTTTCCCGCAGGATGCTGGAGGCCCTCGGCACGCAGGCTCGCGACAGCATTGCAGGCGCCACCCGCCAGGCGCTCGCCCCGCTGGACGCACAGTTGCGCCAGAGTGCGGAAGCGGCGAAGTGGGCCGCCGAAGCCCTGGCCGAGCAGCGCAAGCTGCTCTCCCGGATGCAGCAGTCACTGCTCCGCAGAAGCCTGCTTGCCCTGCTGGCGGGGTCGGTGCTGGCAGTCGGCGCAAGCGGCTACCTCGCCTGGCGGAATCTGCGCAGCGCCGTGTTGGGTGACGACGTGCTGCAGGCAGTGCACTCGGGCGCGCTCGTGCACTGCCCGGACAGTCAGGCGCTATGCGTCCGGATCGACGCCCATCCGCGTCGATCCGGCCCCCGGGGCGAGTACCTCGTCGTCCAGCCCTAGCTGGATGTCCTGCCGCAACCACGCCAAGCGGCTCCGCGCTCCGTTCCGGGGTTAGCCTGCAGACGTCTCAGCCGCGGACGTCCCCCTTCGAAAGCGGCAATCCATTTTCCATTGGGCTAAGCGTCGCCAGGGTTTCCGCACCCGGAGGGATCTCGTCTGGTCGGAGCACCGGGCTTCGCTTGCCGAGGTCTGGCACCCACACAGTCCGAACAAGGCGAACAGCGGGCTTTTTCTCAAACCGTTGCGCGCCGCCCTCGCCGCGAAACAGCTGGCGAGAAAGCCCATCCAATCGTTCCGTTGGATGAGAAGAGCGAACCGCCTGCCCTCGACCAACCCCAGGCCTGCTGATCTGACTCCGCGCCATCACCCCGGCAGGATGCCGAAGCCGCGCAGCAGCCGCGCGGTCTCGAACAGCGGCAGCCCCATCACTCCGGAATAACTCCCCTCGAGGTGTTCCACCAGCGTGGCGCCGCGCCCCTGGATCGCATAGCCGCCGGCCTTGCCGAAGGGCTCGCCGGTGGCGACGTAGGCGTCGATCGTCGCGTCATCCAGCCGGGCAAAACGCACGCTCGAAATGCACAGCTCGCATCTGGCTTGTTGCGCGTCCACACCCCACACCGCCGAGATCACCGCGTGCGTGCGACCGGACAAACGCCGCAGCATGGCGCCAGCCTGCGCTGCATCCGCCGGTTTGCCGAACACCTCGCCGTCCAGCACCACCTCGGTGTCCGACCCGATCACCAGCGCATCGACCGCATCGGCCACGCGTGCGAACCCGGCCCGCGCCTTGTCCCGGGCAACCCGGCTGACGTACTCCTGCGGCGCCTCGTCCAGCGCACGCACCTCAGGCACCTCTACGTCCAGCGGGGCGTAGGCGATACCGAGTTGTTGCAGCAGCTCGCGGCGGCGGGGCGATTGCGAGGCGAGATAGAGCATGGCGTGTCGGGGCAAGGCGAAAAAACCAGCATAGCGGCATCGGCGATCCTGCCCAATGCGACGCCGTCGGCAATGCAGCCCTGGCAACGTTGTGCGGTGCCCGGCCAGCTTCCACAATCGGTCTGCCTGCCGTCCGGGTATAAACGGCAATCACCGAGGTCCCTCGTGAGAGTTCAGAGCTGGACGCCAAGGATCTACGCGCCGCTGCTGCTCGGCCACCTGGGCGTGCTGCTGTTCGTCGGCGAACGATGGATCCTGGCATCGAGCTACGCGCTCGTGCTGGCGATACTGGTGTTCACCGTGTTGCTTTGCTGCCGCCGCCTGCAGCTGAGCATCAGCCACAACCGGCCGCTGTGGGCCCTGCTGTTGGGTGCCCTGCTCGCCCAGCTCGCAGCCTTTGCGCTGCTGCTGGTCGATGCCCTGCACCACCCGCAAGGCACCCTGGTGGCGTTCGATCCCACGTTCTATTTCTGCCTGGGAAGTTTCTGGCTGATCGCCGCGGCGGCGTACAACCCGCTCACCCCGATGCGCCGCTGGACCACCGCGATCGACGGGGTGCTGGCCTGCGCCATCGTGGCACTGTTCTACCTGACGTTACGCCGGTTGCTCGGCTCCGGCGAACCGGCGCAGGCCACCGGCCGCTATGTCATGTGGATGTTTGACGGCATGGGCCTGTTCGTGGCGTTGTTCGCCACGCTGCGCTTCGTCGGCGCGCGACGCGCGGAAGAGCGACGTTTCCACTTCGTGCTGGCCGCCTTCGCCTTGGCGGAAATGGTGCTGCCGGCGATCCACAACCGCTTCATCCTGGCGAGCGAGTCGTGGCTGCCGGAATGGCTGCTCGGGTGGCCATTCGTGATGCTCGGTTTGCTGCTCAGCCGCCGGCGGACCGTGTGGCTGCGCGGCTACCGGCCGACCCGGCGCACGCGCCAGGTCGCCGCCAGCATCGCACCGCTGATGCTCAGCCTGGCCCTGTGCCTGCTCGGCTTCGCCCAACTCGGAGCGGACCGGCCGCTGGCCATGGGTGCGCTTATCCTGGCGGTAGCCGCCTACGGCGTGCGCACCACGGTGCTGCTGGGCTACCACCAGGCGGTGGAGGACGAGCTGCGCAGCCTGCGCCGCGACCTGCACCACAAGAGCGTGCGGGATGAGCTGACAGGGCTCCTCAACCGGGCCGGCTTTCGTCGCGTGCTGCGGCGCGCGTGGCAGGAGGCGGCGCGCGTGCGGCAGGCGTTCGGGATCGCCGTGGTGGACGTGGACAACTTCAAGTCATTCAACGACACCTACGGCCACCTGGCCGGGGACGACTGCCTGTCGCTGGTCGCCCACACGCTGCGCCAGGAGGCCGGTCTGCAGCCGGGCGTGGTGGCCGCGCGCTACGGTGGCGAGGAGTTCGTGATCCTGCTGAGCGATCTGGACATGGATCGGGCCGAGGCAGTCGTGCAGCGCTTGCGACAGCGCGTGGAAGCATTGCAGGTGCGCCATATCAACGCGGCCCACGGCGTGGTCACGATCAGCGCCGGCCTGGCGGTGATGCCTGCCGGCACCTCGCTCGCGAGCGAAAAGCTGCTGCGCGCCGCCGACGAAGCGCTGTTCGCGGCCAAGCGCGGTGGTCGCAACCAGGTGTGCCGCGCCGTGGCGACCGAGCCGGCGGTCAAAGCCTGAGCGCGTATTCGCAGAACTGACGGTCGCGTTCCCAGCCTTCGGATTCGTACAGCGCCTGCGCCGGCGCGTTGTCCAGCGCGGTCGACAGCGACAGGCTCGCCGCACCCAACGCACGCGCATGCGCAGCGGCCTCGCGCAGCAACGCCGCCGCCACACCCTGGCGGCGTGCCTGCGGCGACACGAACATGTCGTTGAGCAGATAGGTGCGCACCATCCGCACCGAGGAGAACAGCGGATAGAGCTGGGTGAACCCGAGCCCTGCACCTTCGGCATCCAACGCCAGCAGGATCACCGACTCGTGGTGCGCGAAGCGCGCCCGCAGGAATGCGCGTGCGGCGTCCGGATCGGACGGCTGGCCGTAGAACTGCCGGTAGCCGTCGAACAGCGGCACCAGCGTGTCGAGGTCATGGACGGTGGCATGGCGAACCTGGACGGACATGGCAGCTCCGGGGAAAGGCGCAAGACGCGACCGTATCGGCCTGGCCGCGGCGGCACAAGACACGTGCCGTTACCCACCCATTCACGGCCCCTAGAGCGGGCGTTGCCGACCGGTTGGCTAGCGTCGGATACCCGCCTGAAGCCGGACCCGCCCATGAAGCTGCCTTCCTTACTGCCCTTCCTCGCCCGCGGCTTGCTCTCCCTCGCCTTGACCGCACTGGTCCTGCCCGCGCTTGCCACCGATACGCCCACGCTGGACAAGCAGGAGCAGGCTTTCGTGGCCAAGGCCACGGCCGACAACTCGATGCAGATCGAACTGGCGAAAGTCGCGCGCGATCGCTCCTCCTCGGCACAGGTGCGCGAACTGGCCAACCACATCATCGACGACCACGAGGCGCTGAACCGCAAGTTCACCGATTTCTCGGTGGCGAAGAAGGCGCACGGCCAGGCCCACGGCACGCCTGCAGAGGACGTCACCGAGGACAAGCTGCGCCTGCAGCAGTTGAAGGGCGAGGCCCTGGACCAGGCGTTCGCCGGGATGATGGTCGCGGAGCACCAGGAGATCATTCCGCTCTACGAGCGCGCCGCGAACGACGGCCACGACCCGAAGTTGCGGCAGATCGCCGAGGAAGGCCTGCCGATGCTGCGCGACCACCTGCAGCGTGCGCGTGCCATTACCGCGAAGTGACGAGCGCCTTGTAGGAGCGCCCTCGGGCGCGACCGCCATGGCCCGGCAACGCCGCGTTACCGCGACCGGTCAGGGCTGGCTCTCGCGCATGCCTCCGGTCGCGCCCAAGGGCGCTCCTACAGGTCATACACCCAGGTGCGCGTCACGCGTTGTCGGCCAGCATGAACTTGGCCGCCATCTCGCCGATCACCGCCGACGGCGCCTCGGTGTTGCCGCTGATCAGCGTCGGCATGACCGACGCATCGGCCACGCGCAGACCCTGCACACCACGCACGCGCAATTGCGGATCGACGACCGCGTCCTCATCGGCACCCATGCGGCAGGTGCCGACCGGGTGGTAGATGGTGTCCGCGTGCGCGCGGATCAACGCGCGCAGTCCCTCGTCGTCCTCGATGCCGGTGCCGTACAGCGGGCGCGCACCGTGGGCGGCGAGCGCCGGCGCGGCAAGGATGCGCCGCACGATGCGCGCCCCCTCGACCAACAGCTCCATGTCTTCCGGCGCGGACAGGAAGTTCGGGTCGATCAGCGGCGCCGTGGCGACATCTGCGCGCGCCAGGCGCACGCGTCCGCGGCTGGCGGGCCGCAGCACGCACACGTGCAACGCCATGCCCGTGGACAGGTGCATGCGGCGGTTGTGGTCGTCCACCATGCCGATGCAGAAGTGGAGTTGCAGGTCGGGCCGGTCGACATCCGGGCGGCTGCGCAGGAAACCGCCTGCCTCGGCTGCGTTGCTGGTCAGCATGCCCTCGCCGCGGCGGCGATAGGCGCCGGCACTGGCGGCCACGCGCGCCAGGGTCGCCGGATTCATGCCGAACAGGCCATCGGCGCGTACCCGTAGGTTGGCGGTGTAGTCGATGTGGTCCTGCAGGTGCTCGCCCACGTCCGCAGCGTCGCGAAGCACTTCGATGCCGAGCTCGCGCAGGTGTGCGCCCGGCCCGATGCCGGACAGCATCAGCAGTTGCGGCGAGCCGATTGCCCCGGCGCAGACGACCACCTCGCGCCGCGCCCGCAGTTGCTGATCGCCGACCAGCAAGCCGCTCGCGCGATGGCCATCGAACAGGATGCGCTGTACCGGGCGCCCGGCCAGCACGCGCAGGTTCGGCCGCGATTTGCCATCGCCCAGGTATGCACGTCCCGCATCGACCCGGCGCCCGTCGCGCTGGTACACCTGATAGAGGCCCACGCCCTCCTGGCGCGGCCCGTTGAAGTCGTCGTTGCGCGGGTAGCCGCACTGCACCGCCGCCTCCACGAACGCGCGGCTCATCGGACTGGGCGAGCGCAGGTCGCTCACCGGCAGCGGTCCGCCGATGCCGTGCCAGTCGTCGGCGCCGCGCTGGTTGTCCTCAATGCCGCGGAACACCGGCAGCACGTCGCGCCAGCTCCAGCCGGTGCAGCCGAGCGCGGCCCAGCCGTCGTAATCCTGCGGCTGGCCACGGGTGCAGATCATCGCGTTGATCAGGCTGCTGCCGCCGACGCCACGCCCGCGCGGCACGTAGCCGCGGCGTCCGCCCAACTGCGTCTGCGGCACCGTCTGGTAGGCGTAGTTGTGCCGGCTGCGGAACGGCACCAGCGCGGCGATGCCCATCGGGACGCGGCTCAACCACGAGGGCGTGGCCGGTCCGGTTTCGACCAGGCACACGGTCGGCCGCCCCGGCGCATCGGCCAGCCGCGCGGCCACCGCGCAGCCGGCCGGGCCGGCGCCGATCACAACGAAATCGGCGCCCTCGCCGTCGATCACGCTCAATGCCCCGAGGTCGGCTGCTTGGGCTTGAGCGCGTTCTGCAACAGGTTGTTGAGCACGTCCTTGCCGCTGTCGGCCGGCGGCTTCGCCGCGGGTTGGGTGCTGTTGCCGCGCGTGCCCGCTTCCAGCAGGCCGACCGCCGCCTTCGGGTCGAGCTTGAAGCTGGGCGCGCTGGCGGTGCCGCCGACACGCACGCCCACGCCGTTGGTGCTCATGCCCTTGATCAGGCCGCCGAGCGCGCCGCCGGCCTTCGATCCGCCCAGCAGGCCGGCGAGGCCCTGACCGGCCTGGCCGGCGCCGGTGACGCCTTCATCGAGCTTGACCAGCATGCGGAAATCGAGCGCGCCGTCGGCGGCCATGCGGCCCTTGCCGGTGAAGCTGCCGAGCTGCGCGATCTGCGCCTTGGCCGGGTCCGCGTCGATACCCTTGGGCGAGATGGTCAGCATTGCCTCGGCGTGCCGGATCACGGTGTCCTTCGGCGCGCTGATGCCGGCCAGCGCCAGCGCGCCGCCGAGCTTGTCGCCCAGGCTGTAGCCGGCCAGCCGCGTGCCGTCGAGCGAGACCGGCCCGTGGATGACCAGCGCATCGAGCGGCCCGCGCACAGTCAGATCCATGCTGGCGGTGCCACCGGCCAGCCGCGAGTCCTTAGGCAGGATCACGCCGAACACCGGCAGCAGCGGCTGCAGGTCGTCGATCGGCTGGCGCTGGCCCTTCACCTTGAAATCCATGCGCATCACTGCGGGGCGGTTGTCGAAGCTGCCGCCGATGGACAGCTGCGCCGCGCCGGCGTGCAGCACCGTGTTGGCGATGCGCCCGGTGCCGTTATCCAGCCGGTAGTCCGCCTGGTAGTCGATGCGCAGCGGCTGCGGCGAGGGCGAACCGGAGGCCACCAGTTGCAGCTTGCGCGCATCGATGCGGCCCCTGGAGCGCAGCACGCCCTTGGCCGAGGTGATCTGCGTGTCCAGGTCGAGCACGCCGCCGACGCCGCTGTCGCGCGCCATCAAGCCGGCGCCGACCAGGTTCAGGTCGTGCATCAGCAAGTGCGCATCGACCGGCGTCAGCACGGCGTTGCCTGCCTGCCAGGGACCGAGCTTGCCGTCCAGCGCCAGCGTGCCGCCGCCGGCGATGTCAGCCTTGAGCTCGAACGGAAAGGCCGCCTGTGTGCCGACGTGGTCCGCACTCAGCTGCACGTGATCGTAGACCTTGCGGTCGCCGGCCATGCGCGTGAGTTCGATGCGGCCGTCGTCGATGCGCAGCCGGTCGACCGTGAGCCCGGTCGGCGCCGCCGCCCCGCGGCCTGCCCCCGACTCCGGCCCGCCCGCACCGAGCCCGGCGAAATTCCAGTCGCCCTTGCGGTTCTGCAGCAGGCGAACCACCGGTTTGTCGAGGGTCAGTGAGGTGACGTGAAGCTCGCGATGGACCAGCAACGGCCACAGCTTCACGCCCAGGTCCAGTGAGCGCGCGCTGACGAACGGCTGCTTGCCGAACCGGGGATCGTCGCCGATGCGGATCTCGTCCGCCTCCAGCGAACCGGTCCACACCGACATGTGCAGCGTGCCGATGCTCACCTCGCGACCCAGCGCCTTGCCCAGCGAGGCCTGGATCTGCGGACGGAAGTGATTGGCATCCACCAGCAGCAGCGCGGCAGCGCCCAGCACGACCAGGGCCAGCACGACGACGATCACTCCGACCAGCAGGCGCTTCATGAGGCTTCTCCCCAGCAAAGTGCCCCGATACTAACCAAACCCCGCGCGTGCTCCGACCGTCCGGCCATGCCGGCGTGACGCAGGCCCGCATCCGTGCCGTGGTTGAACCCGGTCAGGGTCGGGCCCACATTCTGACTCCATGGGCTGTCTTCCGGTTCCGCTGTTCTTCCTGCTCGGCTTCGGCATCGGCTATGCCGTGGGCGGGACGCCAGGCGCGCTGTGGGGTGCGGGCGTCGGCTTGGTCGCGGGGCTCGCCGGCATGGGCTGGATGATCCGCCTCATGCGTGGCCGTCGCTGAACGGGCCGCGGCGCGTGTGCTGGCCTTTACCTCCGGCGCGTAGTCGAATGGCGGGCAGTCTCCAGCGGAGTTCCGGGTGATCAAGGACATCGACCGTCTCAACCGTCACCTCGACCGCTTCGAGCGGCGGTTGCCGCGCTGGATCGCCTCGCCCCTGCGCTGGCTGCGCGCACCGTCCTCGCGCTGGGTACGCATTCCGGTGGGTGTGCTGCTGATCGTGGCGGGATTCTTCAGTTTCCTGCCGCTGCTTGGCCTCTGGATGCTGCCGCTGGGCGTGCTGCTGCTGGCCCAGGACCTGCCGTTCCTGCGCCGCCCCACGCGTTGGTCGCTGATCGTGCTGGAGCGCCGGTGGCTGCGCTGGAAACGGCGGCGGCGCCAGGCCCACCGGCCGTAGGGTGGGCTTGAGCCCACCGCAGCCCGCGGCAAGACCCCCGGTGGGCTGAAGCCCACCCTACATCACTCCGATGCGGCTTCAGTCGCCATTGGCGAGCGCTACGGCACCCTAGGCGGATGCGTAACCGAACGCCCTCCCGTCCTGTCGTCCTGCTTGCGCTGCTGGCCTTGGTCGCCGGCTGCGCGCGTCCGCGCGTGGAAGCGCCGCAGCGCCGCCCCGACGAGGTACGCGCGCAGATCGTACGCCTGCTGCCCGGCAACACCGCGGACCGCGCCGGCTGGGCGACCGACATCTACGCCGCTTTCTCTGCGCTCGACATCGAGCCGACGGCCAGCAACCTCTGCGCGACCCTCGCGGTCGCCGCGCAGGAATCGAATTACCACGCCGAGCCGGTGGTGCCTGGCCTCGGCGCCATCGCACGCAAGGAGATCGACCGCCGCGCCGCCGCGCACCACGTGCCACAGTTCCTGGTACGCGCCGCGCTGGCGCTGAAATCGCCCGACGGCAAGAGCTACGGCGACCGCCTGGCCGCCGTGCGTACCGAGCGCGAACTGAGCCGGCTGTACGAGGATTTCATCGGCATGGTGCCGCTGGGCCGCCGCCTGCTGGGGGACGACAACCCGGTGCACACCGGCGGCCCGATGCAGGTAAGCGTGGCCTTCGCCGAAGATTTCGCCGACGACCACACCTACCCGTACCCGGTCGATGGCTCGATCCGCCACGAGGTGTTCAGCCGCCGCGGCGGCCTGTACTTTGGCATCGCCCATCTGCTCGCCTACCCGGCCGACTACCCGCAGATGCTCTACCGCTTCGCCGACTACAACGCCGGCTGGTACGTCAGCCGCAACGCGGCGTTCCAGAACGCGCTCAGCGTCGCCACCGGCATTGAACTCGATTTCGACGGCGACCTGATCCGCTACCAGGGCGGCCTGGGCGCCACCGAGCGGGCCGCGCGCACGCTGGCCGCGCGGCTGGACCTGGAGCCGGGTGAAATCCACGACGCGTTGGCCGAAGGCGAGAACCCCGACTTCGTGCGCACCGCCCTGTACACCCGCGTGTTCGAGCTGGCCGACGCCAGCGCGCGCAAGCCGCTGCCGCGCGCAATGCTGCCGCGGATCCGGCTGGAGAGCCCCAAGATCACCCGCAAGCTCACTACCGCGTGGTTCGCCAAGCGCGTCGACGGGCGCTACCAGCGTTGCCTGGCGCAGGCCTCACGAGGTTGAGTCAGCCTCTGCACGGGTGACCGACGCGCCGCGCGGTACAACTGGTCTTCCGCAACCGGAGGAGACCCGACGATGGCCGACACCAAAAAGCCATCCCGCGACAGCGACGCGCGCCGCGAACTCGACCGCGACTACACCTGTCAGGCGAAGAACGCACGCGGCGACACGGTGGAAAACGAGCTGGACCAGGAAACCGATCACCTGCAACGCGACTACGACAGCGATTCGCCAAAGAACCGCGATTGATCCCGTAGGGTGGGCTTCAGCCCACCGGCTCTTGCCGCAACGGGGCGGTGGGCTGAAGCCCACCCTACGCGCAAGGCGTTACGACGCCTTCTTCTGCCCGGCCGGCTCGGCCGCGGGCGGCTCCCAGCCGAACACGCTGCGCCCGCCGTACTCGTGCGAGCGCAGGCGCTCCTCGGCGATGTACTGCTCCACCGAGGGCCCCCGGGCGTGCTGCTCCAGCCGGCGCGCCTGTTCGTCGAGCCGCCTGAGCGCGGCCAGTTGTTCCTCCCGGCCGAGCCTGGCGTTCTCCACCGCGGACTTGAGCACGCCAATGGTGTGGTCGTAGACGCGCGTAGGCACCGGGAAGGGGTGGCGGTCCTTGCCGCCGTGCGCGAGCGAGAAGCGCGCCGGATCGCTGAAGCGGCACGGCGCGCCATGCACCACTTCGGCGACCATCGCCAGCGCGCGCACCGTGCGTGCGCCCACGCCCGGCACCTGCAGCAGCTCGGTGAAGTCGCGCGGGCCGTTTTCCGCGGCGGCGGCCAGCGCGCCGTGCAGGCGGCGCGTGACGACGTCCGCGCCGCGCACGTCGTGGTGGTCAGGCATCACCAGGTGCGGTAGCAGGCCCAGTTGCAGCGGTGCATCGATCGGCGGTGCGGCCGGGGTTCTGCCTTCGATCCGGCTGAACTCCCGCGCGACGCCCTCCGGCCCGAGCGTGCCGAGCAGTTCCAGCTGCGCCAGGCGCGAGGCCTGCGCGCGATGGTCGGCCAGGTTGACGATGCGCCCCTGCCCCGGTCCGTCGACCGCCGCGTGCGGATCGTCGACGAAGCTCTTCAGGTTTTCCGACAGCCAGTGGTAGCGCCGCGCCTGCCGGCGCTCGCCGTTCATGCCCTGCTGCACCACCACCCACTGGCCGTCGTCGGTCACCACGAAGCCGTGCAGGTAGAGGTCGAAACCGTCCTGCACCGCGGCGCTGTCGACCTTGGCCACCAGCCGGCTCGCGCCCGCCAGCGCGCTGCCGTCGAAACCGACCTTTTCGCCGATCGCCACCAGCTCGCCCGGCGTGGCACGCGAATGCTTGCCGCGCCCGCCACAGACGTGGATGCCCAGTTCGCCCGACAGTGGCGCCAGGCCGCGCTTGAGCGCGCCGATCACGCTGGTGGTGATCCCCGAGGAATGCCAGTCCATGCCCATCACCGCGCCGAAGGACTGGAACCAGAACGGATGCGCCAGGCGGCGCAGGAATTCGTCGCGGCCGTACTCGCGCACGATCGCCTCGGCCATCAGCGCGCCGAGCCGGGTCATCCGGTCCGCCAGCCAGCGCGGCACGCGACCGCCGTGCAGCGGCAGGTCGGCGCTTCCGGATCGTCGGGTCATGCGGGCGGGGCTCCAGAGCGGTCGGCAGGGCGGGCTTCGGCCCGGCGTGGGCGGTGGGCTGACGCCCACCTGCAAAAGGCCGTGCAGGCCCGGACCGAGTATCGCAAACGGGCGTCTCACCGGATGAACCTCCGCCAGCCGGTGCCGCGCAGCCGGATGGACCGCGTGCGCGCCGCCTCGCTAAGCTGGCGCGATGCCCGCGACCGACCTGCCCATGACCGCCTCCGACCGCGCCGCCGCCCGCCTGGCCTGGGCCCGCGCCACGCTGCACGACGATACGCTGACGCTGGCGCCGGCCTCGTCCGATGCCAGCTTCCGCAGCTACTGGCGGCCACTACAGGAGGACGGCTGGATCGTCATGGATTCCCCGCCCGCGCTGGAGGATCCGGCGCCGTGGGTCGCCATCGGGGCACGCCTGCGCGACGCCGGGCTGCGCGCTCCGGTCGTACTGGCGCAGGACCCGGCACAGGGCTTCCTGCTCATCGAGGACCTTGGCCGGGAGGACTATCTCTCCGGCCTGGACGAGTACACGGCCGATGCGCTCTACGGCAAGGCGATGGACGCCCTGTTGCGCATCCAGACCCATGTCGACGGTTCGGACCTCCCGCCCTACAACCACGCCTTCCTGCAGCGCGAGCTCGAACTGATGCCCGAGTGGTTCCTGCAGCGCCACCTGGGCTACACGCCCGAGTGCGAGGAGTGGGACGTGATCGAGCAGGCCTTCACCGTGCTGTTGCACAACGCCGCCGAGCAGCCGCGCGTGTTCGTGCACCGCGACTTTCACAGCCGCAACCTGATGCGGACGCAGGACACGTCGGTCGGTCCGCACCGCAAGCTCTGCCTGACGCCCTTCCTCGAGGCCGGGCCGCGCGCGGAACGAACCGATCCGGATGATCGGCCTTTCCTGCGCAGCCCCGGCATCATCGATTTCCAGGGCGCGCTGCACGGCCCGCTCGCCTATGACCTGGCCTCGCTGTTGCGCGACTGCTACATCGCCTGGGACGAGGCGCGCGTGACGCAGTGGGTGGAGCAGTACCGCCAGCGTGCGCGGCAGGCGGGCCTGCTCGATGCGACGGTCGACCGCGAGCGCTTCCAGCGCTGGTTCGACCTGATCGGCCTGCAGCGGCACATCAAGGTGCTCGGGATCTTCTGCCGGCTCTGGTACCGCGACGGCAAGCGCGGCTACCTCGCTGACCTGCCGCGCGTGCTCGGCTACGTGCTCACCGTCGCGCGCCGCTATCCGGAACTGGCCGACCTCGCCGCGTTGATCGCGCGCTGCGTGGGCGAGCGCGACATCACTGCGCCGGCCGCCGCATGAGGCACGCACTGATCTTCGCCGCCGGCCTGGGCGAGCGCATGCGCCCGCTCACCGACCACACGCCCAAGCCGCTGCTCGAAGCCGGCGGCAAGCCACTGGTCGCCTGGCATCTGGAAAAGCTCGCTGCCGCCGGCGTGCACTATGTGGTCGTCAACACCTCGCACCTGGCCGGGCAGTTCCCGGAGGCGCTCGGCGACGGCAGCCGCTGGGGCCTGCGCATCCGCTACGCCTACGAAGGCCCGACGCCGCTGGAAACCGGCGGCGGCATGCTCAACGCGTTGCCGTTGCTGGGCGACGCGCCGTTCATCGCGGTCAACGGCGACATCCACAGCGACATCGACTATTCCATGCTGCCGAACGAGCCGCAGGACCTTGCGCACCTGGTGATGGTCGACAACCCGGCGCACCATCCGGCGGGCGACTTCCTGCTCGATGCCCAGGGCCGACTGCGCGCCGAAGGCGCGCCACGGCTCACCTTCAGCGGCGTCGGCGTGTATCGACGGGAACTGTTGAGGGACTGGCGCCAGGTAATCGGCGACACGCCCGGCGTGACGGACCAACCGCCACGCTTCAAGCTCGCCCCGCTGCTGCGCGCGGCCATGGCCGGCGGCCAGGTGCACGGCACGCATCACCGCGGCGCGTGGACCGACGTGGGCACGCCCGCGCGCCTGGCCGAGCTGGACGGGCGCCTGCGCCGTTAGCGCGCCGTTGCCGGCCGACTGCAAGCCAAGGGCATGCGGCGGCATTAAGCTTCTCCCTGCCGCACCCGGAGAGTGCAGGCAGACAGGCGCCCGCGTGGCAGGCAGGTGATGACGTGACCTGCATCCGCGAGACTGCATAGTCAAAAAAAAACACAACAAAAGCGCACCCATGGACGAGAACGAACGGATGCAAGCCGAACCACGGATGGCCCAGCGCGTGTCTGCCTATGACTGGGCGGCGACGGCGATGGGGCCGATGGAAAACTGGTCCCAACCCCTGCGTACCGTGGTCGACATCATCCTGTCGTCCAACCTGCCCATGGTGATGGCCTGGGGCCCGGACGCGCAGCTGATCTACAACGACGCCTATGCGGTCTTCGCCGGCGGCCGCCACCCCTACCTGCTCGGTCTCAACGTGCTGGCCGCCTGGCCGGAGGTGGCGGAGTTCAACCAGCACGTACTGGACGTGACGCTGGCCGGCGAGCCACTGTCGTACAAGGACCAGCCGCTGGTGCTGTTCCGTCACGGCCACGCCGAGGACGTCTGGCTGGATCTGGACTACACGCCGGTGCGCGATGCCGACGGCGTGCCGCGCGGCTTCCTTGCCACCGTGGTGGAAACCACGGCGCGGGTGAAGGCCGAGCGTGCCTACCATCGCGCCCGCGAACAGGTCGAGCTGGCGCTCAACGCAGGTGCGGCGATCGGCACCTGGTTCTGGGACATTCCCGGCAACTGCGTCGTGGTCGACTGCCGGCTGGCGCGCGCCTTCTCGATCGACCCGGCCCAAGGCGGGGCTGGCCTGCCGGTTGAAGCGTTCCTTCAGCGCATCCACCCGCAGGACCTTCCGGAAGTCGAGGTCCGCATCCAGGAGAGCATCGCCCACGGTGCGCCCTACCGTTGCCAGTACCGCATACGCCAACCCGACGACAGCTATCTCTGGGTCGAGGCCTCCGGCCGCTGCGAGCACGACGAGGACGGCAACCCCACCTGCTTCCCGGGGCTGATGGTCGACGTACACGAGCGCAAGCTGGCCGAACAGCAGCAACGCACGATGATCAACGAGCTCAACCATCGGGTGAAGAACACCCTGGCGATCGTGCAATCGCTGGCCACGCAGTCGTTCAGCGGGGCATCGTCGGTAGAGAGCGCGGCAGAGGTGTTCAACGCGCGCCTGATCTCGCTCTCGCACGCGCACGACGTGATCACCCGCGAGCATTGGCGCAGCGCGCTGCTGCGCGACCTGGTCGAGCAGATGGCGCACTCGCACAACTTCCGCGGCAGCGAGCGCTTCGACATCGACGGGCCGCGTGTGCGGCTGTCTCCGCAGAACGCGCTGTCCTTCGCCATGGCCCTGCACGAGCTGGCGACCAACGCGATCAAGTACGGCGCGCTGGGCGACCGCGGCGGCGGGGTGCGTATCCACTGGCGCATCGGCGAAGCCAACGGCAAGCGCATCCTGTACCTGGACTGGATCGAACACGGCGGCCCGCCGGTACAGCCGCCGGCCCGCAAGGGTTTCGGCACGCGACTGGTCGAGCGCTGCTTCAATCCGGCGCGCAACGGGGCCGTCAGCATCGACTATCGCGAGAGCGGCCTGGCCTGCCACATCGCCGTGCCCTTGCCGGAAGTCGACGAGGAGTAGGCGCCCGGAGCTGGCGCCATGAAAAAAGCGCGCGCTCCGGAATGGAGCCGCGCGCCCTGGAACCCTTGCCGCTACAGCGCGGGCGTGAACCCGCCGCGTCGCGGCGCCAGCGAGCGGCCGACGGCGGCCAGGGCGAACAGGCGTGCGATGCGCATCCAGCCCACCACAAGCACCGCCAGTTCGGCGAACAGCAGCGCCAGCAGGAAGCCGCCCAGCCCCACTGCCGGCGTATGCACGCGACCCACGCCGCAGGCCAGTGCGATCGCCGAACCGATGGCACCGATCACCAGGTAGCTGAGCAGCGTACCCAGCGGCCGGCGCAGCAGCTGCATGAAGCCACGGCCCAGCGCGCGGGTCGCCGAGCGCAGGCCGGGATCGACGATGAACGCGGCACGGGCCGATTCCACCGTCGCATGGGCCAGCACGAACAGCACCCCCAACACCCACTGTGCGGTATGCACGTACCTATCGGCGGCGCTCTGCAATACCGCGTGCTCCCCGGACTTGTGCGCGGCACCGATCGCCATGGCGCCCAGACCGATGGCGATCGCGTAGGGCAGCAACGACCACAGCATCAGGCGGAACATGCGGCCGTATTCGATCACGCCCGACTGCAGCAGCTGGCCGAAACCGAGTGCACGGCCGGCACGGCCGGTGGCCACCGTCATGCCGGTCAGGAACGGGCCCAGCAACAGCGCGAACACGGTCGCCAGCAGCAGCGAGCCGTGCAGCGCAGCGCCGCTGTCGCCGAGTCGGTCCACCACGTCGCCGAAGGCCAGCCCGTCGAAGTGCTGCGCCCAGTTGGCCGCATGCACGGAACGGTCGAGCAGGCCGGCCAGTGTGCGCCACACCGGCAGCGTAGCCAGCGCGGTCGGCAGCAGCAGGAACACCAGCCACAGCAACAACAGGCGCCACTGCAGGGCCGCCACGGGCGCGAGCATCACGGCGCCCACATCGGTACGTCGGGTCGAGGTCATCATCACAGCGACACCAGCAGGGAGTAGAAGGCCTGCACGAAGGCAGCAAAATCGGCGCTCCAGCGACGCGAGGCGGCGCCGTTGGGTTCGACCGTGCGACTGTCGTTCAACTTGTTCGCGTCGAGATAGATCTTGCGCTGCGGGTCGAGCTCGGCCGACACCACCTTGGCCGGGCCGGTGAACTCGAAGCGCGCCCAGCGCCGGTCATCGTTCCAGCGCAGCTCCTGGTGGCTGCCGTCGGCAAAGGTGACACGCAGGGTCTGCGGCACCGGCGCGCCCTCGCGCACCACGCTCACCGTGCTGCGCCAGGGAAACGGCCCAGTGCCCGGCTTGGCGTTCGGGTGCGCCTTTTTCCAGTCTTCGCGCTGCTTGTCGATCTGCTTGTCCTGCGCGGTGCTGTCGCCATCGGTGTGCTTGCCGTTGGCCACCGTGCTGCCGGCCGGCGGCAATACTTCGTCGCTGTCGATGTTGGCCACGCGGTCGTCGATGTGCGCCGTGCCGTAGACGTACTGGTCGAACACCTCGTTGACGTTCTTCGCGTCGCCGGACACCTCGATCAGCGTCGCGCGCAGGTCGGCGGCCGAGGGATGCCGGAAGTGCCAGCGCTTGTAGTACTCGCGGAAGGCGCGCTCGGTGACGTCCTTGCCCAACCGCTCCTCCAGGTCGTGCATCGCCGTGGCGGTGCGCGAGTAGACCGTGCCATAGCTGCCGCTGGAGAGCCGGTCCCAGGCGTTCTCGCCGAGCGGGTCGTAGGGCTGCTTGAGGCCGGCGTCCATCCGCTCCAGCGCGAAACCGCTGATCGAGGGTGCGAAACCCGCGCGCCTGAGCAGGCTGTTGGTCAGGTCCAGGCCCTGCCCGCGCTCGCGCAGCATGCGCTGGTCCCAGTACTCGTTGAGGCCTTCGTCGAGCATCGGCTCCTCGA
This sequence comes from Frateuria sp. GZRR35, assembly GCF_051900415.1. Lineage (NCBI taxonomy): Bacteria > Pseudomonadati > Pseudomonadota > Gammaproteobacteria > Lysobacterales > Rhodanobacteraceae > Frateuria > Frateuria sp. GZRR35. The sequence continues at coordinate 77,259 of NZ_JBHZGL010000001.1, forward strand.
ATTCGTTCGAGGCGAGCAGGCCGTAGAAGTAGCCGTGGCCGAACTCGTGGATGGTCACGAAGTCGATCGCGTACTGGGTGACCGTGCCCGGCGTGACTTCCTTGTAGCCTTCGGCGGTGAAGAAGGTCGGGTACTCCATGCCGCCCGCTTCGCTCGCGTTGTACGGCGGCACCACCGCGGTAAGCGTGCGGTAGGGATAAGCGCCGAGCGTGTCGGAGAAGTAGGTCAGCGAGTCGGTACTGGCCTTGAGCACCGGCTGCGCACTGGCGGCATACTCGGGCGGGTACAGCACGCGCACCGCAACCTTCGGACTGCCCGGTCCCTGCCAGCTGCTGTCGAGCACCTTGTAGCCCTTGGCCGCGACCCAGGCGAAGTCGTGCACGTCACCCTGCACGTAGTGGTAGGTAGTCTTGCCGTTGGCCGTGACTGCCGCGCCCTGCTGCTCGCCCACCGCGCCCACGGTGTAGTCGCTGGGCACGGTCATGGTGACGTCGAAGCGGCCGAAGTCGGCGTAGAACTCGCTGTTGAAGTGGAACTCGTGCACGTTCCAGCGCACCTGCGTGGCGCCCCGCTCGCCCGGCAGCTCGAGCACACCGATTTTCGGGAACCATTGCGCGACCATGTTGAAATCACCCCACCAGCCGGTGCGCTCGACCACGCGCGGCAGCTGGCTGAGGAAGTCGATGTCCAGTGTCAGCGTGCCGCCGGCCGGAACCGGCTGAGCCAGGTCGATGCGCGCGACCGTCCGGTCGGTCTTGGGGCCGCCGTCGGGATGCACGAACGTCCACTTGAGCGCGGTACCGTTCTGGATGACCTGCTTGAGGTCGATCCAGCCCCACTGCCCTTTCTCCAGTTTCGCCGCGCCGCGCGAGCCGCTGTGCGCGGTAAGGATCTCGCGCTCGGTGAAGAAGGTGCTGCCCTCGTTCTGGAACGCGTTGAGGTACAGGTGCACGTAGATGCTGCGGACTTCGCGGTCGCTGCGGTTGCGCCAGGTCAGCTGTTCCTTGCCGCTTACCGCATGTTTGGCCGCGTCCAGCGCCGCGTCGATGCGATAGTCGACCACGCGGTCGGACAGTGTCGGCTCGTTGCCGGTGCGCGGACCGCCCCAGGCATCCGGCGCGCTGGGCACGTGCGGCGCGGAGGCGTTGGCCGGTGCGAAGGGAATGGGCGCAAGCGCGGGTGTCGGCGCGCTCGTCGCGGACGCGGGCGCGGCCACGCTCGTGGCGGGCGCGGGTGCCGTAGGCTGGGCCTGGGCATGCAGCAGCGCCGGCATGGCGGTGGCGCCGCACAACGCGAGCGCGCCCAGCCATCCGGTTACGGTCGGTTTCATCTGACGATCCCCCTGTCTGGCGGGCCCTGGCCCACCGATCCAAGACGCTGGTGGCCATCCCCAAAGCGCCACCGCAGGCGCGCAGCGTGCGGCATCCGTTGGCAGGGGCACATAGGCCAAAGGTCATGGGCGTCAGGCCTCCTTCCGATCCAGGAGGAGCTCCAGGAAAGAGCAGAACGCCGACCACGGCGGAGAACCAGCTCGCTCTGCCCGGAGTGAGAGGGTTCAAGAGCGAAGCGGTACGGACCCTGGCCGCAAACCCGGCTCCCTCTCCCCTCCGGGGAGAGGGTTCAAGAGCGGAGCGGTACCGAACCCTGGCCGCAAACTCAGCTCCCTCTCCCCTCCGGGGAGAGGGTTGGGGTGAGGGGCGCGCTTGCGGGGGGCCCCTACTGTCGCGATGCAGCTTCGGTGTTTCGCACGACCGACCTGTCGGGCGAGCCCCGGGGCCGCCCCCCCCCCCCCCCCCCCCGGGGGGGGCCGGGGGCGCCCCCCCCCCCCCCCGGGGCTCGCCCGGAACGCCCAGTTCCTGCGTGGCTTTTTGCCGGGCGCTTGGCTTCGGGCCGCCCTCCCCGCAAGCCTCGACCCCTCACCCCAGCCCTCTCCCCGAAGGGGAGAGGGAGCCGTATCGGTGGATCGGGTGTCGAAGAGGCCATCACCCTGCTTCGCGCTTGCTCCCGCCTTCCGGATTGCCCACCTGGCGCACGCGTGCGCCAGACCCGCCCCCTCTCCCCCATCCTTGATAAGCGACAGGGGAGAGGGAGCTGTATCGGCAAGCCCGGAGGTATCGGCATGACCGCCCCCCTGCTTGCCCCGCGCAAAACCAACGCGTCGATCACCGACAAGGTGAGCGCCATCGTGCTCGAGCGGCCCACCGGCCGTCTGTGGATGGTCGCCTTCGCGCTCTCCTTCGTGCTCACCGCCTGGCTGGGCGCCGGCATCGTGTGGCTGCTGGCCAGGGGCGTGGGCATCTGGGGCCTGGACATCCCGGTGGCGTGGGCCTTCGCGATCGTGGACTACGTCTGGTGGATCGCCATCGGCATGGCCGGCACCTTCATCTCCGGCGGGCTGTATCTGGCGCGGCAGGGCTGGCGCAACGCGCTCAACCGCTACGCCGAGGCGATGACCGTGTTCGCCGTGTCGGTCTCGGGCATCTTCCCGATCCTGCACCTGGGACGGCCGTGGTTCTTCTACTGGCTCGCTCCCTACCCGGACCGCATGGGCGTGTGGCCGCAGTGGAAAAGCTCGCTGTTCTGGGACTTCTCCGCGATCGTCGCCTACCTGATCGTCTCGGTGTTGTACTTCTACGTCGGCCTGATCCCCGACCTCGCCTCCCTGCGCGACCGCGCCACCACCCGCGGCAAGCAGGTGTTCTACGGCCTGCTCGCGGCCGGCTGGCGCGGCGAGGCGCGCCATTGGCAGCGCTTCGAGACGCTCAACCTGCTGCTCGCCGCGATGGCCGTGCCGCTGGTGTTCTCGGTGCACTCGATGGTGGCGCTGGATTTCTCCGAAGGCCTGCTGCCGGGTTGGCACTCGACCATCTTCCCGCCGTTCTTCGTCGCCGGCGCGCTGTTTTCCGGTTTCGGCATGGTGCTGGTGCTGGGCATTCCCCTGCGGCGCTTCTTCGGGCTGGGCGACTTCATCACCGAGCGGCACATCGCCAACCTCGCCAAGCTGATGCTCGCCGCCGGCCTGTTCGTCGACTACAGCTATGCGTCGGAACTGTTCAACGCCTTCTACAGCGGCGACCGCTACGAGATCGCGCACGCCATGGCCGAGCTGACCGGCGCCTACGCGTGGGTGTACTGGACCATCATCGGCTGCAACGTGGTGGCGATCCAGGCGATCTGGTTCGAGCGTGTACGGAAGAGCCACGCGGCGCTGTTCGTGATCGCGCTGCTGGTGCTGATCGGCATGTGGTTCGAGCGCTTCGAGCTGATCGTCAGCAGCCTGTACCACGACTTCCTGCCCTCGAGCTGGGGCATGTTCTATCCGACGTTCTGGGACATCGGCTTCCTGGCCGGCTCGATCGGGCTGTTCTTCCTCTTGTTCCTGCTGTTCGTGCGGCTGCTGCCGCTGCTGCCGATGTTCGAGCTGCGCAAGCTGCGCGCGCGGCTCGAAAGGGAGGGCGCATGAGCGCATTGCACGAGCAGGGCTGGCTGGCCCGCTTCGAGGATGCCGGCGCGCTGCTGATGGCGGTGCGCGAACTGCGCGGCCGCGGCTATACGCAACTGGAGGCCTATACGCCCTATCCGGTCGAAGGCCTGGCCCAGGCGCTGGGGCCGATGCGCAACCACATCCCCTTGCTGGTGTTGCTGGGCGGCCTGGCCGGCGGCTTCGGCACGCTGTTCCTGCAGTGGTACGCCTCGGTGATCGATTACCCGATCAACGTCGGCGGCCGGCCGAACGCGAGCTGGCCGGCGTTCATCCCGGCGGCGCTGGAGATGACCATCCTGTTCGCCGCATTGTTCGGCATCGTCGGCATGTTCTTCGCCAACGGCCTGCCACGGCTGAACCATCCGCTGTTCGACGTTCCCTGTTTCGATGCCGCGAGCCGCGATGGCTTCTTCCTGTGGCTGCGCGCGGACGACCCCTGCTTCGATGTTGCGCTGGCCCACGACGACCTCGCGCGGCTGGCTCCGCTGGCGGTCGATCGGGTGGGGCCATGAAGCGCCTGCTCGCTCCCTGTAGGAGCGCCCTTGGGCGCGACCGCGGCCTCCCGGTCGCGCCCAAGGGCGCTCCTACAGGGAAGGTCGTGCTCCTGCTCGCCACCCTGCTCCTCACCGGCTGCGAGCAGGCCATGCACGACATGTACTCCCAGCCCAAGTACAAGCCGCTCGAACCCAGCCCGCTGTTCGCCGACGGCAACAGCGCGCGCACGCCGCCGCCGGGCAGCGTGCCGATGGCGCAGGGCGCCGCGGCCGACACGGCCAGCGGCCGCCGCGGGCAGATGACGTTGCCGCCCGATCCGGGCCCGGCGCTGCCGCTGGATGCGCAGGGCCGCAGCCTCGCCCAGGCCGACGTCGGCGAGCGACGCTATGCCAATCCGCTGCCGGTGACCATGGCGCTGCTCCGGCGCGGACAGCAGCGCTTCGACATCTACTGCGCGCCTTGCCACGGCCTCTCCGGCAACGGAGACGGCATGATCGCCCGGCGCGGCTTTCCGGCGCCGCCGAGCTACCACACCGACCGCCTGCGCAACGCGCCGGACAGCCACTTCTACCAGGTGATCAGCGACGGCTACGGGGTGATGTACCCGTACTCCGATCGTGTCAGCCCGCACGACCGCTGGGCCATCGTGGCCTACATCCGCGCGCTGCAGCTCTCCCAGCACGCGCCACGCGACCGGCTGACGCCGCAGGACCTGGCACGGCTGCCGGCAGAGGTGCGTCGATGAACCGGCGCTGGCCCCGGGTGTCGCGCGCCGAAGGCATCGCCGCCGTGATCGGCGTGCTTGCGCTGGCCGGCTGCCTGCTGCTCGGACTGCACGCCCCGCGCACGGTGCTCTTGTCCTACCTGTTTGCCTGGCTGTTCTGGCTGGCGCCGGCGCTGGGCAGCGTGGGCCTGTTGCTGGTCCACGCGCTGACCGGCGGCGACTGGGGCTTCGCCCTGCGTCCCGCGCTGCTGGCCGCCTGCCGGCGCCTGTCGCTGATGGCCGTGTTGCTGCTGCCGGTGCTGATCGGCGTGGCGGTGCTGTTTCCCTGGGCGGACGCGCAGGCGGCCGACCCCAACCTCGCGCACCAGCGCTGGTGGCTCAACCTGCCGTTCTTCCTCGTGCGCGCGGTGATCGTGTTCGCGCTGTGGCTGTGGCTGGCGCACGGCCTCCGTCGCCGGTTGGCCACGCCCGCCGCCGGGCGCTTCGCCGCGGGCGGCCTGATCCTCTACACGCTCACCGTGTCGGTGGCCGCGATCGACTGGGTCGCCTCGCTGGTACCGCGTTGGCATTCAACGACGCTCGGCATCCTGGTCGGCACGGCGCAACTGCTGGCGGCCGCGGGGCTGGCCGTGTGGGTCAGCGTCACGCGCCGCGACGGTGTGTCGGCGCTCTGGACGCCCAGGCGGCTGAACGACCTGGGCAGCATCCTGATGGTGCTGGTGCTCGCCTGGGGCTACCTCGCCTTCATGGACTACCTGACCGTTTGGATCGCCGACCTGCCCTCCGAGACGGTGTGGTACCTGCCGCGGGTGAAGACGCCGTGGCGCTGGCTCGGCGCGTTCCTGGTGCTTTTCCACCTGGCGCTGCCGTTCGCCGTGCTGCTGTCGCGCCAGGCCAAGCAGCGCGTCGCCTGGCTGGCCGGCGTGGGGCTGTGGCTGTTCGTCGCGCAGATCGGTTATGTCGCCTGGCTGGTGCTGCCGGGCTTGCGCGGGCACGCCCTGGCCTGGAGCGACCCGCTGGCGTGGGTCGGCATCGGTGGGCTTTGGTGGCTGGGCTACGGCGCGCAGCGGCGCGCGGCGCTGGAGGTCGAACCATGAGTCGGCAACCCGATTCGCACGAGTCCTACGCGGTGGCTGCCGGCGTGCTGCACTGGGCCGCGGCCATCCTGGCGCTCAGCCTGCTGGCGATCGTGCTGCTGGTGTACGTATGGGCGCGGCCAGTACTGACCGGGGGCGGGCAACCGACGCGGCCGATCCCGCCGCAACCGCGGCTGCAGCCCGATCCGGCGACCGACATCGCCGCGGAGCGTGCGCTGCAGCGTTCGCGTCTGGACGCTTACCAATGGATCGACCCGGCGCATACGGTGGCGCGGATTCCGATCACGCGAGCGATGGCGCTGGTCGCCGCGGGGCAGGGCGCGCCAGCGCCGGCTTCTTCCGCGGAACCACCCCGATGACCACGGTTCCTTGCAGGAGCGCACCGTGCGCGCGACCGCGCAGCCCGGTCGTGCATGGCGGCCGCGCACAGGGTGCGCTCCTGCAGGTGGCATGGCTGTTCTTCGTGTGGATGCCGGTGGCATGGGCCGCGCACGCACCGCCACCGCCTGCCGACCTTACCCAGCGCGCCGGCTTCGACCAACGCCTGGGTGAGCGCATTCCGCTCGACGCACGCTTCCTCGACGCCAACGGCCAGCCCACCGACCTGCGCACCCTGGCCGATGGCAAGCCGTTGCTGCTCGCGCTGGGCTACTACCGCTGCCCCAACCTCTGCGACGTGGTGCTCAACGGCATGGCGCATACCCTGGAAGGACTCGACCTCCAGCCCGGACGCGACTTCGAAGTGGCCTTCGTCAGCATCGACCCGGCCGAGACGCCGGCGGACGCGCGCCACACGCAGGGCATGCTCGCGCGCATGCACCCGAAGGCCCGCGTGCCGCGCTGGCATTTCCTCAGCGGCGACGCGGCCTCGATCGGCGCCTTGGCCAAGGCCGTGGGCTTCCGCTATTTCTACGACGAAAAGCTGCACCAGTACGCGCACGCCGCCGGCCTGGTGGCGATCACCCCGGACGGCAAGGTCGCACAGTACTTTTTCGGCGTGTCCTGGCCGCCGGCCTCGCTGCGGCTGGCACTGGTGCATGCCTCGCAGGGCGAGCTCGGCAGCGTGATCGACCGCCTGGTACTACTGTGCTGCGGCTACGACCCCACCACCGGCCGCTACAGCCTGGCGATCGGCCGCACCATGCAGGTGATGGGCGTGGCCTTCGTGCTGGCGCTGGTCGGCTGGCTGGCCTGGCTGAAGGCGAGGGCGCGCGCATGATGCTGCCGCAGGCCTCCTCCGTCGCGCCGAACGTCGACCATCTGTTCGACACGCTGCTGGGGCTGTGCACGCTGGTGGTCGTCGGCGTGTTCACGGTGATGATCGTGTTCTGCGTCAAGTACCGCCGCGGCACGGCTGCCGAACGCACGCCGGCGCACTCGCACCTGGGCGTGGAGCTGACCTGGACGCTGGTGCCGTTCGTCCTGTTCATGGGCATCTTCGGCTGGAGCGTGCACCTGTGGATCAAGCTGCGCACGCCACCGAAGGACGCGCAGCCGATCTACGTGGTGGCCAAGCAGTGGATGTGGAAGGTGCAGCACCCGGGCGGGCAGCGCGAGATCGACCAGCTGCACGTGCCGGTAGGCCAGCCGATCCGGCTGGTGATGACCTCGCAGGACGTGATCCACAGCTTCTACGTGCCGGCCTTCCGGGTGAAGCAGGACGTGCTGCCGGACCGCTACACGCAACTGTGGTTCACCGCGACCAAAGCGGGCACCTACGACCTGTTCTGCGCCGAGTTCTGCGGCACCGACCACTCGCGCATGCGCGGGCGGGTGGTGGTGATGCCGCCGGCCGACTACGCGCGCTGGCTGCACGCGCACCAGGGCACCGGCCTGGCCGCGCAGGGCGCGGACCTGTTCCGCCAGCTCGGCTGCAGCGGCTGCCACGATCCGCGCTCGGGCGTGCACGCGCCCAACCTCTACGACCTCTACGGCCGCACCGTGCCGCTGACCGACGGCTCGCAGGTGCTGGCCGACGAACGCTACCTGCACGATTCGATCCTCCTGCCGAAGAAGCAGATCGCCGCCGGTTACGCGCCGATCATGCCCAGCTTCGAGGGCCGCATCGGCGAGGAGGACGTGCTGGCCCTGGTGGCGTACCTGAAGACCCGCACGAGCGCGGCGGAGGACACCGATGAGCACCGTTGAACTTGCGCCCCCGCGCAGCTACCTGGAGGAGGGCTTCGGTCTGCGCTCCTGGCTGCTCAGCCATGACCACAAGCGCATCGGCATCATGTACGGCCTGGGCATCACCTTCTTCTTCTTCCTCGGCGGCCTGGCCGCCGCGCTGATCCGCTGGGAGCTGGTCACGCCTGCCGGCGACCTGCTGAGCGCGGAGACCTACAACAAGGCCTTCACCTTCCATGGCGTGGTAATGGTGTGGTTCTTCCTGATCCCTTCGATCCCCGCCACGCTGGGCAATTTCCTGCTGCCGCTGATGATCGGCGCGCGCGACGTGGCGTTCCCCCGGCTCAACCTTTTCAGCTGGTACCTGTACATGCTCGGGGGCATCTTCACCCTGGCCTGCCTGCTGCTGGGCGGCGTGGATACCGGCTGGACCTTCTACACCCCGTTCTCGACGATGTTCTCCAACTCGCACGTGATGATGGCCGTGGTCGGCGTGTTCATCGTGGGCTTCTCATCGATCTTCACCGGCCTGAACTTCATCGTGACCATCCACACCATGCGCGCGCCGGGCATGATCTGGATGCGCCTGCCGCTGTTCGTGTGGGCGATGTACGCGGTGGCGCTGGTGATGATCCTGGCCACGCCGGTGCTGGCGATGACGCTGGCGCTGATCGGCCTGGAGCGACTGTTCGGCGTGGGCATCTTCGACCCGGCGCTGGGTGGCGATCCGGTGCTGTTCCAGCACTTCTTCTGGTTCTACTCGCATCCGGCCGTGTACATCATGATCCTGCCGGCGATGGGACTGGTCAGCGAGCTGATCACCAACGGCGCGCGCCGGCGCATCTTCGGCTACAAGTTCATGGTCTACGCGATCGTCGGCATCGCGGTGGTCGGCTTCCTGGTCTGGGGCCACCACATGTTCGTGGCCGGGCAGTCGATGTACGCGAGCATCATCTTCTCGATCCTCTCGTTCATTATCGCGGTGCCCTCGGCGATCAAGGTCTTCAACTGGACCGCCACGCTGTACAAGGGCGACATCAGCTTCGGTGCGCCGATGCTCTACGCGCTCGGCTTCGTCGGACTGTTCATGCTGGGCGGCCTCACCGGCCTGTTCCTGGCCGCCACCGCGCTGGACGTGAACCTCACCGACACCTACTTCGTGGTGGCGCACTTCCACTACATCATGGTCGGCGGCGCGGTGATGGCCTATCTGGGCGGCATCCACTACTGGTGGCCCAAGATCACCGGACGGATGTATTCGGAGGCCTGGGCGCGCTTCGCAGCGATCCTGATGTTCTTCGGCTTCAACCTGACCTTCTTCCCGCAGTACATCCTGGGCGTCGAGGGCATGCCGCGGCGCTATCACGAGTACCTGCCGCAGTTCCAGGTGTGGAACGTGCTGTCCTCCGCCGGCGCGACGATCCTGGGCGTGGCCTACCTGCTGCCGCTCTTTTACCTCGCCTGGTCGCTACGCCACGGCGCGCGCGCCGGCCCCAACCCGTGGGACGCGACCGGCCTGGAATGGCAGACCCCCTCGCCGCCGCCGCCGCACAACTTCGATGTGACCCCGACCGTCACCGAAGGTCCCTACGCCTACCGCCGATGAACGCCCGAACCCATTCCGTGCCCGAACAGTTCGACGACCCCGTGCAGCAGCGCGAGGCCGCGACGCTGGGCATGTGGGCGTTCCTGGCTACCGAGATCCTGTTCTTCGGCGTGCTGTTCGCCGGCTACACGTTGTGCCGCGTGCGCTTCCCCGAGGCCTTCGCCGAAGCCAGCCGGCACACCGACATGCTGCTGGGCACGATCGAGACCGCCGTGCTGCTGACCAGCAGCTGCGCGGTGGCGCTGTCCGTGCGCGAGGTGCAGCTCGGCGGCCGGCGGCTTGCCACCGCGTTGCTGGGCGTCACCGCGCTGCTGGGCGTCAGCTTCCTGGTGATGCACGGCTTCGAGTACTACGCCGAATACGAGGAAGGGCTGATCCCGTCCATCCACTACACCCAGCAGGGCGTGTACGCGCATGGCATGGCGATCTTCTATTGCCTGTACTACTTCATCACCGGCTTCCACAGCATCCACGTGACCATTGGCGTAGTGCTGATGGCGGTGATGGGCTGGCGCACCTGGCACGGCGCCTACGACGCCGACTACCACACGCCGCTGGAACTGACGGCGCTGTACTGGCATTTGGTCGACATCGTGTGGATCTTCGTCTACCCGGTGATCTACCTGGTGGGGAGGGCCGGATGAACGCCCGTCCGCAACGCAGCCACAAGAGCGGCCCGCGGCCGCCGTCGCTGCGCAGCAACCTGTGGACGCTCCTCGCCCTGCTGGTGCTGCTGGGCCTGAGTGCCGGCAGCGCACTGCTCAGGCTCGGGCCGTTCAACACGGTGGCCAACCTCGGCATCGCGGTGATCAAGGCGCTGTTGGTGCTGACGATCTTCATGCGCCTGAAAACCGACAACGCGCTGCTGCGGATCGTCGCCAGCGCCGGTTTTGCGTGGTTGGCGGTGATGATTGCGCTGTCGTTGTCCGACGTGCTGACGCGCACGCCGCTGCTGGCGCCCTGGTGAGGAAGCGTGGCATGGATTCTGCTTTCCCACGCGCAGGGGCGATTCATTGGCATGCTGGCACCATCGTGGCAGGCATCGTGACGCCCGCCTCTGCGACTGATCCTGTCTTCTTTTCGCCCATGAGCACGCCGCCCGAAACCCTGACACTTCCGCCGCTGCCCGCATTCGGCGGCTTCCGCGAGGCGGCCCAGGCCTGCCTGTCGATGCTGCGCGAGCGCACCGGCGTGGGCGCCTGGTATTTCACCCGCGTCGACGGCGAGGACTGGCTGGTGCTGGCCGCCTCGGACGATTGCTACGGCGTGCGCAGCGGCGATGCACTGAAGTGGGCCGACTCGATCTGCTCGCGCATGGTCCGCGGCGGCCCCTGCGTGGTGGCCGACGTCAGCGCCCACGCGCCGTATGCCGCCGCGCCGATCGTCAGCCGTGGCATCGCCGCCTACCTGGGCGTGCCGGTGCAGCTGGACAACGGTGCGATCGGCACCCTGTGCGGGATCGATCCGCAGCCGGTATCGGTGGACGTGGAACGCTGGCTGCCGATCGTGCAGCTGTGCGCGCAGATGCTCGCCACGCTGTGGCGCCACGATGTCGACCTCAAGGAAACCCGCCGCCGCGCCGAACGCGCCGAGCTGGAGGCGATGACCGACGCGATGACCGGGACCTTCAACCGTCGCGGCTGGCGCGAGCTGCTTGCGCTGGAGGAGCAGCGCTGCCGCGACGAACACACCACCGCCGGCGTGGTGGTGGTCGACCTGGACCGCCTCAAGCAGACCAATGACAGCCAGGGCCACGACGCCGGCGACCAGCTCATCCAGCGCGCCGCGCGCGAACTGTCGCGCACGGTGCGCGCCGCCGACGTGGTCGCGCGGCTGGGCGGTGACGAGTTCGTGGTGCTGATCCTCGACGTCGGCCCCACCGAGCTGGCGCGCCAGGCCGCCCGCATCGAACAGGCCCTGCGCGCCGCCGGCGTCGCTGCCACACTCGGCTACAGCTGGCGCGGCCCCGACCGCGACCTCGGCGAGGCCTACCGCGAGGCGGATTTGCTGATGCTGGACGCCAAGCGCGGACGTTCGCGCGCTTCGTAGGGTGGGCTTCAGCCCACCGTAGCCAGATCTGGCGTGGTGGGCCGAAGCCCACCCTGCGGGTTCCTGTCGAAGCGTCAGCCGTCCGTCACCACCGGCTCCCTGCGACGACGGCTTGGCAGCATCGACGCCAAAACGCCATCGCGGCGGATCAGCCCGTGGTACAGCCCCGCGCTCATGTGCGCCACGAAGGTAAGGAACAGCAGCCAGGCCAGGTAGCGGTGCGCCTCGCGCAGCCAGGCGAACAGCGCGGCGTTCTCCGGCAGGATCGCCGGCAACCGCAGTGCGCCACCCAGCACCACCGGGTAGCCGCCGGCCGAGAGCATCCCCCAGCCGAGCAGCGGCAACGCCAGCATCAGCGCGTAGAGCAGCCAGTGCGAGCCCGCCGCGGCGAGTCGCTGCCAGAGCGGCAGGTCGGCGGGCAGCGGCGGTGGGCGGTGGCGTAGCCGCAGCGCCAGGCGGGCGATCGCCAGCAGCAGGATTGCGATGCCCAGCGGCTTGTGCAGCGCCAGCAGCCAGGTGTGCTTCTGCGACACGGTGGCCACCATGCCGGCGCCGATGAACAGCATCGCCACGATCATCGCGGCCATCGTCCAGTGCAGCAGCCGGGCGAGCGGGTGGAACGGGGTCGGCGTGTTCATCGGGTGGCCTCCGTGGCGCGCGCGGTGCCGGGCAGATGCGCTTCCTCGGCGGTGCGACGCAGGTAGGAATCGGCGTAGGCCGCCGAGCGCGCCGCCAGCAGCGGATCGGCCGAGGGCGCGATGCCGGTCGGCAGCACCGTCGGGTCGTAGTTGACGTCGCGGCAGGAGCCGCTGTCCTGCGGCTGCATGCGATCGATAACCAGCGTGCCAGCGTCCACCGTGCGGCGCCCTGCCGGCCAGATGCGGGCGGCATCATCGACCGGATCACCGGGCACGGCGAAGGTGATGCGCAGGGTCCAGCGTTGCGGCGCCCGGCCCAGGCGTTGCTCCAGGTCGCGGGCAAGATAATCCGCGTCGCCGGCCGGACCGGGACCGCCGTCGGTGGCCTGCGGCACCATCGCCCAGCGCACGGCGCGTCGCTGTTCCTGCGCATCGACCAGGTAGAACGCGTTGATGCTGTCGTAGCGTTCGGTGACGTAGCTCGCCGACGGCTTGGCCTGCCTAGCCCATGCACGGAACGCGGCGGTTTCCGGATGCGCGGCGAAGAACGCGGCGAGCTTCGCCGGATCGGGCTTGCCGGTGGCCGGATCCGGCCGCCCCGCCATCATCTGTTCGTAGAACGCCTGCGGCGTGGACACCGGGAACACCGGCATCGCGTTCATGCCGGTGCGCCATTGCTCGCCGTCCGGCAGGTTGAAGCGCAGCGCCATGCTGCGGATCGGCACACTGCCATCGGGCGCGTACGGGTTGCCGCCGGGGATGGCGAACCGCCCGACCACTGGCGTGCGGCTGCGGCCGAACACCGCGGCAGTCGAATACGCACTTGCCTCGCCGTTGCCTTCGAACCACCCGGCCACGCACACGCCCTTGGCGTGGTTGCGGCGGTAGCCGGGATGCAGGCCGGCGTTGTCCTGCAGGGTATCGACCAGGCGTTGCGGGGTGAGTCGGCGCGGCGCCAGCCAGCCGCCGACGTAGCCGAACGCGGCCACGGTGACGGAGGCCAGGCCGCCGATCAGCGCCCCGCGCGCGGCGTGTCTGAAACGAATCTTCATGCAATGCTCCCGGCCCTCGGCCGTGTGGTGACGGTGAGGTGGACGCGCGACCGGGCGATTTATTCCCGCGCGATGGAATAATCGCTTCGCCGCCGCGTCTATCGGTCAGTCCCAAGCCAGAGTCCGGCCATGCCCGTCCACCCGCTCGACGATGCCCTGCGCGAATGGCTGCCGCGGTTGCGGCGCTTCGCGCTATGGCTGACACGCGAGACGTCCAGCGCCGACGACCTGGTGCAGGCCACGCTCGAGCGCGCGCTGTCGCGCTGGTCGAGCCGGCGCGAGGACGCCTCGCTGCGCAGCTGGCTGTTCGCGATCCTGTACCGGCAGTTCCTCGACGGCCGCCGTCGCGCACAGCGGCACGCCTGGCTGCTTGGCCGCCTGCGCGCGGAAGAGGAGTCGCAGGCGCCCTCGGCCGAACGCGAGGCGATGGCGCAATCCATGCTGCAGGCGTTCGGACGGCTGAATCCGGAACAGCGCAGCCTGCTGCTGTGGGTCACCGTGGAAGGCCTGAGCTACCAGGAAGTTGCGCAGATCCTCGACGTGCCGATCGGCACCGTGATGTCCCGCCTGTCGCGCGCCCGCGCCGCGCTGCGCCGGCTCGGCGAAGGCGAACCCACCACTGTCTCCCTGCGGGTGCTCAAATGAACGAACCCAGCGAACACGACATCCATGCCTATGTCGACGGCCGCCTCGAAGGCGAACGCCGCGCCGCGGTGGAGCTCTACCTCGCCCGGCATCCGGAGCGCGCCGGGCAGGCGCAGGCCTGGCAGCACGACGCCCAGCAACTGCGCGCGGCGCTTGCCGGGACGCAGTCGCTGCCGCCCAACCCGGCGCTCGACCCGGCCGCGATCCGCGCGCGTCGGCAGCGTCGGCGGGTGTCGCGTCTGGCGATCGCTGCCTCGCTGGTGCTGTGCATCGGCATCGGCGGCCTGGGCGGCTGGCAGGTGCGCGGCTGGCAGGTCGCCCGCGCGATGCCGCCGATGGGCGACGCGCTCGCCGCCTACCGCATGCTCGCGCTGGAACCCGGCGCCAGGCCGGACCTGGTGCCGCAGCACCCGGGCGACCTGCAGGCCTGGCTCGACCGGCATTTCGCCCGCGGCGTGCCGCTGCCCGACCTGCAGGCGGCCGGCTTCCGCCCGGTCGGTGGCCGGCTGTTCGCCACCGAGCAGGGCACGGCGGCGATGGTGCTCTACCAGGACGCCGCCGGCCATGCGATCAGCTTCTACGTACGCCCGCCCGGCCCGCGGCGTTACCTGCTGCCGCACGGCCAGCGCGTCGACGATGGCCTGCTCGCCCAGTACGGCTCGGGCAACGGCTACAACTACGCGATGGTGAGCCGGGCCGCGAGCAGCGACGCGCAGGTCGCCGCGCGCGCCTTGCAACCGCTCATCTGAGGCCGACCCGCACGCGGGCACGGAGATTGTGAGCGGGAGGCGGCGCGTGCCAATGGCGCGGGTCACGCGACAGAGATGGTCAACGGGCCAGCGCGTCGGCCGATCCGCACGCATCGCGCCGGCCACGGACGACGCAACGCGCCCCGCAGCCGTCGCCCGGCCGCCTCCGGCGCGCCACAAAACCCGGCGATAATGCGCCCCGCACCTCAAGGAAAGGGGATCGTCATGTGGCAAATGTCGGTGGCGCGCAGGTCGCGCCAGGTCGGGTTGTGTCTGGGTTTGCTGGGGCTGGCACTGCTGGCCGGCTGCAACCGTTCCTCGCAGGACCGGCCCGCGCTGCAGGGCGCGCCCGCCGCTAGCACCAGCGCGCACGCGCCCGCGGGCAAGGCGACGTTCGCACTCGCCTCGGCCGGCGCCGACCTGCGCGACACACGTACCGCGCTGGTGCTGCGCTTCAACGTGCCGCTGGCGGCGGCGCAGCCGTTCGACCGCGAGCTGGCCGTCACCGGCAGCAACGGCGAGCCGATCAGCGGCAGCTGGAGCCTGGACGACGACGGCAAGACGCTGCGCTTCCCCTTCGTACAGCCCAACACCCACTATGCCGTGCTGCTGCACGCCGGCCTGCTCGCCGCCGACGGCCGTACGCTGGGGCGCGAGCTCAAGCGCGACGTCTACTCCGGCAGCGTGCCGCCGGCGGTCGGGTTCGCCTCGCACGGCAGCGTGCTGCCGGCGCGCGGCAGCCGCGGCCTGCCGCTGGTCTCGGTCAACGTGCACGACGCGGACGTGGAGTTTTTCCGCGTGCACGACGATGCGCTGTCCGACCTCTACTGCGCCTACCCGTCGAACAAGCACCGCGACAGCTACGAGCTCGACCACGAGATCAACCGCTGGGACGTGTGCGAGCACGGCGACCGCGTCAAGCGACCGATCACCGACATGGCCGACTCCGTCTACGCCAACCACTACACCCTGGGCGGCGACGACAACGAACGCACCGTGACCTACCTGCCGGTGCAGCGCGTGCGCGAACTGCAGCGGCCGGGCGTATACATGGCAGTGGTCAAGCAGGGCGGCACCTTCAAGGGCAACTACGACAGCGCGATCTTCTTCGTCAGCGACCTCGGGCTGCACCTGCGCATGTATCGCGACAACGCGCTGCTGCACGTCGCCTCGTTGCGCGACGGTTCGCCGGTGGAAGGCGTGGCGATCGAGATCGACGGCCCCGACGGGCAGGCGCGGCTCAAGGCAACCACCGATGGCGATGGCAATGCGCTGATCGCCTACAAGCTCGATCCCGCCGACGTGCTGATCGCGCGCCACGGCGACGACGTCTCGGTACTGCCGTTCAACCGCCCCGCGCTGGACATCTCCAACTTCGACGTAACCGGCCGCAAGCAGGCGCCGTTCGAGGTCTACGCCTGGTCCGGCCGCGACCTGTACCGACCGGGCGAGACGCTGCGTGTATCGGCACTGCTGCGTGACTATGACGGCAAGCCGATGAAGGCGCAGTCGCTGTTCGTGCGCCTGAAGCAACCCGACGGCCGCACGCTGGCCGACCAACAACTGACGCCCTCCAATCTCAACTATTACGCGCTGTCCCAGGCGATTCCGGCCGACGCGCCGACCGGCCTGTGGCAACTGGAATTCCGGCTCGACCCGGCGGCGAAGGAGGCGGTCGAGGCTTTCCCGTTCCACGTCGAGGAGTTCCTGCCCGAGCGCCTGAAGCTCAGCCTGGACAGCCCGCAGGCGCGGCTGGTGCCGGACGAGCCGCTCAAGCTCGAGGTCACCTCCAGCTATCTCTACGGCGCGCCGGCCGACGGCAACCGCGTCACCGCCAAGCTGCTGGTGGCGCCGGAGGTGCATCCGCTGGACAACCTCAAGGACACCTTCTTCGGCGACCCCACGCTGGACCTGCCCCGGAGCGCCAACGACGTGCTCGACGCGAAGCTCGACGCGCAGGGCAAGCTCGCCCAGCCGATCGCGCTGCCGGACGACGTCAAGCCGGTCGCACCGCTCGCCGTCACGCTCTCCGGCAGCGTCTACGAAACAGGCGGGCGCGCCGTCACCCGCCTGCTCAAGCGCGTGTACTGGCCGGCGCCGCAGCTGGTCGGCGTGCGTCCGCTGTTCGATCCGAAGCAGGGCGCGCAGAGCGAAGGCCAGGCCGGGTTCGAGATCCTGCGCGCCGACGTCGACGGCAAGCTGGTCGCTGGCCATCACCTGAAGGTGCGGCTGCAGCGCGAGCTGCGCGATTTCTACTGGCTGTACGAGCACGGCGACGGCTGGAAATCCGACGCGCACCAGCAGCTGCAGCTGGTCGAGGAGAAGGACGTCGACCTGGCCGCGGGCCAGCGCGTGCACGTCGACTTCCCGGTCGAGTGGGGCGGCTACCGGCTGGAGGTCTACGACCCGGAAACGCAGCTCACCACGGTGTTCCCGTTCTTCGCCGGCTGGAGCTGGGAGGACGAGAACCTCGGCAAGGAGGCGCGCCCGGACAAGGTCAAGCTGCAGCTCGACAAGGCGCGCTACCGCGCAGGCGACACCATGAAGGTGACGGTGACGCCGCCGCACGACGGCCCCGGCCTGCTGCTGGTCGAGTCCGATCACCTGCTGTACGTGCGCGACATCGACGCCAAGGCCGGCAGTACGTTCGAGATCCCGGTGCCCAAGGACTGGGAGCGCCACGACGTCTACGTTTCCGCGCTGGTGTTCCGCGGCGGCGAGGCGCAGGAGCACACCACGCCGGCCCGTGCGCTCGGCGTCGAGCATGTCGCGATGGAGCGCAACGATCGGCGCATCCCGCTCACGTTGAGCGCGCCGGCGCTGATGCGCCCGGGCAATCCGCTCGAGGTGACCGTGCAGGCCAAGGGTCTGGCCAACACGCGCGCCTACATCACTCTGGCGGCGGTCGACCAGGGCGTCATCAACATTACCAACTACCCGGTGCCCGACGCCTGGGCCTGGATGTTCGCCAAGCGCGCGCTGAGTGTGGACGCCTACGATCTCTACAGCCGCATCATCGAGGCGATGGATGGCGCGGAGGCGAAGCTGCGTTACGGCGGCGACATGAGCGGCCCGGCGCTGCCGCACGCGGCACGCCTCAACCCCAAGGTGCAGATTGTCGACCTGTTCGCCGCGCCGGTCGCGTTCGACGCGCAGGGCAAGGCCACGTTGCGCGTGCAGGTGCCCGACTTCAACGGCAGCCTGCGCCTGGCCGTAATGGCCTGGAGCGCCGACCGTTTCGGCAACGCCGAGGGCGCCGTCATCGTGCGCGCACCGCTGGTGGTCGAGCCGAGCACGCCGCGGGTGATGGCCGCCGGCGACAAGGCGCGCGTCAGCCTGGACCTGAAGAACCTTTCTGGGCATGACGGCACGGCGAAGGTCGTGGTCAAGGTTAGCGGCCCGATCACCATCGCCAACGCCAGCCGCGAGGTGGCGCTCAAGGACGGCGCCGGCACCACGCTCAGCATGCCGGTCACGGCGAGCGCAGGCGCGGCCGTGGCCAAGCTCGACATCCACGCCACCCTCGGCGACTTCGCGGTCGACCGCCACTTCGAGTTCGCCGTGCGCCCGGCCTGGCCCGAGCAACAGACGACCGTGCCGCTGGCGATCGAAGCCGGCAAGCCCGCGCACCTGGATGCCAACGCTGCCGCCGGCCTGCTCGCGCCGACCGTGCGCGCCCAACTCACCCTGAGCACGCTGCCGCCGCTGCCCTACGGCTCGGCGCTGCGCGACCTGCTGCGCTATCCCTATGGCTGCATCGAGCAGACCACCAGCAAGGGCTACGCCGCGCTGGTGCTCGACCCGGCCACCGCCACGGCACTGGGGCTGTCCACCAGCGAAGCGACCCGTCGTGCCGCGGTCGACAGCGCGCTGGCGCGCATCGCCTCGTTCCAGGCGAGCAACGGGCACTTCAGCTTCTGGGGCGGCACCAGCCCGATCGAAACCTTCATGACGCCGTACGTGGTCGACTTCATGCTCGACGCGCGCGAGGAAGGCTTCGCCGTGCCGCAGGAAGTGCTGCAGAAATCGCTGCAGCGCCTGAGCGACGACCTGCTCGGCGGCGGTCATGCGTACTACAGCTACGAGCATCACGATCACCTGCGCATCGCCGACGAGGCCTACTCCGGTTTCGTGCTGGCCCGCGTCAACCGCGCGCCGCTGGGCACGCTGCGAGCGATCTTCGACCACGACCGCGACAAGCTGGTCGGCCCGCTGCCGCTGGTACACCTTGGCGTCGCGCTCAAGCTGATGGGCGACACCGAGCGTGCGCAGAAGGCCATCGATGAAGCCTTCGCCTGGGACAAGGAGCGTCCTTGGTACGTCGGCGACTATGGCTCGGACCTGCGCGACCTGGCGCTGATGGTCGCGCTCACCCACCGCTACGGCCTGGCCAAGCCGGCCTACGACGCCAAGCTGATCGACTGGGCCCGCAACGCTACCGCGCGCGACCACGCCAACAAGCAGGAAGTGCCCTACTACCACTGGTCGTGGTCCTACCTCTCCACCCAGGAGCAGGTGGCGATCGCCCGCGTGGCGCGCGCCTTCGACGCCGGCAGCGGTGCGCCGCTGGCGGTCACCCTTGCCATCGGTGGCAAGAGCGAGGCCGCGCCCGCCGACAAGCGCCTGTGGACGCGCGAACTCACGTTGGCCGAACTGAAAGGCGGCGTCAGCGTGCAGCCAGCCGGCCAGGGCACCGTGTTCGCTACGCTCGACATCGCCGGCATCCCGCAACAGCCGCCCGCCGCCGACGACCGCCAGGTCGACGTGCGCCGCAGCTACTTCACCACCGACGGCCAGCCGTGGACCGGTGACACGCTGAAGGAAGGCGACACGCTGATCGCCGAACTCACCCTGGAGGCGCGCACCGACATGCCCGACGCCCTGGTCACCGACCTGCTGCCCGGCGGCCTGGAAGTGGAGAACCTCAACCTCGGTGGTGCACAGCAGTGGGAAGGCGTCGTCATCGGCGGCATCGACATGCAGCAACACAGCGGCGCCGCCGACCTCGTTCACGAGGAATACCGCGACGACCGCTACGCCGCCGCCCTGCACCTGCGCCGCGGCGATGCCGCCCACGTGTTCTACCTGGTCCGCGCGGTCACACCCGGCACGTACACGGTCCCGCCGCCGCTGGCGGAGGACATGTATCGCCCGGCACTGCGCGGCATCGGCAGGTCAACACCGGCGAAGATCACGGTGGTCGAGCCCTAGCAACGTGCCACTAACCCGCACCCTCCCCTTCAAGGGGAGGGTGCGGGCGGAGGCGTGTTCGGTCGCCAGCTCAACTTGCCAATCGCAACTGCATGCACAGGGAGACGCCCATGCCGCAGCACGACGTCCTGGCGCTTCCCGGTATTCCCGTCGTGGCCACCCTGGGCGCGCTCGCCCTTGCCCGCCGCGGCCGAGTGCCAGCAGCGGCCGCCGTACCTGGCATTGCCATCGCCATGGTGTTGAGCTTCGTCGTTGCCGTACCGGTCGCGTCACAATGCCGGAATGCCCGGGACGTAGAGCGGGCAGCCGAGGCACTGCTCAGTCCCGCGGAGCGGAACACCCTCCAAGGCACTGGCCCCTTCTGCCCGGCCGTCCGTACGTTCGAGCGCAACGGAAAGAGGGCCTGCCTCGTGCCGGACGGCGAGGGAGGCGCCTCGGTCGGTTGCGGCTGACCGATCCTTTTCTTGCTCGTCCGACGCCGGGGCGATGGGTGATCGGCGGACGCGGAAAATCATACTCATGACCCCTCCCAACCAGGCCAAACAACCTTCGCGACGCAGGCGCTGGCTGCGTGCCATCGCGCTCGCCTCCGCTGCGCTCCTGGCCGCCGCGCTCGTCCTCGACCGCCTGTTCCCGCTCCCGCTGCCAGCCCCCGACACCGGCAGCACCGTCGTACTCGCCCGCGACGGCACGCCGCTGCGCGCCTTCGCCGACAGCGACGGCGTGTGGCGCTATCCGACCACCACGGCCAGGGTCTCGCCGCTCTACCGTCAGGCGCTGCTCGGCTACGAGGACCGGTGGTTCTATCGCCACCCCGGCGTGAACCCGTACGCGTTGCTGCGCGGCGCGGTGCAAGGCGCATTGCACGGCCACGTCATCTCCGGCGGCTCCACGCTGACGATGCAGGTCGCGCGCATCATCGAGCCGATCCCGCATAGCTTTGGCGGCAAGTTCCGGCAGATCTTCCGCGCGCTGCAGCTGGAAGCGCATCTTGACAAGACCCAGATCCTCGACCTCTACCTCAACCACGCACCCTTTGGCGGCACCATCGAAGGCGTCGAAGCCGCCTCGTGGGCCTACCTCGGCAAGAGCGCGAGCCGCCTGTCGCGCGCCGAGGCGGCCCTGCTCGCGGTGCTGCCGCAGGCGCCCAGCCGGCTGCGCCCCGACCGCCATCCGGAGGCGGCCCGCGCCGCTCGCGACAAGGTGCTGTGCCGGCTGCGCGACGAAGGCGTCTGGACGTCCAAACAGGTCAGTGACGCGGCGATCGAGCCGGTAGTCGCCCGCTCGCTGCGCGCGCCGCTCGCCGCCGCGTTGCTCGCCGAACGCCTGCACCAGCAGCGGCCGCGCGCGCGGCGCATCGTTACCACCATCGACGCCAATCTGCAGCGCGCCGCCGAAGACCACGTTGCCAGCTACCTCGCGCGCCTGCCGCCGCGCAGTTCGGTGGCGGTGCTCGCGGTGGACAATGCCACGCACGAGGCACGCATCTACATCGGCACCGGCGAGTTCGCCGATCCCGAACGCGCCGGCCACGTCGACATGGTGCGTGCGCGGCGGTCTCCCGGCTCCACGCTCAAGCCCTTCCTTTACGGCCTGGCGCTGGACGACGGCCTGGTCACCTCCGAAAGCCTGCTGGTGGACGTGCCGCAGGACTTCGGCGGCTACCACCCGGGCAACTTCGACGAGGCCTTCAGCGGCCCGGTCAGCGTGAGCGAAGCGCTGCAACGCTCGCTCAACGTGCCGGCGGTCGACATGCTCGACCGCGTCGGCCCCAACCGCTTCGTCGCGCGCCTGGCCAGCGGTGGCGTCGACCTGCAGCTGCCCGACGGCGCGCGGCCCAACCTGTCGATCATCCTCGGCGGCACCGCCACGAAACTGGAAGACCTCGTCGGCGGCTACAGCGCCTTGGCCAACGGCGGCATCGCTGGCGCCCCGCGCTACACGCCGGACCAGCCCACCCGCCCGCGGCGCCTGCTCTCGCCGGGCGCCGCCTGGATCATCCGCGACATCCTCGCCAGCAACCCGGCTGACGTCGAAGGCGCGCCGCTGGAAGGCACCATCAACCGGCACGCCGCCGTCGCCTGGAAGACCGGCACCAGCTACGGCTACCGCGACGCCTGGGCGATCGGCGTCACCGACCGCTGGACCGTCGGCGTCTGGATCGGCCGCCCGGATGGCACGCCCTCGCCCGGCCAGTACGGCGCCGTCACCGCGCTGCCGCTGTTGTTCCAGCTCACCGACATGCTGCCCGCGCGCGGCGGCGTGCACGCGCCGCGTCCGGCCAGCGTCCGTGCGGTCGACATCTGCTGGCCGCTCGGCCAATCGGCCGCAGCCACCGACACCAGCCTCTGCCGCCAACGGCGCACCGCCTGGATCCTCGACGGTGCGCTTCCACCCACCTTCGCCGAACGCGACCCGGGCGCCTGGATGAGCGGTCGCGTCGAACTGCGCGTAGACGAAAAAAACCGCCGCCTGAGTGCCGGCTGCCACGCCCCACACGAACATCGCCTCACCCTCGCCCGCTGGCCGGCGCTCGCCACACCCTGGCTCGACGCCGCCGACCGCGCCGCCTCCACCCTGCCCGCGCTGGCGCCCGGCTGCGCGCCGGACTCGCTCGCCGTCGCCGTGCCGATCCGCATCAGCGGCCTGCGCGAAGGCAGCCTGCTGCGTCAGGCGCCCAACGGCAGTGGACCATTGCGTGTAACGGTGCACGCACTCGGCGCCCAGGGCGCCGTGCAATGGCTGCTCGACGGCCGCCTGCAGGGCAGCACGTCGGTCGGCGAGACCATCGCTCTGACCTTGACGCGACCCGGCCACCACGCCCTCACCGCGCTGTCGCAGGATGGCGCCTGGGCGAGCGTGGGCTTCGCCGTGGCGGGTTTGCCTGACGTCGTGAGCAGGCCCGTGCCTCCAGTCCGCTGAGCGGCGGCAGGCGATCGGAAGCCCGCGGCGGGCGAGCCCAGTCGTATAGAGGCCGCGCAAGAACGACAGGCAAGACACCGCTCTCGCAGGCATTCCCGCGAGCCCCGGCCCCTCACCCCAACCCTCTCCCCAGAGGGGAGAGGGAGCAAGTGCGGCGCTCCTGCATCCAAACGCGCAAGTCCTCTTGCCTCAGCTCCCGAGCGCCCGCGGTAAAGCGGCGGCAGCTCCTCTAAGAGCAGACGGCTGACCAAGCAAAGCGCACAGGCACCTAGCTTTTTAGCTACCCCGTGCTTAGCAGGCCATTTCTTTGGTTACTTTCCTTGGGCCAGCAAAGAAAGTGACCCGAGCGCCGACAGGCGATCGGAAGCCCGCGGCAGGCGAGCCTAGTCGCGGAGAGGCCGCATAAGACGGCAGGCAAGACACCGCTCTCGCAGGCATCCCCGCGAGCCCCGGCCCCTCACCCCAACCCTCTCCCCGGAGGGGAGAGGGAGCAAGTGCGGCGCTCCTGCATCCAAACGCGCAAGCCCTCTTGCCTCAGCTCCCGAGCGCCCGCGGTAAAGCGGCGGCAGCTCCTCTAAGAGCAGGCGACTGACCAAGCAAAGCGCACAGGCGCCTAGCTTTTTAGCTACCCCGTGTTTAGCAGGCCATTTCTTTGGTTACTTTCTTTGGGCCAGCAAAGAAAGTGACCCGAGCGCCGGCAGGCGATCGGAAGCCCGCGGCAGGCGAGCCCAGTCGCGGAGAGGCCGCATAAGACGGCAGGCAAGACACCGCTCTCGCAGGCATCCCCGCGAGCCCCGGCCCCTCACCCCAACCCTCTCCCCGAAGGGGAGAGGGAGCCAAAAGTGCAGTGCTCGCGCGCGCAAGCGGGCAGCACGGCTCCGGTGCGGGAGTCACTTGACGCCGGGCAATCCCAGCTGTACTACTACACACAGTACAGACAGGACGAACAACCATGCCCCGTAGCCAGGCTTTGATGATCCAGATCGCCACCGGCGACGCCCGCCCGATCAGCAAGCAGATCGTCGACGGTGTGCGCATGAAGATCGCCACCGCCGAGCTCGCCCCCGGCGACCAGCTGCCCAGCGTGCGCGGCCTGGCCCAGCAGCTGACGATCAATCCCAACACGGTGGCCAAGGCCTACGCCGAGCTCACCGCCGAGGGTTGGCTGGAATCGCGCCAGGGGCTGGGACTGTTCGTCGCCACGCCGCGCCAGCGGCTTTCCAACAGCGAGCGCGACCGGCGCATGGACGAGGCGATCCAGGCCTTCGTGCATGAAGTGGCAGCGCTGGATTACCCGCCCGAGCGCGCGCTGGCACGACTGGACCGCGCGCTCCAGGTGTTGTCCCGCAAAAGCGCCTGACCTGCCCGGGAACCTTGAACCATGACCGACCACATCATCGAAACCCGCGCGCTGACCAAGCGCTACGGCGGCAAGCTCGCGCTGGACGCGCTGGATCTGTCCATCGCCGCCGGCCGCATCCACGCCATCGTCGGCGCCAACGGCGCGGGCAAGTCCACGCTGTTCCGCATCCTGCTCGGTTTCCTGCCGCCGACCAGCGGCAGCGCGCGCATCCTGGGCCGGGACAGCCAGCAGCTCACGCCCGAAGACCGCGGCCGCATCGGCTTCGTCAACGAGGAACATACGCTGCCCGGCTGGATGCGCGTCTCGGCGGTGGCCGCCATGCAGCGCCGCCAGTACCCCCGCTGGAACCAGCACGCATACGACGAGGTGATCGGGCACTACCACGTGCTGCCGGAGCAGAAGGTCAGCCAGCTCTCGCGCGGCGAGCGCGCCGGTTTCAACCTCGCGCTCACCCTGGCCCAGGGGCCCGAACTGCTCGTGCTGGACGAGCCCACGCTGGGCCTGGACGTGGTGGCCAAGCGCGCCTTCCTCGAATCGCTGATGTATTCCAGCGCGGCGGAGTCGTGCACGGTGATCTACTGCTCGCACCAGATGGAAGAGATCGAGCGCGTCGCCGAGAACCTGATCATCCTGGAGCGCGGCCGGCTGGCGCACATGTCCGCGCCGGAGGAATTCTGCGCGCGCGTCACCCACTGGGTTGCCGACATCCCGTTTGCCGGCCCGCCACCGGCGAGCGTGCCGGGGCTGTTGCAGGTGCAGCGCATCGACGGCCTGCACCACTACCTGGTACTCGACCAGCGCGAAGACTTCGCGCAGTTCCTCCGCGGCGCGGGCGCGCGCACGGTGCAGAGCATGCCGGTGAGCCTGGACCGCGCGGTCAACGGTTTCCTGGCCAAAAACCACGCCATGCCGGCGGCAGCATGAGGAGCGTCGACATGCGTGACCTGTTCAAGGCTGAACTGCTGCGCTTCCGTGGCTGGGCGCTCGGTGCCTTTGGAGTGCACCTGCTGGTGCTCGCCTTCCTCGCCCGCGTGGTGGACCTGGCCCAGCAGCCGGTGCTGGTTTACCGCGTGTTCGGCGGCGTGGACGCGCTGGCCGGCCTGCTGCTGGGCCTGTACCAGATGGGCAGCTACCGCCGCCCGAACACCTGGCTCAACCTGCTGCACCGACCGCTGGCACCGGCGCGCATCGCCGCGGCACTGCTGGGCGCGGGCGCGGCCTGGCTCGCGGTGGCGGTGGCCTTGCCGGTGCTGCTGATCGGCGTCTATCAATCCGGCCTCACGGCGCGTGTGGTCGACCTGCGCCACTGGCTGCTGCCGCTGGGGGCGTGGCTGCTTGCCGCCTGCGGCTATGTCGCCGGCGCCTGTTGCATGCTCGGCCCGGCGCGCCGCGCGATGGCCGCACTGGTGCTGCTGGTGGCGCTGGCGATCAACCAGGCCAGCGGGGCGTGGGCGCTGCTGGTGCAGACGCTGGCATTGGCCTGGCTGGCCGGGATGCTGCTGGCATCGTTCAAGCCCGATCTGTCGGCGACGCCGCGCACGCCGTTGGCCACGGTGCTGCTGGCCTTGCCGCTGCAGGCGGGCGCTTACCTGTTGATCCTGCTGCTGGAGTTCGGTGGCCAGATGGTGTGGATCATGCAGGGCAGTCATCCCAACAACACCGAAACCCCGCCACCCGGTGGCCAGAACGAGACCGAGCGCATGACGCCGCAACAGCGCATGCTCGCAGGTCTCGTGGCCAGCCGCGCGCCGCAGGCGCCGACCTGGCGCGAGCAGGTGGCGTTGTCGGACGTGGTTTCGATTGCAGTGGATCTGCCCGGGTTGCCCGTGCGCGGCGCACTTACCAACGCCGCGCCGGCCGACTTCGACGACACCGCGAAGAATGTGCGCTGGACCTTCAGCCACGACCGCATGCGCCTGGTCGGCTACCGCATCGCCGGCGGCCGTGGCGTGGGTACGCTGGGCGTGGGTGCGGCCGACGGTGCGTTCCCGGCGCCGGCCGTCGCCATCGCCGGCCTGCCCGGCCAGCCGAAGGACGACCGCAGCCTGGTCGCCGGCAACCGGCTTTACCACTACGTCAGCGAAACCGGTCAGGTACTGCCGCGCATCCAGCTCCCGTCGGGCGAGTGGCTGCTCGGCACCACGGCGGTGGGCGAGAACCTGGTGGTGCAGAGCGATCGCGCGCTGTACTTCTACGATGGCCGCGACATCGTCGCCAGCGAAGCGCCACTGCAACCGCGCGAGCGCATGCCGATCCCGGGCGCCATGGGCGATCTGCGCGACCTGGACCTGATCGAACTGGTCGACGGCTATCTGGTGTCCGCCTCGTTCACCACTTACGCCTGGGTCATGGACGGCACGGCGCCTTACCAGACGCTGACCTGGGTGCATGACGACGGCCGCGTGGAGGAAGTGGCGCGACGCGCCATCGCGTTCGACTACCCCGCCTGGTTCCGTTACCAGGCGTGGTGGCCCTCGCCGGTGCTGTATGCGCTGCGCCACGCCGTGTCCGGCCTGTTCGCCACGCCCGATCCGATGCAGGCCACCACGCCGGCACCGATGCCACGCGGCATCCGGTGGCTGGCGGGCGTATTGATGCTGGCCTCACTGCTGGCCGCGCTGTGGCTGGTCCGCCGACGCGAACTGTCGCTGCCGGCAAAGGTGGCCTGGGTGATCGTTTGCGGCGCCGTTGGCCTGCCCGCGCTGGCGAGTTTGTGGCTGTTGTATCCGGCCAGCGAAAAAAGCCGGCTGACAATGCACGCCCAGCCAGCCATCTAGACGGCTGAACGGTACAACCCGAAGCAACACGGCGGCGCTTCCCCTGCATGCAGGGGAAGGCCGGGCGGGCGCGCCCGCACGAGCGAGAGCCCTCCCCATCACCCCTACGACAGCACGGAAAACGCGCCATGTACCCGTTCGTCCGCTCCCTGCTCGCCCTGTGTGCCCTTCTGCTGGTCCGGCCCGCGCTGGCGCATGCGCCGGGGGATACGTTCCAGGCGGCCGTCGCGCACGAACGCGCGCGCGCGCCGGCACCGACGTTCCCACGTGCCGCTTTCCTGCTGCGCCCGGCCGTTGCCGCCGCGGCGCTTTCGCCCGACGGAAACCAGGTCGCCTACCTGCGCGAGCAGGCCGGTCGGCGCAGCCTCTGGTTGCTCCCCGCGGATGGTGCACAAGCGCGCCGCGTGCTCGGCAGCACCGACGCACGGGCGATCGCCTGGTCGCACGATGGCCGCTGGCTGGTGCTGGAGTCCGGGCGCCAGCTGTTCGCGGTGGCGGCCGCGGGCCAGGGCGGTTCGCATCTGGTCGCCACGCTGGGTGGTCGCGGGCAGCGCGAGCTGATCGGGATCGATCCGCTGCAGCCGGCCGCCGTGCTGCTGCGCGAGCGCGTGCCGGCCATGCCGGACGCACCCGAGCGCTGGCGCGTGTTGCGCGCCGACATGCAGGGGCGGCGCACGCTGTTGCACGAGGACGCACATCGGCTGGTCGAGGTGGCTTTCGACCGCAGCGGACGGCTGGCCTTTCTCGAGCGCGTCGAGGGCGCCGCCCTGGCGATCCATCGCGTCGACGCGCAAGGCCGCCTGCATCCGGTGCTGCGCTGCAAGCAACTGCATCGCTGCTCGCTGCTGCCGGTGACCGATGTCCAGGGCCGGTTGTTGCTGCTCAGCGACGTGGACGCCGACCTCGAAGGCCTGCGCCGGCTGCGGCCCGACGGCACGCTTGACACCCTCGCCATCGATCCGCGCGGAGAAGCCGACGTCGACGCGCTGGCACTCGATCCGGCCGAAGGCATGCCACGCATCGCCAGCTACCGCGGCACCGTGGCCGCGAACCAGGGGCTGGATGCCGCGACGCGCCGCGCGCTGGCCGGCCTGGAAGCGCGCCTGCCCGGTCGCGACCTGGACATCGCGCTGGGCAAAACACACTGGCTGGTCAGCGAACAGGCCAGCACCCTGCAGGGCGCGCGCTGGCACCTGGTGGACCCGCGTTCCGGCGCCTCGCGCGAGATCCTGGACTTCCCGCCGCTGGGCGATCGCGACGGCCGCCCTGCGCAGTGGCTCCCGGAAGCGGCGATGGCGCGCAAGCTGCCATTCGACTGGAGCGCTTCCGACGGCATGCGCCTGCACGGCTTCGTCTGGTTGCCACCCGGGGTCGATCCCGCACACCTGCCGCTGGTGGTGCTGGCGCATGGCGGGCCGTGGAGCGCCGCCCGTCCGGACCAGTTCGGCAATGGCTACAGCCAGGCCCTGGCCAACCGCGGCTATGTCGTGTTCGAGCCGAACTTCCGTGCTTCCAACGGACTGGGCCGCCATTACCTGATGTCCGCCCAGGGCGACTTCGGCCATGGCCGCGTGCAGCAGGACATCGTCGAGGGTACCCGCGCGCTGCTGGCCCGGGGCATCGGCGACGCCGAGCGCGTTGGCATCGCCGGCGCTTCCTTCGGTGGCTATACGACGCTGCTCGGCGTGACCTTCCAGCCGGACCTCTTCAAGGTCGGCGTGGCGGTGGTGCCGCCCCCGGACTTCGGCTGGGACATCCGCTGGATCGGACGCACCACCGAAGCGCTGTCGCTCTCGCGCTACATTCCGTTCGACGAATGGCTGGCGATGCTGTCGGTCGACCCCCGCGACGCCGCCACGATGGCGCGCCTGCACGACCAGTCGCCGCTGGCCCACGCCAAGCGCATGGACCGCCCGCTGCTGATCTTCGCCGGCGGCGAGGACCGCCGCGTGGCGCTGCGCGGCGTGCTCGGCTATGCCGCGCGCCTGAAGGCGCTGGGCAAGGACTTCAGCCTGTTCGTCGACCCCCGGGCCGACCACCACAACGACAAACCGGTCGCCCACGAGGCCTATCTCTATCTCCTGGAATGGATGCTCCATCGCCACCTCGGCGGCCTCGCGCCGGCGGCTCCCGACGCGACCGTCCGCGCCTACCTCGTGCGCAGCCTGCGCGTGGCCGGCAGCGACCTGCACGCGACCGGACTGACGCACTCGCCGTAGGGCGCGCCGCAGGCTGCAATCCTGGCGCAGGTTCCGGCGGCGCCGCCGGACTGCGGCACCGTTCTCCGTTTGGGCGCCTCGCCGTTGTTGATGAAGCCCGGCGCGTGTTACCCCGGGCGGTGCAGGGGAAACTTGCCTAAAAGGAGTTCGAGCATGCTTCGCAGGATTCTCACCTTCGCGCTGCCCACCATGGCCGCCGCGGCCGCGTTCACCTTCTTCCCCGCCAAGCCGGTGCAGGCCTACCCGGCGGTCTGCGACAGCACCTACTGGACCTGCATGTACAGCGCCAAGTCGATCGATGGCCTGAAGCAGTGCGTACTGGACTTCCAGGCTTGCAGTGGCGTCCTGTACCCGCCGCCCCCGCCGGCGCGCGCCCGCGGCATGGCCCCGCGCCAGCCCTGACAGAACGACCTCGGTACCGGTTTCAGCCATCGCCCGCATACCAGGGGCGATGGCTGGGACCCGCCTTGGCGGGGGCGCCAGGACCGTGGCCGCGTTCCGCGTTTGCCGGGCTGGCGGTTGCCGCAGGCCGGGACGCGTGTTACTCCGGGTCATGCAGGGGGACACTTGCTGAAAGGAGTTCAAGCATGCTTCGCAAGATCGTGACGATCGCTTTGCCGGTGGCGGCTGCGGCAGCCGCTTTCACCTTCTTTCCCGCCCGGACCGCGCAGGCCTACCCGGCCAAGTGCGATACCGCCTGGGAAACCTGCATGGCGCAAGCGGCCTCGCTGAGGGACCGGATGATCTGTAACCAGGCATTCGAACAGTGCAGCGGCGGTGCGATCCCGCCGAATGCAGTGGATCCGTTGCTCGGCGCGATCAGGAAACACTGACGTGAATGCCTCCCGGCCGGCGTCTGCCGGCCGGGAAGTTGCGCCTCACACCGCCTGGCGCTCTCCGCCGATCCAGGTCTCGCGGACGTGCAGGGTGTCGTCCAGCACGGCAAAGTCGGCGCGCTGGCCCGGTGCGATGCGGCCGTGGGTCTGTTCCAGCCCGAGCCATTCGGCCGGATAGGCGCTGGCCATGCGCGAGGCCTCGGCCAGCGGCAGGCCGAGCAGGTTGACCGTGTTGCGCACCGCGCTGGCCATGTCCAGCGCACTGCCGGCGAGCACGCCGGCGTCGTTCATGCAGATGCCCTCGCGCGCGACGATGGTCTGGCCGTTGAGCGTGTAGTCCGGTCGCGCGCTGCCCACTGGCGGCATTGCGTCAGTGACCAGTACGCACTTGCCCGGCGGCTTGGCGCTGATCGCGATGCGCAGCGAGGCCGGGTGCACGTGGTGGCCGTCGACGATCAATCCGCACCAGCTGGCCGGATCGTCCAGCGCCGCGCCCACCACGCCCGGTTCGCGGCTGGTGAGCGGGGTCATCGCGTTGTACAGGTGAGTGAAGCCGCACACGCCGGCGTCGAGCGCGGCGCGCGCGGTCGCGTAGTCGGCCGCCGTGTGGCCGGCGACCACGCGCACGCCCGCAGCAGCCAGGCGCGCGATCACCGACGGTTCCACCTGCTCGGGCGCCAGCGTCAGCATCACTACGCCGCGGCGTTGCGCGGTGAGCGCGAGCAGGTCGTCGGTGCCGGGCGTGCGGAACAGCGAGGCGTCATGGATGCCCTTGCGTGCGGGCGCCAGGAAGGGTCCCTCCAGGTGGATGCCCAGGATGCCCGGCACGCACTGCGCGATCGCCGCATCCACGGCGTCCAGCGCGGCGCGCATCTTGTCCGCGGTGTCGGTGATCAGCGTCGGGAGCAGGCCGGTGGTGCCGAAGCGCCGGTGCGCCTGTGCGATGCCGCGCAGCGTGTCCACCGTGGGCGCGTCGTTGAACAGCAACCCGCCGCCGCCGTTGACCTGCACGTCGATGAAACCGGGTAGCAGCAGCGCGCCGGCCAGGTCGTGGCGTTGCGCCTGCGCCACGCGTGGGTCGTCGGCCGCGGCCAGCGCGAGCACGTGGCCGTCGTGCACCAGCACCGCGACGTCCTCGCGCAGGCCCTCGTCGGTCAGCACGCGACCGTGGACCAGGGCGAGCAGGGACTGAAGCATCACAACGTCTCCGTGACTTTGCGCAGGTGTGGCGGCACATCCGGATCGTAGCCGCGCGCCAGTGAAAGCGCGCTGGCTGCGCGGTAGAAACTCTGCACGGCGAGCAGCGGAGTGGTGATCGCAGGCAGGCCGGCCGGCAGCGGCAGGGCGTCCGGCCCGCTGGCGCCCGGTGCCGCGACCCACACCCGCGCGCCGCGCGCACGGAACTCGTTGGCGACGGCGAGGGTGCCCTCCAGCGAGCCGTCCGCCTGCGCGAACACCAGCACCGGAAAACCGGCGCCGACCAGCGCCATCGGCCCGTGCCTGACCTCCGCCGCGCTGAAGGCCTCGGCATGCAGGCCGCAGGTTTCCTTGAACTTCAACGCCGCTTCGAGCGCGGCACCGAAGCCATAGCCGCGGCCGACCACGAACAGGTTGTGCACCTCGCGCAGGCCTTCGCCGAGTGCCTGCCAGTGGGCGTCCCAGCCTTGGCGCAGATCGCCCGGCAGGCGCTCGAGCGCGGCGTGCAGCGCCTCGTCGCCGCTCCAGTAGGCGGTCAACTGCAGCACCGCCGAAAGCGTGGCCAGGTAGCTCTTGGTCGCCGCCACACTGCGCTCGGGGCCGGCGTGCAGCGGCACCACCACGTCGGCCTGCTGCGCCAGCGGGGAATCGGCGTCGTTGACCAGCGCCACTACCTGCGCGCCGGCCTTCCTTGCGGCCTGCGCGCTGAGCAGCAGATCGGGGCTCTTGCCGGATTGGGAGATGGCCAGGAACAGTGCGCCTCCCAGCTGCAGCGGTGCATCGTAGATCGAGCTGACCGCCGGCGAGGCCGAGGCGGTGACCACGCCCAGGCGCGTCTCGAACACGTACTTGGCGTAGGCGGCGGCGTGGTCGGAGCTGCCGCGCGCGCAAGTGACGATGCACCGCGGCGGGCTGGCGCGCAGGCGCTCGCCCAGCTCGGCCAGCAGGCCGGCGTTGGCGGCGAGCTGGTGTGCGATCACGTCGGCGGCCGACTGCGCCTCCTGGTACATCAGGGTGTCACGGGATGATTTCATGGGGATTCCGGGGACGGACAGATGTGTTCCCTCTCCCGCCGGGAGAGGGTGCCCGCAGGGCGGGTGAGGGTTCGGGCGGAGCGGGGGACGGGGCGATGCCGAATCCTGCCTCTCACGAGCGGAGAGGAGTCCAGGCGTGGAGAGCTCAGCCCTTGCGCGGTGGCGCCGTCGACCCGCGCACCACCAGTTCCGGCACGAAGCCTTCGTTGGCCGTATCCGGCGTCGATTCGCCCTGCTGCAGCTCGGCCATCAACCGCAGCGCGGCATGCCGGCCGATCTCCGCAGTCGACTGCCGCGCCGTGGTCAGCGCCGGCCAGGCCTGCTTGGAAAACGGGTTGTCCTCGAAGCCGGCGATCGACAGATCCCACGGCACGTCCAGTCCGGCCGAGCGTGCCGCTGCCAGCACGCCGGCAGCGATCTCGTCGTTGCTGCCGAAGATCGCCGTCGGCGGCTCCTTCAGCGCGAGCAGCTTGCGCGCGCCGCGGAAGCCATCGTCGAACGCGTAGCGTCCGGGCAAGATCAGCTTCTTGTTGAGCGCGATGCCGTAATCCTTCAACGCATCGGCATAGCCCTGGTACCGCTCCGGGCTGGAGCGATGGTGTGGCTCGCCCCACAGGAAACCGATCCGCGTATGCCCGAGCTGGATCAGGTGCTCGGTGATCGCATAGGCCGCGTCGCGGTCGTCCACCCACACGCAGGGGGAGCCGTCGCACGGATCCTGGCGGGCGGCGAGGATGCGCACGAAGGCGATGTCGTGCGCCTTCAGCGTGGCGACCAGTTGCGGTTGCTCGGACATCGGCGGCGCCAGCACCAGCCCCGCCAGGCGCGAACGGCGCACCAGCGCGCACAGCTCCTCGGCCAGGTGCGGCGAAGACGAGTCGCAGGGATGGATCTGCAGGCCGAAGCCGCGTTCGCGGCAGGCCGACAGCACGCCGTTCTGCATGCTGATGACGTAGTGCGCGTTCGGGTTGTCGTAGACCAGTCCGATCGCGTACGAGTGCGCCGCGCGCAGGCTGCGCGCGGAAAGGTTCGGGCGGTAACCGAGCGCCTCGACCGCCCGTTCGACCTTTTCGCGTGTGTCCTCGCGCACAGAAGGCTCGCGGTTGATCACCCGCGATACGGTCTTCAGCGACACGCCGGCGCGCTTGGCGACATCCTTGATGGTGGCGTGACGCAACGACGGGTTCTCCTGCGGATCGGCGCGCCATCCTAGCCCACCGGCGCGCCGGCGTGGCGGTGCCTTCACTGCGGACGCGCGCCATCGCCATCACGCAGGCCCACGCGGTAGCCGCGCAGGCCGTAGAACAGGATGTACAGGTAGCAAGGGACCATCAGCGCCGCGAACACCAGCTGGAAGTCGTAGTGCGTCTTCAGGTGTGCGAACAACTGCGGAACCACCGCGCCGCCGGCGATGCCCATGATCAGCAGCGCCGAGCCGGCCTCGGTATGGCGGCCCAGCCGGTTGATCGCCAGCGGGAAGATCGCCGGCCACATCATGGCGTTGGCGAAACCCAGCGCCGCCACGAAGCCGACCGAGACGTAGCCGTGGGTGAGGTAGGCGCACACGCTGAACAGCACGCCGAGCACCGCGGAGACGGCGAGGTAACGCTGCTGCGAGATCACCCGCGGGATAAGCACCAGCCCGGCCACGTAGCCGAGCAGCATGCCGCCCAGGGTGAAGGCGGTGAAGAACTTGGTCTGGTCCAGCGGCAGGTCGAAGCCGGCGCCGTAGGTGCCAATCGCGTCGCCCGCCATCACTTCCACGCCCACGTACAGGAACAGGCACAGCACGCCCAGCCACAGGTGCGCAAAGCCCAGGATGCTGGTGCCTGCCTCGCCCGCCTGCTCGCTGTTGGCCTTGGAGGGACGGATCTCCGGCAGCGACGAGCGCACGATCCAGACCGCCAGCAGCGCCAGCAGCACCGCCATGCCCAGGTACGGCGCGTGGATCTTCGCGGCGAAGGCATCCAGCAATGCTTCGCGCGCCTGCGGTGTGGCTGCCGCGTGGACCTGCGCGTCGATGTCACCGATACCGGCGAGCACCAGCGAGCCGATCACGATCGGCGCCAGGATGCCGGCCACCTTGTTGCAGATGCCCATCACCGCGATGCGTTGTGCCGCGCTCTCGATCGGTCCCAGGATGCTGATGTACGGGTTGGAAGCCGTCTGCAGCAGCGACAGGCCGGCGCCGATCACGAACAGGCCGACGAGCGCGCCGGCGAAGATGCGCATGGTGGCGAACTGGCCGAACGCCATCGCACCGATCGCCATCACGAACAGCCCCAGCGCCATGCCCTTCTTCATGCCGGTGCGCCGCAGCACCATCGAGGCCGGCAGCGAGAACACGAAGTAGGAAATGTAGAAGGCGAACGGCACCAGGAAGGCGTAGACGTCCTCCACCTGGAAGGCCAGCTTGACGAAGGCGATCAGCGGTCCGTTGAGCCAGGTGACGAAGCCGAAGATGAAGAACAGCAGCCCGATCACCAGCATCGGCCCCAGCGCCGATGGCTTGGATTGATCGGTCGCGAGCGTGGTGGACGACATGGACGGCTCCTGTCAGGCAAACGCATGGCGATGCGAGCGCCGTCAACGGGCACTCCCCCGGCCGGCTTTATGGCCTCGCGGGCCAACGTTGTCAATTTATGTCTTTCGTGAATGTCGAAATGGCGTTTGCGCGGGCCCCTGACCAACGGCCTATCCGCGGTTTGTCTGATGCAATGCCGCATCACGATTTTCCTTGTGCGCGACCGCCGCAATTCAGTGTGCTGGCGGCTTGGCTGCGAGCTTTTCGCATGCCGTGACAGATAATCGGAAGGCCGGTTGCTGCAGTGCGTAAACCGGTCTTCCGAAAATGTCGCCAAAACGCGTTGACAACGTTGTCATCGCTGTCCAGACTCCGCCCCCGCCGACGTCCAGCGACGCCGGGCCAAGTGCAAAGGGAGGAGTCGTGGCCGAGGTCGCCAACTCGAGGAGCCCGCAGCGCCTGCCGCAGGAAAGCCTGCTGCTGGCCGCCGACGTCGGCGGCACGCATGCGCGCGTGGGCCTGCTCAGTCGACAGCCCCAGGGCGCCAGCCCGGTCACCGTGCTGCGCTACCAGCGCTACGCCTGCGCCGAGTGGCCCAGCCTCACCGCGGTGTTGCAGCACTTCGTCACCTACCTCGACGCCCCCGCGCCGATCGACCAGTGCGTCGTGGCCAGCGCCGGCTACGTGCTCGAGGACGCCATCGTCAACGACAACCTCGCCTGGCCGGTGTCGATCAGCGACATACGCGACACCCTGGCGCTCGACCGCCTGGCCGTGATCAATGATTTCGAAGCGGTCGCCTGGGCGACCCAGTTCCTGACCGACGCCGACACGCTGCCAGTGATCCAGACCAGCGCACCGCCACAGCGCGGCCCGGTGCTGGTGATGGGGCCGGGCACCGGCCTGGGTTCGGCGGTGCTGCTGCCGGGCCAGCCGCAAGCGACGGTGCTCGCCACCGAAGCGGGGCAGATTGCGCTGGCGCCGGGCAACGAGCGCGAGATCGAGATCCTGCGCCTGCTCTCGCGCGAGCGTTCGCACGTCGCCTTCGAACACGCACTGTCCGGCCCCGGCCTGCGCAACCTCTACCGCGCGATCAGCACGCTGCGCGGCACGCCGGCCGTGCTTTCCGAACCCAGTGCCATCACCCACGCAGCGCTGA
Source organism: Frateuria sp. GZRR35 (assembly GCF_051900415.1). NCBI lineage: Bacteria > Pseudomonadati > Pseudomonadota > Gammaproteobacteria > Lysobacterales > Rhodanobacteraceae > Frateuria > Frateuria sp. GZRR35. The sequence continues at coordinate 113,167 of NZ_JBHZGL010000001.1, forward strand.
TGCAGAGCGACGCGGCGGCGGTCGAGGCGCTTCAGGTGTTCTGCGGCCTGCTCGGCAGCTTCGTGGGCGACCTGGTGTTGCTCTACGGCGCGCGCGGGGGCGTGTTCCTCGCCGGCGGCATCCTGCCGCAGATCCGCCAGTTGCTGCTGGCCAGCCGCTTCCGCGAGCGCTTCTTCAACAAGGGCGTGATGCGCCCGTACCTGCAGCAGGTTCCCGTACGACTGATGGAACACGGCCAGCACGGCGTGATCGGCGCGGCCGGCCTGGCTTTGGCCGGTCACGCCGTACCCGGCTGAGCTTTGGAGATCGCATAACAAACGGGCGCAAGCCCTTGCAACCAACCAGCATCACCGCGACGCGCGTGCTGCTGATCCGACTGGAGGGGAGCACCATGTCACACCGCAAGACGCTGTTAGCCGCAAGCATCGTCGCCAGCCTTTGCCTGGCCGGCGCGCTGCATGCACAGGACGCGGGCCAGGCCACGACCGGCGCCGACGCCACCGCGCAGACCTCGAAGGCCCAGGCCGAAAAGGACAAGATCAAGCAGCTGTCCACGGTCACTGTCACGGGTATCCGCGGCTCGGTGGAGAAGGCGCTCGATATCAAGCGCGACTCCAACTCCACCATGGAAGTGGTCACCGCCGAGGATATCGGCAAGCTGCCGGCGCACAACGTGGCCGACACCCTGCAGCGCCTGCCGGGCGTGAACATCAGCTCCTCCAGCGCCGACGAGGGCGGTTTCGACGAAGCCGACCGCGTCAGCCTGCGCGGCACCAGCCCCAGCCTGACCCAGACGCTGATCGACGGCCACGGCGTGGGTTCGGCCGACTGGTTCGTGCTGAGCCAGGGCAACAACGTCGGCCGCAGCGTGAGCTACACGCTGCTGCCGTCCGAACTGGTCAGCCGCGTGGAAGTGCACAAGTCGTCCGAAGCGCGCTTCCAGGAGGGCGGCACCACCGGCAACGTCGACATCATCACGCGCAAGCCGCTGGACTTCGAAAAGCAGGTTTCCGGCGCTCTCAGCCTGGGTGGCGTCTATGCCGACGGCCCGGGCAAGACCGACCCGCAGTTCTCCGGCCTGTTCAACTACAAGAACGACCAGAACAACTTCGGCGTGATGGTGCAGGCGTTCAAGCAGAAGCGCCACCTGCGCCGCGAGGCCCAGGAAATCCCCGGCGGCTTCGCCGTGATCGACCCGACCTCCGCGCTGGCGCAGAGCAATCCGGACCTGGCCGGCGTGTCCGTGCCCGGCCTGCTGGGTTCGACCCTGTTCGAGCAGGTGCGCGACCGCAAGGGCGGTCTGGTCGAGGTGCAGTTCCGTCCGAGCGACGACCTGACTATTGGCGCGAGCGGCTTCTACTCGAAGATGGAAGCGAACAACTACAACCGCAACTTCATGTTGTGGGGCGGCAACTTCGCGACCAGCCAGGCGCCCGAGCCCGGCTACACGGTCGAAAACGGCGTGCTGACCAACGCCACCTACGCGGGCGTGCCCGGCACGAATTACGTCGTGTACGACATGATCTACCGCGAGGCCTCGTCCAAGACGCAGTACTACACGCTGGATGCCGACTGGAACATTTCCGACAACGTGACGGCCAAGTTCCAGGCCGGCACCACCAAAGGCGTCGGCGAAACCCCGCGCCAGTTCATCGCCGAAGTGACGGCCGCCAACGGCGGCGGCGCCAGCTGGACCACCCACGGCAACAGCGCGCCGGTGGACTGGAGCGTGGGCGGCGACATCAGCCCGGCCGGCGTCACCGGCTTCGGCACCTGGGGCAACCAGGAAGTGCGCGCGGTGGACAAGGAGAACTGGTTCACCGCCGACTTCACCCAGTACTTCAACGCCGGCGTCGTGCAATCGTTCGATTACGGCGTGCGCTACGCCAAGCATGACCGCGAGGCGCAGTCGCCCGAGGGCGCCTCGCCCGGCGACATCTGGTCGGCACTGCAGAACGGCCAGACCGCCAACTACCCAGGCAACTTCGCCGAGGGCATCGGCGGTACGTTCCCGCGCGACCTGTGGTACTTCACCCCGGATGCGCTGAAGCAGGCGATCATCGCCAACTCCACCTGGTTGTCCGACAACGACGGCCCCACCGGCCGGCACAACTACGGCGCCGAGTGGAGCGTGGACGAGAAGAACCTCGCGGCCTACTTCCAGGTGAACTTCGAGGGCGAGAACTGGAGCGGCAACGCCGGCCTGCGCTACGTCCACATCAAGCAGGGCATCGACACCTACTTCGCCGACACCGTCAACCCCGACGTGAGCAGCCTGTTCGGCGCCTGGGACCGTCGCCACTATGACAACAGCTACAGCCGCGTGCTGCCCAGCGCGAACCTCAAGTTCAACATGGCCCAGAACCTGGTGTTCCGCTTCGCTGCCTCGCAGACGCAGACCCTGCCCGATTACTCCGCGCTGGGTGCGTCCTCCTATGGCTCGGATCTCAATCGGACCGGCGGCGGCGGCAACCCGAACCTCAAGCCGGTGGTCTCGACCAACCTCGATGCCGGCCTGGAGTGGTACTTCATGCCGCGCGGCCTGCTGTCGGCCACCGCGTACTCGATGAACATGAAGGACTACGTCGCCTACGGCGTGCAGACGCAGATGCTGTTCAGCGAGCTGACCCACCAGCTGGAGGCCTACCAGGTGTCGATGCCGATCAACGCCGACGCCAAGGTCACCGGCGTGGAGCTGGCGTACGACCAGCCGATCGGCGAGCACTTCGGCATCAATACGAACTACACCTACGCCGATGGCAGTTCCGACTACACCTGGGCCGATGGCAGCAACCATCTGCTGGGCACTTCGAAGAACACCTACAACGTCGGCGCCTACTTCGAGAACGACACCTTCGGCGCCCGGGTCAGCTACACCCGCCGTTCGTCGTTCCTGATCGGCCTGTCCGGCACCCACCCGTACTACCAGGACAGCTTCGGCACGTTGTCGGCCTCGCTCAGCTACAAGGCGACCGACTGGCTGAGCTTCAGCCTGGATGCGCTGAACCTCAACAACCCGACCATCAAGTACTACCAGAGTGCGGCGATCCCGACCTCGTTCTACGAGAACGGCCGCCAGTACTACCTGAACGCGCACCTGAGCTTCTGATCCACCGATTGAAGCAGGCCACGGATGGCCTGCACTCCCCGCCGGGCCCGGTCTGCATGTTTCGGGCCCTTTTTTTTGCGCAGGCCGCGGCGATGGCATGCTGGGCCGTCGATGGAGCTTGCCGATGTTGCGACGAACCTCCTTTTTCCTGTGCGCCTGCCTGCTGTGGGCCGTCGCCCTGTTGCCCTCGCGCGCGGCGTTCGCCGGCGCCGCGGCGACTCCCTCGCTGATTCCGTTGCCCGCAAAGGTCCAGCTGCAGCCGGGCCACCTCGTCGTGGATGCACGCACGCCGGTGGTATTGGCGAGCGACGATGCGGCCACGCGGCAGACCGCGCAGTACCTCGTCGACCTGCTGGCGCGCACGCGCGGCCTGCACCTGGCCGTTGCCGGGCAGCGCAGCGGCGTGCCGGCGATCGTGCTGCGGCGTGACCCGCGTGCCGCGGTGGCGCAGGAGGGCGGCTATACGCTCAAGGTTTCCGCCCGCGGTATCGAGGTGGCGGCCCGCGACGACGCGGGACTGTTTCATGGCACGGTCACGCTCTACCAGCTGCTGACACCCGACGCCGGGCAAGGCGCGGTGCAGGTGCCTGCGCTCGCCATCAAGGACTGGCCGCGCTTCGCCTGGCGCGGGCTGATGCTCGATTCGGCGCGGCATTTCCAGAGCGTGGCCGAGGTCGAACGCCTGATCGACCAGATGGCCCAGCACAAGCTCGACGTGCTGCACTGGCACCTCACCGACGACCAGGGCTGGCGGATCCAGATCAAGCGCTATCCGGAGCTGACCCGGGTCGGCGCGTGGCGCACGCCTCCACACGCCGGCCAGGACGGCGAGCCCAAACGCTATGGCGGTTTCTACACGCAGGACGAGATCCGCCGCGTGGTCGCCTACGCCGCCGCGCGCCACGTCACCATCGTGCCGGAGCTGGACATGCCCGGGCACGCGCAGGCGGCGGTGGCCTCGTATCCGCAGATCGGCGTCACTGGCAAGCGGCCGGCCGTATCGGTGGACTCCGGCGTCAATCCCTGGCTGTACAACGTCGATGAGGACACTTTCACCTTCATCGACAACGTGCTCGACGAGGTGCTGGCGTTGTTCCCGTCGACGTACATCCATGTCGGCGGCGACGAGGCGATCAAGGACCAGTGGCAGGCCTCGCCCGCGGTGCAGGCGAAGATGCGCGAGCTCGGCATCACCAGCGAGGACGCGCTGCAGGGCTGGTTCATCGGGCGCATCGGGCAGTATTTGGAAAAGCACGGCCGCAAGCTGATCGGCTGGGACGAGATCCTTGAAGGCGACAACCTGCCGGCGGGCGCCACGGTGATGTCCTGGCGCGGTATCGATGGCGCGATCAAGGCGGCGCTGCTCGGCCACGACGTGGTGATGTCGCCCTCGCCGGACCTCTACCTCGACCACGTGCAGAGCGACCTGCCCGGCGAATACGCCAGTCGCTACGGCGTGGAGTCGCTCAGGGACGTGTACGGGCTGCAGGTCGTTCCCGGCGTGCTCGACGCGGCGCAGGCGAGGCACGTGCTGGGGGTGCAGGCCAACGCCTGGACCGAGCACATGCCGACCATGGCGCACGTGGAGCACCAAGTCTTTCCGCGGCTCGATGCGCTCAGCGAGGTGGCGTGGTCACCCGCCGGCCGCTCCGATTGGCCGGGCTTCCTGGCGCGCCTGCCCGCGCAGATGGCGCGCTACCGCGCTCAGCACGTCAATGTGGCCGACGGTGCCTTCGCAGTGGCCATCGACACCGATCGCAACGTGGCGCTGGCGACAGGCAAGGCAACGGTCCGGCTCTCCAACCAGGCCGACTTCGGCGCGATCCACTACACCCTGGACGGCAGCGCGCCGACGCTGGCGTCGCCGCGCTACCAGGCGCCGCTCAACGTGACCCTGCCGACCACCGTGCGCGCCGCCAGCTTCGCCGACGACGGCATCGCGTTGGCCGCGCCGCGCGAGCGCGTGCTGGACCGCGCCAGCCTGCTTTCGCTGCCCGGAACGGCATTGGCGAACTGCCCGGGCAGCGACTTCCGCCTGCTGCTGCAGCCATCGCCCGATGCGACGAGTACCCAGCCGGTGTATGCGGTCAACCTGTTCGACAGTTGCCAGCAATTCCCTCCGACGCTGATGGAAGGCGTCGGCGCGATCCGGGTCGACGCGGTGCGGTTGCCGCGCAACTTTGCGCTGGCGCACGAGCAGAAACTGGTGGTGTCGCGCCCGCACGCCACGCCGTTCGGCGAGCTCGTGGTGCATGCCGATCGCTGCGACGGCCCGGTCCTGGCCAGCATGGCGCTGCCCGACCCGGCGCACAGCCCGCGCCAGTTCGAGCTCGATGCGAAGCTGCCCGCGCAGGCGGGCGAACACAGCCTGTGCCTGGTCTACACCGCGCCCGTCGACGGTCCGCTGTATGCGCTCGGTCGCGTGTCGCTGGAGGCGAAGCCCTGAGCAACCACGGCCGCGACATCACCAGCGGGGCCGCGCCCATGCCGCCGCGGGGCAGCGGCATGCGTGCCCCTGGCGGTCGCTTCGCTTCGCTCGACGCCCTGCGCGGTTGCACCGTGGCGGCGATGCTGCTGGTCAACGACCCGGGGGACTGGGGTCACGTCTACTGGCCGCTGGAGCATGCCGCCTGGCATGGCTGCACGCCGACCGACCTGGTGTTCCCGTTCTTCCTGTTCGTGATGGGCGTGTCCGTGGCCCTGGCGATCCTGCCGCGGCTGGAGCAGGGGGCTGCGCCCGCTCAGCTGCGCCATGCGGCGTTGTGGCGGGCGCTGCGCATCCTCGCGCTGGGCCTGGCGATCAATGCGCTGGCGGCGTGGTGGCTGCCGGGGCGCGAGATGCGCTGGCCGGGCGTGCTGCAGCGGATCGGCGTGTGCTTCGCGGTGGTCGCGGCCTTCGCCATCTACACGCCGCGCCGCGTGTGGTGGCTGGCCATCGCGACGCTGCTGGCCGGCTACACCGTTTTGCTGCTGTCCGGCGACACGCTGGACGAATGGAACAACATCGTCGACCGAATCGACGGCGCGATATTCGGCCAGTACGTCTGGGACCACAACGCTGCCACCGGCCAGGTGCACGATCCTGAAGGCCTGCCCGCGACGCTGCCGGCGATCGCCAGCAGTCTGCTTGGCCTGTGCGCGGGCGTGTGGCTGCGTGCGCGGCAACCGGGGCGGCTGCTCGTCGGCGGTGTGGCGGCGTTGGCGCTCGGAGCGATCTGGTCGCTATGGATGCCGCTCAACAAGAATCTGTGGACGCCGTCGTTCGTAGGGTGGACCGGCGGCTGGGCCATGCTGGTGCTGCTGGGCTTCTACTGGCTCGTCGACGTACGTGGCTGGCCGGCGCTGGGCCGTCGCTTCGGCATGAACGCGATCGCCGCTTACGCCGGCTCCGAGCTGATGCAGGTCGCGCTGCCCGCGCTGGGCTGGCAGGAGCCGCTGTACCGGCACCTGTTCGCCGGCTGGATCACGCCGCTGGCCGGGCCGTGGATCGCCTCGCTGGCCTGGGCGGTCGCCTTCGTGGCGTTGTGGTGGGCGATCGTGTGGGCGATGGACCGGCGCCGGCTCTATCTGAAGCTCTGATCGATCGCGCAGGGTGGCTCCAGTCCACCGTCCCGGATCCGTGCCACGCTGGGCCGAAGCCCGCCCAACGGTCACGCCCGCATGAGTGAAAGTTCCCGCGTCCCGCGTCCCCAGGTCATCGCCCACCGCGGCGCCAGCGCGTACCTGCCGGAACACACGCTCGCCGCCTACGCGCGCCGTCGCCGACGGCGACGACCTGGTCGAGCCGGACCTGGTGATGACGCGCGACGGCGTGCTCATCGCCCGGCACCAGAACGAAATCGGTGCGACCACCGACGTGGCATCGATGCCTTTTTTACCGACGACCCGGCGCTGGGCCGTATCGCAACGCAACAGAAACACCCATACAACAAATATTGAATTTTTGCTGTGGGCATCTTAAGGTTCAGTCAAACGAGCCCCGCTTCCCCACAAAGCCTGTCTCGCCAGCACCGATCCCCCTATGCGGTTGCTGGCTTCTCTCAGGTGCTCCTTGTGAAACCGTTTTTGGACGCGGATGGATGATCGTGCTCGTTGCCACGAGGCATAACGATGGCCTCAGTCCTTCTAATTCCAAAACAGGTTTTGGGGAGTTTTGCATGAGCTTGCAAGTTGCCAATCGCCCGGCCATCCGCCGGACGGCCCTCGCCGTCGCCCTGAGCGTGGGCTTCGCCGGCGTTGCCTTTGCACAGGCGACCACCGGCAGCATCTTCGGTGATGCACCGGCCGCCCAGGGCGAAACCGTCCTGATCCAGAGCAGCACCGGCTTCACGCGCGAAGTCGCGGTCGACGCCTCCGGTCACTTCGTCGCCAACCAGCTGCCGCTGGGCGACTACACCGTCACCCTGCGCCAGAATGGCCAGGACGTCGATTCCCGCAAGAACGTCACCCTGCGCGTGGGTGCCGGTACCCAGGTTTCGTTCGCAGCGGCGGGCGCAGCTGACGCCCAGAACCTGTCCGCCATCACCGTCAGCGCCAATGCGCTGCCGACGATCGACGTGACGGGCGTGGACTCGCGCACCGTCATCACCGCCGAACAGCTGGCCAAGCTGCCGCTGGCCCGCAGCGCCGAAGCGATCGCCCTGCTGGCGCCGGGCGTGGTGGAAGGCAGCGCCCTGTTCACCGGCACCGCCGGTGGCAACGTGGTCTCCTTCGGCGGCTCGTCCGTCACCGAGAACGCCTACTACATCAACGGCTTCAACACGACCGATCCGCTCAGCGGCCTCGGTGGTCTGACCCTGCCGTACGGTGCCATCGACCAGCAGGAAATCCTCAGCGGCGGCTACGGCGCCGCTTACGGCCGTTCTGACGGCGGCGTGATCAGCCAGGTCGGCAAGCGCGGCACCAACGAGTGGCATTTCGGCGGCCAGATCCAGTGGACGCCCAAGTCGCTCAAGTCCGACCCGAAGAACTACTACTACGTGACGGGCGCTTCGGCTGGCCAGATGCGTCAGTACCGCAACGAGAGCAAGTCCTGGGTCACCACCGTCTCCGGTTATGCCGGCGGTCCGCTGATCAAGGACAAGCTGTTCTTCTTCGGTGCCGCCGAGGCCGAGCGCCGTGAAGGCACCAGCGTCGGTTCCAACGCTGCGCCGCAGACCACCCAGTACCGCTACGACAACCCGAAGTGGTACGCCAAGCTCGACTGGAACATCAACGACAGCAACATCCTCGAGCTGACTGGTGCGTCGAGCAAGGAGTCCTACGCGGGCACCCTGTACGACTTCGACTACAGCACGCTCAGCACGGGTGATTTCAACAGCTACGACACGTCGCACAAGTACGGCTCGGACCTGTACTCGGCCAAGTTCACCAGCTACATCACCGACGACCTGACGGTCAGCGCGCTGTACGGCGAGATGAAGGGCACCTTCTACGAGACCGTGCCGGGCTACGACGCAAGCAATGCCTACGTGTTCGGTGGCGACAAGCAGAACCCGGCGATCACCGGCGGCAACCCGATCACCGGTCCGCAGACGGCCAGCTACATCACCGATCCGTCGCACCGCTCGAAGAACACCAACCTGCGCATCGACGTCAGCTACCACATCGGTGACCACACGATCACCGCCGGTATCGACAACCAGAAGATCACCGACGAGAACGATCGGACGATCTCCTCCGGCCAGGGCTATTCGTGGTCCTACGACGCGGGCGACCCGACCAAGTACATCGTCGGCGGCCCGGAGGCCAATGGCCCGAACTGGCAGGCGCAGCCGTGGGTGGTCAACCCCGGTTCGGTCGCCAATGGCCAGAGCGGCTACTTCGTGTCGCGTTACCGCCAGGCCAACGGTGCCACGGTGACCACCGAGCAGCGCGCCCAGTACATCGAGGACAGCTGGCAGGTGAACGACCGCTGGCTGGTCAAGATCGGCCTGCGTAACGACCAGTTCACCAACAACAATGGTGACGGCGTGCCGTACCTGCGCCTGACCTCGCCGCAGTGGGCGCCGCGCGTGGGCTTCTCGTGGGACGTCAATGGCGATTCCACCTTCAAGGTGTACGGCAATGCTGGTCGCTACTACCTCGCCATGCCCGCCAGCGTCGCGCTGCGTGCGGCCGGTTCCTCGCTGCTGGTGGATGAGTACTTCACCTACACCGGCATCGATGCGAACGGTGTCCCCACCGGCCTGACCGCGATCCCGACCAGCACCGGCGGCCCGATCTCGTCCAACGGCGAATATGGCCAGCCGCGCGATCCGCTGACCGCGACCTCGCGCAACCTGAAGTCCGAGTACCAGGATGAGTACATCCTCGGCTTCGACAAGCAGTTCAACGAGTCCTGGACCTACGGCGCCAAGGCCACGTTCCGCAACCTGCGCAACGCCATCGACGACATCGGCGACTCGTTCGCGATCCGCACCAAGATGGAAGCGATGGGCATCGACATGGATGACGTCGGCACCATTCAGGGCAGCTACCTGGTCAACCCGGGTCGCACGAACATCCTGATGATCCCGAATGCGGCGGGCGATGGTTACTACACCGTCCCGATGACCATGGACGACTTCCGCTTCAACACCACGCTGAAGCGCAAGTACTACGGCCTGAACCTGTACCTGGAGCATCCGTTCGACGGCAAGTGGTACGGCAAGATCGACTACCTGTGGTCGCACAGCTTTGGCAACAGCGAAGGCCAGGTGCGTTCGGACATCGGCCAGACCGACGTCTCGGCCACGGTGGACTGGGACTACGCCGAGCTCATGGACTACGCCAATGGCGCCCTGTCCAACGACCGCCGTCACCAGCTCAAGGCGTACGGCGCCTACCAGCTGACCCCGGAGTGGATGCTCTCGGGTAACTTGGTGGTCATGTCCGGCATGCCGAAGACCTGCCTGGGCTACTACGGTGCCGACGAGTCCAACCCGGGCCTGGGTTACGGCGGTGGTTACTACCACTTCTGCAAGGGCAAGCCGTACTCCCCGGGTGACGAGCGTCAGCCGTGGACCTACCGCTTCGACCTGAGCGCCGAGTACCGTCCGGAGTGGGCTGGCAAGAAGCTTGCGTTCAACGTGATGGTCTACAACGTGTTCAACAAGCAGACCACGACGCAGACCTACCCGCTGAGCGGCTTCACCGCCAATCCGAACCCGAGCTACAACCGTCCGTACAGCTCGCAGACCCCGCGCTACGTCCGCTTCGGCGTGTCGTACGACTTCTAAGGTCGCAAGCCATACCCGGGCTGTCCGCAGCCCGGGGTATCACCCCGGGGCCGCAGGTTTACCTGCGGCCCTTTTTTCTGCGCGCATCGCCCGCGGCTTCGCCGCTGGATCCCGCAGCGCGCGGTAGGATGCATGCCTGGACCCACTTCAGGGACGGCATCCGCCGGCCATGCCATGCACGTGCAGGAACTGATCATCACCTGGGCCACGCCGGTATTCTTCGTGCTGATCGGCCTGGAACTGCTGGTGGCGCGCTGGCGCGGCCGCGCGGCCTACGGTGCAGGCGATGCGATCAGCAGCATCGGTCTTGGCGTGATCTCACAGGTCGCGGGCGTGTTCGGCAAGCTGCTCTCGATCGGCATCTACGCCTGGGTGGCGACGCACATCGCGCCCTTCAGCCTGCCCGCCGACAGCATCGCCGTATGGGTTGTCGCGCTGCTCGCCTACGACTTCCTTTACTACTGGCTGCACCGCGCCGGACACGAGGTGAACATCCTCTGGGCCGCGCACGTGGTGCACCACCAGAGCGAGCACTACAACCTTTCCACCGCATTGCGCCAGACCGGCAGCGGCGTGCTGCTGGGCTGGCTGTTCTACCTGCCGATGGCGCTGGCCGGCATCCCGACCGAAGTGTTCGTGGTCGTTGCGCTGATCGACCTGCTCTACCAGTTCTGGGTGCATACCGAACAGGTCGGCCGGCTGGGCTGGTTCGACCGCGTGTTCTGCTCGCCCTCCAACCATCGCGCGCATCACGCGGTGAACGATCGCTACCTGGACCGCAACTACGGCGGCATCCTGATCGTCTGGGACCGGCTGTTCGGCACCTTCGTGGAAGAGGACGACAGTGATCCGCCGGTCTACGGCACCCGTGCCCCGTTGCGCAGCTGGAACCCGTTGTGGGCCAACGCCGAGGTGTACTGGGCGGCCGCGAAGGACGCCTGGTACGCACGGCGCTGGCGCGACAAGCTGCTGGTCTGGCTCAAGCCGCCCGGCTGGCGACCGGCCGACGTGGCGGCGCGCTTTCCCAAGCCGGCTTTCGACATCCATCGCGAGCGCTTCGACCCGCCGGTGTCGCGTGCGCTCACCTTCTACTGCCTGCTGCAGTTCGCGCTGCTGCTTGGCATGGCCACGCACTTCCTCGACCTCAGCACCACTGCCAGCCTGTCGACACTGCTGGTTTACGCGGCCTACCTGGTCGACAGCCTCACCGTGCTCGGTGCGCTGATGGAAGGACGGCGCGCCGCGTGCTGGTTCGAGGCGCTCCGCGTGCTCGCCACGGCTCTGGTGCCATGGGCGACCGGCCGCTGGTTCGGCGTGGCCCAGCTCGAGCCCCGCATCGGGGCCGCGATGCTGGTGGTGTTCGGCCTTGCCGCGCTGGCGTTGCCCTGGGTCGCTCCGGCTCGCCCGTCTGCCGCGGTGCGGGAGGTGAGCGCGAAAGGCCAAACGGCTGGCACCGCGGGGCACTGAGGTCGGACTTGCAGGCAACCTCGAATAACCGCCCGTTCGGGATCCTCTGTAGGAGCGCACCCTGTGGCATGGCGGTCGCGCACGGGGTGCGCTCCTACAGGGCGTCGGAAGCCAACCGGGCTTTCTGAACTCCCGCAAGGTCGCCGTGGCGCTGCTGCCTCGTTGGAATGGGGCCGCGATGCCGTCGGTGCGCTTTCGGAACGGCGCGACGGACGCCACCACCCAACCACGGGTTGCAGCCACTTGCAAGCTCCACGTTATGATCGGCGCTTGTTTTCAAGGGGATACCTGATGGGATTTCTTTCCAGGCTGGTACGCCGCAAGTCGGTTCAGCAACTGCAGTCCGAGGCCGGTGGGTCGAAGGATTTTCGCCGCACCATGGGCGTGTGGCAGCTCACTGCCATTGGCGTGGGCGCCATCGTCGGCGTCGGCGTGTTCGTGCTGGCGCCCAATGAAGCGGCACTCAATGCCGGCCCCGCCATCATCCTGAGCTTCCTTGTCGCCGGCATCGGCAGTGCCTGCGCTGCGCTGGCCTACGCCGAGTTCGCCGGAATGATCCCGGTGACCGGCAGCGCCTACACCTACGGCTATGCCGTGCTGGGTGAGTTGCCAGCATGGATCATCGGCTGGGACCTGTTGGTCGAATACGCGCTGATCGTCGGCGTGGTGGCGGCCGGTACATCCAACTACCTGCAATCGCTGATCATCCAGGTCACCGGTTTGCACCTGCCGGTCTGGCTGCAGGGCGCCTACGACCCGGCACAGCCGGACAGCGGCAAGGTGGTCAACCTCATCGCGGTGATCGTGGCGCTGGGCATTTCCTGGATCCAGATCATGCGCACCGAGATCGGCGCGCGCTTCAACACCGTCGTGGTGACCATGAAGGTGATCGGCGTATTGGTGGTCATCGTGGTGGGCGCGTTCTTCGTGCATGCGTCCAACTGGACTCCCTTCATCCCCGACCTCATCCACGATCCGCTCGCGACGGGCGGCACCCGCTACGGCTGGGACGGCGTGCTGGCCGCGGCGAGCATCGTGTTCTTCGCCGTATTCGGCTACGACACGCTGACCACTGCGGCGGAGGAGTCGAAGAACCCGCAGCGCGACCTGCCGCTGGCGGTGATCGCCTCGCTGGGCATCTCGATGGTGATGTACCTGGCGATCTCGCTGATCCTCACCGGCATGGTGCCCTACAACGGTTGCGTGGATGCCACGCAGGCAGCCGGCCAGTGCACCAGCGGGATGATCCTCGCCAGCCAGGCGCCGGTCAGCGCCGTGTTCGAGGCGCGGGGTCTGCACTGGGTCAGCGGCATCATTGACCTGGCCGCGGTGTGCGGCATCGCCTCGGTGGTGTTCGCCTTCATGCTGGGCGCCGCGCGCATCTGGTTCGCGCTTGCCCGCGACGGCCTGCTGCCGCGCTGGTTCGCCAAGGTGCATCCGAAATACGGCACGCCGTACCGCCCGACCCTGCTGCTGGGCATCTTCACGGCGCTGGCCGCCGGCCTGCTGCCGATCCGCGAGCTGGCCGAACTGGTGAACATCGGTACGCTGTCGGCGTTCATCGTGATCTGCGCCTCGGTGCTTATCCTGCGCATCACCCAGCCGAACCTGGAACGTCGCTTCCGCACTCCGGCGCTGTGGCTGCTCGCGCCGCTGGGCATCGTGTTCTCGCTGTTCCTGATCATCGGCTGGCCGTGGGTCACCGAAGGCCGCTTCCACATGATCGGTGGCCTGGACATGGTCACCATCTGGCGCTTCCTGATCTGGATGGGCATCGGCCTGGTGATCTACTTCGCCTATGGCATGCGCAACAGCCAGCTGGGGCGCGAGAAAGCCGGCGGCTGACACCGCGCCAACGTCGATGCGGGCGAAGGCCTCCGCGAATGCGGGGGCCTTCGCGTATGTGCCGCACCGGCGGTGAGAGGGCGGCGTCCGCCGTGACCTCTGGCAGGGGGAGGGGCGTGACCTTCGTCCTACCATCGGATGGCTGTCACGTTGGTTATCGGGGCGCCATCCGCGCCCCTGGCGTGGCCGTTGTCCGTCAGGGGAAGTGTCCGTGAAGAATGTTCGTTCGAAGCTGCTGGTGGTCGCGCTGGGCGCGGCGTTGTCGTTCGGTGCGCTGGCGGAGAAGGTGCCGCCGGTGGACCAGCCCTATCCGGGCATGCTGACGCTGAAGGTGGACCTCACCGACGCGCCGAAAAAGATCTTCCGAGTGCACGAGACGATCCCGGCCAAGCCCGGCGCGTTCACGCTGCACTACCCCCAATGGATTCCCGGCGAGCACTCGCCCTCCGGCCCGATCGACAACCTTGCCGGCCTGGTCATCACCGCCAACGGCAAGCGCGTGCCATGGCGCCGCGACCTGCGCGACATGTACACGCTGCACCTGACCGTGCCCGAAGGCGCCAGCGCGCTGCAGCTTCAGTTCCAGTTCCTTTCGCCGGGCGAAGGCGGCATGTTCGGCGCCAGCGCCTCCTCCACACCCAATCTGGTGGACGTGGAATTCAACCAGGTGGCCTTCTACCCGGCCGGCTACTACACCCGGCAGATCCAGATCCAGCCGATCGTGACGCTCCCCGCCGGCTGGCAGTTCGCCACCGCGATGGACGTGCAGGCGCGCGACGGCGCGAGCACCACCTTCAAGCCGATCAGCTTCAACAAGTTCGTCGACTCGCCGCTGATCGCCGGCGAGCATTTCAATCGGGTGGACTTGAACCCCAAGGGCGAGGTGCCGGTGCACCTGAACGTGGTGGCCGACGATGCCGATCAGGTGAAGCTCTCCGACGACCAGCTCAAGCAGCACCGCAATCTGGTCGACCAAGCCGGCAAGCTGTTCGGCGCGCACCACTACGAGCACTACGACTTCCTGCTCACGCTGTCCGACCACACCGGCCACTTTGGCCTGGAGCATCACCAGTCCAGCGACGACCGCCTGCCGGCCGACATGCTGACCGACGACAGCTCCTACGCGCTGATGGCCAGCCTGATGCCGCACGAGTACGTGCACTCCTGGTGCGGCAAGTTCCGCCGCCCAGCCAAGCTGTGGGCGCCGGACTTCAACACGGTCGAGGAAGACGACCTGCTGTGGGTCTACGAGGGCCTGACCGACTATTGGGCCGGCGTGCTCACCGCCCGTTCGGGCATGTGGACGGCCGAGCAGTACCGCGACTCGATGGCCAATATCGCCGCGGCCATGTCCGCGCGCACCGGCCGCGCCTGGCGCTCGCTTCAGGACACCGCCGACGCCGCGCCGCTCACCTATTACGGCGGTGGCGGCTGGGGCAACTATCGCCGCGGCACCGACTTCTACCCGGAAGGCCAGCTTTTGTGGCTGGACGTGGACACGCAGATCCGCGAACTCTCCCATGGCAAGCACTCGCTGGACGACTTCGCCCGCGCCTTCTTCGGCATGGACAACGGCAGCTACGTGACCAAGACCTACACCTTCGAAGAGGTGGTCGACACGCTCAACCAGGTGCAGCCGTACGATTGGAAGACCTTCCTGCGCACGCGCCTCGATTACACCGGCGATGAGTTGCCTGAACACGGCATCGAGCGCGGTGGCTGGAAGCTGGTCTATACCGATACCCCCAACGCCGAGACCAAGGCCGGGGAATCGATGCGCCACAACGTCAACCTGGCCTACTCGTTGGGCCTGTCCGTCTCCAAGAGCGGCAACATCTACGACGTGCAGTGGGACGGCCCCGCGTTCAATGCCGGCCTGGTGCCGGGCCTGGATATCGTCGCGGTCAACGGCAAGGACTACTCGCCCGACACGCTGAAGGACGCCGTCAAGGCTGCGAAGACCCGCAAGGCGCCGGTCGAGCTGCTGGTCAAGAACGTGGACGTCTATACCACCGTCAAGGTGGACTACCACGGCGGCCTGAAATACCCGCACCTGGTCCGCGCCGATGGCAAGGATCTGCTGACCGTGATCACCACCCCGCGCAAGTAACTTCAGGCAAATAACCCATCCCACCCTCACCGTTCGTCCCGGCCGCAGGCCCGCAAGGCCGAAGTCGAAGGACCGGCGCGCGGCACATGTCCCTCGCTGCGCTACGCCCCGGGACCAACGGTGAGCTCGAGCACCACCACCGGAGAGCTTCTTCCGTGAAAAACAAACCCCTCGCATCCGCCCTGCTGGCCGCCACCTTCGCGCTGGTCGCCGTGCCCGCCTTCGCCGACGTGCCGCCGCCGCGCGACGTACCCTTCAACGGCACGATCAAGATCAACGTGGATGCGACCGACATCGCCCACCGCGTGTTCCGCGTGCGCGAGACCATTCCCGCCCAGCCCGGCCCGCTGACCCTGCTCTATCCGCAGTGGATCCCCGGCCACCACTCGCCGACCGGTCCGATCGACAAGTTCGCCGGCCTGGTGGTCAAGGCCAACGGCAAGGTGCTGCCGTGGGTGCGCGATCCGCTCAACGTCTATGCCTTCCACGTCGACGTGCCGCAGGGCGCGACCGAAGTCGAAGCCTCCTTCCAGTTCCTCTCGCCGCAGGACAGGAGCCAGGGCCGCATCGTGATGACGCCCGAGATGCTGAACCTGCAGTGGGACGCGATGTCCCTGTACCCGGCCGGCTACGACACCGACCGCATCATGTCGCAGGCCACCGCCACCTATCCGGACGGCTGGAAGGCCGCGACCGCGCTGGAAGTAGCCTCCACCGACGGCAATACCGTCACCTACAAGCCGATCGACTACACCAACCTGGTCGACTCGCCGGTGTTCGCCGGCAAGTACTTCAAGCGCGTGGACCTGGACCCGGGCGCCAAGGTACCGGTGTTCATGAACCTGGTGGCGGATGATCCGAAGTATCTGGAGATCAAGCCCGAGCAGCTCAAGCCGCACCGCGAGCTGATCCAGCAGATGTACAAGCTCTATGGCGCGCACCACTACAACCACTACGACTTCCTGGTCTCGCTCACCGAAAAGATGAGCGGCATCGGCCTGGAACACCACCGCTCCAGCGAGGACGGCCTGCCGGCCGATTACTTCACCGAGTGGGACAAGAACGTCTACGCGCGCGACCTGTTCTCGCACGAGTACAACCACTCCTGGGACGGCAAGTACCGCCGCGGTGCCGACCTCACCACGCCCAACTACAACGTGCCGATGAGCGACACCCTGCTGTGGGTGTATGAAGGCCAGACCCAGTTCTGGGGCAACGTCATCGCCGCGCGCGCGGGCCTGTGGAACAAGGACGAGACGCTGGACATGTTCGCCCTGGTTGCCGCCACCTACGACAAGGGCCGCCCGGGCCTGGCCAGCTGGCGCAACGTGCAGGACACCACCAACGACCCGACCATTGCCCAGCGCAGCCCGCTGCCCTACCGCAACTACCAGTCCAGCGAGGATTACTACTCCGCCGGCGCCATGATCTGGCTCGACGTCGATGGCAAGCTGCGCGAGCTCACCCGCGGCAAGAAGAAGATCGACGACTTCGCGCGCGCCTTCTTCGGCATGAACAACGGTGACTGGAGCGTCAACACCTACACCTTCGAGGACGTGGTCAAGACGCTCAACGACATCGCGCCGTTCGACTGGACCAGCTACCTGCGCAAGCGCCTGGACGACCACGGCCCGCTGATCGGCGGCATCGCCTCGCACGGCTGGAAGCTGGTCTACACCGACAAGCCCTCCAAGGCGGTCAAGGCGATGGAGTCGCGCCGCCACGCGGCCGACCTGACCTACTCGCTGGGCCTGTCGATCGGCAAGGACGGCGGCATCGGCGACGTGCTGTGGGACAGCCCCGCGTTCAAGGCCGGCCTGGCTCCCGCCATGACCATCGTCGCGGTCAACGGCAAGGAATACTCGGCCGACGCGGTGAAGGATGCGGTCACGGCCGCGGCGAAGAACAAGAGCCAGCCGGTCGAACTGCTGGTGAAGAACTTCGACGAGTACAAGACCGTCCGCATCGACTACCACGACGGCCTGAAGTACCCGCACCTGGTCCGCGACGACAGCAAGCCGGACACCCTGTCCGACCTGATCAAGCCGCTCTAACTGCTCTGCTCCCTCTCCCCTCCGGGGAGCGGGCTGGGGTGAGGGGCCAAGGCTTGCCAAGGCCCCCATCGAAGCCAGGCACCAAAGCCCCTCTCCCCTCGGGAGAGGGGTCGGGGAGAGGTTCCGGCCGAGCCTCGATCCCCACTCCGCCCCAAGCCTCACCCGCCCTGCGGGCACTCTCCCGATGGGAGAGGGAACCGCATGAACCTCGCCACCCAACTCCGCTATACTGCCCGTCCGCCGAGGATCGACCGATTCCCGCGCGCATCCCGCAACACCACGCGCCCGTAGCTCAGCCGGATAGAGTAGTGGCTTCCGAAGCCATTGGTCGGGGGTTCGAATCCCTCCGGGCGCGCCATTCTCTCCGTCGACTTGCCGGCTGCTGCGCCGGTGAACCCGATCCGTATCGGACGTGCTCCCACGACAACGGACTGCGGTAACGAAGTCCGCCATGTAATCGCGCCGGTACGCGTCTGCGCCGCTTCCACGATTCGGCATTGGCCTGCCACCCGAGATAGGGTTCTGCCGCGGCTGGATAGTTGCCTGGTTAAGCGCGCACCTGGGGATTCAACGGCGTCGGAGCAGCTTCCGGGGATTTCCCGCAGCACCCGTGTTTTTCACGCCTCAGCGCCTGAACGGCGCACGCACGTTCTGCGTCTCATGATGGTGGCGCGCCTGCGGTCATCCGCGTCGCGCCGGACCCGGAAGCGATGGGGTTGCGGCCTGCCGACGCCCGCCGGGCGAGCAGACAGGAGGCCTGCGCGTGTCCGAGCCACATTCATCCGCGAGCCTGGCGGCCGAGCTGGCTGGTGCCGGCCAGACCGGTGCGCTGATCGCTGCGCGCGACTGGTCGCAGTCGCCGCTGGGGCCATTGGAGAGCTGGTCGTCGAGTCTGCGGGTGGCGCTGGGCATCGTCTTGCGCGCGCCCTCGCCGATGGCGTTGTCCTGGGGCGAGCAGGCGATTCTGCTCTACAACGACGGTTATGCGGCGCTGGCCGGCAGCCGGCATCCGGTGGCGCTCGGCGCGCGGGCGCTGGACGCCTGGCCCGAGGCCGCCGAGCTCAACGCCCGTGTGCAGGCCACCGTGCTGGCCGGCGGTACGTTGAGCTACCGCGACATGGAGATGACGCTCTCGCGCGGTGGGCCACCGCAGCAGGCCTTCTTCCATGTCGATTATTCGCCGGTGTACGACGAGGATGGGCACCCGGCAGGCGTGCTCTGCGTGGCGCTTGAAACCACCGGGCGGGTCGTCTCCGAACGTCGCAACGCGTTTCTGCTGAGGCTGGAGGAAGCCCTGCGCGGGTTGGCCGAACCTCGCGCGATCATGGATGCCACGGTTGACGTGCTGGGTCGCCACATGGGCGCCTCGCGGGTCGGCTACAGCGAGGTGCAGGACGACGACCAGACCATCGTCTGCGAGTCCTGTTATGCCGAGGGTGTCGCGCCGATCCTGGGCACCTTCCAGCTGGACGATTTCGGCGCCGCCAGCGTGGCGCGGCAGCGCGGTGGCGCCACCGAGATCGTCGCTGATGTCACCCGCGACCCGGCACAGGAGCAGGCCACCTGGGCGGCGATCGACACGCGTGCCTTCATCTCGGTGCCGCTGGTGCGTGACGGGCGACTGCAGGCGTCGCTGTACGTCAATGCGCGCCAGCCGCGGAGCTGGTCGCCGGCGGAGGTCGCACTGGTCGAGGACACCGCCGCGCGTTCCTGGGATGCCGTGCAGCGGGCCATTGCCGAGCGTGCCCTGCGCGAGAGCGACGCGCGTTTCCGCGCTGTGGCCGAGCTCAGCCCCGACGCGATCCTGATCACCCGCAACCATGTCTTTGCCTGGGCCAACGCGGCGGCCGCGCGGCTGCATGGCTTGGACAGTGCGCAGCAACTGATCGGCCGCTCGCCGCTGGACTTCTGCGAGCCGGAGGCGCGCCCGGCGGTGATCGAGAACATGGACCGCATCCTGTCCGGCCACCGGCTCGAACGGGCCATGCTGTTGCTGGTGCGTGCCGACGGCACCCGGGTGCCGGTCGAGGGTAGCGCCAGCCTGGTCACATGGGATGGCCAGCCTGCGACCGAGGTGCTGTTGCGCGACGTTACCGAGCGCAAGGCCGCGGAGGACGCGTTGCGTGCCAGTGCACAGCGGCTGCGCCTGGCGATGGACGCGGGTCGGTTGGCCGAAGTCACCCTGCGACTGACACCGCTGGCCATCGTCAGCCATTCGCCCGCATTCGCGCAGTTGTTGGGCCACCCGCCTTCCACGCAACTCACCGTCGAGGACTTCCGCAGGCAGTGCCATCCGGACGATCTCGCTCGGCTTATCGCCGAGCGCGAGGCGTTCCTGGCCAGCGGGGAGGAGTACTACCAGTCCGAACAACGCATCGTCCTTCCCGACGGCCAGGTCCGCTGGCTGTACGGTCGCGGCCGGGTGAGCCGGGATGCCGACGGCCGCCCATACGAGCTGACCGCGGTGTTCCTGGACGACTCCGAGCGCAAGCGGGCGGAACTGGCCTTGCGCGATCTCAACGACACGCTCGAGTACCAGGTCGCCGAACGCACGGCCGAGCTGCGCGCCAACCAGGCACGCATGCGCGCGGCGTTCGAAACTAGCTACGTGCTGCAGGGACTGGTGTCGCCCGAGGGGATCGTGATGGACGCCAACCGCACCGCGCTGTTGGCGATCGGATGCCGGCGTGAGCAGGTGCTCGGCCTGCCGCTCTGGGAGACTGCGTGGTTCACCGGCACGCCCGGCATGCCCGAGGTGGTGCGCGAATGGGTCGCGCTTGCGGCGCAGGGCAATCGCCTGCGTCGCGAGGCGCGGCTGAATCTGGCGGACGGCTGGCGCTGGTTCGATTTCTCCATGCGCCCGCTGGTCGATGCCGATGGCGTCGTCGCCGGGATCATGCCCGAGGCAGTGGAGACCACCGAGCGCCGGCAGGCCGAGGAGGCGCTGCGGCAAAGCCAGAAACTGGAGGCGATGGGCCAGCTCACCGGCGGCGTCGCGCACGACTTCAACAACCTGCTCACGCCGATCCTGGGTGGGCTGGACATGTTGCAGCAGCGCGGGCTCGGCGGCCCGCGCGAGCAGCGCCTCATCGACGGTGCGCTGAAGTCCGCCGAGCGCGCCCGCATGCTGGTGCAACGCCTGCTCGCCTTTGCCCGCCGCCAGCCGCTGAAAGCCTGCGCCGTCGACGTCGGCAAACTGCTGCATGGCATGGCCGAGCTGATCGCCAGCACGCTGGGGCCGCAGATCCATGTGGCCGTCCAGGTGGATGAGCCGTTGCCGGCGGCGCGCGCCGATGCCAACCAACTGGAGATGGCGTTGCTCAACCTCGCCGTCAACGCGCGCGATGCCATGCCCGAAGGCGGCACCTTGCGGCTGGCCGCCACCGTCGTGGACATCGGCCCGGGCCACCGCTCCCGCCTGCCGCCGGCCACCTACGTCTGCCTGTCGGTGGCCGACACCGGTACCGGCATGGACGAGACCACGATGGCCCGCGCGATCGAGCCCTTCTTCTCGACCAAGGGGCTCGGCAAGGGCACTGGCCTGGGCCTTTCAATGGCGCACGGCCTGGCCTCCCAGCTTGGCGGTGCGCTGCTGCTGCAAAGCACGCTCGGACTGGGCACCAACGTCCAGATGTTGCTGCCGCTCAGCAGCGAACCGCTGAGCGCGCCGGCGGCCGCACCCGAGGCTCCGGAGCACGCGCGGACCAGCGACACGGCGCTGCTGGTCGACGACGAGGAGCTGGTACGCGCCAGCACCGCCGCGATGCTGGCCGAACTCGGCTACGCGGTGGTCCAGGCTGGCTCGGCGGAGGAAGCCCTGCGGGTCGTCCATGCCGGCCTGCACCCCGACCTGCTGGTCACCGATCATTTGATGCCCGGCACCAGTGGCACCGAGCTGGCGCACGAGTTGCGGGCCTTGCTGCCGGATCTGCCGGTGCTGGTGATCTCCGGCTATACCGACGTGGCCGATCTGGCGCCCGAGCTGGCGCGGCTGACCAAGCCGTTCCGCAAGTCGGACCTGGCGGCCAGCCTGGAGGCCTTGCTGTCGCGTTGAGCCGGCGCTGCGCACCGCGTGTCGCACCATCGCGCGCAGTGCGGCATGCGCGCCGTGTCCGCCCTTAGCCCGACTGGAGCGTGGCCGCGGCATGGAGCCGGCCGGGCCCGACCTCGGCCAGCCGTTCGCGCAACATCCTGGCGGTGGCCTGCAGTTCGGCTTGCAGCGCAACCAGCGCGGTTTCGATGCCACGGTCCTGGCGTATCGCCTCGCGCAACTGGGTACACAGGCGGACGCCGTCGCTGCGCCCCATCACCAGGAACGCGTTCTGCATGCGATGCAGGCGGGCCGCGACGGCGCCGCGGTCGTGTGCACGCAGTGCGGCGAGGAGCTGGTCGTTATCGTTCTGCAGTTCGCTCTGCCAGCTCTGCAGGTAGGTGCGTCGCTGCTCGGGCGTAGCGATGCGGCAAATCAGGGCGAGCGAGCTCTCGGCGGGGCGCGGGGCGGACTCCAGCGCAGCCGATGGGGTGGGAGCGGCGCTCGCCGTGGCTGGCGCATGGCTGCCGGCCTGGCGCAGCAAGCCGAGCAGGCGCTCGATCGAGACGGGTTTGGTGAGGTAGGCGCTGGCGCCGGTGGCGAGGGCCTGCTCGATGGCTTCCGGGTCGGAGTCGGCGCTCAGCACCGCGATGGTCATGGTGTCGTGCGGGTGGCGCTGGCGGTGGCGGGCGAGCACGTCCAGGCCGGAAAGGTCGGGCATGTGCATGTCCAGCAGCACCAGTTGCGGGCGGTGCGGGCCTTCCATCGCCTGCAGGGCCTCTTCGCCGCTGCCGGCGAAAACCACGCGGTGGCCGGCGCGGCGCAGCAGGTGGCCGAGGGTGTCGCGGCTGGAGCGGTTGTCGTCGACCACCAGGCAGGTGATGGCCGGAACACGGGCGCGATGGGCGTCCAGGGCGCTGACGGTATCCAGCGGTTCGGTGATGGCCTGTTCGGGTGCGGCGCGTTCCAGTGGCATGGCGGCGGTGAAGATGCTGCCGCCGCCAGGGTTGTCGCCGACCGCTACGCGGCCACCCATCTGCTGGCAGATGCTGCGCACGATGTGCAGCCCCAGGCCGGTGCCGTCGTGGCGGCGCACCAGGCCGTCGCTGGTCTGGTAGAACGGTTCGAAGATGCGCGTCTTCATCTCGTCCGGCACGCCGGTGCCGGTGTCGATGACGGTGCACAGCAGGCGCGGCTGGATCAGACCGTTGTCGGCCAGGCGCAGTTCGATCGTGACGTCGCCGCCGGCCGCGGTGAACTTCACGGCGTTGGTGCCCAGGTTGATCAGAACCTGTGCGATGCGGCCGGAGTCGCCCAGCATGGCATCGTCCAGCCCGCGGCCCTGCACGGTGCGCAGGCGCACGCCACGCTGGTGCGCGAGCGGGCCGACCACATCGCGCACCTGGCCCAGCACGTTGGCGACCAGGAAGGGTTCGCGCGCGAAGTGCAGGCGGCCGGCGTCGATCGCCGCCACGTCGAGCACGTCGTTGACCCGCTGCAGCAGTGCGCTGGCGTTGGCGCGCAGGGCGTGCATCAGCTGGCGGTCGGACGCCTCCAGCGTGGCGGTGTCGATCAGCGAGGCGGCGTGCACCACGGTGTTGAGCGGCGTGCGCAGCTCGTGGCTCATGGTGGCGA
This sequence comes from Frateuria sp. GZRR35, assembly GCF_051900415.1. Classification (NCBI taxonomy): domain Bacteria; kingdom Pseudomonadati; phylum Pseudomonadota; class Gammaproteobacteria; order Lysobacterales; family Rhodanobacteraceae; genus Frateuria; species Frateuria sp. GZRR35. The sequence continues at coordinate 136,637 of NZ_JBHZGL010000001.1, forward strand.
TGAAGCGGCTCTGCGCGTCACGTGAACGCAGCGCCGACTGCGAGATGGCCGAGATGGTGCCGAGCAGGCGGTAGACCGTCAGCGGCAAGCCGATCAACAGCACCAGTGCGAACGGCACGAAGGCCGGCCGGTCGAGCCAGTAATGCGGCGGCGCGGCCATGCCCAGCACCAGCACCGAGCCGGCCATGAAACCGAAGAACATGCGCCGGCCGAAGCGCGTGCCGACCATGATGGTCGCCAGCGGCAGCAGCGTGATCATCGAGATGCACAGGTTCCAGGCCAGGCTGAGCAGCACGCCGATGCCCAGCACGTTCATCGCCGCGCCGATGCCGTCGACCAGCTCGGTGGTGCGCAGCACGCGCATCCGCACCGCACCCATCCAGGCCAGGCTGAGCGCGAAGAACAGCCCGGCCCACGGGCGCAGCAGCAGGGCTTCGCCGGTCAAAACGGTTTTCGAGTGGGACGGGCCAGCCAGGTACTGCCAGTACAGGCACCACAGCAGGGTCAAGGCCAGCAGCAGGGCTCGGCGGACCGAGACGTGGTATTCGCCGTAACTGGCGACCAGCCGCGCCAGGCGGCCATCGCGCAAACGCTGGGCGATGACGCGCAGCGAGCTGGGCGGCGCTTCCGCGGTCCCGGGTTTCATAGGTGGTTCCCCCTGCTTGGCGGGCGTCGGCGAGCCGGTGCCGCTGAAGCGCATTGTACGCGCAGGCCGATGTGGCGACCCCCGGAATGTTTCCTATTGCGCCGACGCCGCGGGCGGCACCGGGGCCCGCGGAATCGGCAGGCGCAGGATGGCGACGAAGCCGCCGCCGGACCGGTTGGCCAGGCGCAACTCGCCGTCGTGCAGGCGTGCGGCGCGTGCGGCGATCGACAGGCCCAGCCCGCTGCCGACGCCGCTACGCGCCGCATCGCCACGCAGGAAAGGCTGGCCCAGTCGCGGCAGCAGTCCCGGGGCGACGCCGGGTCCGTGGTCGGTGACGCCGAGCTCGATGGCATCGGCCTGGCGGGTGAGCGTGACAGTGAAGGGCGGCGCGCCGTAGCGTTCGGCGTTGTCCATCAGGTTACCCAGGGCGCGCCGCAGCAGGGTCGGGCGAATCGGGACAGCCACTTCGGCCGGGCCTTCCAGTTGCCAGTCGTCCGGTTGCAGGCGCAGGGCGAGCAATTGGCCGGCGAGCGTGGTGAGGTCGGTCGGTTGCAAGGCTTCGTCGCGGCCCTCACGCACGAAGGCCAGGCATTGTTCGAGGGCGCGGTCGAGCTCTTCGAGATCGGCGACCATGGCGGCGCGGCGAACCGGGTCACCGGCGTCGCCCAGTTCCATCGCCAGGCGCAGGCGGGCCAGCGGCGTGCGCAGGTCGTGGGATATGCCGGCGAGCATCAGCTCGCGCTCGCGCGCGACCGCACGCAGGCGCTCGCCGGCTTCGCCGATGGCGGCAGCCAGGCGGCGTACCTCGCGCGGGCTGCCGTCGAGGCCGGCGTCGGTGGGTGTGCCCGCGAGCAGCGCCGACGCCTGCGCAGCGAGGCGCTCGAGCGGGCGGGTCAGCAGGCGCGCGGCGAGGCCGGCGGCGGCCAGCGCGATCAAGCCGGCGAGCACGCTGAGCAGCAGCGCCGAATCGAGCAGGCGGGGGCGGTAGCTCGGCGTGCGCAGCACGATCCAGCGTGCGAGGTCGCGCGCGCTGCGCACCCACAGCTGCGAGTCGGGCGTTTGCGTGGCGACCACCCGCGACGGGTCGCCCAGCAGGCTGCCGGCCGTGCGTGCCACGGCGGTGAGCGCCGGCGCGATGCGGCGCACACTCGGCGCGGGCGGCTGGGCATCGCTCACGTGCACGCCGAGCAGGCGCAGCGAGCCGAGCACCTGGCGTGCCGCCGGGTCCTGCGGGCGCGACGCCAGTTCGTCGGTGGCCAGCGCCGTGGCGAGCGCCAGGCGGCTGTAGCTGTCGCTCACCACCTGCCGCCCGAAGCGACGCTGCAAGGCGCTGGACAGCGCCAGCGCCAGCAGCAGCGCGGCGGCCACCAGCACCAGCACGAGCGCGAAGGTCGATGGCGCCCGCCTCATGCACGGCCGCCGTCGGGCACGAACACGTAGCCCTCGCCCCACACGGTCTGCAGCCAGCGCGGCTGGCGCGGATCGTCCTCCAGGCAGCGGCGCAGGCGCGACACCATCACGTCGATGCTGCGGTCGAAGGCCTCGTGGCCGCGCCCGCGTGCCAGCGCGATCAGGCGCTCGCGGCTCAAGGTCTGGAACGGGTGCGCGACCAGCGCGGCGAGCACGGCAAACTCGCCGCTGGTCAGCTTCACCGGCGCCTCGCCGTCGAGCAACTGGCGCGTGGCCGGATCGAACACGAAGCGGCCAAACGACACCGCCGCCTGCTCGGCCTGCGGCGCGCCGATCGCCTCGCGCGGGCGACGGCGCAGTACGGCGCGGATGCGTGCGACCAGCTCGCGCGGGTTGCACGGCTTGGGCAGGTAATCGTCCGCGCCCAGCTCCAGTCCCACGATGCGGTCGACGTCGTCGCCCTTGGCGGTGAGCATGATCACCGGCGTATCCACGCCCTCGGCGCGCAGGCTGCGGCAGAGTTCCAATCCATCAGCGTCGGGCAGCATCAGGTCCAGCACGATCAGGTCGACGTGGTGCGCTGCCAGCGCGCGACGCATGCCCGCGGCGTTGGCGGCGCCGAACGCGCGCAGGCCCTGCTGCTCGAGGTAGCGCTCCAGCAGGTCGCGCAGGCGCAGGTCGTCGTCGACGACCAGGATGTGGGCCGGGTCCATGGGCGCGGACTATCGCGTGGGCGCTGCCCGGGCGGCAAGCGGGCGGGGGATGGATGTGTAAACGGATGTTTCCGTAGCGGGCAGGCGCAACACTCGCTCACATCGGCGTGCGTACGCGACACACCTGCGGCGCGCGGAGCGAGGGAGGATCGCACCACGTCCAGCCCGGACGCTTCGAACCGAAAAGGAATCCGCCATGCGCCTGTCGATCGCGTCGCTCGGTCTAGCCTGTCTGCTTGTCGCCCCGCCATCCCCGGCCAGCGTGCGCCACCGTGCAGCGGCCCACCGCACGGCCGACGGTGGCGCCACGCGCGTGCACGGCACCCTGGCCAGCGGCCCGGAAGGCCGCCGCGCCTGGCACGCCGGCGGCACGGCGCGTGATGGCGAGGGCAACCTCAGCCACGCGCGCGCCAGCGGCGTGGTCGGCCCCGGTGGCCGCATCACGGGCGGCCACCGCACCACCAAGAGCAGCGACGGTACGATCACCCGCCAGGGCGGTGTCGTGGCCCAGGGGGCCGACGGGGGAACGGTGCGGAGCAGACGCAGCGTGCAGCGCAATCCGGATGGCTCGATGCAGACCGGCTACCTGGTGAACGGGCAGGGCGCGGCCGGTGGCAGCGTCAGCCAGAGCGGCACCCGTACGCGCCGCGCGGACGGCGAGCGCATGGCGAGTCGGCAGACCCGGGCCAGCGGCGCGCGCGGAAGCTACGAAGGCAGCACCACCCGCGCCGACGGTACGCTCGAGCACGCCAGCACGATCACCGGCGCCAACGGCAACCGCTACGAAGGCCAGACCAGCCTCATCCGCGGCGAAGGCCTCAGCCACACCGGCACCTGCACCAACGCGCAGGGCCAGACCTTCGACTGCAAGTGACCTAAGGGAGCGGATGCGATGAAACCGACGAAAGCCACGCTGTACACCGGCCTGCTGACCGTGTTGCTGGCCTCCCTCTGCCTGCCCGCGACGGCCGGCAACCTGCGCGAGCGCCTGGCCCAGCGCCGCGCCGCGGCCGGCCTGGATGCCGTGGACACCACGCCCGCGACCATTCCGCCCGGCGTGCGCGTGCTGCGCGACGTGCCCTATGGCGGCGATCCGGCCCAGCGGATGGACGTCTATCTGCCGGCGCAGGGCGCCACCCACGCGCCGGTGATCTTCATGGTGCACGGCGGTGGCTGGGCGCGCGGCGACAAGGCGATGCGCAGCGTGGTCCAGAACAAGATCGCTCGCTGGGTGCCGCGTGGCTTCGTGCTGATCTCGACCAACTACCGGATGCTGCCGGGCACGCGTCCGATCGAGCAGGCGCGCGACGTGGCGCGCGCGCTGGCGGTGGCGCAGGGACGCGCCGCCGGCTGGGGTGCCGATCGCGACCGCTTCGTCCTGATGGGCCACTCCGCCGGCGCGCACCTGGTCGGGTTGCTGGCAGCCGAGCCTGCGCTGGCCTACGACCGCGGCGCGTTGCCGTGGCTCGGTACCGTGTCGCTGGACAGCGCCGCGCTGAACGTCGTGGCGATCATGCAGGGCCCGCACCTGCCGCTGTACGACGCCGCGTTCGGCGACGATCCGGCGTACTGGCGTGCGGCCTCGCCGCTGCAGCAGCTGACGACCCGCGGCGTACCGTTCCTGGCGGTGTGTTCGACGCGTCGGCAGGCGTCCTGCCCGCAGGCGCGCAATTTCGCGGCGAAGGCCAACGGCCTGCACATGCGCGCGCAGGTGCTGGGCGAGGGCCTCACGCACCGCCAGATCAACGAGCAGTTGGGTACGCCTGGCGACTACACCGCGCAGGTGGAAACCTTCCTCGCCACGCTCGATCCGGTGGTGGCGCGACGACTCAACGCTCGTCGCTAGGCTCCGGCGGATAGATCAGGTGATCGCTGGCGCGCCTGGCCGCCGGCGTCATCTTCGCCGCATCGGCCCGGCCGTTGCCGTCGATGTGGCAGGCGGTGCGGCCGGCGTCGAGCAGGTAGTCGATGATGATGCGGCGGTGGCAACGCCACCACAGCACCTCGGCGCACATCAGCGTGCAGCGCTTTTGCGAGGAGAGTTCGAGCAGCTGTGCGAAACCGGTATGGAAGTCTTCGCCCATGGCGTAGTCGGCATAGCGGCGGAAGCTCGCGTTCTGCCAGAAGCCGTTGGGCGACGTCCCGGCCGGCAGGCTGCGGCCGCGCCGGCCACCGAGCGGGGTCAGGTGCAGGTAGTCGATACCCAGCGGCTTCAGCGAGGCGGCAAGTTCAGGCCCGTCGAACTGCGGGAAGCGCCGTGAGCCGGGCAGGCGCCGCACGTCGACCACGCAGTCGATCGCGTTCGCCTGCAACAGCGCGACGAACGCCTCCAGCGTGTGCGTGGAATGGCCGATGCCGAATACCGGCGGGAGCGGTTCATGGGCGCGCATGGGCCAAGCATGCACCCGCGCGTGTGGCTGCCACGCGATGGCGCGGCGCTTCACGGTGCCATCGCCGCGGGTTCTTACGATGGCCTCGCGGCGTCCCCGTCGTTCATCGACCGCCCGCACCGCCCACAACGATGACGAGAGTTGTTCCCATGCAGAACCACGACATCCGCGTACTCAATGACCTGATCGAAACCACTATCGACAGCGCCGAAGGCTATGCCGAGGCCGCCCGGGAAACGCAGAGCCCGCGTTTCAGCGTTACTTTCCGCGAGCGCGCCAGCGAACGCCGCCTGGTAGCCACGCGCCTGCAGCAGAAAGTCGAAGAGCTGGGCGGCACGCCCGAGGACGACGGCAGCGTGCTGGCCTCTGCGCACCGCATGTTCACCAACCTGCGCAAGAGCCTGCACGATGAAACCGCGGTGATCGACGAGGTCGAACGCGGCGAGGACCACATCAAGCACAAGTTCGAGGATGCACTGGAGGATGGCGACGTCAGTCCGCCCATCCATGCGCTGATCGCCGATACGTTCCGCTCGGTGCGCTCGGGGCATGACCAGATGCGCAGTTTCAAGCGAGCGGCGCATCGAACGCACTGAGGGTCCGCGTCCCTCTCCCCCGGAGAGAGGCGTGGGCGGCGGATCAGTCTTGCGGTGGTGCTTGATCGGGCTGGCGACCTGCTCCCTCTCCCCTCCGGGGAGAGGGCTGGGGTGAGGGGGCGCTCTAGCGGTGAAGCTTGATCGGGCTGGCGACCTGCTCCCTCTCCCCTCCGGGGAGAGGGCTGGGGTGAGGGGGCATTCCAGCGGTGATGCTTGATCGGAGCTTGGCTCCGATGGGGTTCCCCGCGAGCCCCGGCCCCTCACCTCAATCCTCTCCCCGGAGGGGAGAGGAAGCGAACGCAAAGAGCCATGCCTAATGCCCTCACCTCAATCCTCTCCCCGGAGGGGAGAGGAAGCGAACGCAAAGAGCCATGCCTATGCCCTCACCTCGATCCTCTCCCCGAAGGGGAGAAAGTGAACGCAAAGAGTCGTATCTGTTGGCCTCAGGCCGCCTTCACCTCGAACGTCTCGCTCGTCACCGGCTTGCCATCGATGGCGATCTCCACCTTGTACTTGCCAGCCGGCCAGTCGTTCGGGTTGCGCAGCTTGAAGGTGGTGGTGGCGGGGCCGTCGGTGGCGATGGTCTGGCTGATCGTGGTGACGTCCTGGCCCTTGCCCTCCAGGTAGCTGAAGTGCGCGCTCAGGGTGGCGCCGGTGGTCGTGCCGGTGGTCGCGACGCTGGCGTAGATGGTGTTCTGCGAGGCGTCGAAGGAGGTCATCGGCTTGGCGATCTTGTAGCCGGCGGTGACGGCCTCGCCCATCTGTACCTGGTCGACCTTGAACACCTCGGTGGCGGCTGGCGTAACGGCAGCGCTGGTGCCGGCGGCCGCGGGTGCAGCGGCCGTGCCGGCGGCGGCCGGGAGTGGCGCGGAGGTAGCCGGCGTCGGAGCGGTATGCGCCACCGCCGGCGCCGGGGCGGTGCTGGCGGCCGGTGGCGTGGTGGCCGTTTCGTTTTCGTGCTTGCCGCAGGCGGCGAGCAGCAGCAGGCCGGCCAGGGCCATGCCGTGCAGGGCGAGCGAGCGGGTCTGGATCGTCATGGCGGGTATCCCGTGGTCTTCGATGGCCGCAGGGGCGGCTTTCGAAAAAGGCTAGCGCCGCCGATCTGAAGCGCCGATTACCGGGCGCGCGCCTGTGTACTACTGGCGCGCGGCACGCAGGTTGGCCGGTTCGGCGGCCGCATCGGTACTGCGGAACGGGTTGATATCCAGCCCGCCGCGGCGGGTGTAGCGCGCGTAGACGGCCAGCCGTTCGGGCGCGCAACGCGCGATCAGGTCAACGAAGATGCGCTCCACGCATTGTTCGTGGAACTCGTTGTGCGTGCGGAAGGACACCAGGTAACGCAACAGCCCGGCGTGGTCGATCGGCGCGCCGCGGTAGGCGATCTGCACGCTGCCCCAATCCGGCTGGCCGGTGACCGGGCAGTTCGAGCGCAGCAGGTGCGAGAGCAGGGTTTCTTCCACCGGCGCGGCGTTGTGGTTGGCGCTCAGGTAACCGGCGTTGGGCGGGCCGTAGTCGTCGATCTCCAGCGGCTGGTCGTCGAGGAGCTCACCGGGGAGATCGGTGATCGCGTGGCCGCCTGCGGTCGGGGCGCTCAGCGTGACCGAGACAGGCGCACCGGCGGCGGCGGAAAGATCGCGCACCAGCGTGTCGTGCAGGGCGGTGGCGTCGATCTTCTCCTGCGAGAAGCCGTTCAGGTACAGCTTGAAGGACTTCGATTCAATGATGTTCGGCGAGCCGGCGGGCACGCGGAATTCGGCCAGCGCCACCTGCGGCTTGCCGCGGGCGTCGAGCCAGGAGAGCTCGTAGGCGTTCCAGATGTCCACGCCGCTGAAGGGCAGCGGCTCAAGGACGCCGATCTCGACGCGCTTCTGTTCGCGCGGGATCGGAAACAGCAGGGACGGGTCGTAGCGGTCGGCGTAGATGGTGGTCTTGCCGAGGGGGGAGTGTTCGGGGGTGCTCATGGCGGCAAGTGTAGCTTTTAGCTGCCTCGCCCCTGCACTTATCAGGGATGGGGGAGAGAGCTGGGGTGAGGGGGCGCGCTTGCGGGGAACCCAACTATTGCAAGCGTGCGCGACAAGCGTTTCCGCGAGCCCCGGCCCTCACCCCAACCCTCTCCCCCATCTCTGATAAGTGCAGGGGGAGAGGGCTTCAAAGCGTGCGTCAGGCGTTGACCATCTGCATCGACGGACCGGCGTAGCGGTCGCCCGCCGCCGCGTTGGGCGGGAACACCGCATCGATCGCCGCACGCTCGGTGGTGGAGAGCCTCACGTCCAGTGCGCCCAGGTTCTCGTCCAGCCGCGAGCGGCGGCGGGTGCCGGGGATGGCCAGCACGTCCTCGCCCTGCGCCAGCACCCAGGCCAGCGCCAGTTGTGCGGGCGAGCAGCCCTTGTCGGCGGCCAGCTTCTTCACCTCGTCCACCAGCGCCAGGTTGCGGGCGAAGTTCTCGCCCTGGAAACGCGGGTTGTGGCGGCGGAAGTCGTCGGCCTCGAAGTCGTCCGGCGAGCGGATCGCGCCGGTAAGGAAGCCGCGCCCCAGCGGCGAGTAGGCAACCAGGCTGACGCCGAGCCGGCGGCAGGCGGCAAGCATGCCGTTCTCCTGCGGGTCGCGCGTCCACAATGAGAACTCGCTCTGCAGCGCGGCGATCGGGTGCACCGTGCAGGCGCGCGTCAGGGTCTGGCCGGAGGCCTCGGACAGGCCCAGGTAGCGCACCTTGCCGGCCTTAACCAGTTCGGCCATGGCGCCGACGGTTTCCTCGATCGGCACGCTGGGATCGACGCGGTGCTGGTAGTAGAGGTCGATCGTCTCGACGCCGAGGCGTTTCAAGCTGCCATCGCAGGACGCGCGCACGTATTCCGGACGGCCGTTGACGCCCCGTGCCGACGGATTGGCCGGATCGCGCACGATGCCGAACTTGGTGGCGATGAAGGCCTGCTCGCGGCGGCCCTTGATCGCACGGCCGACCAGTTCCTCGTTGGTGTGCGGGCCATACATGTCGGCGGTGTCCAGCAGCGTGAGGCCGCGGTCCAGTGCGTGCTGGATGGTGGCGATCGACTCGGCGTCGTCGTGCGCGCCGTAGAAGTCGCTCATGCCCATGCAGCCGAGGCCGAGGGCGGAAACCTGGGGGCCGTTGCGGCCGAGCGTGCGCATTTCCATGGGACTACTCCTGGTGGGATGGCGAAGCTACGCCGTGGAAGGTGTGCGCATCGTGCGTTCGGACAGCGATCCGATAAATACTCAATAATCGGTAACAACTTTCCATTTGGAACAACAATGGACCGCCTGCATGCCATGCGGCTGTACACCCGCATCGTGGAGCTGGGCAGCTTCACCGCCGCAGCCGATGACCTGGACCTGCCGCGCGCCACCGTTACCCACACCATCAAGGCGCTGGAAGCGCGGCTGGGCGCGCAGTTGCTGCAACGGACCACCCGCCGCGTACGGGTCACCTGCGAGGGCAAGACCTACTACCAGCACTGCGTGCGCCTGCTGGCCGACGTGGACGAGGTGGAGACGAACTTCCGCGAGGCGGCGCTCGTGCCGCGCGGCCGGCTGCGCGTGGACCTGCCGGCGGCGCTGGGACGGCTGCTGGTGATCCCCGCTTTGCCCGAGTTCCTGGCGCGCTTTCCGCAGATCGAACTGGACGTGGGCACCGGCGACCGCTTCGTCGACTTGGTGCGCGAGGGCGTGGACTGCGCGCTGCGCGTGGGCGATCCGGGCGACACCGGCATGGTTGGCCGGCGCATCGCGACGCTGCCGCAGATCACCGTGGCGAGCGCGGACTACGTGCGCCGACACGACAAGCCGAAGACGCTGGCCGATCTCGAGGACGGGCACTATGCCGTGCATTGGGCCTCGCCGACCACGCGCCGGCCCGAGCCGCTGGAGTTCGTGGTGGGCCGGCGCCGGCGCGAGATCACGTTGCCGGGACGAATCACCGTGAACGGCGCCGATGCCTATCTGGCGTGCTGTCGTGCGGGGCTGGGGATTGCGCAGTTCTCGCATTACCGCATCGCCGACGAGCTGGCCGACGGGCGCATGTGCGAGTTGTTGCCGGAGGTCCGGCCGCCGGCATTGCCGATGACGGTGCTGTATCCACCGCAGCGGCAGATGCCGGCGCGGTTGCGGGTGTTCATCGACTGGCTGGTGGAGCGGGCGGCACTGCAGTTCGGGAGCCGGGGTGCGTAGGGTGGGCTGCAGCCCACCATCGATCCCGCGGCGGTGGGCTGAAGCCGTCCTTGCGATGGCTTCTTACATGCGCGGCAAACCGTGCCGCGGTACCGACGTGCCGAATGTCTCCGCGGTCAACGGCGCCCCGGCCGCCGCAAGCGCAGCACGCTGCTCCGAAAGCGGCTGGCGCAACATCGCGTCCTCCAGCCGGGCCAGCTTGCAGAACGGCTCCAGCGCCAGCACGCGCGCCACGAACGCCGCACTGCGCGGCCAATGCGCCGCATCGATCGCAAAGCGCACGAACGCCGCCGTCCTGAACATGCAGGCGATCGCGATGTCGGCGATCGACACCGCGCCGAAAAGGAATCCCCCGGCCGGCAACTGCGTCTCCAGGTAGTCCAGCGCGCGCGGGATGTGCCGCTCCAGCGTTTCCTGCACCACCGTCTCGTCGGTGGCCTCGCCGAACACGTAGCGGCGGATCGCCTTCTGGTAGAACAGCCGCCAGATCAGCGCGTCGGCTAGCGCGGTATCGGCGTATTCCTCCAGCCAGCGCGCCCGCGCGCGATCGGCCGGATCGGCCGGATAGAGCGACGGTTGCGGGCGAGTGTCCTCCAGGTACTGGCAGATCACCGACGAATCGTTGAACACGCGCCCGTCCTCGATCAGCACCGGGATGCGCCGCAAGGGACTCATGTGCTCGAACGCCTCGTTGCCGATGAACGGCGCGATCGGGTCGATCGCATAGGCCAGGCCTTTGAGTTCCATGCACACCAGCACCTTGCGCACGTAGGGCGAGACATAGTTGCCGATCACGGTGAGGGCCATTGGCGCACTCCGGGGAAGGGAAGCGCGAGCGTGCCGTTGCGTCGTCCGCACCGTCAACGCCCCCCACTAATGGCATGGGTCCCATGACTTTAGGCAGGGTAGGATCGATCCGGTTCGCAAGTCCTGAAAAAGGGGAAACACGATGGCATCGATGATTGGCAGCTCGCGCCTGGCGGGCGCGCTGGCACTGGCCCTGGCGGCCACCGGCGCAATGGCGCAGGGCCACACGCTGACCAGGGACGACTATGCACGCGCGGAGCGCTTTCTGGGCAACAACACCGCACCGCTGGTCGACCACGCGATCGGACGCGTGACCTGGCTGGATGACGGCCATTTCTGGTACGTCGACCACGATGCCAAGGGCGATCACTACCGCGTGATGGACGCGGCCACGGGCAAGGTCTCCGACGCGTTCGACCAGCCGCGGCTCGCCGCTGCGCTGGGCAAGGCGCTGGCCAAGCCGGTGAAGGCCGACAAACTCGGCATCCGCGAGTACGTGGTGGCCGCCGACGGCCGTCTGGACATCCAGCTCAATGGCAAGCACTACCTGTGCGACCTCAAGCCCGCACAAGGCGAATGCGTGGTCAAGAAGGCCGGCAAGGAGCCGGGCGTGCTCTCGCCCGACAAGAAGAACGAGGCCTTCATCCGCGACTGGAACCTGTGGTTGCGCGACGTCGCCAGCGGCAAGGAGACCCAGCTCACCACCGACGGCGTGAAGAACTTCGGCTACGCCACCGACAACGCCGGCTGGAAGCACACCGACAACGCCATCCTGGTGTGGTCGCCCGACTCGAAGCAGATCGCCACCTTCCAGCAGGACGAGCGCAAGACCGGCGACATGTATCTGCTCAAGACGCAGGTTGGTCATTCCGAACTCGACCAGTGGAAGGGTCCGCTGGCCGGCGACAAGAACGTGACCATGATCGAGCGCGTCGTGATCGACGTGCCCTCGAAGAAGGTCGTGCGCCTGAAGATGGCGCCGGACCAGCACCGCTCGACCCTGTGCGACGACATCAGTTGCGGCCCCGAGGGCGGCTGGGATGACGTGAAGTGGTCGAGCGACGGCAAGTCGGTGGCCTTCGTCTCCACCTCGCGCTACCACAAGGACGAATGGTTCCGCATCGCCGATCCGAAGACCGGCGAGGTGCGCACCGTGTTCGAAGAGCACGTGCCGACCTACTACGAGAGCGGCAATGGCCAGGTCAATTGGTTCTACCTGCCCGAAAGCCACGAGGCGATCTGGTTCTCCGAGCGCAACGACTGGGGCAACCTGTACCTGTACGACCTTCAGACCGGCAAGCTCAAGCACGCCATCACTACCGGCGAGGGCAACGTCACCGAGGTGCTCAAGGTCGATCCGAAGACGCGTACCGTGTGGTTCCGCGGCGTCGGCCGCACGAACGGCGTGAATCCCTACTACCAGCAGTTCTTCAAGGTCAGCCTGGACGGTGGCAAGCCGGTGCTGCTGACGCCCGAGGCGGCCAACCACGAGATCACGCTCTCGCCGGACGGCCACGCCTTTGTCGACAGCTACTCCACGCCGACCGACGCGCCAGTGACCGTGCTGCGCGACAGCGGCGACGGCCACACGCTCGCCACCGTCGCCAAGGCCGACATCAGCCGCCTGCGCGCGGCCGGCTGGGTGGCGCCGACGCCGATCACGGTGAAGGCGCGCGATGGCAAGACCGATCTCTACGGCATGCTGTTCAAGCCGACGAACTTCGACCCGCACAAGAAGTACCCGGTCATCGACTATATCTATCCCGGTCCGCAGACCGGTTCGGTGCGCGGGCGCAACTTCCTGTCCGCGCGCGGTGACAACCAGGCGCTGGCGGAGCTGGGCTTCATCGTGGTGGCGCTCGACGGCATGGGCACGCCGTGGCGCTCGAAGTCTTTCCACGACACCTGGTACGGCAACATGGGCGACAACACGCTGCCCGACCAGGTCGCCGGCATCAAGGAACTGGCCAAGCGCTACAGCTGGATCGACCTCGATCGCGTCGGCATCTGGGGCCACTCCGGCGGCGGCAACGCCACGGCGGATGCGATGTTCCGCTACCCGGACTTCTTCAAGGTCGGCTGGTCCGAGAGCGGCAACCACGACAACCGCAACTACGAGGACGACTGGGCCGAGAAGTACCAGGGCCCGCTGGTGGTGAACAAGGACGGCACCACCAACTACGACGACCAGGCCAACCAGAACCACGCGGACAAGCTCAAGGGCAAGTTGATGCTGGTCCACGGCACGCTGGACGACAACGTGCCGCCGTCCAACACGCTGCTGGTCGCCGATGCGCTGATCAAGGCGAACAAGGACTTCGACCTGCTGCTGATCCCCAACGTGCACCACGGCTACGGCAAGGAGAAGGGCTCATACGCCATGCGCCGGCGCTGGGACTACTTCGTGACCAACCTCGCCGGCAACACGCCGCCGAAGGACTACGCGATCACGGTGCCGAAGGACTGAGGCTCGATGGGCGCGACCAGGCATTCTGGTCGCGCCTCTGGCGGAAGCCTTGTAGGAGCGCATCCTGTGCGCTAACGGATGTCCCAAGGTCGCGCACAGGGTGCGCTCCTGCAGGAGATGGGCTAGGCGGCCGAAACGACGCCCTCGACCGGCGCCAGGTCGAACAGCGCCGGCGGTGGCCCGCTGCACTCGGGCAGGCCATCGACGGGTGCACCATCGCGCGCCGCCAGTGCGGCGATCGCCCCGGCCACTTCCTGCAGCAACGCCAGGTTGGTTTTCAGCCGCGCCCGCACGCCCGCATCGTCCAGTGACTCGTGCATGCCCTCGTTGAGCTCACGGAACCAGCCAAGCTTCCGCTGGTCGAGCATCTCCGCCGGCCGCTCCACCGGCGCCGTGGCGTGCCAGTCGCGGAACAGCGCCTGTACGCGCTCGTTGAGCTGCTGCACTTCCATCAGCGCCGGCCCCAGCTCGGCGAACAGCGCCGTGTCGACCAGTCGCCGCTGGAACACCAGCTGGCACAGCACGCCCCAGTAGAACGCCTGGTCCCACACGATCTTGCACGCCATCACCGCCGCGTTGCCGAACAGCGGGTACTGCTGGCGGAAGATCGCCAGCATGCTGTCGTAGAACGACTGGTAGAGCCGCTCGCTGTGGCGCACGCGCGGAGCCAGCGGCTGGCCCGCGCGGTCGGCGCGCACCAGCTCGCAGATGAAGGTGTTGGCCAGCGCGATGAAGTCGCTGCCCGGCGAGTAGAACGGATCGAGGAAAGCGCCCGCCTCGCCAGTGAGCGCCCAGCGGTCGGCGCTGAACACCTGCTTGCAGCCGTGCGAGTAGCTGCGCAGGAAGCGGAAGTCGAGCAGCGTGTCGCGATGGCGCGCCACCTCGCGCGCGACCTGCGGCTGGTGGCGGGCCAGCCATGCGAGTGCGCGGTCGAAGTCGCGATAGGTGTCCAGCGGATGCATGGCGGCGTCGGCGACGATGCCCACCGAGTGCGCACCCGAAGCGAGCGGAATCAGCCATACCCAGTAACCGGGCCCGCACAGGTGGTTGGTCGAGCGCCATCGCTCCGGCGGACGGCAGCGCGTGCGCCAGGTGGCGTCGTCGCACCAGTCGTCGATCGCCAGGCGCGCGTCCAGCCGGAACCAGGCGGCGTTGACGTGGTGGCCGTCGTCGCGCGTCAGGTCGAAGCGCCGGCGCAGCAGCGCCGCGCGGCCGGAGGCATCGAGCAGCCAGCGCGCCTGCAGGTCGTGCTGCGTGCCCTCGGTGTCCGTGTAGCGCACCGCGTGCAGCGCGCCGTCCTGGCCGACGTCGAGCTGGCGCACCACGGTGCCGGTGCGCAGGTCTATCCCGCGGCGGCGGGCTTCCTCGCCCAGGAAGGTTTCGAACAGGCCGCGGTCGAGCTGGTAGCTGAGCGCGGGAAATGCCTCGCTCAGGCCAAGCTCGGTGGCGCGGCCGATGTCGCCGCAGCCATCGGAAAAGAAGTAGCGCAGGCCGAACTTGTAGATCTGCGCATGGTGCAGGTAGTCGCGCAGGCCCAGGGTTTCCCGGAAGTAGTGCGCGCCGATGTCCACCGTCGACTCGCCGACTTTGTGCGCCGCCGGCGGCAGCGGATGCTGCTGGCGCTCGAGCACGACCACGTCCAGATCCGGAAACTCGCCGCGCAGTTGCAGCGCCAGGCACAGCCCGGCCAAGCCGCCGCCCAGGATGACGGCGTCGTGCACGGCGTGGGTTTCGGACATGCATCTCCCCTGCGGTTGGATGATTCCGGCAGGCCGCCCCCCGACGGCCGGTGGCGCCTCAACGACTGGCGCGCGCCGGTTCGCCCGCCTCGATCGCGAGCAGCCCCTCGTCGTCGATCACCGTGGGCGGCGCCTCGTGCGAGCGGCGGTAGCTGGCCAGAATGTCGCCGTAGTGCATCACGCGGGCGATGGTGTAGAGCGTGATGCGCACCACGTCGCGCACCGGGCTGAAATGGCTCAGGCGGAACTCGTTTTGGTAGCGCGAGGCGATCGGCACCGAGATCACGCCCTGACCCTTCTCGCGGCAGGCCGCAATCAGGATCGCCGCCTCGAACACGAAGTTCTCCGCCGGCAGGTCGACCAGCTCCAGCGCGGCGCGCGGGTACCAGCGCTGGCCGCTCTGCGTGTCGGCCACCGGCACGCCGCAGCCCCAGGAGATGCCCCAGTCCGCGACCGCATTGGCGCGCCGTCGGCCCTTGGGCTGCTGCTCGCGCTCGAGCAGGCGCGCGCCGATCACGATGTGCCCCGGGTAGCGCTGCGCCGCGGCGACGATGCGCGGGATATCGCTGGCCAGGTGCTGGCCGTCGCCGTCCATCGTCACCACGGCATCGAAGCCCTGCTTGAGGGCCTCGCGGAAGCCGTGCCGCAGCGCCTCGCCCTTGCCGCGCCGCTGCGGATGGCGCAGCAGCGTGACCGGCAGTGCGCTCACGATGTCCGGGGTGCGATCGTCCGAACCGTCGTCCACCACAATCACCGGCACGTTCAGCGCCAGCGCCGATTGCACCACCTGCTGGATCGCCGCCTCCTCGTTGAGGCAGGGGATCAGCACGCACCAGCGCGGCGGGTTGGGTTTCACGCACGTTCCTCCAGGTGGACATCCATGCCGAGCGAACCGGCGGCCATCAATTGGCAGCGTCCGGCGCCTTGCGCGAGCAGCGCCAGCAGCGGCAACGCCACGGCCGAAGGGCTGCTTGCGATCCATTCGGCTGGCACCGGTGATGGAACCGGTGCGTCGGCGATGCTACCGGGACAAAGGTGCAGAACAAGTCGGCCCAGCGTGGACGCGCCGGGCTGGGGGCTGAGCACCAGCGCACAGCCGAACGGCGCCGCACTGGCGGTCACCTCGGCCAGCGGGCCGCTGCCGGCGGTGTCGCTGCACACCAGCAGCACCGGCCGCGCGTCGGCCAGCGCGAGGCTGACCGCCTCCAGCAGACCGGCGCCGAAACTCGCACGTTGGGCGCATACCGCGTTGGACGGCGCATGGCAGTCGGTGGCGATGGTCCAGTAGCCGGCCGGCGCGTTGTGCACCGAATTGTGGAAACGCGTGGGCGAGAGTTCCGACGGCGCGCTGGCCAGCACCGCGCACATGTAGTCCATGATCGGCTGGTCGCCATGCGAAGAGGCGAACACGCAGGGCAGCGAGGCCGGCACGTGGCCGCTCATCGCGACCGCCTGGCCGGCCACCTCGACCGCCAGCAGCACGCTTTCCGGTGCGCGGCGACGTTCGCCGGCCGGCAGCAGGGTGGCGGCCGGCCGGGCGGGCGGCGGATCGGGGGCCTGGCCCTGCAACGCGCCACGCAGGGCGGCAAAGTCGGCCAACTGCGGCGACCACAGGCCCACGCCTTCCACGTAGACAGTGAGCGCGCTCATGCGGAACGCCCCGCCCGGGCGAAGGCCAGGCAGGCATTGTTGCCGCCAAACCCGAACGAGTTGCTGAGCGCCACGTCGACCCGTCGCGCCTCGTTGCGCCAGGCCAGCTGCGGGCCGCAGGCCGGGTCCGGATCCTCGCCGCCAAGGTTGCCGGGCACCAGACCGTGCTCGATCGCAAGCAGGGTGATAACCGCCTCCAGGATGCCGGCGGCGCCCAGCGTATGGCCGGTGAAACCCTTGGTGCTGCTGGCGCGCGTGCTCGGCGGGAAGGCGCGGGCGATGAGTGCGGCTTCCACTTCGTCGTTCTTCAGGCTCGCCGTGCCGTGCAGGTTGATGTAGTCGACCTGCGTGGGTTCCAGCCCCGCGCGCGCCAAGGCATCGCGCAGCGCCAGCTCGGCGCCCAGGCCTTCCGGATGCGGCGTAGACATGTGATGGGCGTCGCTGGCCTCGCCGTAGCCAAGCAGGCGCGGCGCCTGTGGCGCAGCGTCGACGCGCTCGAGCAGCGCGAAGCCGGCGGCCTCGCCGATCGAAATCCCGCTGCGCGCGCGGCCGAACGGGCGGCACGGCGCGCGCGAGACCAGTTCCAGTGCGTTGAAGCCGAACAGCACGCTCTCGCACAAGGTGTCCACGCCGCCGACCAGCGCAGCATCGACCACGCCCAGCCGGATCAGCCGTTCGGCACTGGCGAACACCTTCGCGCTGGAGGAGCAGGCGGTGGAGATGGTCAGGCATGGGCCTCCCAGCCCCAGCGCCTCGGCCAGGAAACCCGCCAGCGAGTGCGGTGCGTGAATCGGCGGGCGCAGCATGTCCTGGGGAAAGCCGCCGTCCGGATCGAGCCGGCGGTAGGCCTCCTCGGTCGCGCCGATGCTGGCGGTGGACGTGCCCATGAGGAGCGCCACGCGAGTCGCGCCGTAGCGCGCACGTGCGGCGTGCACGGCGTCGAGCACGCCGTCCTGGTCGAGGCCCAGCCAGGCCAGCCGGTTGTTGCGGCATTCCCACACCGCCAGCGGGGCCGGCAAGGGGGCCTGTTCGACGCCATCGACGCGCCCGACCCAGCACGCCAGCGGCGCCAGGCTGAAATCGTTGGCGCGCAGCCCGGTGCGGGCCGCTTCGAGGGCGCGACGATGCGCCTCCCGGCCGCGACCGAGAGCGGAAGTGGCGGTGTAGGCGCTGACCGCCAGGGGAGTGATGGGTTGCAACATCGAATCAGCCTAGCGGCGGCCCGCGGGCTTGCCTAGCCTTGCTTTCAGGTGGCCAAGCCCCGGTTCATGCTTTCGTGGGCGATGCCATTGGACCGGCGTTCGAGCACGGTGCGATTGCAGCGATACGGCCGGCTGCGCACACTGATTGTTTATGGTTCGCCGACTCGCCGTGCCGCAGCCCTTCTCCCAACGCAATCCGTGGCGCTACCTGCGCGATGCCGACGTGCTGCATGCGGCCCTGGTGACGCTGCTTGCGGTGGCGCTGAGCGCGGGCACCGTCTGGCTCGGCTACGTGGTGCACGTATGGCGGATCGCGCGGCGTGCGCCGATCACGCTGCCCGGACGCTGGGTGGTACTGGTGTTCGGGCAGCAGCTGGTCGCCGATGAACCCGGGCACGATTACCGCGGCCGGCTGGCTCGGGCACGCGTGCTGCTCCGTGAAGGTGCGGCCGGCCGGGTGCTGCTGCTCGGCGGTTGCAGCGGCGGCACGCGCAGCGAGGCCGAAGCCGGCCATGCCTGGCTGCGCGGGCAGGGGGTGCCGGCCGATGCCCGGATCGAGCTGGAGCAGGAATCGGTCGACTCGCTGGAGAACCTGCGCCATGCGCGCGGCCTGCTGCAGGGCGGCGACCGGTCCGACGTGATGCCGCCGGTCGCGCTGCTGACCAGCCGCTATCACCTCGCACGCTGCCTCCTGCTGGCGCGGCGGCTGGGCTTCGACGGCCATGTGCTGGCCGCCGAGGACATCTTGCCGCGCACGCCGCGCTACCTCGCACGGCTGCTGATGGAGGCGACCTACCTGATGTGGATCGACCTCGGCGTGCGTTGGGCGCGGCTGGTCGGGCACCGCCGCATGGCCGCGCGGATCAGTTGACGCGCCTTGTGTGCTGGATGCAGCGCCTCGCCGGCGACATCGACCGCACCTGGAGTTGATTTCGGCCACGGCGAGCTGATCGCTCAAGCGCCCGCGTCGACGCGCCACAGCGTCGGCGCGGGCCCGCTTGCTAAGCTCTGCGGCAGTCACGACCGCACGATCCTTGACCATGAGCCAGCAAGCCGACCAGGCCGAAACTTTCCTGCAGGAAGCGCAGGACCGCATCTGCAGCGCGATCGAACGACTCGACGGCGGCGCGCGCTTCGTCGAGGATCGCTGGACCCGCGAGGCTGGCGGCGGCGGGCGCACCCGCGTGCTGCGCGACGGCGCGCTGTTCGAGCAGGCGGGGGTGAACTTTTCCCGCGTGCACGGCCATACCCTGCCGCCCAGCGCCACCGCACACCGGCCGGAACTGGCCGGCGGCAGCTTCATCGCCACCGGCGTGTCGCTGGTGCTGCATCCGAAGAATCCATACGTGCCGACCACGCACGCCAACGTGCGCTATTTCGAGGCGAGCAAGCCGGGCGTGGAGCCGGTCTGGTGGTTCGGCGGCGGTTTCGACCTGACGCCGTTCTATGCGTTTGATGAGGACGTGCGCCACTGGCACGCGGTCGCGCGCGACCTGTGCGCGCCTTACGGCGAGGACGTCTATCCCCATTACAAACACTGGTGCGACGACTACTTCTACCTCAAGCACCGCGACGAGACTCGCGGCGTGGGCGGGCTGTTCTACGACGATCTGAACGAAGGCGGCTTCGAGCGCTGCTTCGCCTTCACCCGCGACGTGGCGCAGGGCTTCCTGGATGCCTACCTGCCTATCGCCGAGCGCCGCCGCGACATGCCCTACGGCGAGCGCGAGCGCGAGTTCCAGTTGTACCGGCGCGGTCGCTACGTGGAGTTCAACCTGGTGTGGGATCGCGGCACGCTGTTCGGCCTGCAGTCGGGCGGGCGCACCGAATCGATCCTGATGA
The DNA here is from genome assembly GCF_051900415.1 of Frateuria sp. GZRR35. NCBI lineage: Bacteria > Pseudomonadati > Pseudomonadota > Gammaproteobacteria > Lysobacterales > Rhodanobacteraceae > Frateuria > Frateuria sp. GZRR35. The sequence continues at coordinate 156,284 of NZ_JBHZGL010000001.1, forward strand.
GCCTGCCGCCGCGGGTGCGCTATGAGTACGGCTACGTGCCGGAGCTCGGTTCGCCGGAGGCGCGATTGCAGGACTACCTCAAGCCGCGCGACTGGCTGTCGGCAACGGACCTGTAGGGTGGGCTTCAGCCCACCGCAATCTCGCAGCGAGCTGCCGGTGGGTTGAAGCCCACCCTACGAGAGCCTTACGGCTGGTTGCCGCTGAACTTCACCGGCGTGGCGCCTTTCACCGGGCCGATCTGCGCGCTGTCGCTGACCTGCAGCACGACTTCGTGGCGGAACTCCAGCGTGCCCTGAACGACGGCGTGCGGGCCGATCACGACGTGCGGCGTGCGGTTGTTGTGGAACCAGCCGCCGTTGGGCTTGTCGACCAGGATGCCGCCCTCGACGCGCGAGTTGGCGCCGATGTCGATGTCGCCGTCGACGGTCTCCACGCCACCGCCCACGTGCGCCGCATCCAGTTCGATGCGGCCGTTGACGTTGGACACCTGGCCGCTCACGTCGGCGCCGCGGGCCAACTCGATGTGCCCGTTGACCGCTTCGATTTCCCCGTTGACCTTGGCGCCGCTGCGCAGCTCCACGCCACCGTTGACCGTGTTGACCGAACCGACCGTGGCGCGCTCGCCCAGGGTGATTTCGCCGTTGACCGTATCGGCCTTGCGCGCGCTGGCGCCGTCGGCGAGCGTGATATCGCCATTGACGGTGCTGAGCTCGCCGGCGCTCTGGCTGGCGTCGATCTGGATGTCACCGTTGACCTTGTGGATGTCGTTGTCGGAGGCGACCGCCGCCAGCGGCATGGCGAGGGCGAGGGCGATGAGCAGATGGCGCATGGTGGTGCTCCTTTGTGGGAATGGTCGTCAGATGCGTGGCCGGCCGCCGCGGTTTAGCGTGACCTTCGGCAGGGGCCGATTTGACGCCGCCGCGGGGCCGCCCCACCATTTCGCGTTTTCCGCCAGGTTACCGCCATGCACAAGCTCGTCCTGATCCGCCACGGCCAGTCCCAGTGGAACCTCGACAACCGCTTCAGCGGCTGGGCCGACGTCGACCTGACCGCCCAGGGCATGGCCGAGGCCAAGGAGGCCGGCCGGCTGCTGGCGGAGGCAGGCTACACCTTCGACGTAGCGCACACTTCGGTGCTCAAGCGGGCGGTGCGCACGTTGTGGGGCGTTCTCGATGCGATGGACTTGATGTGGATCCCGGTGATTACCGATTGGCGCTTGAATGAGCGTCACTACGGCGGCCTGACCGGTCTCAACAAGGCGGAGACGGCAGCGAAATACGGCGAGGACCAGGTCAAGATCTGGCGCCGCAGCTACGACATCCCGCCGCCGCCGCTGGATCGTGCCGACAATCCCTCGCTGCGCGATCCGCGCTACGCGCTGCTCGACCCGTCGATGATCCCGGACACCGAGTGCCTGAAGGACACCGTCGCCCGCGTGCTGCCGTACTGGCACGATGTGCTGGCGCCGGCGGTGGCCTCCGGCCAGCGCGTGCTGGTGGCCGCACACGGCAATTCGCTGCGCGCGTTGATCAAGTACCTGGACAACATCTCGGACGAGGCCATCGTCGAGATGAACGTGCCCAACGGCGTGCCGCTGGTGTACGAGTTCGACGAGCAGATGAAACCGCTGCGCAGCTACTACCTGGGCGACGCGGACGCAATCGCGGCGAAGATGGCCGCCGTGGCCAACCAGGGCAAGGCGAAGTAGGGCCGCGGTTTCTCACCTCCGGGGGCCGGTATTCCCGTCGACGGAAGGTCCCCGACTGGCAGGTTCGCTGCAGATGCCTCTCGGCGTTGCGGTGGCCGGCTTCAGGTCCTGATCGGCTCACGCAGCAGGCGCCGACAGACCATCGCGCCTGCCTTCGGACCCGGCTAGGCTTGGCCAACCAACCCGAGGGACCGAGTCATGGCGCCGAACCTCCTCATGCCCACGCTGATGTCGCCGTTGCTGGCCTTCATGGTGTGGCGCCGCGTGCGCCGCCAGTTCGGCCGCCAGCCGGTGCGGCGCGGCGCGATGATCACGCGGGTGGCGGTCCTGGTCGTCCTGACCGGCCTGCTGTCGCTCGCCGGCCTGCGTGACCCGCGACTGCTCGAAGGCCTGGCCGGCGGCCTGCTGGGTGGCATCGCACTGGGCCTGCTTGGCCTGCGCCTGACCCGGTTCGAACGGGGTGCCGACGGCCGCGACCTGTACCTGCCCAACCCCTGGATCGGCGCCACCATCACCGCATTGCTGGTCGGCCGGCTGGCCTGGCGCCTGGTGCTGGTGCCGCACGCCGGCACCGTCGCCACGATAATGGCCCCGACCACGCTGCAGCTGGGCAACAGCCCGCTGACCCTGCTGGTGGTCGGCCTGATGATCGGCTACTACGTCAGCTACTACGCCGGACTGCTGGTACACCACCGGCGGTTCGTGCGGGCTCAGGGCTGAAGAAACCGGGTAAGGGTGGGCCTCAGCCCACCTCGGCGCGAGGGGAAGGCAGGCTGACGCCCCCTGCTGGTTACAGCGCGTCGTTGTCCAGCTCGCCAGTGCGGATGCGGATGACCTGTTCGAGCGGGCTGACAAAGATTTTGCCGTCGCCAATCTTGCCGGTGCGGGCCGATTGCTGAATGGCCTCGATCACCCGCTCGAGCTGGTCGTCGGCCACCGCCACCTCCAGCTTGATCTTGGGCAGGAAATCGACCACGTACTCGGCGCCGCGATAAAGCTCGGTGTGGCCTTTCTGGCGACCGAAACCCTTGACCTCGGTCACCGTAATGCCCTGGACGCCCACCTCGGCCAGCGCCTCGCGCACGTCGTCCAGCTTGAACGGCTTGATGACCGCCACGACCAGCTTCATGGATGCTCCTCGCTCGCTCTTGCCTTCGTCCGCACCATTGTGCCTGCCGCCTCGCGGCCTGTCGCCCCGGCGGAGCGTGTAGGACAATTCCTACATTCTCTGGCGGAGCCGGCCGATGGTGCACATGCGTTCACGTTACATAGACTTCCTTCCGACCCGTTCGAGGCGCCGTCCATGATGGATCGGCAGGAAATCGACCGAATTGCCCTGCGACTTGTGTCGCTGGTACCGCCAGGGTTGGCACAGGCGCAGCAGGATTTGCGAACCAACTTCCACGATGTCCTGATGCAAGGATTGCGTCGCCTCGAACTGGTCACCCGCGAGGAGTTCGAAGTCCAAAGCCAGCTGTTGGCGCGCACACGTGCCAAGGTCGACGAACTGGAAAAGCGCATCGCCGAAATGGAGGCCGATGCGGCTGCCCGCGGACTCTAGCTGCCAGCTCCCGGGAGCCGCCCCCGATCCGTCACCCTCACCCCGAGAGCGATCGGGGGCGGTTATTTTTTGCCTGACGTCGATGGGGTCGCGTTCCACCATGCATTCTGGCGACTCCATCGCTCACGGCCGGCGCGCTTCGCGCGTGAGCGCGCGACTGGCCTGCCGCCGGATTTCAAGGCGGTACCCCACAACCGTGTTTCTCCAGCCGTTGCGGTCAGGGACGACCGCGTCCTGGCCCGGGCGGATGGTGCAGTGAGCCTGGCCGTCACCCTGAGCCGTGCCCAGGAAGGCGTTGCCGCGCCGCAGGTGATGGTCGAGGTACACCTTTCGGGCGGTCTGCCGGGCACGCATATCGTTGGCCTGCCCGAAGCGGCAGTGCGCGAGGCGCGCGATCGCGTCCGGGTGGCGATCCAGAACGCCGCGTTCGAATACCCCAACCGCAAGGTGACCGTGAACCTGGCGCCGGCCGAGCTACCCAAGGACGGTGGCCGCTTCGACCTCGCCATTGCGCTGGGGATCCTGGCCGCCGGCGGACAGGTGCCGCGTGAAAAGCTGGACGAATGCGAATTCCTGGGCGAACTGGCGCTCTCGGGTGACCTTCGCGGCGTTTCCGGCGTGTTGCCGGCACTGCTGCGAGCGCGGGCGCGCGGCCGGCGCGTGGTGGTGCCGCGCGACAACGCCGCGGAGGCCGCGCTGGTGCCGGAAGCGGACGTGCTGGTTGCCGATACGCTGGCCGATGTCTGCGGTTGGCTGCGCGATGCGCGTGAACTGGCCTTGCCGGGCCGGGCCAACGACGGACAGACGGTCGATCCGCGCGTACCCGACCTGGTCGACGTGCGTGGCCAGCTTCAGGCCCGGCGCGCGCTGGAAATCGCAGCCGCGGGCGGCCACCACCTGTTGCTGATCGGTCCGCCCGGCACCGGCAAGACCATGCTGGCCGAGCGCCTGCCCGGCATCCTGCCGCCGCTGGGGGAAACCGAAGCGCTGGAGACCTGTGCCGTGCTGTCGGTCGCCGGACAGCGCGTGGATCCGACGCGCTGGCGCCAGCGGCCGTTCCGCGCGCCGCACCATACCGCCTCGGCGGTGGCGCTGGTCGGTGGGGGTTCGCACCCGCGGCCGGGCGAAATCTCGCTGGCGCACAACGGCGTGCTGTTTCTGGACGAGTTGCCCGAGTTCAGCCGGCACGTGCTCGAAGTGCTGCGCGAACCGCTGGAGTCCGGCCAAATCCTGGTGTCGCGGGCCGCGCGACAGTCGACCTTTCCGGCCCAGTTCCAGTTGATCGCGGCGATGAACCCATGCCCTTGCGGCTATGCCGGCGACGCCCGCGAACGGTGCCGCTGCACGCCCGACCAGATCCAGCGCTACCGGGGGCGCATCTCCGGCCCGCTGCTGGATCGGATCGACCTGTGCGTGGAGGTGCCGCGTGTCCCGCTGGCCGAACTGGGTGCGCCGCGCAGCGTGTACGACGAGGATTCGGCCACCGTCCGTGCGCGCGTGGTGCAGGCGCGGGAGCGCGCGCTGGCCCGCGCAGGCCGGGCCAACGCCGAAATCAACACGCGTGAACTGGAGCGCGATTGCGCGCTGGGCGAGGCCGAGCGACGCTGGTTCGAGGCGGCGCTGGAGCGGCTTGGGCTGTCGGCGCGCGCTTATCACCGGATCCTGCGGGTGGCCCGGTCGATCGCCGATCTCGACGGGGGCGCGGCCTTGCTGGACCGGGCGCACCTGGCCGAAGCCCTGCAATACCGCCGTTTCTGAGATTTTCTGAACTCGCGGGTATTGACTTCCTCAGGGCTGCATCTAATATCTGCACTCGCCGGTTCTTAAATGCATCCGGCCTGCCGCCCCGGTATCGGTACCCCTCCCTCCCCCGCCCGATACCGGGGCTGGCCTCTTCCCTCCCCGGCAAACTTTCCTGAAGGCGCAATCGCCTTGCAGGAGGCCACGTGCGGGCGGTCCTCTTCGACCGACATGGCCACGGCTGGGCCCACAGAAGACTGCCGTGCGCAGGTGCTCGCCAAGCCAGGCCGCTCCCGCCCCCAGGAAAGGAGGCAGGCAGCGGCACGTGGTTTCGATTCGGCGGTAGCTCTCGGGCAGAATGGGCGCCCCGGAAGCGAAGGACGGCGGATGACGCTACAACCCGGGCTGATGCTGGCGTGCATGCTGGGTATCGGCTTCCTCGCGCAGTGGCTCGCCTGGCGGGTGAAGCTGCCGGCGATTCTGTTCCTGTTGCTGGCCGGCATCGTGCTGGGGCCCGTAAGCGGTGTGTTCCGGCCGGACGCGATGCTGGGGGATCTGCTGTTTCCGCTGGTCTCGCTGGCAGTGGCGCTGATCCTGTTCGAAGGCAGCATGACGCTGCGCTTTCACGAGTTGCCGGGCATCGGCCGTGCCGTGCGCGGCCTGGTCAGTTATGGCGCCATCGCGGCCTTGCTGCTGCTGGCGTTGTCGGCGCATCTGATCGCCGGCCTGGGTTGGGATGTGGCCTTGCTGTTCGGCGCGCTGACCTGCGTGACCGGGCCGACGGTGATCGCGCCGATGCTGCGCACGCTGCGCCCGAACGCGCGCATCGCCAACACGTTGCGCTGGGAAGGCATCGTGATCGATCCGCTGGGCGCGCTGTTCGCGGTGCTGATCTATGAGGCCATCGTGTCCCATCAGGAGGGCCACACGGTGGGCGTGTTCCTGGGCACGATCGGCTGCGGTGCGGTCATCGGCGCGTTGGCGGCCTGGGCGCTGGCCTGGTTGCTCCGGCGCCAGCTGATTCCCGAATACCTGCAGAATTTCGGCGTGCTGGCGACGGTGCTGCTGGCCTTCAGCCTGTCCAACACGATTGCGCATGAATCGGGCCTGCTCGCCGTGACGATCATGGGCATCGCACTGGGCAACATCCGCAACGTGCACATCGACGACATCCTCGACTTCAAGGAAAACCTGACCACGCTGCTGGTCTCCAGCCTGTTCATCCTGCTGGCCGCGCGGCTGCAGTGGCCGCTGCCGGACGGGATGTTGTGGGCGGGCATCGCGGTGTTCCTGGTCGCGCAGTTCCTCGTCCGGCCGCTGACGGTGCTCTTTGCCAGCGTGGGCAGTTCGCTCAGCTGGCGCGAACGGGCGCTGATCGCCTGGGTGGCCCCGCGCGGCATCGTGGCCGCATCGGTGTCGGCGTTGTTCGCGCTACGCCTGCAGGAGTTGGGCGTGGCCGGCGCGGATGCGATGGTGCCGCTGGTGTTCATCCTGATCATCGGCACGGTGGTGCTGCAGAGCGCGACGGCGCGACCGCTGGCGCGCTGGCTGGGGGTGGCCGAGCCCGAACCGCGCGGCGTGCTGATCTACGGTTCGGATGAGGTGGCGCGCGCGGTCGGCAAGGCACTGGCCGACGCCGGCTTCCGCGTGGTGCTGGCCGACGATGCGTGGGATGGCGTCCGCCACGCGCGAATGGAAGGGCTGGCGACCTTCTTCGGCAACCCGGCCTCGCCGCATGCCGAGCGCAACCTCGATCTCACCGGCCTGGGCCGGCTGCTGGCCATGTCGACCCATCGCGAGCGCAACTCGCTGGCCTGCGTGCACTACCGGCGCGAGTTCGGTCGCGAGAAGGTCTACCGGTTACGCAATTTGGCGCCGCACGAGGCCACCGATCGTGCGGCCATCGCCGGCAACCTGCTGGCGCCGCCGCTGTTCGGCGAAGAGATGACGCATGCGCGCTTTGGCGAGTTGCTGGCGACCGGCTGGCGGATCAAGTCGACGCGCCTCACGCCGGCGTTTGGCTGGAGTGATTTCACCGAGCGCAACGGTGCGCAATCGGTGCTGCTGTTCGGCGTGGACGAGAAGGGCAACCTGCGGGTGGCGTCGGCCAAGCGGCTGCTGGAGCCGAAGGCTGGGTGGCTGGCGATCGCGTTGACGCCGGTGGCGGAGTCGGCGGGCTGAGGCACGGTTGCCCCCATCCGCCCTTCGGGATCCTTCCCCGTCGGACGGGGGAAGGATCCGAACGCTCCCCTATCGAGCCTTCCCCCGTTCCACGGGGGAAGGTGCCGACAGGCGGATGGGGGTGATGTGCCTCAAGCCGCCGACGCGCGCTGGAACTGCGCTTCCTCGGTCGAGCCCTTCAGCGCCACGGTGGAGGACTGGCCCTGCTGGATCGCCTGGGTGACCTGGTCGAAGTAGCCGGTGCCGACCTCACGCTGGTGCTTGACCGCGGTGAAGCCACGCTCGGCCGCAGCGAATTCCTTCTCCTGCAGGTCCACGAACGCGCTCATCTGCCGACGCGCATAGCCATGTGCCAGCTCGAACATGCCGTAATTGAGGCTGTGGAAACCGGCCAGCGTGATGAACTGGAACTTGTAGCCCATCGCGCCGAGTTCGCGCTGGAACTTGGCGATGGTGGCGTCGTCCAGGTTCTTGCGCCAGTTGAAGCTCGGCGAGCAGTTGTAGGCCAGCAGCTTGTCCGGGTACTTGCCGCGGACGGCCTCGGCAAAACGGCGCGCATCCTCCAGGTTCGGCTTGCTGGTCTCGCACCAGACCAGGTCCGCGTAAGGCGCGTACGCCAGACCGCGGCTGATCGCCTGGTCCAGGCCCGGCTTGACCCGGAAGAAGCCCTCGACCGTGCGCTCGCCGGTGAGGAACGGCTTGTCGTTGTCGTCGACGTCGGAGGTAAGCAGGTCGGCGGCGTCGGCGTCGGTGCGCGCCACCAGCAGCGTCGGCACGCCGCAGACATCGGCGGCCAGGCGCGCGGCGGTCAGCTTGTCGATGGCCTCGCGGGTCGGCACCAGTACCTTGCCGCCCATGTGGCCGCACTTCTTCACTGCGGCGAGCTGGTCCTCGAAGTGCACGCCGGCCGCGCCCGCCTCGATCATCGCCTTCATCAGTTCGAACGCGTTGAGCACGCCGCCGAAGCCGGCTTCGGCATCGGCCACGATCGGCGCCAGCCAGTCGATGTCGTCGCTGCCCTCGGCGTGGTGCAACTGGTCGGCGCGCAGCAACGCGTTGTTGATGCGCTTGACCACCTGCGGCACCGAATTGGCCGGGTAGAGCGACTGGTCCGGATACATCTCGCCGGCGACGTTGGCGTCTGCCGCGACCTGCCAGCCGGAGAGGTAGATGGCCTTCAGGCCCGCCTTCACCTGCTGCATCGCCTGGTTGCCGGTCAGCGCGCCGAGCGCGTTGACGAAGTCTTCCTTGTGCAGCAGGTGCCAGAGCTTCTCGGCGCCGTGGCGGGCCAGCGAATGCTCGATCGGCACCGTGCCGCGCAGGCGCGCGACGTCCTCGGCGCTGTAGTTGCGGCGCACGCCGGCCCAGCGCGGGTTGTTGGTCCAGTCCAGGGTGATCTGTTCGGCGGTCGGCAGGTTGGTTTTCATGTCTCAGGCTCCGTGAGGTTTCCTGTAGGAGCGCACCTGTGCGCGACCGGGATGCATGGCGGTCGCGCACAGGTGCGCTCCTACAGAGGGGCGGTCAGGCCAGTTGCGCGTAGGCGGGCAGAGTGAGGAAGGCGCCGAGCTGTTCGGCGTGGGTCAGTTCGCTGAGCAGGCGGGCGGCGTCTTCGGCACGGCGGGCGCCCGGATGCGTGCTTTCGCGCAGGCGATGGGTGTGCGCGGCGAGCGCCTGGTCGAACAGCGCCATGTCGATCGGCGCACCGTCGGGGAACTCCAGCGGCACGCAGTCGGAGACGACGTCGCCGGCGTAGTGCAACCATTGCCACAGCTGCGCGCGGGCGATCTCGGCCGTGGCCGCGTCTTCCATCAGGTGATGGATCGGCACGCAGCCCAGACCATCGAGCCAGGCGGCGGTATAGCGCAAGGCGACCTCGACGTTGTTGTCGAAGCCGGCGCGGGTGATCGTGCCGCAGGCGGGCGCCAGCAACTGGTCGCGGGTGACGTGGACGTCCTCGCGCAGCACGTGCAACTGGTTGGGCTCAGGCATGTAGCGGTCGAAGATCGCCTGCGCTACCGGCACCAGCGCCGGATGCGCGACCCAGGTGCCGTCGTGGCCGGCGTGCACCTCGCGCAGCTTGTCGGCGCGGACCTTCTCCAGTGCCGCTTCGTTCGCCGTGTCGTCGCCCTTGATCGGGATCTGCGCGGCCATCCCTCCCATGGCGAAGGCGCCGCGGCGGTGGCAGGTCTTGATCAGCAGTTCCGAGTAGGCCTTCAGGAACGGGACGGTCATCTGCACCTGGCCGCGCTCGGGCAGCAGGCGGTCGTGGTGGCCGCGCAGGGTCTTGAGGTAGGAAAAGATGTAGTCCCAGCGGCCGCAGTTGAGGCCAACCACGCGCTCGCGCAGGGCGTGCAGGATCTCGTCCATCTGGAACGCCGCAGGCAACGTCTCGATCAGCACGGTTGCCTTCATGCAGCCGCGCGGCAGGCCGAGTTGGCTCTCGGCGTGCACCATGACGTCGTCCCACAGCGCCGCCTCCTCCATCGCCTCCAGCTTGGGCAGGTAGAAGTACGGGCCGCGATCGCGCGCCTGCAGTGCGCTGGCGTTGTGAAAGGCGAACAGGCCGAAGTCCACCAGCGCGCCGGCCATCGGCTCGCCGTCGACCTCGAAATGCCGCTCGGGCAGGTGCCAGCCGCGCGGGCGCACGACCAGTACCGCCGGGTTCGCGCCGAGCTTGTAGTCGCGCCCGTCGGGCGAGCGGTACGCGATGCTGCCAGCAACGGCGTCGATCAGGTTCTGCTGGCCGTCGAGCTGGTTGGCCAGGGTCGGCGTCGAGGAATCCTCGAAGTCCGCCATGAACACTTTGGCGCCGGAATTGAGCGCGTTGATGATCATCTTGCGCTCGACCGGCCCGGTGATCTCCACGCGGCGGTCGCGCAGCGCGGCAGGGACAGGGGCGACCTGCCAGTCGCCTTCGCGGATGGCCTGGGTGTCGGCGCGGAAGTCAGGCAGGGCGCCGGCATCCCAGCGGGCCTGGCGCTCGGCGCGCGCGGCCAGCAGTTCGCGTCGGCGGGCATCGAAGCGCTGGTGCAGGTCGGCCAGGAAAGCGAGTGCTTCGGGGGTGAGCAAGCTGGCGTAGGCGGCGGTGTCGCTGTGGACGGTCAGCGGGCCGGGGTCGAGTCGTTCCTGCGGGACGGCCATGGTCGAGCTCCTTGGAGGGGTGCCATCCACGCTAGGCCCGCATGCCAGCCTTTGACAAAGCGAATGTTTCAATCTTTCTTATTGAGAAAATCAAAGTAGTATGTAAAAGTGCGTCGAAATGGCCCTCAAGGAGGACTACGGCAGTGAACCGGAAAGTTCAGGGGCGCCGGGCGAAGCCAGCAAAAGCGGCCGCGAGGGGCCAGGAGGCGGTCGAAGCCGCCGAGCGCTACTACTACAAGGGCAACCGCCACAAGCAGCTGCGCGCCTTCGTCAGCATCGTCAAGCTGGGAACCCTCACCCGGGCGGCCGAGGCGTTGTTCCTCTCCCAGCCGACCGTCACCCTGCAATTGCAGGCCCTGGAGCGTGAACTGGGCGTGCCGCTCCTGGAACGGCGGCGACGACGTATCAACCTCACCGACGCCGGCGAGGCGCTGTACGAACTGGCGCGCCCGCTGATCGAGGGCTGGGAGAACCTGGACCGCGACTTCCAGGCACGCGTCAAAGGCCTCACCGCGGGCCGGCTGACCATTGCCGCCGGTGCCTCGACCATCCAGTACCTGCTGCCTGATCTCGTGCGGCGCTACCGCGAGGCCTATCCGGCGGTGCATCTGCAGCTGGCCAACGTCACCGGCCGCGACGGCCTGGCGCTGCTGCGCGCGGACGAAGCCGACTTCGCGGTGGGTTCCATGCTGGATGTGCCCAACGACATCGCCTGGGCGCCGCTGCGCCACTATGACCCGATGCTGATCACCCCGCGCGATCACCCGCTGGCGCGCAAGGCCGAGGTCGCGCTGGAGGACCTCTCGCCCTACGGCCTGATCCTGCCGCCGCAGCGGCTGTCGACCTACCGGCTGGTGGACCTGGTATTCCAGCAGCGCCAGGTGCCCTACCAGGTGGCGATCGAGGTCGGCGGCTGGGAGGTGATCAAGGAATATGTCGCCTCAGGCCTGGGCATCTCGATCGTCACCGGTATCTGCATCACCGAAGCCGACCGCGCGCGCCTGGCGGTACGCAACATGAAGCGCTTCTTTCCGCAGCGCAGCTACGGCGTGGTGATGCGCAAGGGCAAGTTCCTGAGCCCCGAGGCGCGAGCGTTCGTCGACCTGGTCAAGCCTGGCCTGCTGGCCCGCGCCGAAGGCTGAGGCGCCGCTCCAGCCCGTCCAGCAGGATGTCGAGCCCCAGCCCGAACAGCGCCTCGGGCTCGATGTCCCGGAGCACCTCGGCGGCACCGGCCAGATGGGGGCAATCGGCCAACGGCCCGGTGCCGGAAATCTCGGCGCCGAGGACCTTCGAGGGGCTGGGGATTCCGGCATCGCCGGATCGGCACTGGCGGGCCTCCTCGGTGATCATGCCCAACAGGTAGTGGCGGAGAAAGGTTGCCAGTGCCACGGCCTCGGAGGGCGCGCAACCGGCATCGAGAAACGCGCCTACCGCAGCGTCATACAGCCGCATGCGATGCGGGCCGGTCGGCGCCAGCTCCGCGAACAGCCGCGTTGCGTCGGGCCAGGCGAGCAGCACGCGGCGGTACTCCCAGGCAATCGCCTCGATGCGCGCCCGAAAGGGCAGGCCGGGTGCGGGCAGCGCCATCCCTGCACAAAGTGCATCGACCACCAGCCCCAGCAGCTCGTCCTTGTTGCGTACGTGCCAGTACAGCGCCGGTGATTTGACCCCAAGGCGTTCGGCCAGGCGCCGGGTGCTCAGCGCCGGGAGTCCGCCCTCCCGCAGCAGATCCAGCGCCGCATGCACCAGTTGGTCACGCGCCAATCCCGCCCGGCTGCCAGCGGTCGCGGTCTCGCCAGGTGAGCGCACCCGCTTGCGGCCTGGTTCGGGGTTGTACCTCTGCATGCTTGAACCTCAGGTCATCCGGCAGTAATTTAACACCGATAAATTAAGGGAGCACGTCATGATGGACCCGTCCGCCTCACGTCGCCGGTTCCTAGGTCTCTCCGGGGCCGGCCTGCTGGCGACGGCGCTTCCGGCCGCGCGTGGCCGTACGCAGGCGCCGCCCGGCTCGCGCGGCAGGGACGCGACCGCGTCCGCCGAGCTCTACCGGCGCACGCTGGTCGTGGATGCCAACACGCTCGCTTCGATCGGTTATCAATGCGCGGATCAGGCGGCGATCCAGGCGTTGCGCGACTCGGGCATCACCGTGCTCAAAAGCACGCTCGGTGGCGCCGCGGGCTCGTTCGAGGAAACCGTCGCCGACATCGGTGCCGCCCAGGCGTTGATCGAACACCACCCTGAGACCTTCCTCAAGGTCCGGCGCCACGACGATCTCGCACGCGCCAAGCGAGAGGGAAAGGTGGGGGTTATCCTCTCCTTCGAGGCCGCCTCGATGCTGGAGGGGCAGCTCGATCGGATTGACCTCTTTCGCCGGTTCGACGTCCTGGTGATGGGACTGACCTACAACACGGCCTCCCCCTTCGGCGAGGGTTGCCTGACCGTCGGCGGTGGCGGCGTCACGCCGCTTGGCCGCCAGGCCATCGCCCGGATGAACGCCGCGGGTATCGCGCTGGATCTCAGCCACGCCAACGCGCCCACGACCGCCGATGGCATCGCGCTCTCGGCCAAACCGGCCGTGATCACGCACGCAGGCTGCCACGCGGTGTACGCGCATCCGCGCAACAAACGCGACCGCGAGATGAGAGCGCTGGCTGAAAGGGGCGGGGTGATGGGCATCTACATGCTGCCATTCCTGACCGACGAACATCGCCAGCCGATGCTCGAGGATTACCTGCGCCACATGCTGCATGCACTGGACGTGTGCGGCGAAGATCACGTGGGAATTGGCACCGATTCGTTGTTCTTCACCGCAACCGACGATGACCTTAAGGCCATGGCGAAACTGGAAGCCCAGCGGATCAGCGCTGGCGTGGCGGCGCCCGGGGAAAACCGACCGCCCTACATCCCCGACCTCAACACGCCCCGCAAGCTAGAGCGGGTCTGCGACGCGTTGGGACGCAAGGGATATGGCGCGCGCGTGGTGGAAAAGGTGCTGGGTCTGAACTTCAGCCGCGTCTTCAACGAGATCTGGCTGGCCTGAGCCGGTAGAACTCATTCCGTATCGCGATGCTTGCCGCGGTAACCGCGAAAAAGGCTGCGGATGTGGACCATGTCCGCATCCGGATCATCGGTCGCGTGCTGCGGCGTGCCCAGGTGAAGGTCTTGGTGGGATAGTCCAGGGAACACCGGCAGGATCATTCGTGATCAACCAGGACAGCGCACTACGTCGCTTGCGAGGCGCATCAGTGGATGCGCCGATACTCGCCGTGCGTGCCGTAATGCGGCGCATCGGTGGCGAGGCGCGCGCACAAGCCGTCGCCGCAGGGTCGAACAGCACCCGAGCGAATGGCCTCCAGCAGGTCCGCGGAGAACTGCGCCCGCTCGATCGCTTGGTGGTTGCGCCAGGCCAGGTAGCCGCTGCCGCCTGCGGCGAGGACGGCGCCTACAAGCAGGGCAAGGCCGCTCCTCCAAAGAACCGACCGCGACAGTCGGCGCATACGGTCCAGTTCCCGTTCCATGGCGCTAGCCGCGCGTGTGGCCGCATCGCAGGCCGATTGCAGTCGCTCGCCGCCTTGGCGCATCCCCGCTGACACGTTCCGTTCGATACCGGCACGGACCTCCTGGCCAACGCTCGCGGCCAGTTCCCGTGCAAGCTGGCCGGCCTGCAGGCCAAGTCCCTGAGCGGTCTCTTTGAGGGTTTGCGTGCCGCGCGCGGTTTCCGCCACCAAATGTTCGGCATGTTCGCCCAGCACATTGGCAAAGGCGCTCAAGCGCAACGCAAGCTGCTGCAGGTCCTCCGCCGCGACACGCTCTTTCGCCTCACCGGTCACGCGCGCATACCCGGACTCTGTGTCGCCTGGATCGACGCCATGGCCGCTTGCGCCGCCTGCACCTGCGTCGCCTGGTCAGCCAGTAGACCTTGTTGCAGCCAGATTTGTCCTTCCGTTGTCTGGGTGAACTGCCGACCGGATTCAAGAACGCCGTGCGCGTTGCGATCGAGGGCCGCATCGCTCATCTGCAGGAACATCTGGTTCCAGTCCACCTTCATCGGCGGTGGCGGCGCCGGCGCGCGTGGCCGGGTTTCGAAAAATGCCGGTAGCGCGGATTCTTCCCGCTCGGGCGGGACCGGAACGAACCGGTGACGAAAGCGCGCGTCGAGCGCCTCGTTCATGGGCTCGGCATCGCGGGTGTTGGCGAACAGACTCTGCAGCTCGTTCACGACCGGATCAGGCGAAATGGGTGCAACCAGCCGGTCGACCGTTGTGCGGTGTCCCAGCGTGGCATCCATGGCCGTGGTGTAGAACCACTGGTGTTGTTCGCTGCGGTGGATGACATTCATTGCCGGTGCGTTCGGGACGGCCTGCTCCTGAAGGAATGGAACGTCGCTGAGGGCGTTGAGATACGCCACCATCATGTTGCCGTTGCGCACGGACAACCCGTTGAGCAGGTAGGACCCGCCGATGTCGCAATGCGCTCCGTTCACCCGCGCGTTGAAGAATCGGCCGTTCGCCGACATGCCCGGGTCGATGATCTGCTTGGAGGCAAACTCGTCACGTCGTTCGTCCAGCGCAGTGATCTGGAAGCCTGAAATCACCGACGGCGGCAGGCGCACGTCCACCTTGTTCATCACGCCAGTGGCGACCGGATCGAACAGACCCACGACCTGGGGTGTCTGTCCCGGCGGGACCAGTGGTGGGCGGGTGGGCGTGAGGCTGATGATCCGCCCTTCGTCGTCGCGTTCGATGATCATGTCCGCGGGATCCTGGATACCGCGTTCCTCGACCATGCGTGCAAACATCGCGGCAGTGACGGCGCCGCGGCTGAAACCGATCGAAGCCAGACTGATGACCGCGTCCGGATCTTCGGCTCGCCAAGCCCTGGCCTGGTTGATGAAGAGCAAATACATCTCTTCGAGGCGCGGCCCGTAACTGTAGCCGACCGCTCCATCCAGATTCTTTTCGAAGTCCCCGATCTGGGTCCCTACGCCCGGGACGTACCCGGCGCGAATGTTAGTGTTCTTTGCCTCGTTGACCTGATCGTAGATGCGCGCCACGTTGGTGGCGTGTGCGGGGTCCTGGTATTTGTCGTTGCCGGTTCCATCGAAGTCCGCCATGTAAAGCCTGGAATGCGGGCTATCCGTGCCGACCAGCAAAGGTGCGCCGAAGCGCGAGAGCTGCTGGCGTCGCAATGCGTACCCTTCCAGGGCTTCCTTGCCAGCCTGGCGCACCTCGACGCCATCTGGCCAACGAGACGGGTCATTGGACATGTGTCCTTCCTTGGTCGCGGATCAATACGTCTTGCTGTACGCAAGTATCAAATCGTTCCGCATGTCGCTATAGGGGTTCTCGGGGTTCTGGAGAACCGTGGTGAAAACCATGGCGCGCATGTAGACGTTGATCGTCCTGTCATTCACTTCGAGAATGATTTCCGGACTTATGGTTGCCTTGAGTACGGGCGGCAGCTGGTCCCGGGGTACTTTGTGCAGTACCACCTGTTCCTTGAAAATCGAGGCGATGTCGACATCGGCCTCGTGGCGTTGCCCGTCCTTCGATTGCCATGTCACATGGGCCGGACGCGGAAAATTGCGTATGCCGATCCACCCGGCGTACATGCTGTCCGGATATTTGGTACCCCAAGACGCCGACGAAACCTGCTTGACGTCGTCCGGGTCATGACTGTCGTAGCGGCCGTTGTACAAAACCCTGCAGCCGTAGGTGTCGAAGCAATACGAACCGAAGCTGTGCTCATCGAACGGGATCGGCTTGCTCGTATCGATGTGGACGATGTGATGTTCGTCCAGCGGAATGTGTGCCGGAATGACGCCCGATGGCGAGGGCGGGCGCGACGGGGCGGGCGCCTGGCTCATCGGCGAGCATCCTGCGAGGAGGAGGGCCAGTGCGCACAGGCGCGCGTTGGCGGGCGACGGCCTGCGGCCGACGGAAGAGATGGGACCTTGGGTCATGTCCGTTTGACGCAGTCGGGTGTGCCGGCGACGTTATCACGCGGCAACGGGCCGGACGGCGGCACGGGTAGAACCCTGCCGTAGGCTCTGACTGATGGGGCGCGTAGGGCTTTGCCCCACGCCCACGCCTGCCTACTCGGTATTGCGGTGCTTGCCGCGGTAGCCGCGGAACAGGCTGCGGATGTGCGCCATGTCGGCGTCCGGATCATCGCTGGCGTGTTGCAGTGTGCCCAGGGTGAAAGTCCGGGTCGGGTAGTCCAGGCATACCGGCAGGATCGGCACATCGGCCTCGCGGGCGATGCGCAGGAAGCCGCTCTTCCAGTGCGTGACGTGCTTGCGCGTGCCTTCGGGGGTGATGCCCAGCCACATGCGCGGGTGGTCGGCGAAGCGGCGCACCATCTGGCCCACCACGTTGAGCGCGGCCTTGCGGTTGATGCCGATCATGCCCAGCGGCCGCAGGATCAATCCGAGCGGGCTGTCCAGCACCTCGCGCTTGATCATCACCTTGATGTCCGCGCCCAATGCGACCTTCATCATCAGCCCCCACACGCCGTCCCAATAGGAGGAGTGCGGTGCGCCGATGATGATCAGTTTCGGCACGTCCGGCAGTTCGCCGAGCAGGCGCCACCCGGAAAGACGCAGCAGTCCGCGCATCAGCCAGGGCCAGAAGCGGTTGTCGATCCGCGGTGCCTGTGGCGGCAGCGGCGGCAGGATGGGCTCGCTCACTCACCGCTCCAGTCGCGCGAGCGGCCCTGCTTGAGCTTGCCCCGCTGCTGCTTGCCGGCCAGGCGGCGCTCCTTCGAGGCGCGCGTGGGGCGGGTCGCCACGCGCTTCTTCGGCGCGACCAGGGCGCCGCGCACGATCTCGGCCAGCCGATCGCGCGCGTCGTCGCGGTTGCGCGCCTGCTCGCGGAACCGACGTGCCTGGATCACCAGCACGCCCTCTTCGGTCATGCGCCGGTCGCGCCGCGACAGCAGGCGTGCGCGCACCGGTTCGGGCAGCGAGGGCGAGGTCGCCACGTCGAAACGCAGCTCCACCGCGCTCTCGGTGCGGTTGACGTGTTGCCCGCCGGGACCGTCCGCGCGCAGGAAGCGTTCGGTCAGTTCGGTGTCGGGGAGGGCGAGGGTGCGGCTGATCTGCAGCATGGCGCCAATGTTAAGGCAAGCCGATGAATAAAAAGGCCCCCGGTTCCTTTGTAGGAGCCCACTTGTGGGCGATGCTCTTGGGCCCGCGGACGATCAGCGCGCAGGAGCATCGCCCACAAGTGGGCTCCTACAAGGACGGGAGGGGCCAGGCGAAGCGGGCGAGCAGTGCTGCGAAGGCGGGATCAAGGGGCGCGCTCAGGGTCATCGGCTGCCCGTCCAGCGGATGGGTGAACTGTAGCCGCCAGGCGTGCAGCAGCATGCGGTGGCAGCTGAAGTACTGCTTGTACAGGCGGTTGTGATCGCTGCGGCCATGCTGGCAATCGCCGATCACTGGGTGGTGGATGTGTGCCATGTGTTTGCGGATCTGGCGGAAGCGGCCGGTCTCCGGCTCGGCGAGCACCAGTGCGTAGCGCTGTTGTGGATAACGGCCGAGCGCGATCGGCACCTCGACCGTGGCCATGCGCCGGTAGCGCGTGCGCGCCTCGCGCCGCGGGCCGGTCTCACGCGAGCCGGGCAGCGGATAGTCGACCAGGCCCTCGTCCGGTTCGGGCCAGCCGCGCACCACCGCCAGGTACTGCTTGTGCACTTGGCGGCCCATGAACTGCTCGCCCAGTGCCGCGGCCACGGCGGCCGAGCGGGCGACCAGCAGCACGCCGCTGGTGGCACGGTCGAGGCGGTGGGCGAGGAACAGCTCGCCACCGATCTGTTCGCGGAGCAGGTCGATCAGGAAGGCGTCGGCGGGGCCGATCAGCTTCGAACGGTGCACGGGCAGGCCCGCGGGCTTGTTGACCGCGAGCAGGGCGTCGTCCAGGTAGAGGATCTCGAGCATGGTTTCTCTAGGAGCTCACCAACTTCATTGAACCCTTGTAGGAGCGCACCCTGTGCGTGACCCCACGGGGCTGGCCGCCGCGCGGTCGCGCACAGGTGCGCTCCTACAGGGCGCTGCGGCGATCCGGGACTTGCTGCAGCTTCGGCTCAGCGGCGGGCGCTGGTCAGGAAGGCGAGCAGGGCGGCGGCAAGGCAGCCCAGCGCTACCCAGTCCGAGCCGATCGGTCCGCCGGCGATCCACAGCAGGGTGGCGCAGCCGAGCAGCGCCGTGCCGAACAGGCCGCCGAGCAGCGCGCGCCGCCGTCGCAGGGCGAGTTCCGCGTGCAGCGCCAGCTCCACCGGGTCAGCCAGTCGCCGCTGCTCGCCGCTGGCCGTCTGGCGCAGTGCATCGCGCACCAGCTCGGGCAGCTGCGGCGCCGCGTGCAGCCACTCGGGCAGCCGCTGGCGCACCGCGCGCAAGGTACGCCGGGCGCTGTAGCGCTCGCGCAGGATGCGCTTGAGTACCGGGTGGGCCACCGCCCAGATGTCGATGTCCGGATCGAGCATGCGCCCGACCCCCTCGATGTTGAGCAGCGTCTTCTGCAGCAGGATCAGTTGCGGCTGCAGGGTCAGCTCGAAGCGCCGTGCGGTCTGGAACAGCTTGACCACCACCTCGGCCAAGGAGATCTGCGACAGCGGGCGGGTGAAGTACGGCTCGCACACGGTGCGGATGGCCGCTTCCAGTTCGTCCAGCCGCACCGTCGAGGGCATCCAGCCGGCGGCAACGTGGAGCTGGGCGATGCGTGCGTAATCGCGCTCGAACAGGGCAATGAAGTTCTGCGCCAGCCAGTACTGGTCGGCCTCGGGCAGCGACCCCATGATGCCGAAGTCCAGCGCCACGAAGCGCGGTTCCTGTCGTCGCTGCAGGTCCACCCAGATGTTTCCCGGGTGCGCGTCGGCATGGAAGAAGTTGTCGCGGAACACCTGCTCGTAGAACACCCGCACGCCCTTGGCGGCGAGGGCCTTGCGGTCGATGCCGGCCGCGTCGATGGCGACGATATCGTCCGCGCTCACGCCGTGCACGCGCTCGAGCGTGAGCACTCGCTCCGAAGTGAAGTCCCAGTGGACGGCCGGCACGTACAGGTCCACGCCGCTCTCGAAGTTGCGCTTGAGCAGGCTGGCGCTGGCGCCTTCGCGCTGCAGGTCCAGCTCGTTCTCGAGCATTTTTTCCACTTCGGCGACGACATCGAGCGGGCGGATCTTGTCGGCGTTGGGATGCCAGCGCTGCGCCAGCTCACCCAGCGAACGCATCAGTGCGATGTCGCGAGCGATCTTCTGCGCGATGCCGGGACGCAACACCTTCACCACCACGGCGCTGCCGTCGTGCAGGGTGGCGGCGTGGACCTGGGCAATCGAAGCGGAAGCCAGCGGCGTTTCGTCGAACTGGGCGTATAGCCGTCCGATCCGCGCCTTCAGCTCGTTCTCCACGATGGCGCGCGCTTCGCCGCCGGGGAACGGCGGCACCTGGTCCTGCAGCTGCGCCAGTTCGTCGGCGATGTCCGCAGGGATGAGGTCGCGCCGGGTCGACAGCACCTGGCCGGCCTTCACGAAGATCGGTCCCAGCTCGGTCAGCGCCATGCGCAACCGCGCGCCGCGCGGCAGTTCGCGGGCGCCGGGGCGCGAGCGGGCCAGCAGCGGTCGCAGCAGCTTGAGCGGGCGGTACAGGTGCGCGGCGTCAACCAGGTCATCCAGGCGCCAGGCGAGCAGCACCGAGGCCACCCGCAGCACGCCCGGCACCACCTTCAGCGGCGTCATGCGCGCGGCCCCATGCGCTGGCGCAGGCGCACCAGGCGGGCCTCCAGCCGTTCGCTGCGCTCGCGCAGCGCATCCACGCCGTCGAGGAAATCGTCCACCTCGCCCATTGCCGGAGTGAGCCGGGCTTCGTCGCGCAACCAGTCGGCCCCGTCCTCGCCCAGGTGCTGCGCACTTTCGCGTGCATGGCGCAGGCCCTTGGCGATCGCCTGCGCAAGCGGCACGCCGAGTACGTCGCCGAAGCTGCGCGCGAAGGCTTCCTCGAAATCCGGCTGGAACGTGCTGGCGAGCTTTTCCAGGCGGCGCGCGAGGTCGGCGTCGCCGGCGATCTCGACCTTGCCCGGGGACACGCCCTCGTCGCCGCGACGCAGCGCCATCGCCAGTAGGCTGCCGGGGCTGGCCGCCACGCGCAGTTGGCTGGTGTCCTGCGGCGGTCCCACTTTCAGATGTTCGCCTTCCACCGTCACGCTGAGCGCCAGCTCCGGACCGCGCAGATGCAGCTGGATGCTGCGGCCGGCGAGCGCCGCCAGCTTCTGCTGCGTGTCCGGATCGAGCGACAGCGTGTGATTGAGCGCGGTTTCCAGCGCGCGGCCGGCGAGCTTGCGCAACGGCTGCGGGAGCCAGGCGTTTGGGGTGGGGGCATTCATCCGGCGATTGTAGCGGCCACCAGCGCCACCCCGGCTCCCCCCTTGCAAGCGCCCGCTTGCGGGTGGTGCCTTGGCCTTGACGCCACCGGATCTGAGCATCGCCCGCAAGCGGGCTCCTACAGCAGCGCGCCCGCAAACCCCAGCTGGCGCCAGGCCTCGTAGACGGCCACGGCCACGCTGTTGGACAGGTTGAGGCTGCGGCTGTCCGGTCGCATCGGCAGGCGCAGGCGTTGCTCGGGCGGGATGGCGTCCAGCACCTCGGCCGGCAGGCCGGCGGTCTCGCAGCCGAACAGCAGGGCGTCGCCTTCCATATAGCGGGCATCCACGTGGGCGACGCGGCCGCGGGTGGAGAAGGCGAACACGCGCGGCTGGCCCAGCGCCGCCAGGCAGGCGGCAAGATCGTCATGCACCGCCACGCGGGCGTACTCGTGGTAGTCCAGGCCCGCGCGGCGCAGCCGGGCGTCGTCCAGTTCGAAGCCGAGCGGGCGGATCAGGTGCAGCGAGGCGCCGGTGTTGGCGCACAGGCGGATGGCGTTGCCGGTGTTCGGCGGGATTTCGGGGCGGAAGAGAATGACATGCAGCATCCGGCCATTATCCGCTGCGCGGGCCGTCGATGGCGCCGGCAGGGGCAGGCTCGCGCGTCGATCAGCTTTCCTGCCGCGGGCAGACCACGCCGTCCGGCGGCAGCATGCAGGCACCAGGCACGGCCAGCATCACACCGAGCTGGGCGCCATCGCCGCTGCCGGCCAACTGCACCGGCCCGGGCGTGAACACCATCGAGGCCATGATGCATCCGCATACCAGCAGGCAGGCGGCGAACAGGCTGCGCAGCAAATAGGTTTCAAGTTTCATGGCTTCGGTTCCTTGGGCAGGGGTGGGGTCCTGTAGCCAGTGTGGCAAGCCCCGTGCCAGCCATGCAGTGGCAGCAAACCCCTTGATCTACTGACGTTTGTCAGATCGGCCGCCGTGCGCGTGGGTTGTCCGCGGACACTGTGCGGTCCGCGGGCGGACACCGTCCGGACAGCGCGCTCATTCGGGGCGCTTGTGCTCGCTTGTCCCGGACCGATAGCCTCGGGCTTCTTTCGTGAGACAGGAGGTTGCACCGTGGCAAAGCGTTTCCCACCCAAGACCGCGCTGGCGCTGATCGCCGCCAGCCTGCTCGCCGCACCGGCCCTGACGCCGGTGGCGCAGGCCGCCGATGCGCCGGCGGCGCAGGCCTCGAAGATCCCCGAGCTGAAGTACGAACGCTTCACCCTGCCCAACGGCCTGACCGTCGTGGTGCACGAGGATCACAAGGCGCCGGTGGTGGCGGTGAGCGTGTGGTACCACGTGGGCTCCTCCTATGAACCGAAGGGCAAGACCGGCTTCGCGCACCTGTTCGAGCACCTGATGTTCCAGGGCTCGGAGAACCACAAGGACGAATACTTCAAGCCGTTCGAGCTGGCCGGCGCCACCGACCAGAACGGCACCACCTGGCTGGACCGCACCAACTACTTCGAAACCGTCCCGACCACTGCGTTGGACATGGCGCTGTGGATGGAGTCCGACCGCATGGGCCACCTGCTCGGCGCGATCGGCCAGAAGGAGCTGGACGAGCAGCGCGGCGTGGTGCAGAACGAGAAGCGCCAGGGCGAGAACCAGCCCTATGGCCGCGTCAGCGAGCTGATCCAGGCCGAAGCCTTCCCGGCCAACCATCCTTACCACCACGACACGATCGGTTCGATGGCCGATCTGAACGCCGCGTCGCTGGCCGACGTCAAGCAGTGGTTCAAGGATTACTACGGCGCCGCCAACACGGTGGCGGTGCTGGCCGGCGACATCACGCCGGCGCAGGCGAAGCAGAAGATGCTCAAGTATTTCGGTGACATCGGTTCGGGGCCCGCCGTGCCGCGCCCGCAGGTGTGGATCACGCCACGCGACAAGTCGACCCGCGGCACGATGACCGACAACGTGGCGCAGACGCGCATTTACCGCGAGTGGAACGTGCCCTCGCGCAACGACCAGGAACTCAACCAGCTGCAGCTGGCGGCGGCGGTGCTCGGCGGCGGCAAGACCTCGCGCCTGTACCAGCGCCTGGTCTACCAGGACAAGCTCGCCGACGACGTCTCGGTCGACATCGAGCAGCACGTGCTGGCCAGCCTGTTCGAGCTGCAGGTGGACGTGAAGAAAGGTGCCGACCCGGCCAGGGTCGAGGCCGCGGTGGCCGACGAGTGGGCGAAGTTCCTCAAGGACGGTCCCACCGCCGACGAACTCGAGCGCGTCAAGACCGGCATCCGCGCCTCTTTCGTGCGCGGCCTGGAACGGGTCAACACGCAGGCGATGATCCTCGCCGAGGGCCAGCTCTACCAGCAGGACCCGAGCGCGTACCAGAAGGACTTCGCGACGCTGATGGCGGCCACCCCGGCCAGCGTCAGGGCCTCGGCCAACCAGTGGATCGCCAAGGGCGACTACACCGTCACCGTCACGCCGGGCAAGGTCGAAGAAACCGATTTCGCCACCTACGGCGGCCGCCCCGCGCTGCCAGGCAAACCCGAACCCGAGCTCGCCGCCAAGGGCGACTTCCACACCACGCCCAGCCCGGTCGACCGCAGCAAGGGCGTGCCGGACGTGACCGAGTTCCCGGGCCTCACCTTCCCGACCCTGCAGCACGGCAAGCTCGCCAACGGCATCGAAGTCACCCTGGCCGAGCGCCACGAGGTGCCGGCGGTGCAGGTGCAGATGCTGTTCGACGCCGGCTACGCCGCCGACCAGGGCCGCAAGCTGGGTACCTCCAGCTTCACCATGGCGATGCTCGACGAAGGCACCAAAGCGCTGGATTCGATCGAGATCGCCAAGCGCGAACAGCGCCTGGGCGCGGTCATCGGCAGCGGCTGCAGCCTGGATTTCTGCAATACCTCGCTCAATGCGCTGAACGACAAGCTCGAGCCCTCGCTCACGCTGTTCGCCGACATCGTGCGCAACCCGGCCTTCCGCACCGATGACGTCAACCGCCTGCGCGGCCAGTGGCTGGCACGCATCGCGCAGGAAAAGAGCCAGCCGATCGGCATCGCGCTGCGCACGCTGCCGCCGCTGCTGTACGGGCAGGGCCATGCCTATGCGATCCCGTTCACCGGGTCGGGCACCGCCGAGTCGATCACCGCGCTCGACGTCAACGACATGCGCCGCTTCATGGGTGATTTCATCCGCCCGGACAACGTGCAGATCCTGGTCGCCGGCGACACCACGCTGGACAAGATCATCCCGCAGCTGGACAAGGTGTTCGGCGACTGGAAGCCGGGCGCAGGCAAGCTGCCGGCCAAGAACGTGGCCCAGGTGGCGGCGCCCGAATCCTCGCGCGTGTACCTGATCGACCGCCCCGGCGCGCAGCAGAGCCTGATCCTGGCCGGCAGCCTGGCGCCCTCGACCAAGGTCGACAACAACCTGGCGATCGAGACCATGAACGGGGCCTTCGGCGGCACCTTCACCTCGCGCCTGAACATGAACCTGCGCGAGGACAAGCATTGGGCCTACGGCGCCTACAGCTTCATGCCCGATGCCCTGGGTCAGCGCCCGTTCCTGATGTACGCGCCGGTGCAGACCGACAAGACCGCGCCTTCCGCCGAGCAGATCCTGGCCGAAGCCCGCGGCGTGATTGGCAAGCACCCGCTGACCGCGAAGGAAATCGCCAAGATCAAGGAAGGCGACGTGCGCAGCCTGCCTGGCGAGTACCAGACCACCTCGTCGGTGATGGGTGCGCTCGGGGACATCGCCCAGTACGACCGACCCGACAACTGGATCCAGACCGAGAAGGCGCGCATCCAGGCGCTGAAGGACCCGCAGGTGCAGGCGGCAGCGGACGAGGTGATCCATCCGGATCACCTGACCTGGGTGATCGTGGGCGACCTCAAGAAGATCGAGGCGCCGGTGCGTGCGTTGAACCTGGGCAAGGTGCAGGTGCTCGACGCCGACGGCAAGCCTGTGAAGTGACTGGCACTCCCCCGGCGCGGCCGGGGGAGAGGGTCGGGGGGAGGGGGCGTCCGGGCTTCCTCTCCCCTTCAGCCGACCCCTGTGCCGCCACGGTACGATGGGTCCTTTCCTGATCGCCCGTTCGGAGTTCCACCCATGCGCAAGACCCTGCTGCTGCTTGCTCCCGTCCTGCTCCTCGGCGCCTGCACCTGGGGCATCACCCTCAACGATGCGGGCAAGCAGGTACGTACGGCCTGGAACAGCGACGTCTCGCAGTGCCGCGACCTGGGCAAGGTCACCGTGTCGGTGATGGAGCGCGTCGGCCCGGTCGACCGCAACGACATCAAGGTGCGCGACGAACTGGAAGTAATGGCTCGCAACGAGGCCGCCAAGATGGGCGCCGACACGGTCAAGCCGCTGGGCGAGCCGGTCGATGGCGAGCAGGCCTGGGGCGCCTACCAGTGCGGCAACGCGCGTGCATCTTCGGCCACCCGCCCGGCAGCCCAGCCGGCACCGGCCTCCAGCGGCGGCCTGCAGACCTATCCGATCAGCGGCGGCTGAGCGCGCTCTTCGTTGCTTGTGCGCCTCGGTGACGAACCGGGGCGCTTCGCTGCGTCCGCCGTTCGTGCCCATGTACCGACCCGCGTGCGCCGGCCCTCCGTGCGCCCGCGTATGCGTCTGCGATAGCCAGGGCGGGCCATTCGGGCGAAAATGGCCGTCTTTTCCTCGCGGCGCGGCTGCCTCCAGCTCGCGCTTCCCCGCACGCCTTTGCACGAGAGGTCATGCAGACGATGTCCGAAGCTCCGAAGATTCTCTACACGCTGACCGACGAAGCGCCGTTCCTGGCCACCCAGTCGCTGCTCCCGATCGTGAAGGCCTTTGCGCATACCGCGGGCATCGACGTGGAGACGCGCGACATCTCGCTGGCCGGGCGCATCCTCTCGCAGTTCCCTGAGCATCTGAAGGAAGACCAGCGCATCGCCGACGACCTGGCCGAGCTCGGCCAGCTCGCCACCACGCCGGATGCCAACATCATCAAGCTGCCCAACATCAGCGCCTCGGTGCCGCAGCTCAAGAGCGCGATCAAGGAACTTCAGGCCCAGGGCTACGCGCTGCCGGATTACCCCGACGAGGTCCACGGCGACGTCGAGCAGTACAACATCAAGGCGCGCTACGACAAGGTCAAAGGCAGCGCGGTCAACCCGGTGCTGCGCGAGGGCAACTCCGACCGCCGCGCACCGGCCTCGGTGAAGAACTACGCGCGCAAGCATCCGCACAAGATGGGCAAGTGGAGCGCCGACTCGAAGACCCGCGTGGCGCACATGGACGCCGGCGACTTCTATGGTTCGGAGCAGTCCGCCACGATGGACAAGGCCGGCAGCCTCAAGATCGAGCTGGTCGGCAAGGACGGCAGCACCACGGTGCTCAAGGAAAAGGTCGCCGTGCAGGCCGGTGAAGTGGTCGACGCGGCGGTGATGAGCCGCGCCGCGCTGGCGCGCTTCGTCGACACGGCGATTGCCGAGGCCAAGGCGGCCGGCACGCTGTTCTCGCTGCACCTGAAGGCCACCATGATGAAGGTCTCCGACCCGATCATGTTCGGCGTGGTGGTGCGCGAGTTCTACAAGGATGTGCTCGCCAGGCACGCGGCCGAGCTCAAGCAGATCGGCTTCGACGCCAACAACGGCATCGGCGATCTCTATGCGCGCCTCTCGCAGTTGCCGCAGGACAAGCAGGCGGCGATCAAGGCCGACATCGAGGCCGAATACGCCAAGCGCCCGGCGCTGGCGATGGTCAATTCGGACAAGGGCATCACCAACCTGCACGTGCCCTCCGACGTCATCGTTGACGCCTCGATGCCGGCGATGATCCGCGATTCGGGCAAGATGTGGAACGCCAAGGGCGAGCTTCAGGACACCCTGGCGCTGATCCCGGACCGCAGCTACGCCGGCATCTACCAGGCGGTGGTCGAGGACTGCAAGGCACACGGCGCGTTCGATCCGGCCACCATGGGTTCGGTACCCAATGTCGGCCTGATGGCGCAGAAGGCCGAGGAATACGGTTCGCACGACAAGACCTTCGAGATCGCCGCCGACGGCACCGTGCGCGTGAGCGACCAGGACGGCCGCAGCGTGTTCGAGCACAAGGTCCAGGCGGGCGACATCTGGCGCATGTGCGAAACCCGCGACGCGCCGATCCAGGACTGGGTCAAGCTCGCCGTCACCCGCGCGCGCCTTTCCGGCACCCCGGCGGTGTTCTGGCTGGATCCCGAGCGCGCGCACGATGCGCAGCTGATCGCCAAGGTCGAGCGTTACCTGAAGGACCACGACACCCGTGGCCTGGAGATCCGCATCCTGTCGCCGGTCGAGGCGATGCGCTTCTCGCTGGAGCGCATCCGCAAGGGCCAGGACACCATCTCGGTGACCGGCAACGTGCTGCGCGACTACCTCACCGACCTGTTTCCGATCATGGAACTGGGCACCAGCGCCAAGATGCTCTCGATCGTGCCGCTGATGGCCGGCGGCGGGCTGTTCGAGACCGGCGCGGGCGGTTCGGCGCCCAAGCACGTGCAGCAGTTCGTCGAGGAGGACTACCTGCGCTGGGACTCGCTGGGCGAGTTCCTGGCGCTGGCCGCGTCCTTCGAGCACCTGGCCGAGCGCTATGGCAACAAGCGCGCCGCCGTGCTGGCCAAGGCGCTGGACGAGGCCAACGGCAGGATCCTGGACAACAACAAATCGCCCGCGCGCAAGGTCGGTGAACTGGACAATCGCGGCAGCCACTTCTATCTGGCGCTGTATTGGGCGCAAGCGCTGGCCGAGCAGGACGAAGACGCGGGCCTGAAGGCCACCTTCGCACCGCTGGCCAACGCGCTGGCCGACAACGAGTCGACCATCGTCGCCGAGTTGAACGGCGTCCAGGGCAAGCGTGTCGACATCGGCGGCTACTACCATCCGGACCTCGCCCGCACCCGTGCGGCGATGCGGCCAAGCAAGACCTTCAACGACGCGCTGGCCACGCTGAAGGGCTGAACGGAAAGGGGCGCCTCGGCGCCCCTTTTTCCTGAACGCCGACACGGACGGCGCACCATGCGCACGACGGCTGTTGCTGCCCGGGACGTTCGCCACGGCAGCCATCGGCCGGCAGGCGATGCCCGTGCCCGCCGCCTCGGTCGCCACCCTGGCACCGGTGCCGGTCCGCGGCGAACAGCCTGGTTCCCGCGAACGCCTGCCGCCGGTCCGCGTCAGGCCGGCTTGGCGCTGGCCTGGTCGAGCAACGTGATTTCATCCGGCGCCAGCGCGAGTTTCACCGCATCCAACAGCTCATGGAGTTGCTCCACGCTGGTCGCGCTGGCGATCGGCGCGGTGAGGCCCGGGCGGGCGATCAGCCAGGCGAGCGCGATCTGCGCGGGCGTGGCCTGGTGGTTGGCGGCCACGCGGTCGAGCGCGTCGAGGATGTTCAGTCCGCGCGCATCCAGGTACTTGCGCACGCCTGCGCCGCGCGCGCGGCTCTTGGCCAGGTCCGCCTCGCTGCGGTACTTGCCGGTCAGGAAGCCGCTGGCCAGCGCGTAGTAGCTGATCACGCCGACCTGCTCGCGCCGGATCAGCGGTTCCAGCTCGCGCTCGTAGCCGGTGCGGCGCAGCAGGTTGTATTCCGGCTGCAGCGACTCGTAGCGTGGCAGACCGTGTTCGGCCGACGCCCTCAGCGCCTCGGCGAAGCGGTCGGCGGTGTAGTTGGAGGCGCCGATCGCGCGCACCTTGCCCTGCTCGATCAGCCGTCCAAACGCTCCCAGCGTATCGGCCAGCGGAACCGAGGCGTCATCCTCGTGCGCCTGGTACAGATCGATGCAGTCGACCTGCAGACGCTTGAGCGACCCATCCACCGCCTGCTGGATGTTGACCGGCGACAGGCCGGGCTGTTCGGCCCACTTGGCCACCTTGGTCGCGATCAGCACCTTGTCGCGCTTGCCGCTCGCCTTCAGCCAACGGCCGATGATGGTTTCGGATTCGCCGCCGCGATTGCCCGGCACCCAGGCCGGATAGACGTCCGCCGTGTCGACCAGGTTGAAGCCGGCGTCGACGAAGGCGTCCAGCAACCCGAAGGAGCGTTTCTCGTCCGCGCTCCATCCGAAGACGTTGCCGCCAAAGACGAGCGGGGCGATGGCAAGCGGCGAGCGGCCGAGTGGGCGCAGTTGCATAGGTTTCCTCCAGGCATGGAATCCTAGGGAAATGGAGCGCGCTTGCGATGGAATCAACTGTAGGAGCGCACCTGTAAGCGACCGGAAGCCTCACGGTCGCGCACAGGTGCGCTCCTACAGTCCGGCACGTGGGTTTCGGCGAGGACGTGCGGCTAGCCGATCAGCGCCGCGCGCAGCACCTCGCGCCAGCGCAGCATCGGCGGCACCGGCTTCACGGTCGCGACACGGCGACCGCGGGCCGCTGGCGCATCCGCGCGCCAGTTGAGCTCGGTGGGCAGGGCGTGGCCATGCAGGTAAAGCAACTGCTTCCAGAACGGTTTCACGAGAACCTCCGGTGGGGGGTGTTGCCTTGGGGAGCGCTCAAGGTACGCCGCGTTGGTAGCGCCCAAAAGCGATATATTCGCAAGCCAGCCTTGAGTGGATTTCAAGTCGCCATCGCCTCGGAGGCCGACCTCGTGAGCCATGTTCCGCTGGGTCTGTTGCAACAGTTCGTGCGGGTCGCGCGCGTCGGCAACCTGTCGCGCGCGGCGCTGCAGGCCAACCTCACCGTCAGTGCGCTGAGCCACCAGATCCGCCAGCTGGAGGATCGCCTCGGCCGGCGCCTGTTCGAACGCGGCCCGCGCGGCGTCACGCTCACCACCGAGGGCTGCGGCCTGCTCGAAGCGGTCGGCGAACACTTCGACGGCATCGAGCACGCGCTCGCGCGCTATCGCGAGCGACGGCACGATTCGCTCACCCTGAGCGCGAGCTCCGGCATCATGTCGAGCTGGCTGGTGCCGCGGTTGCCCGGACTGGTGGCCGCGCACCCGGAACTGGAGCTCAACCTGCAGTCGGCCACCACGCTGGTGGATTTCGAGCGCGAGCCGGTCGATGCCGCCCTGCGCTACGGCCGCGGCCAGTGGCCGGGGCTCACCAGCGAGCGGCTGTTCGGCGAGTGGCTGGCGCCAGTGGCCACGCCCGAACTGATCGCGCGCATGGGCGACGCCGATCCCGGCCAGCTCGGCGACTGGCCGTTGCTGGGCGACCCGGGCGACCGCTGGCGCGAGTGGTTCGCACAGGTGGGTGGCACACCGCCGAAGCGATACGTGGCGCATTTCGACAGCACCGACGCGCTGCGCCACGCCGCGCTGGAGGGCCTGGGCGTGGGCCTGGGCCGCATGGTGAGTTCGCGCTCGCTGATCGAGGCTGGCCGGCTGGTGGTGCTGGGCCAGCGCTACCTGCCGATCCAGGAGGCCTACTGGCTGGTCTACCCGCCGCGCTCGCAGGAACACCGGGGCCTGCAGGTGTTCCGCAAATGGCTGCTGGGCGAGGCGCAGGCCTATTGCGCGCAGATGCCGCAATTGCACGAAGGCCAGGCGACGCCCGCCTGAGCTGAGCCGGCCGGTTTTCCCGCCATGCCGCGCGCGGCATCATGGCGGCTTCCCTACCTTGGAAGTCGCCCATGAAATCGCGTGCCGCCGTCGCCTGGGAAGCAGGCAAACCGTTGTCGATCGAGGACGTGGAGGTCGCCGGGCCGAAGGCCGGCGAGGTGCTGGTGCGCATCGTCGCCACCGGCGTCTGCCACACCGACGCTTTCACGCTCTCCGGCGCCGACCCGGAAGGCTTGTTCCCGGCGATCCTCGGCCACGAGGGCGGCGGCATCGTCGAGGAAGTAGGCGAGGGCGTGACCACGCTCGCCGTGGGCGACCACGTCATTCCGCTGTACACGCCCGAGTGCGGCACCTGCGAATACTGTCGCTCGGGCAAGACCAACCTGTGCCAGCGCATCCGAGCCACCCAGGGACAGGGGCTGATGCCCGACGGCACCTCGCGGTTCTCGAAAGACGGCCGGATGATCCACCACTACATGGGTACCAGCACCTTCAGCGAGTACACCGTGCTGCCCGAGATCGCGGTGGCGAAGATCAACAAGGCCGCGCCGCTGGAGAAGGTCTGCCTGCTCGGCTGCGGCATCACCACCGGCATCGGCGCGGTGCTCAATACGGCGAAGGTCGAGCCCGGCGCCAGCGTGGCCGTGTTCGGGCTGGGCGGCATCGGGCTGTCAGTGGTGCAGGGCGCGGTGATGGCCGGGGCCGGGCGCATCGTGGTGGTCGACACCAATCCGTCGAAGTTCGAGATGGCCAGGCTGCTGGGCGCCACCGATTGCATCAATCCGAAGGACTACCCCGATACGCCGATCCAGCAGGTGATCGTCGAGCTCACCGGCGGCGGCGTGGACTATTCGTTCGAGTGCATCGGCAACGTCGACGTCATGCGCGCGGCGTTGGAGTGCTGCCACAAGGGGTGGGGCGAGTCGGTGATCATCGGCGTCGCCGGCGCGGGGCAGGAGATCCGCACGCGGCCGTTCCAGCTGGTGACCGGACGCGTATGGCGCGGTTCGGCGTTCGGTGGAGTCAAGGGCCGCTCGCAGTTGCCCGGCTACGTCGACCGCTACATGGCCGGCGAAATCAGGATCGACGAGATGGTCAGCCAGGAGCTGCCGCTGGAGCGCATCAACGAGGCGTTCGACGCGATGCACGAAGGGCGTGTGATCCGTTCGGTGATCCGCTACTGAGCCTTTTCCTGCCCCTGCGTTAGCGGGGGAAGGCCCGCAACCTGGCGCCCTGCTGGAACTCGTCGCTCTTCGTTCCCCCGTTGACGGGGAAGGTGCCCGCAGGGCGGATGGGGGAAGCCTTGCGAAAGGCCCACCCGAGCATCCCGCCAAAAGCGCCCCCATCCGCCTGTCGGCACCTTCCCCCGCGTTCGCAGGGGAAGGCTCGCAACCGGTCGGTCGGCTGGAATGCGTTCCTCTTCCTTCCCCGGTTACGGTCGGGCGCGCTCGGCTAGAATGCGCCCGCCTCTCCGGCACTCCCCAAAGGACCCCCATGCAACGCACCGCCATCCTCGTCGACGGCGCTTTCTTCCTTGCCCGTTACCGCAAGGTGTGGGGCGAGCGCGACGCCAACGACGCGCGTACCGTGGCCAAGACCGTGTTCGGCATGGCGCTGGAGCACTTGAAGGCCCTGGATCGCCCGCGCGAGCAGCTGTACCGGATCTTCTTCTACGACTGCCCGCCGCTGGACAAGGTGCTGGTACGCCCGCTCAGCGGCGAGGCGGTGGACTTCTCGCGCACCGGTGCGGCCGCTTTCCGCCGCGAGCTGCACGACCAACTGCGGCGTCAGCGCAAGATGGCGCTCCGGCTCGGCCGGCTGGCCGAGCGCGGTGAATGGAAACTCCGCTACAACGCCTACCAGCAGCTGCGCGAGGGCACCCTGGCGTGGGAGGATCTGGGCGACGAGCATTTCGAGCCGGACATGCGCCAGACCCAGGTCGACATGAAGATCGGTATCGATATCGCCGCGCTGACCTACAAGAAGCTGGTCGATCAGATCATCCTGGTCGCCGGCGATGCGGATTTCATCCCGGCGGCGAAACTGGCCCGCTACGAGGGTATCGACTTCATCCTCGACCCGATGTGGCAGGGTATAGCCCCGGACCTACACGAGCACATCGACGGATTGCAGTCGGTCTGCCCGCGTCCCTTCTGAAACATTCCGTCCCGCGTGGTCGTAAGGAGACACCATGAAGACCCTGCTGCTTTCCGCTTTCACCGCCGCCGCCCTGCTGGCCCTGCCGGCCATCGCGCAGGACCAGCCCACCGACGCGCTGGTGCCGCCGACCTCGGCCAGCGACTACACCGCCACCCAGCTTGCCCAGGTCATCGACAGTGACTGGCGCCCGGCCAACCAGCGCGCGCGCGACACCTACCGCCATCCGAAGGAAACGCTCACCTTCTTCGAGTTGCGTCCGGACCAGACGGTGATCGAGATCACCCCGGGCGGCGGCTGGTACACGCAGATCCTGGCGCCCCTGCTGCGCGACAACGGCCATTACATCGCCGCCGAAAAGCAGCCGTCCGCCGACAGCGAGGCGCGCGGTGACGACAGCGCCCTGCGCAAACTCTTCGTCGCGCACCCGGCGCAGTTCGGCAAGGCTGCCATCGTGGCCTTCGATCCCAAGGCGCCGGTGCTCGGCCCAGCCGGTTCGGCCGACCGCGTGCTGACCTTCCGCAACGTCCATAACTGGGCGATGGACGGCAGCGCGCCGGCGATGTTCAAGGCGTTCTACACGGTGCTCAAGCCCGGGGGCGTGCTCGGCGTGGTCGACCATCGCGCCGACGCCGGCGCCACGCTGGACGAGGTCAAGCGCAGCGGCTACCTGCCGGTCGATTACGTCGTCAAGCTCGCGACCGATGCCGGATTCGTGCTGGATGGGCGCAGCGAGATCAACGCCAACCCGAAGGACGACCACGATCATCCCGAAGGTGTGTGGACGCTGCCGCCCACGCTCGCGCTGGGCGACAAGGACAAGGACAAGTACCTGGCGATCGGCGAGTCCGATCGCATGACCCTGCGTTTCGTGAAGCCGGAGGCGCCCGCCCACGCGGCCTCCTCGCCGTGACGTGCTGATCGCGCTCAACAAGCCCTATGGCGTGCTGTGCCAGTTCTCCGGCGACGGCAGCCGGCCGACCCTGGCCGGCTACGTGCGCGAGAAGGACGTCTATCCGGCCGGACGGCTGGACCACGACAGCGAAGGCCTGCTGTTGCTGACCGACGACGGCCGTCTCGCGCACCGCCTCACCGATCCGCGCCACAAGCAACCCAAGACCTACCTGGTACAGGTCGATGGCGCCATCACCGATGAGGCGCTCGCCGCATTGCGGCGTGGCGTCACGCTCAACGACGGCCCCACGCTCCCGGCGGGTGCCGAGCACGCGGCCGAGCCGGAGTGGCTATGGCCGCGCGATCCGCCGGTGCGCTTTCGCAAGGCGATCCCCACCAGCTGGCTCACGATCACCCTGCGTGAAGGACGCAATCGCCAGGTGCGGCGGATGACGGCAGCGGTGGGGTTTCCTACCCTGCGGCTGATCCGCGTGCGCATCGGCGATTGGGCGCTGGACGGCCTGCCCCCGGGCGAAACCCGCCGGCTCCTGTAGGTGGTTTCGGCCCACCGGTTCCGGCGGCGGCACGGCGGGATGAAGCCCCCTTACGGTTTCCAACCATGCCTACCTTCAAAGACCACTTCTCTGGTCACGCCACGCTCTACCGCGATGCGCGACCGCTACCACCCGCCGACTGGTTCGACTGGCTCGCCGGCCAGGCGCCGGACCATGCGCTGGCCTGGGATGCCGGCTGTGGCAACGGCCAGGCCAGCCTGGGGCTGGCGGCGCACTTCGAGCGCGTGGTGGCGACCGACCCGAGCGCGACGCAGATCGCCCAGGCCAGCGCCCATCCGGCCATTGACTACCGCGTGGAGCCGGCCGAGCACAGCAGCCTGGCGGCGGGCAGCGTGAGTCTGGTCAGCGTGTCGCAGGCATTGCACTGGTTCGACCTGGACGCGTTCCACGCGGAAGTGCGCCGGGTGGCCAGGCCGGGGGCGCTGCTGGCGGTTTCCGGCTATGGCAACTGCAGCGTGGATCGGGCGGTGGATGCGATCGAGTGGAAGCTGTACTCCGACACGCTCGGCGGCGATTGGCCGCCCGAACGCGCGCTGGTGGATGAGGGTTATCGCGGGTTGCCCTTTCCGTTCGAGCCGGTGGCCACGCCGAGTTTCGCCATGCAGGCGCGCTGGAATCTCGCGAAGTTCCTCGCCTATCTGCGTTCCTGGTCGGCCACGCAGCGTTATCTGGAACGCACGGGTGTCGACCCGGTGGAGGCGGCGGCACCTGCGCTCGCAGAGGCTTGGGGCCAGCCCGACAGGGTGCGTACTGTCCGTTGGCCGTTCTTTACCCGCGTAAGCCGCCTCTGACCAAGCTCTCTCTTCCCTCCGGGGAGAGGACTGGGGTGAGGGCCCACGGCTTGCTGGGATGCCCGCGAGAGCGCTGCCTTGCTTGTCGTTCTAGCGTGGCCTCTTCGCGACTGGGCTCGCCTGTGGCGGGCTTCCGATCGCCTGTCGGCGGCCTGCTAAGCACGGTGAGGGATAAGAGCTAGGCCTTCTCGCCTTGCTTGGTGGGTCGCTTGCTTTTAGAGGAGCTGCCGCCGCTTTGCCGCGGGCGCTCGGGAGCTGAGGCACGAAGATTGCGGGGTCATGCGCGTTGCGGTACGTGGCTCCCTCTCCCCTCCGGGGAGAGGGTTGGGGTGAGGGGCCGGGGCTCGCGGGGATGCCCGCAGTAGCGCTGCCTTGTTTGTCGTTCTTGCGTGGTCTCCCCGCGACTGGGCTCGCCTGCCGCGGGCTTTCGATCGCCTGCCGGCGCTCGAGTCACTTTTCTTTGCTGGCCCAAAGAAAAGTAACCAAAAGAAATGGCCTGCTAAGCCCGGTGAGGGATAAGAGCTAGGTGCCGCCTCGCCTTGCTGGGTCAGTCGCTTGCTCTTAGAGGAGCTGCCGCCGCTTTACCGCGGGCGCTCGGGAGTTGGGGCAAGGGTGGGTTTGCGGCGGCGTGGAGCGGCTACCGATGGCGACTTCAGAGCGGCCGGTGGCTCTGGCGCACCGGCATGACCTTTTGGCTCGACGGCACGCTGTTCGTTTCGTTTCGTGATTGCGAGCCCTACGGGCAACCAACGCCGAATGTCCTCTTCGCGCGAGAGAGAGTCACAAAACGCGGATACCAGCCAACCCGCGAAATGCCTCCCTTGCCTCAACTCCCGAGCGCCCGCGGTAAAGCGGCGGCAGCTCCTCTAAGAGCAGGCGACTGACCAAGCAAAGCTCACTGGTACCTAGCTTTTTAGTCACCCCGTGCTTAGCAGGCCATTTCTTTGGTTACTTTCTTTGGGCCAGCAAAGAAAGTGACCCGAGCGCCGACAGGCGATCGGAAGCCCGCGGCAGGCGAGCCAAGTCGCGTGGAGGCCGCGCAACGGCGACAACCAAAGCACCCTCCGGACGAAACATCCCCGCGAGCCCCGGCCCCTCACCCCAACCCTCTCCCCGGAGGGGAGAGGGAGCAGAGTGCGGCGGACGTGCACAACCGCGCGCTCTTCCTGCCTCAGCTTCCGAGCGCCGTCAGGCGATCGGAAGTCCGCGGCAGGCAAGCCAAGTCGAGGGAAGAACCCGCAAGAACGGCAGCCCAGACATCCCACATGCAGGAGACATTCGCGCGAGCCCCAGCGCTTACAGCCCGGTTCCTTCTCCTCCGCAGGTAACAGGACGCCCGCTACCGCCCGAAGAACGCCATCGCCGCAGCCGTGCTGTTCGCCGCCGTCACCTCGACCGGCTCGCCGCGGTCGCGCGCCACTTCCTCGCAGATGTGCTTGAGGTACATCGGCTCGTTGCGACGGTGGCTGGGTTGCGGACGCACGGTGCGCGGCAACAGGTAGGGTGCGTCGGTTTCCAGCATCAGCCGCTCCGCCGGGATCTCGCGCACGAATTCGCGCAGGTGCGTGCCGCGCCGCTCGTCGCAGATCCAGCCGGTGATGCCGATGTGGCAGCCCAGCGAGAGGTAGTCGTGCAGGGCCTCCCGGGTATCCGTGAAACAGTGCACCACCGCCGCCGGCACGCGGTCGCGGTAGCGCTTGAGCAAGGCCAGGAAATCCGCGTGCGCGTCACGCTGATGCAGGAACAACGGCTTGCCCAGTTCCGCCGCGATCGCCAGTTGCTGCTCGAACACGCGCAGCTGCACGTCGCGGGGCGAGTAATTGCGGTGGTAATCCAGCCCCGTCTCGCCGACCGCGCGCACCTCGGGCAGGCAGGCCAGCTCGCGCAGGCGGGCGTCGGTGGCCTCGTCGTAGTCGATCGCGTGGTGTGGATGCACGCCCGCGGTCGCCCACAGCACGCCGGGATGTTCGTGCGCCAATGCCAACGCCTGCTCACTGCCTTCGCGCGAGGCGCCGGTCACCACCATCCGCGTGACGCCCTGCACGGCGGCCCGCGCAAGCACGTCGGCGAAGTCGTGGCGGAAGGATTCGTGCGTGAGATTCGCGCCGATGTCGACCAGCTGCATGGCTTGCCCGCAAAAGCGCGCATTGTTGCAGAGCAGGCCGGATTGGCAAGGCGTGCAGCCGTCCAGCCCGCTGTCACATCGAGGCGACAAACGACCCCCTAGCTTGCGAATCGACGACGGCAGGGAAGCAGTGGGGCGTGGGTGATGCAGTCACGCGACAGCCGGCAGGATGCGTCCAGGGCGACCGTCGTCGACGGAAGCGGAGTTTCAGGACTTCGTGCAGTACTGCCCGCCGTGCAAGGCGGCGGGTGCTCAAAACCGGGGAATCACTTCATGTCAAATTGTATGCGGATCGGGGCGCTGCTCGGCGCTTCCATGGCCTTTGCCTTCTCGATGGCGGCGCATGCCGCTGCCCCTGCCGGGGGATTGGGCGACGCCCACTACAACATCAGCTCACTCAAGAGCGACGGCCATTACGACCGCTTCATCGTCACCTGGCGACCGGGCAGCGCGGAGCGGGCCAATCCTTCGCTGATGCGCCAGAGCATGGGCGCGGCGCTTTCGCGCGCCGGCCTGGTGCGTGCCACGCTCAGTCCGCAGGGCATGATGCAGGCGCCGGTGCAGGCGAGCTACGGGCGGCGGCTGGCGATCGGCGCCGACGTGCTGCGCACCTCGCGCAAGCTCGACCGCAATGAAGCGGCCGCGCTGATGGCACAGATCGCCAGCGACCCGGCGGTGCTGCACGTGGCGCCGGACGTGCTGCGCCATGCCGTGCGCGACATCGCCGCGCCGTCCTCGCTACGCCCGAGCGCGTTCAAGCCCAGCGACACCGAATTCCGCCAATACCAGTGGGACCTCAAGGCGCCCAGCGGCCGTGCCACCGCGTTCGGCGACCGCAACTACGGCGGCTCGCACGTCAACGCCGCGTGGGACCTGGCCGACGGCAAGGGCGTCGTGATAGCCGTGCTCGATACCG
This sequence comes from Frateuria sp. GZRR35, assembly GCF_051900415.1. NCBI lineage: Bacteria > Pseudomonadati > Pseudomonadota > Gammaproteobacteria > Lysobacterales > Rhodanobacteraceae > Frateuria > Frateuria sp. GZRR35. The sequence continues at coordinate 193,956 of NZ_JBHZGL010000001.1, forward strand.
GTATCACCACGCACGTGGACGTCAACACCAAGCTGGCTGGCGCCGGCTACGACTTCATCACCGACGCATTCCTTTCCGGCCGCAAGAACGACGGCCGCATCCCCGGCGGCTGGGATCCGGGCGACTGGACGACCGGCAGGCCGTGGCAGTCGATGTGCACGGACGAGTTCAATCCGCCCCAGCCCAGCTCGTGGCACGGCACCCACGTGGCCAGCACGGTCGGCGCCGAGCGCACCAACAATGGCATCGGCCTGGCCGGCATCGCCTACCGCGCACGGGTGCTGCCCATCCGCGTGCTCGGCCACTGTGGTGGTTACGACAGCGACATCAGCGACGCGATCATCTGGGCCGCCGGCGGCCACGTCGATGGCGTGCCGGACAACACCCACCCGGCGCAGGTGATCAACCTGAGTCTGGCCGGCTACGGCCAGTGCACCGCCGACGACCCGATGGGCCAGGCGATCGCCCTCGCCAACAAGCGTGGCGCGGTGGTGGTGGTCGCGGCGGGCAACGACAACGACAACGCGAAGTACTTCTCGCCCGCCAGTTGCCCGGGCACCATCACGGTAGCCGCCACGGGTGTGACCAGCCGGCGCGCCTATTATTCCAACTACGGGCGCACGGTCGACCTGGCCGCGCCGGGCGGCGGCATCTTCGCAGGCGACCGCAGCAGCGGCGAGCAGGTGTCCGACGGCTTCGTCTGGCAGGCGATCAACAGCGGGACCACCAAGCCGGTCGCGGACGATTCCAACTACGCCGGTTACGCCGGTACCTCGCAGGCAACCCCGCACGTCAGCGGTACCGTGGCGCTGATGCAGGCCGCGCGGCTGGCCCGCGGACTCAAGCCGCTGTCGCCCGCCGCGGTGCTGGACATTCTGCAGCGCACCGCCGCCACCCCCAAGGTGGCGCCCGACCATCGCATCGGCGCAGGCATCCTGGACGCCTACGCGGCGGTGAACATGGCCATCAACACCGGTGGGACGACCAACCAGGCGACGCTGCTGGGCAACGGCGTGGCGCTTTCGGATCTGTCGGGGGCCAAGGGCAGCCGCACGGTGTATCGCATCGACGTGCCCGAAGGCACCGCCAAGTTGAGCCTGCGCACGAGTGACGGCAGCGGCGACGTCACCCTTTACGTGAATCGGGGCACCCCCGCCACCCCGGACGACTATCACTGCCGCTCGGCCCACACGGGCACCAGCGAGTCGGTGGTGCTCGATCACCCGGCCGCCGGCAGCTGGTTCGTCACGCTGGTGGGCCGCACCGGCTACCGCGGCGTGAACCTGGTGGGGAAGTACCTCGCCTCACGCTGATCCGGGACAGAGGCCGGCGGCGCATGTCGCCGGCCTTGGTACAGTGGTTCGCCAGACAGGCTGCACCGTCGAGCCGGCCCACCCCGGAGGCGATGCGCAGAGCTGCTTCGCGCATCCGCGAAGTGCGGCCAAACCTGTGAGTGATAGCACAGGCCGACAGCCACGGCTCTTGGAAAATTTCCCGGTTGACGCTCCTGTCAACCCTTCCTACTGTGACGAAGTCGTCGTTTTTCTGATATGGCGACGTTATTGAAGCCCTGCTGCGCCAAGCCGGGGCTACCGTCCGCAAGGGGAAAAACATGTTTCAGAAGAAGCTCGTCGGCGCCATGCTCGCCGCGCTGGGGTGCGCGTCGGCTTCGCTCTGTGCCGCCACGCCGGTGCATATTCACGCCGGTCGCCTCGGCCAACTCGCGCCGGCCACCCTGGCCGGTCGCCTGGGTCTAGGCCAGGGCAGCACCTTCGCCGCCGGTGCGCACGCGAAAACGGTGCGCGGCACCATCAAGACGCGCGAGCGGCAGACCTTCCAGGGCGTCCCGGTGTACGGACGTAGCCTGGTCGTCGAACGCGACGCCCGCGGCAACGTGGTGAGCGCCCACGGCGAGGCCGAGGCCAGCCTGTCCGGCCAGTTGCATTCGGTGCGTCCGCGCCTCAACGGCGCGCAGGCGCAGACCGCCCTGCAGGCCAAGCTGGGCCAGCGCGGCCTGGTCGCCAGCAATGTGCGCAGCGAGCTATTTGTCTATCCGCAGGCCAAGGGCAACGCCCGGCTGGCTTACCGCACCTCGTACCTGGTGACGTCCAACGGCCGGATCTCGCGTCCGACCGCGATCGTCGACGCCAACACCGGCGAGGTCCTGCGTCACTGGGATGGCCTGACCACCGGTCGCCGTCCGCCGGGCACCGGCACGCCGACGCCGGTCGACGCCAATGGCCCGGGCGGCAACGAGGTGACCGGCCTGTACCACTACGACGGTTCGGGCGCCGGTCTGGAGCTGCTCAGCGCCACACGCATCGGCAACACCTGCTACCTGCAGGACGACAAGGTCGCTACCTACAACGTGGCCGGCGGCCAGCGCGTGACCTTGTGGTCGTTCGGCTGCGCGGGCACCAATCCGGCTGGCTGGACCAGCATCGGCGACGCGATCAACGGCGCCTATTCGCCGATCAACGACGCGCACCACTTCGGTGGCGTGGTGTACGACATGTACAACAGCTGGTTCGGCGCACCGCCGCTGAAAAATGGCGATGGCAGCCCGATGCAGCTGCACATGTGGGTGCATTACGGCGCCAACTACGAAAACGCCTTCTGGGATGGCTCCGAAATGGTCTTCGGCGACGGTGACCAGTACTTCTACCCGTTCGTGGTGCTCGACATCACCGGACACGAAATCAGCCACGGCTTCACCGAGCAGCACTCGGGCCTGGAGTACGTCGGCCAATCCGGCGGCATGAACGAGGCGTTCTCCGATATGGCCGGCGAGGCGGTGAAGTACTTCGATCGCGGTAGCAACGACTTCATGACCGGTGCCGACATCGTCAAGCCGGACACCGTGCCGCTGCTGGGCATGGCCGCGCTGCGCGACATGTGCACGCCGAGCAACGACGGCTACTCGATCGACAACGCCAGCCAGTACAACGACCGGCTCGACGTGCATTACTCCAGCGGCGTCTACAACCGCGCCTTCTGCACCCTGGCCAGCACCGCCGGCTGGAACACGCGCATGGCGTTCGAGGTGTTCCACGACGCCAATGCGCTGTACTGGCAGGCGGACGAGACCTTCGACACGGGCGCCTGCGGCGTCGAGCAGGCGGCAGCCGACCGCGGCTATGCCGGCTCCGACGTGGTGGCCGCGTTCAATGCCGTGGGCGTGACCTGCCCGGCCAGGTAAACCTCCCGGGGCCCGCCGCGCCGCAGCAGGCCCCGCGTTTCCTATTCCATCCCGAGCCGTCCACGGCGGCTCTGGCGCGCTCTTGCGCGCCTCCAGGAGCAAGCATGAACACGATTCACAGCAAGATCTGGAACCGCACCCTGGGCGCCATGGTGGTGACCAGCGAACTGGCCCGTCGCGGCCGCCGCCATGACCGGCGCCCGCTCGCGGCCGCCATCGCCGCCACGCTGGCGGCCGCGGTACTGCCGTGGGCGCCGGTGGGCGTGACCCACGCGCAGCAGGCGCCCAGCGCCTGCGTTCTCACCACCGACGGCAGCACCTCCACCTACACCGCGGTCCCGACCGACGATGACGCCACGGCCTGCGGCCAGGGCGCCACCGCCACCGGTACCGGTGCCACCGCGACCGGCGCCAACGCCGTCGCCACCGGTGCAGACGCCACCGCCGTCGGGCAGGGCAGCAGCGCCACCGGCGACTCGACCACGGTGCTCGGCGGCAACTACACCGACTTCGACGGGACCGTGTACGGCACCGAGGCCAGCGCCTTCGGCGCCACCGCGCTGGGCGCCGGTGCGGGCGCCGACGGCACGGACAGCACGGCGGTCGGTTCGCTGTCCTGGGCGACCGGCCAGGGATCGTTCGCCGGCGGTACCAACGCGGGCGCCGATGGCTACGAGAGCGTGGCGCTGGGCGCCAATGCGCAGGCCTCCGACCGCGGCACCATCGCGATCGGCGGCGGCGATCCCGACCCGATGTCCGGCGAAGCCACCACCGCCTCGGGCGAGGGCGCCATCGCGCTCGGCTCGCTGGCCTACGCCTCCGGCACCGGCGCCATGGCCAACGGTTACCAAGCCACTGCGCTGGGCAACTTCGCTCTGGCCAGCGGCAATGGCGCCTGGGCGCAGGGCACGGGCGCATCGGCGATGGGCAGCAGCGCGCTTGCGGCCGCCGACAAGGCCACTGCCGTCGGCAACAACGCGCAGGCGCTCGATGCTTCGGCCACCGCGGTCGGTGCGGACGCCTTCGCGCAGGGCACCTACAGCATCGCCATCGGTTCCCAGGCCGATCCCAATACCGGCGCCTTCGGCAGCCAGTCGATCGCCATCGGCCTGGACAGCTTCGCCGCCGACGACTACGCCAACGCGCTGGGCAGCTTCAGCGTGGCCGCCAAGTTCGCCAGTGCCTATGGTTATGGCGCCAGCGCCCTCGGTTTCGCGAGCCTCGCTTCGGGTGTGCAGAGCACGGCCTCGGGCGACTTCTCGGTGGCACTGGGCGTGGGCGCGGTCGCCTCGAACGCCGACAGCGTGGCTGTCGGCGACAGCAGCGAATCGGACGGCGCGGCCGCGGTGGCGTTGGGCGCGGGCGCCTATGCTCCGGCCGACAACAGCGTGGCGTTGGGCACCGGCTCGGTCGCCGACCAGGACAACACGGTGTCGGTCGGCGCGACGGGCAGTGAGCGCCGCATCACCAACGTGGCCGATGGCACCGATGCCACCGACGCGGTGAACAAGGGCCAGCTCGACGCGGTGTCGAGTCGTGTGGACACCAACGAGCAGGCGATCGGCGACCTGGCCGGCCGGATGGACACCAGCGAGCAGGCGATCGGTGACCTGACCGGGCGGATGGACACCAGCGAGCAGGCGATCGGTGACCTGACCGGGCGGATGGACACCAGCGAGCAGGCGATCGGTGACCTGACCGGCCGGATGGACACCAGCGAGCAGGCGATCACCGGCCTGACCCAGCAGGTGACCGACATCGACGGCCGCGTAGGCGGGCTCGAAAGCCAGCTTGGCGACCTGCAGGCCGATACCGCCGAACTGACCTACCTGAGCGTGGACGGCGATACCGCGGCCAGCGTCGGCACCGGCAGCAAGGCCGTGGCGCTGGGCTCGGCCGCGTCGGCGCAGGGCGACCACGGTACCGCGATCGGGGGCGACAGCTATGCGGCCGGACCGAACGATACGGCCATCGGCGGCAACGCCCGCGTCAATGCCGATGGCAGCACGGCGGTTGGCGCCAACACCACCATTGCGGTCAACGCGACCAACGCGGTGGCCGTGGGCGAAGGTGCGAGCGTCAGTGCTAGCGGTGCAGTCGCCCTCGGCCAGGGTGCGGTGGCCAATCGCGCCAACACCGTCTCGGTTGGCACGGCCAGCCAGCAACGGCAGATCGTCAACGTCGCGGCGGGTACGCAAGCCACGGACGCCGCCAACACCGGGCAGGTCGACCAGGCGATCGCCACGGCCAAGACCTACGCCGATGCCGGCGACCGCCAGACCCTCGCCCGCGCGCAGGCTTATGCGGACCAGAAGCTGGCCAACGTGGCGCTGGACCTGGGCAGCTTCCGTCGCGAGGTCGATGACCGCTTCCGCAACGTGAACACCCGTCTGGACCAGGTCGGTGCGATGGGTTCGGCGATGGCGCAGATGGCGTTCAGCACGCAGGGGATCAACACTCCGAACCGGCTGGGTGTGGGCGTGGGTGGGTACCACGACCGCGGCGCGCTGGCAGTGGGCTATTCGCGCCAGTTGTCCTCGCATGCCAGCCTGACCTTCGGCGCCGCGGTCAGCGGCGACGAAACCTCCGGCGGCGTTGGCCTGGGCGTGGGCTGGTAAGCCCCGAGGCAAGCCCGGAAACGGCCGGCGCACATGCAGGCGCCGGCCGTTTCACGTTGCGCTGAACTTGTGCGCGTGATGTTAGTCGGAAGTTCCACGGCATCTCCCGCCGCGCGCTCGCGCCCGGGCCGGGGGATGTGCTACCAATGGTGTTTCTCGTCGACGCGGGGGGTGTTGACGGGTTGACGTGACTGGCGGGAGATACTGCATGTCGGCAGTTCCAACGCCCGCGGCCACCTGGGCGCTCTCCGTGGACGACCGTGAAACGGCGGTCTGCGCACTCCTGGTGTCGCGCGGCAACCTCAAGGACAGCGACCTCCATCGCGCGCGCCGCCTCCACGAGGAGGCGCCCGAGGGCACCCTGACCGCGCTGCTGGCGCGGCTGGGGCTGGTGTCCGAGCGCGACCTGGCGGAAGGCTGGTCCGAGCTGCTCGGCGTGCCGTTGCTGGCCGCGCGCGACGCGCCGGAAATGCCGCCGGCCGAACCCGAACTGTCCCTGCGCTTCCTCAAGCAGCAGCACGTGGTGCCGGTGCGCGAGGGCGAAGACGACCTGGCGCTGGTGGTGGCCGATCCGGCCGATCCCTATCCGCTGCAGGCGGTCGAGCTGGCCGCCGGCCGGCCGGTCGCGCTGCGCATCGGCCTGCGCTCCGAAATCGACGACCTGATCGAGCGCTACTACGGCAGCGGCCGTTCGGCGATGGGCACGATCGTGGAAAACCTCGGCGGCGAGGCCAGCGAGGAGGACGACGTCGAGCACCTGCGCGATCTCGCCTCCGAGGCCCCGGTGATACGCCTGGTCAACCTGATCCTGCAGCGCGCGGTTGAGCAGCGCGCCTCCGACGTGCATATCGAGCCGTTCGAGAACCGCCTGAAGGTGCGCTACCGCATCGACGGCGTGCTGCACGAAGTGGAAGCGCCACCATCGTCATCGACCGCCGCGGTGATCAGCCGCGTCAAGATCATGGCGAAGCTCAACATCGCCGAGCGCCGGCTGCCGCAGGACGGGCGCATCCAGTTGCGCGTGCAGGGCAAGGAGCTGGACCTGCGCGTGTCCACCGTGCCGACCGCCTATGGCGAATCGGTGGTGATGCGCATCCTGGACCGCGAATCGGTGGTGTTCGATTTCGAATCGCTGGGCTTCACGCCTGCGTTCGAGAAGCGCTTCGTCGATGTGCTCGAGCGTCCCAACGGCATCCTGCTGGTGACCGGCCCGACCGGCTCGGGCAAGACCACCACGCTGTACACGGCGCTCTCGCGGATCAATACGCCGGACGTAAAGATCATCACCGTCGAGGACCCGGTCGAGTACCAGCTCGAAGGCATCAACCAGATCCAGGTCAAGCCGCAGATCGGGCTGGATTTTGCCAACGCCTTGCGCTCGATCATGCGCCAGGACCCGGACGTGATCATGATCGGCGAGATGCGCGATCTGGAAACCTGCCGCATCGCGATCCAGTCCGCGCTCACCGGCCACCTGGTGCTCTCCACGCTGCACACTAACTCGGCTGCCGGCGGCGTGACCCGTCTCCTTGATATGGGAGTGGAGGATTACCTGCTCGGCTCGACCGTCAACGCGATCCTGGCCCAGCGCCTGGTGCGCCGGCTGGATCCCGAGACGGCGGTCCCTTACGAGCCCACGCCCGAAGTCATCGCCGAATTCGAACTTGAGAAATTCACCGACGAACGTCCGATCCGGCTATGGAAGCCCGGCAGCAGCCAGGCCAACCCGACCGGCTATCGCGGCCGTCGCGCCATCGTCGAGTTCCTGGTGATGAGCGAGCCGTTGCGCCGGCTGGTGATGCAGCGCGCCGACGCCAGCGAGATCGAGCGCGTTGCGCGCGCCGAGGGCATGCGCACGATGTACGAGGACGGCATCGCCAAGGCGGTGGCCGGCGTCACCACCCTCGAGGAGGTGCTGCGTGTCACGCAGGAGGGCTAATGCCGAACGACTCCACGCCCTTGCTCCCTCTCCCCTCCGGGGAGAGGGTTGGGGTGAGGGGCGGGGGCTCGCCCGAAATTCCCTTGGAACGGCTGTTCTTGCCATGAAGAGCAAGGGCGCGCGCGGCTCCGCCTCCCCTTTCCTGCAAGCCTTGGCCACTCATCTCAACCCTCTCCCCCTGCATCTATCAAAGATGGGGGAGAGGGAGCCGTGCGCGCGGAGCCTTTGACATGGCTCAGTTCCGCTACCGCGCCATCAGCGCCGCCGGCGAGATGCTGCAGGGCCAGATCGAGGCTCCCAGCCTGGAGGAGGCGATCGGCCGTCTGCAGGACCAGGGCCACACGCCGCTGGACGCCAGGCCCGCCGACGCCATGGGCGAAGGCTCGGCGTTCGCCGCGCTGTTCAAGCGCGGCCCGTTCACCGGCGACCAGTTGGCGCAGTTCACCCACCAGCTGGCCACGCTGCTGGGCGCCGGCCAGCCGCTGGACCGGGCACTGGGCATCCTGATGGAGCTGCCCGAGGCCGAGCGCGCCAAGCGGCTGGTCGAGCGCGTGCGCGATCGCGTGCGTGGCGGCACCACGTTGTCGCAGGCGCTGGAGGAAGAACACGGCGTGTTCCCCAAGCTGTACATCTCGCTGGTGCGCGCCGGCGAGGCCGGCGGTTCGCTGGAGGACACCCTGCGCCGCCTGGCCGAATACCTCGAGCGCGCCCAGCAGCTGCGCGGCAACATCATCAACGCGCTGATCTACCCGGCCTTCCTGCTGATCGGCGTGCTCGGTTCGCTGGTCTTGCTGCTGGCCTACGTGGTGCCGCAGTTCGTGCCGATCTTCCAGGACATGCAGGTGCCGATCCCGCTGATCACGCGCGTGGTGTTGTTCATCGGCCAGGTGCTGCAGACCTGGTGGTGGCTCCTTCTGATCGCGCTGATCGTCGGCATCGCCGTGTGGCGCGCGCGTCTGCGCGACCCGGCGCTGCGCATGGCCTGGCACGCGAAGCTTTTGACCCTGCGCGTGATCGGTCCGCTGCTGCTGAAGGTCGAGACCGCGCGCATCGCGCGCACGCTGGGCACCTTGCTGAAGAACGGCGTGCCATTGCTCACCGCGATCGGCATCGCGCGCCAGGTCACCGGCAACACCGCGCTCGATGACGCACTCGCGCAGGCGTCCGAGCAGGTCAAGGGCGGCGGCGGCCTGAGCGCCGCGCTGGCGCGCTCGCAGCGCTTTCCCCGGCTGTCGCTGCAAATGGTGCAGGTCGGCGAGGAGGCCGGTCAGCTCGACAGCATGCTGCTGAAGGTCGCCGACACCTTCGACCTCGAATCCAAGCGCGCGATCGACCGCCTGCTGGCCGCACTGGTGCCGGCACTGACGATCGTGATGACGGTGCTGGTGGCGATCATCATGGCGGCGATCCTGCTGCCGCTGCTGAGCCTCACGGCAAATATTCAATGAGTGTGGAGAGTGCAATGAAACACCAACGGACCGGCTCGATGCGCGCACGACGCGCTCGCGGCTTCACCCTGCTGGAAATGCTCGCCGTAATCGTGCTGATCGGCATCATCGGCGCGATCGTGGTGCGCCAGGTCGGCAGCAGCGTCGACAAGGGCAAGTACGGCGCGGGCAAGGCGCAGCTGATGACACTGGGGCAGAAGATCGAGAACTACTCGCTCGACAACGGCTCGCCGCCGGCCGGCCTCGATGCGTTGGTCAAGAAGCCGCCGAACGCGGCGAACTGGCAGGGCCCGTACGCCAAACCTTCGGACCTGGTCGATCCGTTTGGGCATGCTTTCGGCTACAAGGCACCGGGCGAGCACGGCAGCTACGACCTGGTCTTCTACGGCCAGGACGGCAAACCCGGCGGCGACGGCTACAGCAAGGACATCGGTAGCTGGCAATGACCTGGGGATCTGGAATTCGGGATGGGGGATTCGGGAAGGCGCGCAAGCGCCGGCCGCCCGCGTTTGCGAATCCCGAATCTCGAATTCCGAATCCCGGACGTGTGCGCGCCAGGGGCTTCACCCTGCTTGAAATGCTTGCAGTGATCCTGCTGATCGGCATCGCCGCGGCGGCGGCCGCCGTGTCGGTGACCCAGGGATTGGCCAGCGCACGCACGCGTGCGGCCAGCGTCGAACTGGCCGCTGCGCTGCGCGCCACGCGCGCGCAGGCAATCGTCAAGGGCAAGGAACAGACCTTCGAGCTGGATACCCGGTCGGCCAGCTACCAGGCGGCGGGCGGCAGGGAGGTGGCGTTGCCCAAGGGCATGCGCCTTTCCATCACCAGCGCGCGCGAGGATCAGCCGGACACTCACACCGGCCGCATCCGCTTCTTTCCCGACGGCAGTTCCACGGGTGGCCATATCACCCTGCAGCGCGGCGAGCGACGCTGGCAGGTCAACGTGGCCTGGCTGACGGGCGCAGTGAACGTGGTGACGTCATGAGAGCGGGGAACGGGGCACGGGGAACCGGAACCATAGGGCACAACGCGTCCCCGGGCTTCGCCCGCGCGCGAAGCACACAGCCCGATGCCTGCGCCACGCCTGCACGTTCCCGGCGCGCATCGCGCGCCAGGGGCTTCACCCTGCTCGAAGTGATCGCCGCCGTGCTGCTGCTGGCGATCACCTTTGCCTCGCTCATGCGCGTGGCCGGCAGCTCGCTGAACCTCACCGCGCGTTCGGCCGAACGCAGCGAGGCGGCGATGTGGGCGCGCAGCCTGCTCGACAGTGCGTTCGTGCTGGAGCCGATCCGTGTCGGACGGAGCAGCGGCCGTTTCGATGAGCGCTATCGCTGGCAACTCGACGTGCAACCGTTCCAGCCGCCAGCCACCGCGCAGGCGAGCGGCCCGCAACCGCGGGCGCCGGCTTCGCCGCTCAAGCTTTACCGGCTTGACCTGGACGTGATGTGGAAGAGCGCGGGGCACGATTACAACGCGCGCTTCAGCACCTTGCGTGTCGGCGGTCCACAGCCGCAGGGAGCGGGCACGTGAAGACGGGGAACAGACAACGGGGAACGGGGAGCGCGCCAGCCGCGCAGGCCCGGTGCTCTGTGCCGCCTCGCCCCCTGCAGTCCGCGGTCTCGCGTACATCCACCCCCTCTCCGTTCTCCATTTCCCGTTCCCGCTACGCACACGGCTTCACGCTGCTCGAAACACTCGCCGCGATGGCGCTGCTTGCGCTGTTGCTGGTTGGGGTCTATTCGGGCATCCGAGCTGCCTCGCACAGCGTGCGCTCGGGCACCGCGGCGGTGGAGCGGCTGGATGCGGTGCGCTCGGCGCAGCAGTTTCTGCGCAACGAGCTTGCGCAGGCGATGACCCAGCAGCTCGGCCGGAACCCGGACAACGACGAGGCGATCTTCTTCCGCGGCGAGCCCGACACCATGAGCTTCGTCGCTCCCTTGCCCGGCTACCTCGGCAAACTCGGACCGCAGGTGCAGACGCTCGAACTGGTCGACAACGGCAAGGGTGGCCAGCGCCTGCAGGTCCGCTTCGCTTTGCTGCCGCCCAGCGGCGAGCCGCTCAAGCCCGGTCCGCCGCAGGTGCTTCTGGAGGACGTGCGCGACGCCGCCTTCCACTACCGCGGGGTGGACGAGCGCGGCCGTGCCGGCCCATGGCGCAACGACTGGCGCCAGGGCGACCGCCTGCCGCAGCTGGTGCGCATCGACCTGAAGCTGCCCGGTGCCGGTTACTGGCCGCAACTGATCGTGCCGCTGCGCGTGGACGCCTCGGCCAACCAGCGCCAGTTCGCGATGCTGGATGCCGCGGGCACCGCCATTGCCTGGAGCCAGCCATGAGCACTCGTCGTGGCCAGCGTGGCGTCGCGCTGTTGCTGGTGCTGTGGGCCTGCACGCTGCTGGCGATCATGCTGGGCGGCTACGCCATGACCGCGCGTACCGAGGGCCTGCAGGCGCGTTTCCAGTTCGCCCAGACGCAGGCGCACTACGCGGCGGAGGCAGGCCTCTCCCGCGCCGTCTACAGTCTGCAGGACCCGCGGCTGGCCGAGCGCTGGCAGACCGACGGCCGGCCGTACACGTTCCGTTTCGGTGGCGCCACCGTGCAGGTCAGCGCGGTCGACGAGGGCGGCAAGGTGGATTTGAACAGCGCCTCGCCGATCGTGTTGCAGGGACTGTTCCGCGCCGCCGGCCTGCGTCCGGACGAGGCGCAGAAGATGGCCGCTGCGGTCGTCGACTGGCGCGAGTTCAGCGCTGGCCAGAAAGTGGGCGCGCAGGTGTATGCGGCCAACGGCTACCAGCCGCGCCACTCGCCGTTCCTGAGCATCGAGGAGCTGCAGCAGGTGGCCGGCATGACGCCCGCGCTGTACCGCACGATCGCCGGCGCGATCACCATCTGGTCCGGGCGCGAAAGCCCCGATCCGAACACCGCCCAGCCGCTGGCGCTGGGCGCGATCCCGGGCATGACGCCTGAGCGGGTCGCGCAGGTGCTGGCCGCGCGAAAGAACGCGCGGCCGGGTGTGGCCGCCCTGTTCGCGGGCAATGGAGTGACGCATAGTATTCGCTCGGAGGCCACGATGGCCGACGGCACGCGCGCCGTGCTGCATGCCACCGTACGCCTGCAGGGCGTTCGTCCGGGGGCGCAGCCTTACGCGGTGTTGCACTGGCGGGAGGGTGACCGCGAATGATCAACGCAACGCAATCGCTGCGGCCGCAGCTGGACCGCGCGCGCCGTGCCTGGCGCGCCTCGCCGCTGCCGCGTTTCTTCGCCTGGTGGTTCGCCGAACTCGGCGCACTGCTGCCGGCCTCGTGGGGCCGGCTGTTCGGCGGCGGCGCGCAGTGGTACCTGCTGCAGCGCACCGACGGGCGCTGGGAGCTGCGCCGCACCGGTGAGTCGGAAGTGCGCGCGCAATGGCCGCGCGGCAGCGAGGCGGCGATCGAACAGGCCGCCCTGTCGGCGGCCGTGCGTGAAACCGACCGCGAAGACCTGCGCCTGGCGCTGCTGTTGCCGGCGAGCGCGGCGCTGCGCCGGCGCCTGCTGCTTCCTCGCGCGGCGGCTGACAACCTGCAGCAGGTCGGCGCGTTCGAGATGGACCGGCAGACGCCCTTCCGCGTCGAGCAGGTGTATTACGCCGTGCTCGAACTGGACACGCCGGCCCCGGCCGGTCGCTTCTTCGCCGAACTGGTGGCGGTACCGCGCGACACACTCGACCCGCTGCTGACCGAGCTCGAAGGCGCCGGTATCCGCGTGGACGCCGTCGACGTGGCCGAAGGTACCGGCCGGCTCGGCGTGAACCTGCTGCCGCCGGCGCGCGTGCCCTATCGCACCAATCCGCGCCAGCGCCTCAACCTCGCGCTCGCCGCCGCGGCAGTGCTGCTGCTGGTGCTTGCGCTGGCGCAGTGGCTCAACAACCGCGAGCAGGCCCTCGCCGCCATGCAGGCGCAGGTACAGGACATGCAGGCCGAGGCGCAACAGGTGGCCGCGCTGCGCCAGGAGCTGCAGGACAACGCCGGCGCGGCCAGCTTCCTGGTCCGGCGCAAGCAGAACCGCGTGACCATGCTCGACCTGCTGCTCGACCTCACCCGCCGGATGCCGCAGAGCGCCTGGCTGGAGCGCCTCAGCGTCGACCCGAGCGGGCAGGTGGGCTTCCAGGGCCAGGCGCCCCAGGCCGCGGCGCTGATCGATGCGCTCAAGGATTCGAAGATCGTGCGCGACCCCAACTTCCAGGGCAGCATCCAGCCCGACCCCGCCAGCGGCAAGGAGCGCTTCTACATGGTGGCGCAGTTGCGCCAGGCCGGTAGCGCCGCGCCGGCGACGCCGGCCAGCGCCGCCTCGGAGGCGCAGCCATGAGGCAACTGGAACTCAAGCCGCGCGACAGCCGTATCGCCGCCGTGCTGCTGCTGGTGCTGGCATTGGTGCTGGTCTACTTCCTGTTGATCCACTGGTGGTTCGTCGCGCCGCTGCGCGCGGTCGACGCGCAGATGGGCGACCTGCGCGACACCCAGAGCCGCTACGCGGCCGCCATTGCCGAGAAGCCGGCGCTGGAAAAGCGCATCGCGGAACTTGGCGCCGGTCAGGCGGCCAGCGCGGCGTTCCTGCCCGAGAGCGATCCCAACGCCGCTTCGGCCGGGCTGATGCAGCGGGTGGTCGACGCCGTCGGCGCGCACACCGCCGGCGGCGCCTGCGAAGTCACCCAGAAGATGCCCTTGCCCAACCCGCCGGACGACGATGCCAGCCCCTATCGAAAAGCGGCGGTGAGCATCAGCCTGCGCTGCGACATGGAGCCTCTGGTGGCGGTGCTCAACGCGCTGGAGCAGGGCACGCCCTACCTGTTCGTCGACGACCTGAGCATCTACCGCAACCCGGTCGCTGCGCAGCAGGGCAACCAGCCGGTGCTGGAGATCCAGTTCACCCTGTCCGGCTACGTGCGCCCCTCGCACGGGCAGGCGATCGCCGCGCCGGTACCTGCCCAAAGCACGGTCGGCGCCGATAGCGGGGAGGAGCCATGAACGCCGCCGCGCAACGTCGCCTGACCGTGCCGCTGGTCGCCGCCACGGTGGTGCTGGGCGTGCTGTTCCTGGCGCTGCTGGCCGGCATTGGCCGCGGCGTGCACTGGGCCCCGCCGCGTGCGCCGACGCCGCTGCCGGCCCAGCACGCCGCCACGCTGCCGCCGCCGGTGCCGCTGGACCACTACGCGCCGGTGTGGCAGCAGCCGCTGTTCAATCCCGACCGCAAGCCGGTGGCGCACGCCGCCAGCGGCAGCAGCCAGCTGGGCGACATGCAGCTGACCGGCATCATCCTCACGCCGACCCTGCGCATGGCGCTGCTGCGCAACAAGCGTGAAGCGGAGAAGAACCAGGAACTGCGGGTGAAAGAGGGCGCCAGCCTGCCCGATGGCAGCTGGACGCTGGTCGAGGTGAAACCCCGCTCGGCGGTGTTCGATTCCTCCAGCGGCCGCGTCGAGCTGCAGCTGCCGGCCGGCGTGCCGATCGACCAGGTGCGTGCCAACCCCGCGGAGGCCTCGTCCGTGCCCGAACTGCCGGACGAAGTGATCGACCGCTCGCACCACCTGCAGGCGCCCGAAGAGGACGATCAGAACGGCAACCCGCAGGACCGGCCAGGTGCCGACACCGGCGCGCCGCGAGACAACGGTGACGATGAAGACAACGCCCCGCCCGGCGGTGGCGCGGCCATCCAGGGCCTGCGCGGTGGCGCGCCGGCCCGCATGGATATGTCCAACGACGAGCGCCAGGCCGAACGCCTGCGCCAGCTCAAGGCCGCCATCCAGAAGCGCCGCGCCGAACAGGCAGCCGCGAAGGCTCACGAAGGAGATCGCTGAACCATGTTCCCCAACGCCCTGCACCGAATGTCCCGGATCGGCGCCATTGCGCTGACGGTCTGGCTTGTCGGCTGCTCCAGCATGCCGCAGCCGCGCGACGACTACGCGCTGCAGCGCGAGGCCGTGGCCGGTACCGAGAAGCCCGCGCCCGCGCCGCTGCCGCTCAACAACAACGTCGGCCCGGCCGAAGCGGCCAGCTCGCAGCCGCAGATCGACAGCGGCACCGGCCAGTTCATCCACCCGCAGCCGCTGGCCAGGCCCCGACCGGCGGCGCACGGCGAGGGCGCGGTGACCTTCAACTTCGAGAACCAGCCGGTGCAGGCGGTGGTCAAGGCGATCCTCGGCGACTTCCTGAAGAAGAACTACACCATCGTGCCGGGCGTGCAGGGCAACATCTCCTTCTCCACCTCCGAGCCGATCGACGCCAGCCAGGCGCTGCCGGTGCTGGAGACACTGCTGTCCTGGACCGGCAACGCGCTGGTGCGCCAGGGCAACAGCTACGTGGTGATGCCGGCGAAGAATGCGATCGCCGGCAGCGTGTCGCCCAGCCTCGGCGCGGTGGCGCCGCAAGGCGGCATGCAGGCGCGGCTGTTCCCGCTGCATTACATCTCCGCGGCGCAGATGCAGAAACTGATCAAGCCGTTCGCCCGGCCCGACGCGATCCTGTTGGCCGATCCGGCGCGCAACGTGCTCGTGCTCGCCGGCTCGCCGCAGGAGCTGGACAACTACGCGCGCACCATCCGCACCTTCGACGTCGACTGGTTGAAGGGCATGTCGGTGGGCGTATTCAGCCTGCAACGGGCCAACGTGTCCGAATTGATGCCCAAGCTCGACGCGATCTTCGGCAAGCAGGGCGACAGCCCGCTGGCCGGCATGCTGCGCTTCATCCCGATCGAGCGCACCAATGCGCTGGTGGTGATCAGCACCCAGCCGGATTACCTGCAGGAAGTGGGCGACTGGATCGCGCGCATCGACCGCGGCGGCGGCAACGAGCCGCAGCTTTACGTCTATGACGTGCGCAACATCAAGGCGTCGGACCTTGCCAAGTACCTGGCGCAGATCTACACCAACGCCTCCGGTGGCGGCAGCAGCGGCGGCGAGGTCGGCCCGGGCCTCAGCTCCGGCACGCTGGGCAACGCCGACAACGCCAATGGCACCGGGATGGGCAGCACCGCGGGCAGCTTCGGCAACAGCGGCGGCATCGCCGGTGGTTCGGGCAGCTTCAAGGGTGGCAACGATACCGGCAGCAGCGGCGGGCTGTCGGGCGGCAACGACAATGGCGGCATGGTCGGCCAGGGCAGCAGCTTCGGGGGCAATGGCAGCGGAGGCTTCGGCAACAGCGGCGGCCTCGCGAACGCCACCAGTTCGGCCAACGATCAGCAGTACAGCTCCGCCGATGGCTCGATCAAGATTTCCTCGGTCGATGCCAACAATCAGTTGCTGGTGCGCGCGCGGCCCTCGCAGTGGGCGGAGATCGAAGGCGCGATCCAGCGGCTGGACAACGTGCCGCTGCAGGTTCAGATCGAGACACGCATCCTGGAAGTGCAGCTGACCGGCGCGTTCCAGTTCGGCGTGCAGTGGTACCTCGAAGGCCTGGTCGGAGGTACGCCCAACAGCAGCGGCGGCATCACCCCGGGCCAGCCGGGCAACCAGCAGCAATGGGCGCTGGGCAAGGGCGGCGTGACCTTCAACCCGACCGGCGACTCGTTCTTCTACTCCTTCCTCAACAACAACCTGCAGGTGGCGCTGCACGCCCAGGAAACCAATGGCAACGTCAAGACGCTCTCCGCGCCGTCGCTGGTGGTGATGAACAACCAGGTTGCGCATATCCAGGCGGGCGATCAGATTCCCGTCAATCAGACCTTTTTCACCCCAGGCCTGGGCACCAGCGGCAATGGCGATTTCCCGACCACCGTCGGCCAGGTGACTTACCTCAACACCGGCGTGATCCTCGACGTGCAGCCGCGCATCAATCCAGGTGGCCTGGTCTACCTCAACATCAAACAGCAGGTCAGCGTGCCGGGGCAAAAGGACCAGAACGGGAACTACCGCATTCAGCAGCGCGAGATCGCCACCCAAGTCGGCGTGCAGAGCGGCCAGACCGTGTTGCTGGGCGGCCTGATCCAGCAGGACGAAGGCAACACCGATACTGGCATTCCCGGTCTCAACCGCATTCCGCTGATCGGTCGACTGTTCGGCAGCACCGACCGCCATCGCAACCGCTCCGAGCTGATCGTGCTGATCACGCCGCGGGTGATCGGCTCTAGCGACGACGCCAAGCGCATTACCGACGAATACCAGGCCAAGTTCGAGTCGCTTGCGCCGCTGCAGGCCGAGCGCGCGAAGGAGCCGCCGGCCCCGGCCGCCTCGCCGGCCGACGTGCCTCTGCCCACGCCGCCGGCCTCGCCCGAGCAGCTCAACCAGCAGGCCGAGGCGGCGCTCAAGCAGACCGACTACGCCGCCGCGCAGCGGCTGGCGCTGCAGTCTTGGCGCGATGGTCCGCAGCATGGCGAACTGTGCGCCCGCAACTGGCAGATCATCGCCAGCGTGCGGACACACCTGGGCGATACCGAGGGCGTGGACACGGCGCGCAACTGGGTGGCGCAGTGCATGGCGGGCGGGAAGTAGTTTCCCCGCAGGGCGACCCCCATCCGCCTGTCGGCACCTTCCCCCGTAAACGGGGGAAGGCCCGGTAGGCAGGCTCCTGCGGCTGTTCCTTCCCCCGTCCCACGGGGGAAGGTGCCCGGAGGGCGGATGGGGCAGCCTGCCTCAGCCCTTATCATCCGCGGGAATGACGCAAGCCGACTTCCCCATTACCCCGCTTCTCCCGGAGTTGCGCACGGCGCTCGACGCCCACCCGCGACTGGTCCTCGAAGCCCCGCCGGGCGCGGGCAAGACCACCCAGGTTCCACCCGCACTGCTCGACGCCCCATGGCTCGAGGGGCGGCGCATCGTGGTGCTCGAGCCACGGCGCATCGCCGCGCGCGCGGCCGCCCAGTTCATGGCGGCGCAACGAGGCGAGGAGGTCGGCCAGACCATCGGCTACCGCATCCGCTTCGAATCCCGGGTGAGCGCGGCCACCCGGATCGAGGTCGTCACCGAAGGCATCCTCACGCGGCTGATCCAGGACGACCCGGAGCTGTCGGGCATCGGCGCGATCCTGTTCGACGAGTTCCACGAACGCCACCTGGCCGGCGACCTGGGACTGGCCCTCGCGCTGGACGTGCAGGCGACCCTGCGTCCCGACCTGCGCCTGCTGGTGATGTCGGCCACGCTCGACGGCGAGCGCATCGCGCGCTGGCTGGACGCGCCGCGGCTGTCCAGCCCCGGCCGCAGCTTTCCCGTGCGCGTCGAACACCCGCCCGCGCGCGCGCAGGAGGCCGTCGAACACCACCTGGCGCGCGTCACACGCCAGGCGCTGGAGGAGAACCCCGGCGACGTGCTGATATTTCTCCCCGGCCGCCGCGAGATTGCGCGCGCTCACGCGCTGCTCGAAAACACGCTCTCCTCTGCGTTCGGGAGCGGGCCCGGGGGTGAGGGTTCAGGCGAGGCGCACCGCCGCGCGCCGCCCCGACCTTCCGCCGCCCCCGCCGAGCTGGAGATCCTCGCCCTGCACGGCGAGCTCTCGCTGGCCGAACAGCAGGCCGCGCTGGCTCCGGCCGAGCCCGGCACGCGACGGGTGATCCTCGCCACCAATGTGGCCGAATCCAGCGTGACACTGCCTGGCATCCGTGCGGTGATCGACGCGGGCCTGGCGCGCGAGCCGCGTTTCGATCCCAACTCCGGCTTCGCCCGACTGGAGACGGTCGTGATCTCGCAGGCCTCGGCAGATCAGCGCGCCGGTCGCGCCGGTCGCGTCGCCGAAGGCACCGCCTACCGCCTGTGGCCGCAAAGCCGGCGGCTGGAGGCGGCGCGCACGCCGGAAATCGCGCAGGCCGAGCTGTCGGGCCTGGCGCTGGAGCTGGCTGCGTGGGGCGTAAGCGCCGACGGCGATGATGCACTCCGCTGGCTGGACCCGCCGCCTTCGGGCGCGCTGGCGCAGGCGCGCGAGTTGCTGGCCGCGCTGGGCGCGCTCGACGCCGATGGGCGCATCACGCCACTGGGGCGGCGCATGCTCGAACTCGGCGCGGCCCCTCGGCTGGCCGCGATGGCGCTGCGTGCGCCGCTGGAACTGCGTCCGCTGGCCGCCGATCTGCTTGCCCTGGTCGAGGCACGCTCGCCGCTGCGCGGCGAGCAGGCGCGCAGCGACGACTTCCGCGCCCGGGTAGCCGCCTTGCATGCCTGGCGCGACCGTCGCGTCGCCTCGGGTTCGTCCAGGGGCGCCAGCGCGCGCGGCGGCTTCGACAGCGGCGCCATGGCGGCCATCGAGCAGGCGTCCAAGGGCTGGCGCAGACGTCTGGACGTCCGTACGGCCGCCAGTGGCGTGCCCGACAGCCATGCCATCGGCGACCTGCTGCTGCACGCCTGGCCTGACCGCATCGCCCGCCAGGACGAGGCCAACCCGCGCCGCTACACGCTCGCCAACGGCCGTGGCGCCAGCCTGCACGAGTCCAGTGCGCTGTTCGGCGAACCGTGGCTGGTGGTGCTCGACCTCAGGCTGGAGGCGCGCGACAGCCTGGTGCTCGCCGCCGCGCCGTTCGACCCGCGGCGCCTCGACGAGGACTTCCCGCAGCACTTCCTGCGCGAGCGCGCGCTGCGCTGGAACGATGGGCGTGGCGCGGTGGAGGCCTTCGAGGAGCGGCGCTTCGGCGCCATCGTGCTGGAACGGCGCAGCGTGCCGGTGCAGCCGCAGGACGCGCTGCCTGCACTGCTCGCCGCCGTCCGCAGCCGTGGCATCGACGCGCTGCCGTGGAGCGACACCGCGCGCCGCCTGCGCGCGCGGATGCAGGCGCTCGCCGGCTGGATGCCCGAGCTGGGTCTGCCCGACGTCTCCGATCCGGCGTTGCTGGCATCGCTGGAGCACTGGCTCGGGCCGTACCTGCAGGGCAAGCGCAAGCTCGACGCGCTTGGCGCCGACGAGCTCTCCCAGGCGCTCGCCACGCTGTTCGACTACGAACAACGCCGCCAGCTCGATCAGTACGCGCCGGAAAGCCTGACCGTGCCCAGCGGCCAGGCGCGCAAGCTCGAATACGCGCCGGGCGAGCCGCCGGTGCTGGCGGTGAAACTACAGGAACTGTTCGGGTTGGCCGACACGCCGCGCGTGGCCGGTGGCCGCGTGCCGGTCACCCTGCACCTGCTCTCGCCGGCCGGCCGCCCGATCCAGGTCACGCAGGACCTGAAGGGCTTCTGGGAGCGCACCTACCCGGAAGTGAAAAAGGAACTGAAAGGCCGCTATCCACGCCACCCATGGCCGGACGATCCGTGGTCGGCCACGCCGACCCACCGGGCCAAGCCGCGCGGGGCGTAGTCCACATGGGGCCCGGAAAAGGCGCCCCCTTGCCTCGCCCAAACGCGAGTGGATCCTTCCCCCCGTTCCACGGGGGAAGGTGCCCGAAGGGCGGAGGGGGGCAACCTTGCGGCACGCGCCATCCCTTCGCTCGCCATCGAAAGATCCCCGTCAGCGCCGGTACTAGACTCGGCGCATGCCCGCTTCGCTCACCCCGCACCAGCTCGCCGAAATCGGCTCCCTGCTCGCCGAACCCGCGCGCGCGTCGATGCTGCTCGCCCTGGTCGACGGCACTGCACGTCCCGCCGGCGAGCTGGCCAGGGCAGCCGGCGTCGGCGCGCCGACCGCGAGCGCGCACCTCAAGCGCCTGCTCGAAGGCGGCCTGCTCGCCGTGCAGGTGCAGGGGCGCCACCGCTACTACCGCCTGGCGGGCGACGAGGTGGCGGGCTGGCTCGAAGCGCTTGCCCTGCCGCGCCGGCCGGTCGCGTCGCCGACGGGGGATGCCGCGCTGCGGCGCGCACGCAGCTGCTATCGGCATCTTGCCGGCGAGCTCGGCGTGGCGTTGTGTGCGCAGCTGCTTGATAGCGGCCATCTGGCAACCACCAGTGACGGTCTCGCATTGCGTCCGGCCGGCGCCGCGGCGCTGGCCGAGGCTGGACTCGACCCGCAGGCCACGGCGCGCTTGCCGACCCTACGCGGTCGCGGCTGCCTGGACTGGACCGAACGGCGCCTGCACGTAGGTGGACCGCTGGGCGTGGCGCTCACTGGCGCCATGCTCGACGCGGGCTGGCTGCGCCATGCGCCGCACGGACGTGCGCTGCTGCCCAGCGTGGAAGGCCTGCGACGGTTCGCTCTGCTGGGTGTGCGCTTGCCTGGCTGAACCGGTCGCGGCTTTGGCTCCCTCTCCCCTCCGGGGAGAGGGCTGGGGTGAGGGGTCAAGGCTGGCGGTGACGTCCGGCCGAGCCCGACAGCCAGGAGCCATGCAGTGTGTGGGAGCTTCCGGCGAGCCCCGGCCCCTCACCCCAACCCTCTCCCCGGAGGGGAGCAGGAGCATGCGGCGCATGGCTGGCGGGGAGGGTGCCGGGGCCGGAACGAGAGCGACGCAGTGATGAGAGCTTCGGGCGAGCCCCGCCACTCACCCCAACCCTCTCCCGGATAGGAGAGGGATCAGCAGCGCGCGGTGGCTAACGTCCCAGCACGAACCCGGTCAGCACCTGCGCGGTGGCCTCGGGCTTTTCCATCATCGGCATGTGGTTGCAGCCGTTGAGCAGGCTGGAGCTGATCGCCGGCGCCTGGACCAGGCCGTTGCGCAGGCTGTCCAGCGCGGACGGATCGATCATGCGGTCTCCGCTGCACCAGAGCCCCAGCACCGGCATGCTGAGCTGGCCCAGGCGCTGCTGCAGCGAGAGGTGATTTTCGGGTTTGCGCAGTTGGGCGAGCGTGCGCTCGATGAAGGTGCGGTCGTGGCGGTTGCGCGCGACGAAGACGTCCTCGATCCGGCCGGGCACTTCAGGCGGATGCAGGAAGGCGAGCGCGAGTGCGCGTTCGAAACCGGCGCGGTCGTCATAGGTGAAAGGATCCTGGCCAGCCAGGATCGCGCGGTCCAAATCGCTCGGGTTCGCCTTGAGGCCATACGCATCGACCAACGCCAGCGCCGCCACGCCCTGCGGGTGCTCGGCTGCATAGACGCCGGCGATCGCGCCGCCCATGGAGTGGCCGACCAGCACCAACCGCTTGAGGTTCAGCGCAGCGAGGAAAGCCTGAAGGCGCTGCGCCTGCGCCTGAACGCCATAGCTCGCGTCGGGGTCGCGCGAGGACTCGCCCCAGCCCGGCAGGTCCGGGATCACCACGTGGAAATGCGGCGTGAGTTGCTCGGCCAGCGGCAACCAGATCGTCTTGTCCGCGGCGAAGCCGTGCAGCAGCATCAGCGTCGGCCCCTGGCCACCTTCGTAGTAACTCCAGGTGGTGTCGCCCGCGCGCAGCGTGTGTTCCTCCACGTGCGCGGTCATGGCCTGGCGCATCAGGTGCGCGCGCAGCAGCCATTGCGGCGCGAACAGGTAGCTGCCGCCGAGCACGATGACCACCAGCGCCAGCAGCACGCCGAAGAACTTCAGGCGACGAAACAGCATGCGCTGCCAAAGGGGGCGGGTGGCGGGTGGGTTCATGCGTGGATTCCTGGCGTTCCGAAAAACCGGCTCTCCCCCGGCGTGGAGGGAGGTGGGAGGGCGGAGCCGGTTCAGGCGAGCGCACCCCTCCCGAGCCCTCCCCCGCACGGCAGGGGAGGGGTCAAAGGCTACTTCTTGCCCTGCCTGGCCTTGCGCAGGATCGACTCGATCGCGCCCTGGGTCATCGGGTGATAGCCGTCCTTCGCCCTGGCGTAGGCCGCCTCGGCGTAGGCCAGGCCCTCGGGCGTGGCGGCGAAGGCCTTGTACACCGGCAAGGTCAGGTACATGCGGCCGATCCGGGTCATGTGCTCGCGCGCGTCTTCCCAGACGTTCCGGTCGCCTGCGGCGATGGCGTGGCTGTACCAGCGCATGCCGATCTCGGCGTTGGGCGTGCCGGTGAGGTGCCAGGCGGCGTCGAGCTGCTTCATCTTCGACAGCGGCGGCGCGTCGGGCAGGCGGTCGAGGAAGTACATCCACTCCTGCGTGTTCCAGCCCTTCGCATCAAGCTGCGCCGCGTCCAGCGTGCCGTCCAGGAACGCCGCGCGCTCCTTGTCGATCGCCTGGAAGCGGGCGGAGGTCGGCAGCGGCGCGTCCTTGGGGATGCCGCTCTGGTAGACCCAGGCCCTGGCCTGGTCCCAGCTCATCTTGCCCGGATGCGCGTCGACCAGGTTGGTCTTCATGTCCGCCAGCATCTGCTCGGTGGTGATCGAGGTGAAGGCGTGGCGGTGGAAGTAGGCCTTCAGCCACTCGTCGAAAGTGGCGCGGCCGAAGCGCTCCTCCAGCGTGCGCAGGAACCACGAACCCTTGTCGTAGGCGACGTCCGAGAGCGAATCGTCCGCACCCACGCCGCGCGGATCGGGCGCGAGCTTCTGCGAGTTCTCCGGCATCTCCCCGATCGACTTCTGCAGCGCGCGCGCCGACAGCAGCGCTTCCTCGTCGGCCAGCGCCTTGCCGTAGACCGCCTCGGTGATGCGGCCCTGGACGTAGGTGGTGAAGCCCTCGTTGAGCCAGATGTCGCGCCAGCTCGCGGCGGTCACCAGGTTGCCCGACCAGGAGTGAGCCAGCTCGTGCGAGACCAGCGAGACCAGGCTCTTGTCGCCAACCAGCACGGTGGGCGTGGCGAAGGTCATGTCCGGGTTTTCCATGCCGCCGTAGGGGAACGAGGGCGGCAGCACCAGGATGTCGTAGCGACCCCAGGCGTAGGGCCCGTAGAGCTTCTCGGTCGCCTCGATCAGCTTCTCGGTATCCTCGAATTCGTGTGCCGCCTTGCCCACCACGGACGGCTCGGCATAGACGGCCGAGCGCGGGCCGGTCTCCTTGACCGCGATGTCGCCGGCGGCGATCGCCAGCAGGTAGGAGGGGATCGGGTGCGGCTGGTCGAAGCGGAAGTCGCCATCGAGCGGATGCTTGGCGTCGTTGAGCGCGCTCATCACCACGCGCACGTCCTTCGGCGCGGTCACGTGCGCCTTGTAGGTGAAGCGGATCGCCGGGGAGTCCTGCAACGGCACCCACGAGCGGGCGTGGATCGACTCGGACTGCGAGAACATGAAGGGCAGCTTCTTGTCCGCCGTCTGCGCGGGCGTGAGCCACTGCAGGCCCGAGGCCTGTGGCGAGGTCGCGTAGACGATGCGCACCTTGCCCGGATGCTTCGGCGCCTGGATGGTGAGCTTGCTGCCGAGCTCCTTGTCGCGCGGCGCCAGCGCGAACTTCAGCGCGGTGGCGCGGCCGGCGGCATCCAGGCCCTCGACCTTGGCGATCTTGAGGTCGCGCGTGTCCAGCACCAGCGCGGGCGCCTTCGGATTCTTCCAGTCCAGGCTCAGCGTGGCGGTGCCCTCGAGCGCCTTGTGCGGGAAGTCGACCGCCAGGTCGAGATCCAGATGGGTCACGCGGACCTGCTCCGGCTGCGCGTACGAATGCGGGTCCGCAGCGAGCGCGGACAATGGCAGGACGAGGGCGCCGAGGGCGAGGGCGGGGATTGCACGCATGCGGACATCTCTGCGGGGATGGAAGCGGCGAGTATGCCATTGGGTCAGGAAGCGGCGCCCGTGACGGAAGGGCCGGGAGCAGGAGCGTCCTCCGAGCGGGAGAGAACGTAAGTGAGGGCCGATGTTCGCGGGAAGGTGGCGGATGCGAGGCCCGAATCGGGATCGTGGCGAGCCCCGGCCCCTCACCCAACCCTCTCCCCGGAGGGGAGAGGGAGCCAAGTGCGGCGCTCGCCCACACAAGCCCGCAAGTCCTCTTGCCCCAACTCCGAGCACCCGCGGTAAAGCGGCGGCAGCTCCTCTAAGAGCAAGCGACCCGCCAAGCAAGGCGAGGCGGCACCTAGCTCTTATCTCTCACCGGGCTTAGCCAGGCCAGTTCTTTGGTTACTTTCTTTGGGCCAGCAAAGAAAGTGACCCGAGCGCCGTCAGGCGATCGGAAGCCCGCCGCAGGCGAGCCAAGTCGCGGTCAGACCACCATCGAAAGCGAACAAAAGCATACGAGGCCCAGCTTCGGGGCTTAGCGCCATCTTCTTCAAAGTTCGTCGCTCATAACCGTCTTCTTGGAAGGAAGGGCGGTCAGGCATCCTTGCTCGAGTCGCGCTCGTGCTCATGGTGCTCGGCCTCGACGTGGCGCCGGTGCAGGTCTTCGCTGCTACTGTCCTCGGGCACGTGGTTGACCGCCTTCGGCGGCGCGGCGTCCATGTCGCCGTCCACGCCGGTGATCTTCAGGATCGAATGCCGCACCTCGCGCGCCAGGATCACCCGCGCATCGCGCACCATGTCCTCCAGCGCGCGGTCGTAGTCGAGCTTGCCGCCCTCGTCGGTCCACACGATCTTCTGCTCGCGCAGCTTCTGGATGAAGCCGCGGAACAGCGCCTTGTCGAAGAACTCCGGCGCCGACTGCTCGTTGAGCAGCGACAGCCGCTGCGCGGTGAGTGCGCAGGCGTTCTCCAGCTCGGCGGCGCTGGTGGTGTGCGGACCGTTCTTGGCCAGCGCGGCGATGGTGATGTAGTAGCGCTCGAAGGCCTGGATCAGGCTGCGCGCGATGGTCTTGAGCTGGAACGCGGCATCGTCCTGGCCCGGCCCGCGCTCCAGCACGCGGCCGTCGCCGGAGGCCTCCAGCAGGCCGCGCCGGACGAAGAAATCGATCGTGCCCTGCATCTGCGCCACGAAGCCGTCCGTGTCCCACGGCAGGAACAGCTCGCCCTGGATGAACGGGTAGATGATCCGGCCCAGACGCAGGATCGAGGCGCGCGTCATGCGCCGGTTGTTCAAGAAACAACACGACACCCACGCCGCGGTGGCGGTCAGGTGCAGCACGTTGTTGCGGAAGTACGACAGCAGCACCGCCGGCTCGTCGTCGGCCTTGAGGACGTCGCCCAGCGAATGGCGCACGCGGCGGATCCAGCCCATCTGCTCGCCGTAGGCGATGATCGAGGGCGGGTCCATCGGGGTGACGGTGACCCGATCGGAATAGGGCAGCTCGACCAGCAGCGCGCGGGTCAGTTCCAGCTGCGCGAGCAGGTCGCTCTCGGCCATCGCGTGCTTGGGCGTCGCCAGCAGCGCCAGCGCCAGCAGGTTGATTGGATTGACGTCGGCGGCGCGGTTGATGTTGACCTGGATGCGCTCGGCCAGGTCGTCGACCGCGCGTCCCAGCCACTCGGGCTTGGCCTCCGGGTCGCCGGTGGCGGCGCGCCAGTCGGGACTGGCGGCGTCCAGCAGCGGGGTCAGCTCGATCGGCTCGCCGAAGTTGAGCGCCACGTGGCCGTAGCGCTGGCGCAGCACCTTCAGGCCCTTGAGCAGGCCGAGCAGCGATTCCTTCTCCTTCGGTTTGCCGGAGAGCTCGCCGATGTAGCTCTTGCCCTCCATCAGCTTCTCGTAGCCGATGTACACCGGCTGGAACAGCACCGGCCGGCGCGGCGCGCGCAGGAACGCGCGCACGGTCATCGCCAGCAGGCCCGCGCGCGGCGCCAGCAGCCGCCCGGTACGCGAGCGGCCGCCCTCGATGAAGTACTCCATCGGCACGCCGCGGTCGATCAGCTGCGCCATGTATTCGTTGAACACCACCGAGTAGAGGGCGTTGCCCTTGAAGCTGCGGCGCAGGAAGAACGCGCCGCCGCGGCGCAGGATCGGCCCGATCACCGGCAGGTTGAGGTTCACGCCCGCGGCGATGTGCGGCACCACCACGCCGGAGACGTGCAGCTGGTAGCTCATCAACAGGTAGTCGGCGTGGCTGCGGTGGCTGGGCACGTAGACCACTTCGTAGCCCGGCGCGGCAGCGCGGGCCTTGTCGAAGTGGTGCATGGCGATGCCGTCGTACAGCTTGTTCCAGAAGTTCGACAGCAGGAACGAGGCCGAACGCACCACCGGGTGCGAATAGTCCGCGGCGATTTCCATCACCAGCTTGTGCGCGCGGCGCCAGGCCTTGGCGTAGGAGATGTGTTCCTTGGCCGCGGTGGCGGTGATCGCGGCACGCACCGGCTCGGCGTTGAGCACGGCGTCGGCGACAGTGCGCTTGTGCGACAGGTCCGGCCCGATCACCGCGGCGCGGATGCGGTGGAAGTGCGTGCGCAGCACCCGCGCGATCTTGCGCGCGAAACGTTCGGGCCGCGCCTCGCCGGCCTCGTCCAGCACCTGGCGCAGCGATACCGGCGCGGAGAAGTGCACCACCGTGTCGCGGCCGTTGAGCAGCAGCGCGAGCAGGCGGCGGAAGCGGCCGACCATCACCCAGTTCTCGGAGAACAGCACGCGGAACCAGCCGGTGTCGCGGCTGGGGGCGCGGCCGACATAGATCGACACCGGCACGATCTGGATGTCGCGCTCGGGCTGTTCTTCCAGCGAGCGGACCAGCTGGTCGAGCGTCTCGTACGGTGCGCGCTGGCGGCTGCGGCCGAACAGCCAGCCATCGCGCCGCGCCAGCGCGAACACCGAACGGCGCCGGCGCGTGCCGGCGAGCGGCTGCATGGGCGCGGGCAGGCCGGCCTCGCGGCAGGCGCGTTCGAGGATCAGCGCATCGGAAAAGCCGTCGCGTTCGATCACGTAGCACACCGGTGCGCCGGCCTTGAGCAGGCTGGCAGGTTCGGCCGGGTCGCGCCGGATGCGCACCCAGGGTTCGAGCAACTGGCCGGCGAGGCTGAACCACCAGGGCGCGCGGCTGCGGGCGGGGGAATCCGCGGTCATATTCTGCATCGGCGGATTGTAGCCGGTGGGCCACCGGGACCGCTCAGGGCGCTGCGGCGACCGTTCCCGCCGCAGCCGGGGCGGTCAGGCGCCGATGTGCCTGGCGCACGCTTTCGAGCAGGTCCTGGTCGTACCAGCGGCCGTTCTGCTGCACCAGCGTCGACTCGATCGACAGCGGGGTGCCCATCAGCAGGTACTCCACGCGCACGCGCGCATAGGGCGGGTGGTATTCCAGTGGCACCACCCGCGCGGAGGCCAGCGCCTCGTCCAGCGGCAGCCCGTAGATCGCGAGCATGCGTTCGAGGCCGTGGAACGCGATCGCGTAGCTGCGCATGGCCTGGTCGAAGTCCATCGCACGCAGGCTTTGCGCGTCCTGCAGATCCAGCTCGCGCGCGGTGGCCACCACCACGCCGACCGCCCGGCGCGCCCGGGCCGGATCGAACCACGGTGCCTGTTGCGCCCACGGGCCGAGCGCATCGACCAGCGCCGAGGCATGGCGTTTCTGGGTGTCGGTGAGGCGCGCATCCTCCTCGATCGCCTTGCCGGCCAGCGCGCGGCCGATGCCGACCAGCAACGGCAGCTGGTCGCCGTAGCGGACCTGGGCGTCGGCCAGCCAGGGCTGCAGCCGGGCATCGAGCGTGGCCGCGGCGTCCGGCGCGGCCAGTTGCTGCAAGGCGCCGTCGATGCGCGAGCGCTCGGCGTCGGTCAGTGGCGTCTCGCCAGCGCGCGCCTGGCCCCAGTCCTCGCGCAACATCGCGTAGTCGTGCGGCGGCAGGGCGTGCTGCCAGAAGCCGGCGAAGTCGCCGGCTCGCACCAGGGCGATCGACTGCTGCACGGCCGCCTCGGGCGACTGGCTGGGCGCGTCGGCGGCAGGCGTGTGCTCGCCGGACCGGCAGGCGGTCAGCGCGAACAGGGCAAGGCATGGCAGGAGGCGACGGACGAAGGACGGACGCATGGACCTCATCTTGCGGAGGCGTGGGGTGGGGAGGCACAAGCATGGCCCCACGGGCGTACGCGGCCTGTCGAACTGGCGGCAAGCGGATGTCTGTTCGCCAGGGCGCAAAAGAAAAACCCCGCGGGCCTGAAGCCGCGCGGGGTAAATCCGGCCGGGCCGGAAGGGAAATGGCCTTGCCCGCGATTAGGAGGTCAGCAGGTTTCGGCGGGACAGAGCTTACGCGGGCTTAGCTTTTAAGGCAATGGTTTTGTTTTGTGTTACAAGTCATTGATTTCTATATCACTCTACACGAAGACTTTCGATCTTGCGCTTGCGCCGGTCCTCTGGCGGGAGCCGCCAGTCGTTGCCGAACAGCGCCGGCTCCCAGCTGCCGTAGGTGGGGTTGGGCAGCACGAACCAGCGCTGGCCGATCCAGTCCAGATACGGCTTGACCGCCGACTCGCGGCCCGCGGGCGTGTTCTGCGCGATATCCAGGAAATCGCCCAGCTGGTCGCCGAACTGCATCAGCACGCGGTAGTGCCGGCTGACCCATTGCCGCCGGCAGCCCTTGTCCGAACCGTGCGCGGTGCAGCCGGGCACGGTCGTGCCCAGGCCGAGCAGGGCATCTGGCCCGGCCACCGGCACGCCGACCTGGCGCAGGTTGGCCAGGGTCGCCTCGTCCAGCGCCTTGTCGCGATTGGAAATGAAGATCACCTTGACCCCGTGCGCAGCCGCGTCACGGGTGAAGGCCACCACCCCGGGTACGGCACGGGCGCGCGCCTCGCGACACCACGCGTCCCAGCTGGCCTGGTCGAACGGGGCGTGCGTGCGGACCAGGCGCGCCTGGTAGGGCGAGTTGTCCAGCACCGTCTCGTCCACGTCCAGCACCACCGCCGGCGGCAAGCCGCGGACGGGCCGGGTGCGATCGGCCGGGGTCAGCGCGTCCCACTGGGCGTCGGCCAGCGCGGCGGCAAGGTGTTCCCGGGCGTCGCGGTAGGTCTGCAGGTAGATCAGGTCGTGCTCGACCGCGTTCTGCACCCAGGCGGTGGCGTTGAGGTTGTCGTCCGCGGGCACTGCCGCAGCCATCGGCCGGGGCGTCGGCGCGGCCGTGCAGCCGGCAAGCAGGAGCAGGGCGGCCAGGGCGGGCAGACGCGAGGTCATCGCTTTGGAATCCTTGTGCGCACGAACGGCCCGCCAGTGTACGCCAGGCTGGCAGGCGGGCCGGCCTGCTGCGAGACTGGGGCTCCCCTCCCCAAAGCCGTGGCCCATGGCCCCCAACCCGTCCCTGCTGCGCGAACCCTCGCGCGCCACCCGGATCGCCAGTTACGTGCTGGCCGGCATCGCGCTGGTGCTGGTGATGGAGCTGCACCTGCTCTCGGCATTGCTGGCCGGGCTGTTGGTGTACGAGCTGGTGCAGACGATCAGCCCGCTGCTGGAGCGGCGCCTGTCCGGCCGGCGTGCCCGCGTGGTGGTGGTGGCACTGATCGGCGCGGTGGTGGTGGGGCTGCTGATCCTGCTGGCGCTGGGCGCGATCAGCTTCTTCCACAGCGAGATCGGCAACCCGCAGGAGCTGTGGGACAAGCAATTGATGCCGCTGGTAGAGAAGGCGCGCGAGCAGTTGCCTGCCGCGCTGGTCGGCTCGCTGCCGGACAGCGTGGACGAGCTGCGCGTGATGGCCGGTGAGCTGACCCGCAAGCACGCGGCGAGCCTGCAGCTGGCCGGCAAGGACACCGCGCGCGGCTTCGCCCACGTCATCATCGGCCTGGTGCTGGGGGCGATCGTGGCGCTCAGCCACAGCGCCGGCCCGAGCCACCAGCCCGGCCCGCTGGCGGCGGCGCTGGGCCAGCGTTGCAACCGCCTCGCTGATGCTTTTCACAACATCGTGTTCGCGCAGATCAAGGTTTCGCTGATCAACACCATGTTCACCGCGATCTTCCTGATCGGCGTGCTGCCGCTGATGGGCATCCACGTGCCGCTGGCCAAGACGCTGGTGGTGGTGACCTTCGTGGTCGGTCTGCTGCCGGTGATCGGCAACCTGATCTCCAACACCGCTGTGACCATCGCGGGCCTGTCGGTGTCCCTGGGCGTGGGCATTGCCGCGCTGGTATTCCTGATCCTGATCCACAAGCTGGAGTACTTCCTCAACGCGCGCATCGTCGGCACCCAGATCCGCTCGCGCGCGTGGGAGCTGCTGATCGCCATGCTGGCGATGGAGGCGGCCTTCGGCCTGGCCGGCCTGGTCGCCGCGCCGATCTACTACGCTTACCTGAAGAGTGAGCTGGAAGGCGAGAATCTCTTGTAGGAGCCCGCTTGCGGGCGATGCTCTTGGATACGTCGGGCGGAGGCATCGCCCGCAAGCGGGCTCCCACAACGTGGTTGGCCCGCCCAGCCAGATGGCATTCCAATAGGGGTAGGCGAGGACGTGGTTGGCCAAGCCCGCACGCACCGGGTTCGCCACGAGATACCGGGCGGCCTGCCGCACATTCTCCTCCGCGCGCAGCGCGTGGTCGCGGAAGCCGCGGTCCCAGACCGGCCCCTCGACCCATCGGGCGTCATGCAGGGCGCGGCTGAGGACGCCCTTGAAGCGGTTCATCACGCGCTCCAGCGGTTCGTCGCCCAGGCGCAGCAAGCCATGCCAGTGGTCGGGCATCAGCACCCAGGCCAACATCTCCGCATCGGCTCAGGTCGGTTGTGCGGCGATAACGCGGCAGGCGGTGCGTGCGGGTTCGGTTTCGGCGAACCTGGGTTGGCGGCGGCAGGTGGTGGTCGTGAGCAGGTAGACCTGACCGGGAATGGATGTGCGGCCGCGGCGCAAGGCACGGCGGCCGGTGGTGGGGAATGCAGGCATGAGTGCAGCGTGGCGCATCGGCGTGACTTGGGCCGAGAGCCGCGGCTGTCAACAAGGGTGGGCGACGCACTCGTGCTTTTGTAGGAGCCCGCTTGCGGGCGATGCTCTTGTGCGACTGACCGAAAAGCATCGCCCGCACGCGGGCTCCTACAGGGGTCGGCCTATTTGCCGGCGAGCATCGCGGCGATCTTCGCCATGTGCGACTCGGCAGTCTCGCGCACGATTTCCTTGTCCGCTTCGGGGTCCTTGCCCTGCCAGTGCAGGTCGGCCTGCGGCAGTTCGTGCAGGAAGCGGCTGGGCTGGTTGGTGTGGATCTCGCCGTAGCGTTTGGTGCGTGCGGACCAGGACAGCGTGAGCAGCTCCTTGGCGCGGGTGATGCCGACGTACATCAGGCGCCGCTCCTCGTCGATGCGGCCCTCGTCGATGGCGCCCTCATGCGGCAGCGTGCCCTCCTCGCAGCCGACGATGAAGACGAAGCGGAACTCCAGGCCCTTGGCCGCGTGCATGGTCATCATGCGCACGGCGTTGCCGGGTTCGTCGCGGTCGGCGTGACTGAGCAGGGCCAGCTGCGCGGCCAGGTCGCCGGCGCTGTTGCCCTTCTGCATGGCGCGGAACCAGTCGGCCAGTTCCTGCAGGTTGGCCAGGCGGCGGTCGCGCAAGCTCGCGTCGGGCGTGCTGGCGGCGATGTGCGCGGCGTAGCCGGTGCGCTTGAGGATGCGCTCGACCAGATCCGCGGCGCTTTCGTGCAGCGAGGCACTGCGCAGTTCGTCGAGCAGATCGGAGAAGCCCGCCAGCGCGGCGGCCGGGCGCGGCGTGAGCTGGCGCAGCACCGCGTCGCTGCGGGTCGCTTCCAGCAACGAGCAGTGTTTCGACTGGGCGAGCTGGCCGAGCTTCTCCAGCGTGGTCGCGCCGACTTCGCGCTTGGGCACGTTGACCACGCGCAGGAAGGCGGCGTCGTCGCTGGGGTTGGTCAGCAGGCGCAGGTAGCAGAGCAGGTCCTTCACCTCGGCGCGGTCGAGGAAGGACAGCGCGCCGGTCAGGTGGTAGGGAATGCGTGCCAGACGCAGCGCCTTTTCCAGCGGACGGGCCTGGAAATTGCCGCGATAGAGGATGGCGATGTCGTGCCAGCGCGCCTTGTGCTTTTCCGCGAGCGTGGTGGCGATGGCGGCCACCTTCTCGGCCTCGTGCTCGGCTTCCTTGCACTCCAGCACGCGGATCGGCGCGCCCTCCGGGTGCTCGCTCCAGAGCTTCTTCTCGTGCAGGTGCGGGTTGTTGGCGATCAGCTGGTTGGCCGCGCGCAGGATGCGCTTGCCGCAGCGGTAGTTCTGCTCCAGCTTGATCACGCGCAGGTTCGGCCAGTCTCGGCCGAGCTGGTCGATGTTCTCCGGGTTGGCGCCGCGCCAGGCGTAGATCGACTGGTCGTCGTCGCCCACGCAGGTGATCCCGCCACGCTCGCCGGTCAGCGCTTTGAGCAGCCGGTACTGCGCATCGTTGGTGTCCTGGTATTCGTCCACCAGCAGGTAGCGCAGGCGCTCGCGCCAGGCGTCGCGGCACTCGGTGTCGGACTCCAGGATGCGCAGCGGCAGGCGGATCAGGTCGTCGAAGTCGACTGCGTTGAAGGCGGCCAAACGCTGCTGGTACATCTGGTAGATCGTCGCCGCCTCCAGCTCGCGCGGAGCGCGTGCGGCGGCCAGCGCATCCTCCGGCGTCAGGCCCGCGTTCTTGGCGCGGCTGAGCAGGTTGCGGATGCCGAACAGCACGTCCGGCTTGGCGCCCTTGGGGGCCAACTCCTTGACGATGCCCTCGCTGTCGTCGGCGTCCAGCACCGAGAAGCCGCGGCGCAGGCCTGCGCGGGCGTGCTCGATCTGCAGGAACTTCAATCCCAGCGCGTGGAACGTGCACACGGTGAGCGACGCAGCGTCCTCGCTGCTGACCAGCTTGCCCACGCGCTCGCGCATTTCGCGCGCAGCCTTGTTGGTGAAGGTGATCGCGGCGATGCGGTTCGCGGCGAGCTTACGCCGCTGGATCAGGTGGGCGATCTTCTGCGTGATCACCGAGGTCTTGCCGGAGCCGGCGCCGGCCAGCACGAGCAGCGGGCTGTCGCAGTGTTCGACGGCGGCCAGTTGTTGCGGATTGAGCATGGAGCGAACGGCGGTGCGGGCGGAGACCGATGGTAGCAGAGGCCCTCTGGCGCCCCGGGGCGCATCGGCCATAATCGGTCGGCAATCACAGATACGCCCGGGGGAGCGCGGATGGAGCGGGAAACGGCAATCGAGTCATGCGACGTGGCGATCATCGGCGGCGGGCCGGCGGGTAGCACCGCCGCGGCGCTGCTGGCGCGGCGCGGATACAAGGTCATCGCCCTGGAGAAGGAGCGCCACCCGCGCTTCCACATCGGCGAATCGCTGCTGCCGATGAACCTGCCGGTGCTGGAGCGCCTGGGCGTGCTGGACAAGGTGCACGCCATGGGCGTGTTCAAGGCCGGCGCCGACTTCGAGGCCGACAACGAGCGCGGCTACAACGTCTTTTCCTTCGGCCGCGCGTTGTGCAAAAGCCCGCCGCACAGCTACCAGGTGTGGCGGCAGGACTTCGACAAGATGCTCTACGACCACGCGCGCGAGTGTGGCGCCGATGCGCGCGAAGGGCAGCAGGTGGTCGCCGTCGACCCGGCCGGTCCGCGGCAGACGCGCCTGGAGGTGAAGAGCGACGAGGGCGAGCGCTACACCATCGAGGCGCGCTACCTGATCGACGCCAGCGGCCGCGACGCATTCCTTTCGACCAGGAAAAAGCTCAAGCGCAAGAACCGCCAGCACCAGAGCGCGGCGCTGTTCACCCGCTTCAGCAACGCGGCGCGGCGCCCCGGCGAGGATGCAGGCAACGTCAGCATCTACCGCTTCGAGCACGGCTGGATGTGGATGATCCCGTTGCCCGACGGCAGCATGAGCGTCGGCGCGGTGTGCTGGCCGGAGTACCTCAAGCGCCGCCGCGGCGACATCCGCGAGTTCCTGCTCGACACGCTCCGGCAGAACGCGCAGCTGTGGCAACGGCTGGAAGGCGCCGAACCGATCGACGAGATCCGGGCAGCCGGCAACTACTCCTACGATTCGACGCAAATGGCCGGTCCCGGCTGGATGCTGGTCGGCGATGCCTTCGCCTTCCTCGACCCGGTGTTTTCCTCCGGCGTGTTCCTGGCGATGGACGCGGCCGAGCGCGCGGTCGAGGTGGTCGATGGCGCATTGCGCGAACCCAGGCGCGAGGCGGCGCTGCAGCGCGCGCTGGAAAAACGCCTGCGCAAGGGCATGGCGCGCTTCGCCTTTTTCATCTATCGCTTCAACGAGCCCGTGATGCGGCGCATGTTCGCCTCGCCGCGCAACACCTGGCAGCTCGAACAGGGCGTGATCTCGATGCTGGCCGGCGACCTTTTCGACCCGCCGCCGGTGCTGCTGCGGCTGCGCGTGTTCAAGATCGTCTACGGCGTGACCGTAATGAAGAATCTGCGCCAATGGTGGGCCGGCCATCGCTACCGCCTGGCGCAGGCGCGCGCCGAATAGTCGCCTACAATGCGCCGTTTCCGCTGACCGGCCTCGCCGCCTCATGGCCAAGTTCTACTTCTATTACTCGGCAATGAATGCCGGCAAGACCACCACGCTGCTGCAGAGCGCGTACAACTATCACGAGCGCGGCATGCGCACGCTGATTCTCACGCCCGCGCTGGACAATCGCTTCGGCGTGGGTGTGGTGGCTTCGCGCATCGGCCTGAAGGCCAACGCGCGGCGTTTCGGTGCGGGCGAGGACCTGTTCGCGCTGGTGGAGAAGGACATCGCCGACCGCGGTGCGCTGCATTGCGTGTTCGTCGACGAGGCGCAGTTCCTCTCCAAGGCGCAGGTGTGGCAACTGTCCGACGTCGTCGACCGGCTCAACATTCCGGTGCTCGCCTACGGCCTGCGCACGGATTTTCGCGGCGAGCTGTTCGAAGGCAGCCGCTACCTGCTCGCCTGGGCCGACAACCTGGAAGAGATCAAGACCATCTGCCACACCGGCCGCAAGGCCACCATGGTGGTGCGCGTGGACGAGCAGGGCCGCGCGGTGACCGAAGGTCCGCAGGTTGAGATCGGTGGCAACGACCGCTATGTCTCGGTCAGCCGCGCCGAGTTCAAGCACATCACCGAGGGCCGAGGTCGCATCGAACTGCAGCAGAGCGTGCTGCCGCTCGACGATCGGCCCTGACGCTTCGCCTTGCCGGGCGCCCTCTCCTCAAGGACACCCCATGACCGCAACCCCGGAAGCCTGGCCTCGCCCCTACTGGCAGCCGAGCGATGAAACCCTCGTGCTGCACTTCTACGTCTTCGGCCGTTTTGCCCAGGACCTGGCGATTCCCGCCGCGCGCTACGCGAGCCGGGGCCTGCCTGACGGCATGGGGCTGCAGCGCTTCGGCCACAACGCGCTGCGTGGCTGGGAGGGCTATCCGCTCAAGGGCGCGCTGGGCGAGCTCCTGAAGGAAGACGCCCCCGATGCCTTTGACCGCGCCCGCGCCGCGCCGGATGTGCTGGTGGTGCGTGGCGAGCTGGCCGACCGCGACAGTCTGGACTACCTGCGCGACACGATGGGCGTGCTGGCCGGCCTGCTGGACGTGGGTGGCGCCGCGATCCTTGATCCGCAGATACTCACCCTGTTCGACGCCGAGGCATGGCGCCAGCATTACCTGGTGCCTGGTGGCGCGCCGCCGCGCAACCACGTGCTGATCCTGCGCAACCCGGACGACGAGGGACGCTCGCACATCCACACGCGCGGCCTGCGCAAGTTCGGCCGTCCCGACCTGAGCCTGCGTCACGTCCCCGATGCGCACGCCGGACAGGCCGGCATGCTGTGCGAACGGCTGGTGGAACTGCAGGCGCTCGGCGCCCACTTCGCCGAAGGCCAGCCGCTGGAGGTCGAAGGCCTGCCTGGCGAACTGGTGGCGCACCTGGGGGGCAGCCTGGACGATCCGCGCTTCAACAACACCCACGTTGCCTTCGACTGGCCGGCGTAGGTCGGCTCCAGCCACCATCGGCGCCCGGCACGGGGCGGTGGCGGGTGGACGTTCGCCCGCTCAGCGCTGGCAGCGTGGGCACCAGAACGTCGAGCGCTGGCCGAGCACGGCCTGGCGGATCGGCGTGCCGCACGCCTTGCACGGTTCGCC
Organism: Frateuria sp. GZRR35; assembly: GCF_051900415.1. Taxonomy (NCBI): domain Bacteria; kingdom Pseudomonadati; phylum Pseudomonadota; class Gammaproteobacteria; order Lysobacterales; family Rhodanobacteraceae; genus Frateuria; species Frateuria sp. GZRR35. The sequence goes on from NZ_JBHZGL010000001.1 coordinate 230,664, forward strand.
GGCGCGGCCGTACACGTTGAGTTCGCGGAAGAAGTAACCGGGCGCACCGTCGGGATTGAGGAAATCCCGCAGCGTGGTGCCGCCCCGCTCGATCGCCCAGCCGAGGATGCGCTTGACCTCCGCCGCGAGCCGCGCGTAGCGCTCGCGCGAAACGCGGCCGGCCGCGCGGCGTGGGTCGATGCCGGCGGCAAACAGCGCCTCGCTGGCGTAGATGTTGCCCACCCCGACCACCACCGCGTTGTCCATCAGGAAAAGCTTGACCGCGGCGCTGCGCCCGCGAGAGACGTGCCAGAGCAGGTCGCCATCGAAGGCGTCAGTGAGCGGCTCGGGGCCGAGCGCGGCGAGTAGTTCGTGGGTCTCGCCCGGCGGCTGCCAGAGCAGGCAGCCGAAGCGGCGCGGATCGGTGAAGCGCAATACGCGTGCGGGGCGGCTGGCCTCTGCGGCGAGCTCGATATCGACGTGGTCGTGCGCGCCCAGCGGCGCGTCGGGCGGCAACACGCGCAGCATGCCGCTCATCCCCAGATGCATCAGCGCGCTGCCGGCGCGGGTGTGCAGCAGCAGGTACTTGGCGCGACGCTCGACGGCCTCGATGCGCTGACCGGGCAGCAGTTCGCTCACCTCGTGCGGGATCGGCCAGCGCAGGTCCGGGCGACGCAGCACCACCCCCGCGACGCGGCGGCCCTCGACTTGCGGAGCGATGCCGCGGCGGGTGGTTTCGACTTCGGGAAGTTCGGGCATGGTGATGGATGTTCGGGTGAGGGCCGGGGCAAGGTTGCCCCCATCCGCCCTGCGGGCACCTTCCCCCGTCTTCACGGGGGAAGGATCGTTGGCTGTTCCCTGGCGGAGGTCAGGGGTGCTTCGAGTCGGCAGTCTTGGCTGATCCGATTCTTCCTGGCGCGAGAGGGCGATTGCAGAACGAATGGGGTTTGCCTCAAGTCTGCCAGCTTGCGGCTGACCCGGTCCTTCCCGCGCGCGCGGGGGAAGGTGCCCGAAGGGCGGATGGGGGAAGCCTTGCCTCAGGCCTCCCAGTCCACATGGAAACTCCCGGGCCGATCGACGCGTTCAAACGTGTGCGCACCGAAATAGTCGCGCTGCGCCTGCAGCAGGTTGGCCGGCAGGTGCTCGCTGCGGTAGCCGTCGAACCAGGCGATCGCCGATGCCAGGCAGGGCGTGGCGACGCCACAGGCCACCGCGGTGGCGACCACTTCGCGCAGGGCCTGCTGGTAGCGCGCGGCCGTGTCGGCGAAATAGGGATCGAGCATAAGGTTGGCAAGGTCCGGGTCGCGCGTGTAGGCCTCCATGATCCGTTCCAGGAAGCCGGCGCGGATGATGCAGCCGGCGCGGAAGATGCTGGCAATGGTGGCGTAGTCCAGGTCCCAGTCATGTGCCGTGGAGGCGGCGCGAAGCTGCGCGAATCCCTGCGCGTAGGAGACCAGCTTGCCCAGGTAAAGCGCACGGCGTACCGATTCGACGAATGCCGCGCGATCCCCGGCGAAGGCCGTCGTGGGTCCGTGCAGCACGCGGCTGGCGGCGAGGCGCTCGTCCTTCTGCGCCGACAGGCCGCGCGCGAACACCGCCTCGGTGATAAGCGGCAATGGCACGCGCATCTCCAGCGCGTCCTGGCAGGTCCACTGGCCGGTGCCTTTCTGCAGGGCACGGTCGAGGATCATGTCGACCAGGTCGTTGCCGCTGTCGGGATCCTTGCGGGTGAAGATGTGCGAGGTGATTTCGATCAGGTAGCTGTCCAGTTCGCCCCGGTTCCAGTCCGCATAGACGCGCGCCAGTTCGGCGTTGGACAGGCCCAGCACCTGGCGCAGCACCGCGTAGCTTTCGGCGATCAGCTGCATGTCGCCGTACTCGATGCCGTTGTGCACCATCTTCACGTAGTGGCCGGCACCGTTGGGGCCCATCCAGGCTACGCAGGGCGTACCGTCCGGCGCGCGCGCGGCGATCTCGGTGAGGATCGGTTCGACCCTGGCGTAGGCGTCGCGCGGGCCGCCCGGCATGATCGACGGGCCGAGCAGCGCGCCTTCCTCGCCGCCGGAGACGCCGCAGCCGATGAAGTTGAAGCCGGTCGCCTGCATCGCTCGCTCGCGGCGGATGGTGTCGCGGTAGTAGCTGTTGCCACCGTCGATCACGATATCGCCCGGCTCCAGTAGCGGCGTGAGCGCCTCGAGCATCGCGTCGACCGGCGGCCCAGCCTTGATCATCAGCAGGATGCGCCGCGGGCGCTCGAGCGATGCGACGAAGGCGGGCAGTTCGTGGAACGGCACCAGGCGGCGGTCGGGATGGGCGGCCATGACCTGGTCGGTGAAGGCGCCGTCGTGGTCGTAGACGGAGACCGCGTGCCCGCGGCTTTCGATGTTCAGCGCCAGGCTGCGTCCCATCACGCCCATGCCGAACACACCCATCACCTGCTGGCTCATCGCGCGCTCCTTCGGTCTTCGATCCGTTGGATATGGGACCGCCGCGCGCACGCCACAAGCGCCGGCGCCTTTCGCAGGAGCGCACCGTGTGCGCGGCACGGGGGCGGCTTGCGGTCGCGCACAGGGTGCGCTCCTACAGGATCAGTGGATGCGCTCGGCGTCCCGCGTGGCCGGGCGCGGTGTGTAGCGCAGCGGCACGAGTGCGATCCGTTCGCCCACGCGCACGTAACGCAGCGGTCCGGTCACGGCGGTGGTGCCGAAATCCAGCACCTGGCCATCCAGCGTGAGCTGCGCGACCGGCGGCGCCAGGCCGATTTTCCCCGCCTGGAAATCGGTCGCCGGCCGCCAGCTGACGACCGGCGCCTGCGCGATCTCGGTCAGCTCCTGCAACCGGCCATCGTCAGCGCGCTTGCCGTCGGCCTGCCACCAGTGGCCATCGTGGCGACGGTAGCTCTCCGGGGGCTGGCCGGACAGGGTGAGGGTGACCGAGGCGATCGCGGTTGGGTCCAGGTCCAGCAGCGTGCCGGGCGCCTGGCGCTGGTCGTGCAGGTACTGCACGGCGGCCAGCGCCAGCAGCGCCAGCGCGATCGCGCCGACGATCCAGCGCTGGCGTGCCTTGCGCCGCATCAACGCCGGCGCCGGCGCCAGGTCAGCGCGCCGCCGATGATCAGGAGCAGCAGCGGCAGCGCGATCAGGAAGCCCAGGCTCACCACGTTGAGTTCGGTCTGCGAGAGCTCCAGCACGCGGTCGGGTGCGCCGCGCGGCGGCAGGCTAACCAGCGCGTCGTCGCCGAGTAGCCAGTCGAACACGCGTTCGCCCAGTGCGCGGTTGCCGCCGTTCCCCAGGAACGTGTTGGACAGGAAATCACCGTCGCCGATCACCACCACGCGCTGCTGGCTCTTGTCCGGACTCGGCGACAGGCGCGACAAGGCCAGGCCGAAGGCCAGCGGCCCCTTCAATTCGCCGGCCGCAGCATCGAAACGAATGGTCGAGCTCGATGCACTCTCGATCGGCTGGAACTCGGTCCAGCTCTGCGGGCCCGATTCGAGGAAGTCCTGCACCGCCCAGTCGTTGCGGTTGACCTGGGCCAGCGCGGCGACCTGCGGGAACAGCGTGGTGAGCATGAAGCCGCGCGTGATCGCATGCGGCGGATAGGCGCCCAGTGCGATCAGGCGCGGATCCTTCAGGCCCAATGCGGCGCCGCCGCCATCGACCAGCACGCCCGGCAGCACGCGCAGGCCCAGCGCATCGGCGAGCGGTGCAAGGTTGAGGTCGCTGTTGGCCGGCTCGGTGAGCCACAACAGGTTGCCGCCATTGGCCAGGTAATCGACCAGTGCACGCACGGCGCCCGGCGCGAGGGCCAGCGAGGGGCTGGCCAGCACCACCAGGTCGGTGTGCTGCGGGACCGCAGTGACCTGCGCGAAGTTGAGCGGCACCGCACGCATGCCGCGGCTTTCCAGCTGCGCCATGAAGGTGCCCACGTCGGCGTTGGCCTGGCCGTCCGCGCGGCGTTCGCCGTCGCCGGTGACGAAGGCGACGATGCGCTCGCCGCCGCGCGCCAGCCGCTCCAGCGCGTTGGTCAGGCTGCGCTCGGACAATTCGTCAAGCCGCTGCTCGCGGCCGCGGTAGCGCACGATGATCGCGCCATCGACGGTGATGCCCAGCTCGCGCATCTTCGCCGGGTCCTGTTGCGGGTCGACGAAGCGCAGCGTCAGGTCGGGCTTGGCCCGGCGGTAGCGTTCGAGGAAGCCGGCGATCGTCGGGCGCAGGTCGCCCTGGGGGTTCGCATAGCTGACGATCTCGACCGGCCCGTCGAGCTGGTCGAGCACGGCGTGGCTCTCCGGCGACAGGCTGGCGCGCCCGCCCGCGGTCCAGTCGGCGACGAAGACGTGCCGGGTGGTGAGGTAGCCGATAGCCCCCGCGCCGACCAGCATGGCCAGCGCGAACAGCCAGACGTCCAGGCGTCCGAATAGCGTGCGCATCAGCCGCGCTCCCGTTCAGCCGCGACGCGGCGGATCGCCAGCGCCAGGCAGACCACTGTAAGCAGCGCGAACCACGCCACGTCGACGCTGGTCACCAGCCCGCGCAGCAGCGGCTGCAGGTGCGAGCTCATCGCCAGCCAGTTGATCGCGCCGCCTTCCATGCCGGCCAGCTGGGCGCCCATGTTCACCGCCCACAGTCCCAGCGTGAGCACCAGCGCGGCGGCCGCGGCGAGGGCCGGATGCGAGGCGAATGCCGAACAGGCCAGCCCCAACGCAGCAAGCGAGGCGAGCAGCAACGCCATGCCGAGCGTGGCGGCGGCGAGCTTGCCCCAGTCGATCGCGGTCGCGTGCGCCAGCGCCGCCGGCATGGCCAGCACCAGCGCCAGCCAGGCCAGCAACCACACCAGCAGTGCCGCGTACTTGCCCAGCACGATGCGCGAGGGCGACAGGCCCATGCCGAGCAGCAGCGCCAAGCGCCCCTCGCGACGCTCGCCGGCAAGGGCCGACATCGACAACAAGGGCACCACCAGGAAAGCGAGCTCGGCCAGCTTGGCCAGCAGCGGCACGGCCACCAGGTCGGTGTAGCCGGGGCCGTCGGGCAAGGCGGCCAGGCGGATCTGCGCGGCGAGGAAGCTGCCCAGCAGCAAAGTGAAGTTCCACGCCAGCCAGGCGAGCGTAAGCGCGCCGAGCACCCAGGCGAGTGGACGCACGAACAGCCGGCGCAGCTCCAGTCGCGTCATGGCCAGCGCGCTCATGCGGCCGCCTTCGTGGTGGCGATGGCGAAGAAGCGCTCCTCGAGCGCGGCGTTGTCGCCGGCGTCCAGCGTGCCCGCATGGCGCAACGAGCCGTCATGCAGGATTGCCACGCGATCGCACACCGCGGTGACCTCCGCCAGCACGTGGGTGGACAGGATCACCGCGGTGCCGGCGGCGGCCTGTTCGCGGATCAGCGCGCGCAGCGCGGCGACCTGCACCGGATCGAGCGCGTTGCCGGGCTCGTCCAGCACCAGCAGCGCCGGCTGGTGCAGCAGCGCGCAGGCCAGCCCCAGGCGCTGGCGCTGGCCCTGCGAGAGCACGCCGGCGAGGCGGCGTTCCAGCGGGGCCAGTTCCAGTCGCTCGACCATGCGCGCGCATGCCTGCCTGAGCGCCGCGCCCTTGAGCCCACGCAGGCGACCGTGCGCGTCCAGATGTTCCCCCACCGTCAGTTCCTGCCACAGCGGGGCACGTTCGGGCAGCCAGCCCACCAGGCGGCGCGCGAGTGCCGGCTGCTCGGCCAGGTCCTCGCCGTCGAGCAGGATGCGCCCGCCGTCGGGCGCCAGCGCGCCGGCGATCATCGACAGCGTGGTCGACTTGCCCGCGCCGTTGACGCCCAGCAGGCCCAGCACCTGGCCGCGATCGAGCGTGAGGTCGAGGTCGCTAACCGCGGCCCGTCCGGCGCGGCGGCGGCTGGCTTTCTCCAGCGTTAACAGCGGTTGTGGCAGAGTCATTGCATGATTGTCACGGTGCCCCCACGTTTGCACAACCTGCGGGGCGCTTCACGCATGCGCGAAGTGCAAAGCGCCATGCTGGCGGGTACGGAAACCCCTCCGATAGACTGCCTTTCCACTTCCCCGGTGCTTTCCTGATGCTCGACGCGGTGCTGAACTTCCTCTCCAACGGCGTGACCCACGCCAGTTGGCTTGCCATGCTGGTCTACATGCTGGTGATGACCCAGCTCACCATCTTCACGGTGACGCTGTACCTGCATCGCAGCCAGACCCATCGCGGGGTGGATTTCCATCCGGTGCTGGCGCATTTCTTCCGGTTCTGGGGCTGGTTGACCACCGGCATGGTCACCAAGGAATGGGTGGCGGTGCATCGCAAGCACCACGCCAAGGTGGAGACCGAGGAGGATCCGCATAGCCCGATGATCTACGGCATCAAGAAGGTGTTCTGGGACGGCGTCTCGCTGTACCGCGACGCCTGCGAGTCGAAGCAGGACATGGAGCAGTACGGTCGCGGCACGCCCGATGACTGGGTCGAGCACAAGCTCTATGGCGCGCACCCGTACTGGGGCCCGACCCTGATGCTGCTCATCAGCCTGGCGCTGTTCGGCGTGATCGGTGCGGCGCTGTGGGCCGTGCAGATGATCTGGATCCCGTTCTGGGCGGCCGGCTTCGTCAACGGCATCGGCCACTGGGCCGGCTACCGCAACTTCGAAAGCGCCGACACCGCGCGCAACCTGCTGCCGTGGGGTTTCTGGATCGGTGGCGAAGAGCTGCACAACAACCACCACGCGTTCCCGAGCTCGGCCAAGTTCGCCCTGCGCAAGTGGGAGTTCGACATCGGCTGGGCGGCAATCTGCGGCCTGCGTGCCGTGGGTCTTGCCAAGGTGCTGCGCGTGGCGCCGGCGCTGGACGTGCGCCCGAACGTGAACCTGCCCGACGCGGAGACGCTCAAGGCCGTGCTGACGCATCGCTTCCAGGCGATGACCGACTATTACCGCGGCGTGATCATGCCGACCCTGCGCGAGGAAGCTGCCCACGCCGGCGACAACCTCAAGGCGATGCCGCGCCGCATGCGCCGTGCGCTGGCCGACGGTGGCCGCTGGCTGGACAGCGAAGGGAGCGCGCGCCTGCAGGCCGTGCTGGCCAAGCGTCCCACGCTGCGCACCGTGTGCGATTTCCGTAACCGCCTGGCGGCGCTGATGGAGCAGCGCGGTGCCGAGCAGACGCTCAAGGGCCTGCAGCAGTGGATCGCCGAGGCCGAGCAGAGCGGCATCCGCTCGCTGCAGGAGTTCGCGGAGCGGCTGAAGGGTTACCGCGTCGCCAACGCCTGAGCGACCCGATGCAGGACAAAAGGCCCGCCTCCATGGCGGGCCTTTTTTTTGCCTTGCTTAGGATGGGCCTCAGCCCACCGCTCTGGTTCTGCCACCGGCCGCTGGGCTGAAAGCCCACCCTACGCGGTCCAGCGTTACAGCTTCGCGGGGCCGCGAGACAACCAGCGGTCGATCGTGCGCTTCTCGTAGCGCAGCGGGTCGGTGTTGGAGAACCCGCCCGGGCTGTCGTGCATGAAGCCCAGGTCGGTGAGTTTGCGATCGCCCTCGCGGATCACCTGTCCCTGGCCATCGAGCAGGCGGAAGTGCAGTGTGATGCGCGGGGGATAGACGTCCCTGACGATGCGCACCGGCTGCAACGATCCCACGGTGGGCGCATAGGAGCCGGCGCGGTCGATGTCGGTCACGACGATGTCGAGCGTCTGGCCTTGCTCGAGCTCGGTGGCGGCGCGCTTCTCGATATAGGTCTTCAGCGTCTTCAGATAACCCGAATCGGCGCGCGAGGGCGCGAACGCCCGCACCTCCTTCGTTTCGGTGAAGTTTTCGGGGTGGTCATAGCGGACGCTCACGGTGCCGGCGGCCGCCGCTGCGGTGGATGCCGCAAGCGCGAGGGCCAGGCCGAGAGCGGGGCGGAGCGGAAGCTTGGACATGGCGTATCTCCGGTGATGACGCGACGCTGGACGGGGGAGGGGACGCAAACGCGGCGAGGTTTCCCGCCAGCGTGGAAACGCCCGGACGCGCGCCCGGTGGACAGTCTCGCCGAATCGGTGTTTCCCTGAGCTAGTCGAGGAAGCGCCAGGCGTGCGCCGTCTCGGGCAGTCGGCAGCTCGCGCGCTGCCCGAACAGCCGGTACCGGTGGCGGGCCACCCAGCGATAGGCCGGATCGCGGCAGGCGCGCGGGATCGCGTGCAACAGCGACGCGGCCAGGCGCCAGCGCCCGCCGAAGCCGCGCAGGACGCGCGCGATGGCATCGGTGTCGGTATGTCCGCATCCGCCTTGCACCAGCAGGAACGACACCGGGTCGTCCGCCGACAGGCCATGCGCCGCGAGCAACGCGCGCCCGTGCGCACCCTGCATCGCGGCCAGGCGGAAGCGGCCCGCGCGATCATGCCGGAGCACGAAGTCGACCCAGCGGCTGCACAGCACGCAGACCCCGTCGAAAACGATGATCGCGGCCTGCTCAGCCACCGACCGGCTCCAGCCAGCCGCGGTAGGCGACCAGCCGTCCCACCAGCGGCAGGTGTGTGTCGATGTCGAAGACGTAACGGCCCGCCTGTGCACTGCTGCGCGAGCGCACCGCGCCGAACCAGGCGCGCGGCAGCGGCAGGCCCAGCAGGCTGCCGCCGCGCAGTTGCCAGTCGATCGCGTCGTCCGTGCGGCGCAACTCGAAGTGCAGCGTCACCGGGCCGAGCCGTTCGTACAGCTGCGCGCCACGCGGGTTCTGGAAAAGTCGGGAGTGCATCCGGCCGTGGGCGAAGCACCGCGTCCAGGCCTCATGGCCCGGATGCCGTTCGATCGACACTTCGACGGGTTGCGCCATCCCCGGCTCGGGCAGGCCAAGCAGCCGGCGCAGGAGTCGGGCCGGCAGGTGCATCGCGCCGGCCACGTCGGCCTGGCCGATCGCCCGCATGCGCAAGCCGTCGCCATGCATGCGCCGCACCGGCGCCGCCAGCGCGTGCCATTGTTCGCCGAGCAGCGCAGGGAACAGGGCCTCAGCCATGGCGCGCATCATAAAGCGGGGCGGCGGCTTTTCGTGCGGCCAAAAGAAAACCCGCCGTGGGGCGGGTTCTCTTCGAAGATCACTTGATCTTGCCTTCCTTGTAGATCACGTGCTTGCGCACGACCGGATCGTACTTCTTGAACTCGAACTTTTCCGGCGTGTTCTTCTTGTTCTTCTGCGTGGTGTAGAAGTGGCCGGTGCCGGCCGAGGAGATCAGGCGGATCTTGTCTTGGGTCTTGTTAGCCATGGTTCAATCCTCAGACCTTCTCGCCGCGGGCACGCAGCTGGGCGATCACGGCCTCGATGCCATTCTTGTCGATGGTGCGCAGCGCGGCGTTGGAAACGCGCAGCTTCACCCAACGGTTCTCGCTGGCGACCCAGAAGCGGCGCTCATGCAGGTTCGGCAACCAGCGGCGACGGGTCTTGTTGTTGGCGTGCGAGACGTTGTTGCCGGTCTGCACACCCTTTCCGGTGACTTGACATACACGGGCCATGAGGGCCTCCGTAATCGGTAGTTTTGACCGCCCGTTGGCCAGGACGGCATCGGCCCAGCGGCGCTTGCGGCGCCACGCGATGCTGGAGGGTGTTGCGCTTCGAGAGGGGCCGGCTTGCGTTTCCGCATCGCGTCGCGGAAGCCCGAGGATCGGGGCGGCCCTGGATCGAGCCGCGTATTCTCCCGGAAAAACAGCATCCTGCGCAAGTCATTCCGGCCGCCGGGCGATGGCGGGGCGACCGGATGTATGGAACAATCGCCCTCTTTGCTCCGCCGCACTCACGAATTCGAGGGATTCCAAGATGGCTGAAGTCACGCCCGCCAACGACCAGGCCGCCGGCCAGGCCACGCCGCAGCTGATGCTGCAGAAGATCTACGTCAAGGACGTGTCCTTCGAGGCGCCCAACGCGCCACAGATCTTCCAGGACATCGGCGAGAACGACCAGGCCCAGCCGCAGGTGCAGCTGAACCTTGGCCAGCGCGCCACCGACCTGGGCAACAGCCTGTACGAAGTGGTGCTCAGCCTGACCTTGACCTGCACCATCGGCGAGCGCACCGCCTACTTGGCCGAAGTGCACCAGGCCGGCGTGTTCGGCATCGCCGGCTTCAGCGAGCAGGACCATGCCGGCATCATCGGCAGCTACTGCCCGAACCTGCTGTTCCCGTATGCTCGCCAGGTGATTTCCTCGCTGGTGCTGGAGGGCGGCTTCCCGCCGTTCCTGCTGCAGCCGATCAACTTCGACGCCCTCTTCGCGGAACAGCAGCGCCGCATGGCCGGTGGCGGCGAGGCGCCGACGCTCAACAGCTGACGCACGCAAATCATGCGGGACCAACCGATCCTCGCGGTGCTAGGCGCCGGCTCCTGGGGCACCGCGCTGGCCGCGCTGGCTGCGCGCAACGGGGTCACCACGCGCCTGTGGGGCCGCGACCGCGCGGCGCTGGCGGCGATGGCCCAAAGCCAACGCAACCAGCGCTACCTGCCTGACCTCGAACTGCCAGCCGCGCTCGGCTACGAGCCCGAGCTGGCGGCGGCCGTGCGCGATGCCGACATCGTGCTCATCGTGGTGCCCAGCCACGCCTTCGCCGCGATGCTGGACGAGCTCGCGCCGTTGCTCGGCCCCGACACCGCGATCGCCTGGGCGACCAAGGGCTTCGAGCCGGGCACCGGCCGCTTCCTGCACGAGCTGGTGGCGCAGAAGCTGCCGGGTCGCGCGGCCGCGGTGGTGACCGGTCCGTCATTCGCGCGCGAAGTCGCCGCGGGGCTGCCCAGCGCGGTCACCGTGCATTCGGACGATCAGGCCTTCGCCAAGGCGCTGGCCGCGCTGCTGCACGCGCCCAACTTCCGCGCCTACTCGGGCAACGACGTGCTGGGCGCCGAGCTTGGCGGCGCGATGAAGAACGTGCTTGCGGTGGCCACCGGCGTGGCTGACGGCATGCAGCTGGGCCTCAATGCCCGCGCCGGGCTGATCACCCGCGGCATGAACGAGATGCTGCGGCTGGGCCTGGCGCTCGGCGCACGGCCGGAAACCCTGATGGGCCTGTCCGGTCTGGGCGACCTGGTGCTGACCTGCACTGGCGATCTCTCGCGCAACCGGCGGCTCGGCCTGGCGCTGGGCCAGGGCATCGCACTGGACGAGGCGGTGCGCCAGATCGGCCAGGTGGTCGAGAGCGTGGTCACCGCGGACGAGGTGTCGCGCCTGGCCGAACAACACGGCCTGGATTTGCCGATCGCCAACGGCGTGCGCGCCGTGCTGCACGGCGAGGTCACCCCCGTCGAGGGCGTGCGCATGCTGATGGCGCGCGAACAGAAGCCCGAATACCCGCAGGGCCTGTTCGGCACTGCCTGACCAGGCGCCGCGCATGTAGGAGCCCACTTGTGGGCGATGCTCCTGTTCTTGTGCACAGAGCAAAAGCATCGCCCACAGTGGGCTTCCACGGTGGCTTGGCTGGTTGCGCAGGAACTTGCACCCTCGACGCGCACACCACCCATCCCCTTGCTAAGCTCGTTGTTTTGGCCGGCAAGGCGGACCGCACGCGCATGCAGCAACCGGACGAAAAGCAGCCTGCCGATCGTGCCTCCCCTGCGGAGGACATGGCCGGAGGCGGCTTGCCGCCGGCCTGGCGCCGCCTGTTCAAGCCGGTCACGCCCCCCGCCACCGAAACCCAGGTGCTGGGCTTCTTCCTTGAAGTCATGCCCGAGGACGGCGCCGCCTGGGCCTACCTGGACGTGGCGCCGGTAGCGCTGGGCGTGGCGGAGGCCGGCCGTTATGTGCGCCCGGTCCCGCTGGACAGCCGCCACCTCGCCCAGGCGCCGCTGCAACCGCACGAACAGCACCTGGCCGCCGCCTTGCTCGGACTGCCGCAGAACATGCGCAAGGGCCGCACCTACGTGCGCCTGGCCGGTCACATCGGCGACGCGCTGCTGGCGCAGATGCTCGATACCGCGCCTTGTTTCCTCGGCGGCCTGGCCGGGCTGCGCCTTTCGCGCGGCAAGGCGCATCCGCTCAACTGGCATTGGCACCTGGACCAGGACGGCAGCCAGCGCCTGCTGCCCACGCTCGGCCACAACCAGCGCCTGCTGCGGCTGGATTGCCTGTGGTACCTGGATGCCGAACGCGCCACGCTGGGCCTGCTCGAGGCGGACAAGCGCGAAAGCCACTGGCTGGACCTGCCGCCGCTCAAGCACGAAGCCGGGCGGCCGCTGCTGAAGGCCCTGAAGAACAGTCCGCTTGGCCACCGCCTGCCCGCACCGCAGGTGTTCGACGAACTGCGCCGCGCGGAGCTCGCCCCCAAACCGGTGCTGACCTTGCACGCGCTGACCCGCCATGCGCGCCTCGCCGCCGGCACGCCGCCGCTGGCGTACGCGCGGCTCGCGTTCGATTACGCCGGCGAGCGCCTGCCGGGCCGCGGCGGCGAACCGCTAGTGCGCCGCGTGCGCAACGGCCATCTGGTCGAAATCACGCGCCGACGCGCGGAAGAGCTCTCGGCGATGGAGCAGCTCGAACGCGCCGGCCTCACCCCGGGCGTGGATACCGAAGGCCTGCCCTGGGACCTGGCCGACACCTTGCCCGAGGACGCCTGGCTGTTCCCCGGCAAGGGCTACGCCGGTGCACTGGAAGTGAACACGCCGGCGCGTTGGCTGGCCTTGCGCGGCAAGCTCGAAGCCGAAGGCTTCCAGCTCGACTACGCGCCGAGCTTCCCGTTCGAGGTGCTCGAAGGCCCGGTGCGCTGGTACGGCAATGCCACCGAGGACGCCGACGACCACGCCTTCGACCTGGAGATCGGCATCGAGGTCGAGGGCAAGCGGCACAACCTGCTGCCCGCGGTGGCACAGGCGCTGGCCGAGCACCAGTTGAACCTGAGTCCTGCGCCGAACGAGCCGGAAGATGCGGTCTGGTATGCGCCGGTAGACGAGCGCCGCCGGGTACCGGTGCGCCTGAAGGAACTGCGCGGCCTGCTCGCGCCGCTGGCCGAATATCTCGAGCGCCCGAAGAAGAAGCTGCACCTGCCGCGCGTGCAGGCCGGTCGCCTGGAAGAGCTGGTCGAGGCGCTCCCCAGCGGTGGCGAGCTGCGCGCGCCCGAGGCGCTGCGGGGTTTCACCGCACGCCTGCGCGATGCGGCCGAGCGCGCCAGCGATGTGGTGCCCGAAGGGCTCACGGTCGAACTTCGGCCGTACCAGCGCGAGGGCCTGCGCTGGCTCAATGCGCTGGCCGAGGCTGGTGTCGGCGGCGTGCTCGCCGACGACATGGGCCTGGGCAAGACGCTGCAGCTGATCACCCACCTGCTCGCGCTCAAGCAGCGTGGCGCGCTGGCGCAACCGGCCCTGGTGGTGGTGCCGACCAGCCTGATCCCGAACTGGCAATCGGAGATCGCCCGCTTCGCGCCGGACCTCACGGTGCTCGCGTTGCACGGCCCGCAACGCAGCGGCGATTTCTCGCAACTGGGCGCGCAGGACATCGTGCTGACCAGCTACGCGTTGCTGCCGCGCGACGTCGTGACGCTGCGCAAGCAACCGTTCGCGCTGATCGTGCTGGACGAGGCGCAGCAGGTGAAGAACCCGCGCACGCAGGCGCGCCGCGCCGTGCTCAGCCTGCGCGCGCCGCGCTGCATTTGCCTGACCGGCACGCCGCTGGAAAACCATCTGGGCGAACTGTGGTCGCAGATCGACCTGGCCGTGCCGGGCCTCCTCGGTGACGAAGGCGCGTTCCGTCGCCACTACCGCGTGCCGATCGAGAAGCAGCGCGATGAGGACTGCCAGGCACGGCTCAACCGCCGCCTCGCGCCCTTCATCCTGCGCCGCACCAAGGCGCAGGTGGCGTCCGAGCTGCCGCCCAAGACCGAGATCACCCGCCGCGTGGTACTCGACGGCCGCCAGCGCGAGCTGTACGAAAGCCTGCGCCTGACCCTGGCCGAGGAGCTGCGCGAGGTGATCGCCCAGCGCGGCATCGCGCATTCGGGCATCGTCGTGCTCGACGCGTTGCTCAAGCTGCGTCAGGTCTGCTGCGATCCCCGCCTGGTCAAACTCGAGGCCGCGCGCGGCGTGCGCGAGTCGGCCAAGTTCGAATTGCTGATGGACATGCTGCCGGCGCTGCTCGCCGAAGGCCGCAAAGTATTGCTGTTCTCGCAGTTCACCGAAATGCTCAAGCTGATCGCCGCCGAGCTGGACCGCAAGCGCATCCGCTACGTCATGCTCACCGGCGAGACCCGCGACCGTGCCGAGCCGGTGCAGCGCTTCCAGGAGGGCGCCGTGCCGCTGTTCCTGCTCTCGCTCAAAGCTGGCGGCGTGGGCCTCAACCTCACCGCTGCCGACACTGTGATCCACTACGACCCGTGGTGGAACCCGGCCGCCGAGGCGCAGGCCTCCGATCGCGCCCATCGCATCGGCCAGGACAAGCCGGTGTTCGTGTTCCGCCTGATCACCGCCGACACGGTCGAGGAGCGCATCGAGGAGTTGAAGGCGCGCAAGGCCGAACTGGCCGAAGCGGTGCTCGAAGGTGGCGGCGCGCGCGAGAAGCTCAGCTTCGACCAGGACGACCTGGACGCGCTGCTCGCACCGGGCTGAAGCCCTCGCACGCCGGTCCGGGATGGCCCGGCGGATCAGCGCAGGCCAGGCCGCGCTCCCTTTACGCGGCGATGACGCGCGCGCCGGGCAACCGGCCTAGACTGCGCCGGACGCCCCGTCGGAAGGAATCCGCTCATGCGCTGGTCGATCCTTGCCTTGCTGGTTGTCGCCGTACCCGTGTTCGCCGCGGTGCCTGGCCCCGAACGTCCGCTTACCGACCCGCATGCGCTGCAGTCGCCGTCGGTGCCCGGCGCCGGCCCCGTACCGATTCCGGACCTGTTCTACAGCCGTGGGTACTGGGGCGCCGCGTGGTCGCCGGATGATCGCCAGGTCGCTTTTTCCACCAACTTCACCGGCCGCTACAACCTGTGGAAGGTCGACGCGGCGGGTGGCTGGCCGATCCAGCTCACCCAATCGGAGGATCGCCAGCTCGGCGCCGCCTGGTCGCCCGACGGCCAGTCGATCGTGTTCCAGTCCGATCATGGCGGCGATGAGATGTACCAGTTGTACCGGGTGCCCTCGGCCGGCGGCCAGGTGGTCGCGCTGACCTCCGACCCCAAGGTCAGCCACACCGAGCCGCTGTTCTCGCCCGACGGGCGTCAGCTGGCATTCGACCGCAAGCCGAAAGAGGCGCCGGTCAACGACGTCGTAGTGCTCGACCTGGCCACGCGCGCGGTGCGGCAACTGACGCACGAGGCCAGCGGCAACCATCTGTGGCAGGTGTTCGCCTGGAGTCCGGACGGCCGCTCGCTCTACGCCAACCGCACCAACGCCGCGTTCACCGATTCGAGCGTGTGGCGGATCGACCTGCGCGACGGCCGCACCACGGAATTGACGCCGCACCGGGGTGACGCGCTGATCGTCGGTAGCGCGGTGTCGCCGGACGGCCGCTGGCTCAACGCCACCTCGGACGTGCGCGACGGGCACAGCCAGGCGGTGCTGATCGATCTCTCCAGCCACGCGGTGCGCTGGATCACCGACGGCCCATGGGAGGCCTTCACCGCCGGCTTCTCGCCCGATGGCGGCAGCGCTGCCTACATGGTGAACGCCGACGGGCGCAGCGACCTGTTCCTGTACGACGTCGCCAGCGGCCGATCGCGCAAGTTGCCGCTGGCGGCGGGCCTCAACGTGTTCGCCGGCAACCCGTCGGCATTCTCTTCCGACGGCACGCGCCTGCTGGTCACGCACCAGAGCTCCTCGCAGCCGGGCGAGGTATGGATCGCCCCGGCCAACGGCGGCGCGCCGCGCCAGCTGAGCCATGGCGTGCTCGCCAGCCTCGCCGCGGCCCGCTTGCCCGAGGCGAAACTGGTCCACTACAAGAGCTTCGACGGCACGGTGATCAGCGCGTTCGTCTGGCTGCCGTTCAACCTCAAGCGCGACGGCACGGCGCCGGCCGTGGTGCTGCCGCACGGCGGCCCGACCGGGCAGACCGTGGATGCCTTCTATCGGGACGCGGTCGCGCTGGCCTCGCGTGGCTACGTGTGCATCGCGCCCAACGTGCGCGGCTCGACCGGTTACGGCATGGCCTTCCAGAAGTCCAACGTCAAGGACCTCGGCGGTGGCGACCTGAAGGACGAGCTCGCGGCCGTGGATTTCCTGCTCGCCAGCGGCTACGTCGATGCGAAGAAGGTTGGCATTTCAGGTGGCTCGTACGGCGGCTACATGACGTTGATGGCGATCGGCAAGACGCCCGAGGTGTGGGCCGCCGGCGTGGACTCCTACGGCATCATCAACTGGCTGACCATGGCACGGCACTCCGATCCGTTCCTGCAGCAGTACCTGCGCGCGCTGCTGGGCGACCCGCAGAAGGATCGCGCCATCTACGAAGCCGCGTCGCCGTTGACCTACCTCAAGCAGGCCCGTGCCCCGCTGCTGGTGTTGCAGGGTGACAACGATATCCGCGTGCCGAGGGAAGAGGCCGAGCAGGTGGTCGCGTTGCTCAAGGGCGCCGGCCACACGGTGGACGCGCACTACTACCCGCACGAAGGGCACGGTTTCGCGCGCCGGGAAAACCAGATCGATGCGCTGGAGCGTACGGTCGCGTGGTTCGATCGTTACCTGAAGGGCGCGAAGCCGGCCGCGTCCCGCGACGCGCCCTGAGTCGCGTGCGGCGTCGCGCGTGCGGCGCCACACGGACCACCGGTTCAATCGCGCGCGGCGACTTCGTCGACGTGGTAAAGCAAATCGGCCGGGTCCTCGTACACGCGGAAGGCGCCCGCGCGCTCCAGCTCCTCCTGGCCGTAGCCGCCGCAGAGCAGGCCCAAGCCGAGCGCGCGGCAGCGTTGCGCGGCGAGCATGTCCCAGATGCTGTCGCCCAGCACCAGCGCGTGCTGGATATCCACGCCCAGCCGGTCGGCGGCGGCCAGGAACAGGTCGGGATCGGGCTTGGCGTGGCGTACGTCGTCGCGTGTGATCACCGGTACCTTGTCCGGATCGACGCCCAATGCCTCAAGGTTGTGTGCGGCCGTCTGCATGCGGCCGCTGGTGGCGATCGCCCATGGCAGGCCGGCCTCGGTGAGCCAGGCCAGCAGCTCGCGCGCGCCGGGCAACGGCCGCACGCCGCCGGCCTCGGCGCGGCGCGTGAACGCCTCGGCGTGCCAGCGCCGTAGCCGCGCCACCCGGTCCTCGGTGATCTCGATGCCGGTCTCGCGCAGCAGGATGCGCGTGAACAGGCCGCCACTCATCCCGATCTTGCGGTGGATGCGCCAGACCGCCAGCTCGATGCCTTCGCGGTCGAGGGCCTCCTTCCACGCCAGCACGTGCTGGTAGACGCTGTCGACCAGGGTGCCGTCGAGGTCGAACAGGAACGCGGTGCGCGGGCGGGTCATGGGCTCTCCCGGAAAGCAGGCGTTGTATCCAGCAGCCCGATCTTCTGCAGGCCCGCACGCAAGGCGGCGCGCTGCGCGTCGCCCGGCCAGCCGACGACCGTGTCCACTACGCGCCCCTGGCGCAGGAAGTAGAACGTCGGTGTCGCGAAACGGGAAACGAAAGGCAGCCCGGCATCCTCGTGCAGGACGACCAGCGGTTGCGCGGGATGTGCGCGGTTCCATGCCACGAGGGCGTCGAAGGCGACGATGTCGTGGGCCGGCGCCACCCATTGCGCGTGTTTGCTGAATAGCTCGCGCAACAAGGGATCGGCACCAATGCTGCGTGCGGCGGCTTCGGAGAAATGGCAGCCGGTGGATCCGAGCACCACCACCTGGGCATCGGCATCCAGGTGGAATGGCTGGCGCCACAGGTCGCGCCCACCGCGTGCGACCCAGAGACTCGCCGAATCGGACGCGATGGGCGCGTCGTGCAAGGTCGGCGGCGGTTGGCGATCCAGGATTGGATGGGCGGCGAGCAGGGCACGCGCTTGATCGGGGCGATGCGCGGCCAGCAACGCATCGTAGAGCGCATCGACGTGTGGACGATCGAGCCGACCCCGCCGTTCGAGCTCGGCGACATCGCGTTGCATGTCGAGCAGGTAGCGCGTCTGGGTGGGATCGATGCGGGCCAGGCGATCGGCCGCGCGCAACAGCAACTCCACGTCGCGGTCGCCGAGCGTGCGCAACCTGGCCTGCGCCGGTGCAAACGCGCGAGCGTAGACCGCCACGGCGGCGGGTTTGCCAGACGCCTCCGGCGAGGCGCCGACCAACTCGTCGTAGGCCACATCGAGCGTCGCTACGCGCGCACCGGCCGGGCGTGGGCGGGTGCGTGTGGCCAGCCCGGCGGCGTAGCGCTCCGCGCCGAACAACCGCAACACGTTCCATGCCTGCTCCCGCGTCAGGTCGTACGTGAGGTCATCGAAGCTGAAGCCGCCAAGCCCGCGCTGGCCGAACACCAGGCCGGCGAGAAAGCGCCGCTGGCCCGCAGGGCTGAAGGCGCTGAGCGGCGAGGCGGCCGGTGGCGTGTCATGCCGGTACGCGTCGAGCTCGACGCGCGAGGCGATCGGCATGTCCGGCCAGCGCAGCGGCGGAGCGAGCGTGACGGCGGTCGCTGGCGGCAACGGCTGCGCCGCCCAGGCGAATGGCGTCCACGCCCATGCGCAAGCCAGCGCGAAACCGAAGAAAGACTGTCGGGTCATCGCCATCCTCCCTGGGGTTGCGTGGAGGATAGCCGCGCGGCGCTCAGGCGATGTCTACGGCCTCGGCAGCAGCGGCCGGCCCGCTTCCATCACCGCCAGCGCGGCGGCGCCGAGCAGGCCCGGTTCCGGATGCAGTACGGCGATCGTGGGCACCTGGCGCATGGTGTCGGCGAAGCGGCCCTTGGCCTCGAAGCGCTGGCGGAAGCCGCCGCGCTGAAGCCACGGCAACAGGATCGGCAGCAGGCCGCCGGTGAGGTAGACGCCGTCCCAGCCGCCCAGGGTCAGCACCAGGTCGCCGGCGACCGAGCCGAAGATGCCGGCCAGCGTCTCCACCGTGCGCACGCACAGCGGGTCCGTGCCGGCGCCAGCGTGGGCGGTGATGTCCTCGGGGGTGTAGTCCTGTGCGCGCTCGCCGGCGATGTCGGCCAGTGCGCCGTAGAGGTTCACCAGGCCGTTGCCGCAGATCAGCCGTTCGTTGGAGACGCGGCCGAAGCGTTCGTTGAGCCGATGCAGGATCTCGATGTCCTCGCGGCTGTGCGCGGCGAAGCCGGCGTGGCCGCCTTCGCTTTCCAGCACGCTGCAATGGCCGTCGCGGCGCAGCAGGCCGCCGACGCCCAGGCCGGTGCCCGGGCCCATCACCACGAAGGTCTGGTGGTCGCAGCGGTCCAGCCGCGGCAGCGGCAGGTCGCCGACGGTCTTGAGGTGCTCCGGCTGCAGCAGTGACACGGCCATGCTCTGTGCGGCGAAGTCGTTGACCAGCCGCACTGACTCCATGCCGAGATCGGCCTGCAGCGCATGCGCGGCGACCGCCCAGGGGTTGTTGGTGATCTGCACCGTCTCGCCGTCGGCGATGCGTCCGGCCGCCGCGATGATCGCGCGCGGCGCCGTCAGGCCGGTGTCGGCGAAGTACTGGCGGATGGTGTCGGCCAGCGTGGCGAAGTCGCGCACGCGGTAGCGGCGCACGCTGTCGGCCACCAACGGCTGGCCGGCGTCGACGTCGGCGAGAGCGAAGCGCACGTTGGTGCCGCCGAGGTCGGCAAGCAGGGTCGGGGGTCGGGTGTCGAAGCTCATCGGGTCGTTCTGTGGGCGCAGCGTCGCGGGCGCGGCGGCAATCGGGCGAAGGTATCGGAAACCGGCCTGACTGGCTACTTGCGGGGGCTCGCCGTGGTTGCCACACTCGAAAGAAGTGTGATGCAAGGGGGCATGCATGGTCTGCATGGAGGCAGTGACCCGGCACTACCGGGTCGGCGATCAGACGATCGCCGCGTTGGATGGGGTGAGCTTCACGGTGCCACGTGGACAGTTCACGGCCATCGTCGGGCCGTCGGGCTCGGGCAAGTCGACTCTGCTCAACATGCTCGGTTGCCTGGACCGGCCCGACAGTGGCCGCTACCTGCTCGAGGACGTGGACGTCTCCACCTTCGACGACGAGCGCGCCAGCGATTTCCGCAACCGGCGCATTGGCTTCGTGTTCCAGTCCTTCCATCTGCTGCCGCGGCTCTCGGTGCTGGAGAACGCGATGCTGCCGGCGCGCTTCCTGCGCGGTTCCGACGAAGGCCTGGCCGAGCGTGCGCGCGCGTTGCTCGAACGCATGGGCCTGCACCGCCATCTGGAACATCGCCCGGGCCAGCTCTCCGGCGGCCAGATGCAACGCGTGGCGATCGCGCGCGCGCTGCTGATGAAGCCCGCGCTGCTGCTCGCCGACGAGCCCACCGGCAACCTCGATTCGAAGAGCGCTGCGGACGTCCTGGCGCTGCTGGACGAGGTGCATGCGCAGGGCCAGACCGTGGTGATGGTCACCCACGATGCCGACGTCGCCGCGCGCGCCCAGCGCCAGGTTGGCATCCGCGACGGGAGGATCGAGTTTGATTCGGCCGCGTGAGTGCCTGTGGCTCGCGCTGCTGGCCTGGCCGGGACTCGCCGCCGCCACCGTGTTCAGCGGCCAGGTGCAGATGGCTGACGCGCAGGGCATCTATACGCCGCCGTCGATGAGCTCGCCGGTGGTGCTGCGTTACTACGTGCCCGACGGCGCGCACGTGGGCAAGGGCGATGTGCTGCTGCGCATCGATGCCGGTCCGGCCGAGGCGCAACTGCGCAAACTCAAGGCACAGCTGGTGCAGACCGAAGCGAAGAACGCCAAGGAAATCGCCGAGCTCGAACTCAAGCAATCCGACGCCGAGCTCGCGCTGGCCGATGCGCAGGCCGAGCGCGATACCGCGGCGCTGGATGCCGCGGTTCCCAGGAGCCTGATTTCCGCGCTCAACTACGACCGCTACCAGAGCGAGATGGAGCGCACCGAGCGCGCTCTCGCAGTCAAGCACGAAGCGGCGGAACAGGCCGCCGAGGCGGTCGCGCGCCGGCGTAACGACAGCGAACTGGAGCTCGAAAAACAGCGTCTCTCGCTGGGCTTCTACCAGGACCAGGTGACCCAGGCGGAAGTGCGCGCCACGCGCGCGGGTACGGTGATCCACGGTTTCGACAACGTCTTCGGCAACGGCGGGCGCTTCGAGGAAGGCTCCTCGTCCTATCCGGGCAACAAGGTCGGCGAGGTGGTCGGGCAGGGCGACGATTACACGGTGACCGCCTGGGTGCTGGAGCCCGACCGCGATGGGCTCAAGGTCGGCCAGGCCGTCCACCTGGCGATCGATGCCCTGCCGGGAAGCCGCGCGCCGGGGCACATCCAGGCGATCGCCGGCGCCTCCATCGAGCGCAAGGAGTGGGGTGATGGCCGTTACTTCGAGGTCGCCATCGCGTTCGACAAGGGCACCCGGCTGGCGCTGCGCCCGGGCATGAGCGTGCGCGTGGATACCGACGCGGAAACCGCTGAAACGGCGCAGTCCGTGACGCCGGACGCGCCGCTGTCCATCACCGGCGAGCTCTTCGCCCAAAGCAGCCTGGCGATCTCGCCGCCCGCGGTGGACGGCCTGTGGCAGCTCACCGTGACGCAGATGGCCGACGACGGCGCGAAGGTGAAGAAGGGCGAGCCGCTGGTGGTGTTCGATGGCAGCGAGGTGACCAAGAACCTCACCGCCAAGCGCAGCGAACTGGCCGAGAAACAGCGCAAGCAGGAGCAGCTCAAGCTCGACCTGGCCGACCGCGCGCGCGAGGCGGAACTGGCCACCGCGCAGGCCCGCGCCGATGCCGAAAAGGCGCGCCGCAAGGCGAGCGTGCCGAAGGATTACGTGGCCGGCATCGAATACCGCAAGCTGGTCGTCGCGCGCGCCAAGGCCGAACAGAAGCTGCGTTTGACCATCGAGCGCGAGCGCATCGCGAAACAGGCACGTGCCGCCGAGCAGCGCCTGGCCGACGCGGAGGTCGCGCAGCTCAGCGAGGAAGTGGCGGAACTCAAGACCTCGCTCGCTGCGTTGACGGTCAACGCGCCGCGCGACGGCATCCTGCTGCACGAAGCGAAGTGGAACGGCGAGAAGATCGACAACGGCTCGCAGATCTGGCGCGGCCAGTCGGTCGGGGAGATGCCGGACCTCTCGACGCTGGCCGTGCGTGCGGCGCTGCCCGAGCGCGAGCTCTCGCGCGTGCGGGTCGGCCAGGGCGTGCAGGTGCGCGTCGCCGGCGGCGGCCGGCAGCGGCTGGACGGAACGGTGACGTCGATCGGCAACAACGTGCACAGCAAGTCGCGGGTCGAACCCATCCCGGTGGTCGACGTGCTGATCCAGCTGCAAGGCGGCCAGCGCGTGGGACTGAAGCCGGGGCAATCGGTACAGGTGGCGATCGCGCCTGCCGGGGAGGGTGCCTGATGCGCCGTGTGTATGCACTTTTACCGGCCCTGCTGGCGCTGGCCGCCTGCGGCAGCGCGCCGAAAGCGGACTACACCGTGCTCGAACAGGCCCATGCCGGTCCGCTCGAATTCAGCGTGCAGGCCGAGGGCGAGCTGCGCGCAGTCACCGCTACGCCGCTGCTGGTGCCGGGCCAGCAATGGACGCCGCGGCAGCTGGCCTGGATGCTGCCCGATGGCAGTCATGTCACCAAGGGCCAAGTGGTGGCGCGCTTCTCCGCCACGCAGAGCGTGCAGGACCTGGCGCAGGCGCGCATCGACCTGGAGCGCAACCTGCTCGCCCGCGCCGGCAAGCAGGACGACCTGGCCGGCAAGCGCGGGCAGCTGGACGTGGATCTGATCCAAGTCGACGGGCAACTGGCCATCGCCCAGCGTTACGCACACGCCACGATGGCGGCGATCGCGCGCAACGACATCCTCGACGCGGTGCAGGACGCGGCGTACCTGGGCGTGCGCCGGCAGATCCTCCAGTGGCGCGAGCTGCAGTCCAGCGCCCGCGGCAAGGCCGAGCTGGCCGTGCTCGACGCGCAGCACGACACCTACGCCACGGTGGCCAGGCAGAAGAAGGACGACCTGGATGCGCTGGAGCTGCGCGCGCCGCATGACGGCGTGTTGGTGCTCGAACGCAACTGGTCCGATGAGCTGCCGCACGTGGGCAGCAGCATGTGGGCAGGTTTCAGCTTCGCCAGCCTGCCGGATCTGGACGCCCTCGAAGTGCAGCTTGCCGTGCCGCAGATCGAAGCGCAGGGCATCGCCGTGGGCGAGGCGGTGGAACTGCATCCATGGGGGCGCCCGCAGCAGCGGGTGACAGCCGAACTGAGCTGGATCGCGGCCGCCGCGCAGCCGCGCGACCGCGAGAGCCCGGTCAAGTACCTGCTGATGAAGGCGCGCGTGCCGGCCGACGCCGCGCGACGTTACGGCTGGACGCCGGGTCAGCGCTTCGTGGGCAAGATCCTGCTGCTGCAAACTCCACGGGGCATGAGCGTGCCCAACCTCGCCCTGGGTGGCGACGATGGCGCGGCGGTGCGCGTACTGAGCGAGGGAAACGAAGTGGTACGCAAGCTCAAGCTTGGTGCGCGTGGCGCCACGCGCACGCAGGTGCTCGATGGCCTGCACGAGGGCGATCGCATTCTGCTCGATGCCGGTAGCCACGGAGCGGGCGCATGACGGCCGGCCCCTGGCTTGAGGCGATCGAGGAACTCTCGCGGCGCAAGTTGCGCACCCTGCTCACGCTGCTGGGCATGATCTTCGGCGTCGGGGCGATCGTCGCGATGCAGGGCGTGGGCGCCGGCAGCCGGCGCGAGGCGCTCAAGCTGGTCGAGAGCCTGGGCCTGCACAACCTGATCGTCGAGGCGCACAGCGCCGACGGCGACGCCTTGAAGGAGGCCCGCGCGCGCAGCCTGGGCCTGACCGAGGCCGACGCGCGCGCGGCACTGGCGGTGGTGCCGACTGCCGAGCGCTATGCGGCACAGAAGCGCATCAAGACCTGGGGCGTCTTCAGCGACGGGGGGACGAGCCAGGCGCAGGTAAGCGGCATCAGTCCCGGCTACTTCGAGCTTGCCTCGCTGCGCATGGCGCAAGGCCGTGCGCTCAGCGTGCAGGACGACGCTCGCCTGGCCGCGGTGGCGGTTCTCGGCGCGCAGACGGCGCACGAGCTGTTCCCCGATGGCAAGGCGCTGGGTCGACTGGTCAAGGTCAATCACGCCTGGCTGCGCGTGGTCGGCGTGCTGGCCGATCGCGACCTGGACAAGGACCGTTTCGAGGGCGTGGCGCTGGGCGCCGACAGCAACCGCATCTTCGTGCCGCTGGCCAGCGCCCGTGCGCGCTTCCGCTTCCAGCCGATGGAGGACGAGATCGACCGCTTCCTGCTGCGCGTGGCCGACCCGGACCGCCTCGGCGACGGCGCGCGCGTGCTTGGCCAGGTGCTCGACCAGCGCCATGCGGGCGTGGATGACTACCAGCTGGTGGTGCCGCAGCAGCTGTATCGGCAGAACCAGCAGACCCAGCGCATCTTTTCCATCGTGATGGGCTCGATCGCGGGCGTCAGCCTGCTGGTCGGCGGTATCGGCATCATGAATATCATGCTCGCCAACGTGCTGGAGCGGCGCCGCGAGATCGGCCTGCTGCGCGCGATCGGTGCGCGCCGGCATGACATCGTGGTGCGCTTCCTGCGCGAGGCGGTGGTGATCTGCACGGCCGGGGCGTTGATCGGGCTGCTGTTCGGCGCGGCACTGGCGTACGCGATCGCGCTGTTCGCCGGTTGGCAGGTGGCGTGGGAGCCGATCGGCATCCTTGCGTCGGTGATTGCCTGCCTGGCGATCGGCCTGGTGTTCAGCTTCTATCCCGCGCGGCAGGCGGCGGCGCTGGATCCGATCGCGGCGATACGCGACGCCTGAGGTGGGCGGAGCAGAGCCGTCGTCCTTTCCCGCTTGCGGGGGAACGACAAGGGTATGGAGCTTCGGCGATGCCCCCGCGTTCGGGTGAAGGATCGGACATCGATACCGCGGCCATGAGCCTTCCCCCGTTTACGGGGGAAGGTGCCCGAAGGGCGGATGGGGGAGGCCTTGCGAAGGTTTCACCCAGGTACCCGCCCAAGGGTGCCCCCATCCGCCCGTCGGCACCTTGTCGCGCGTTCGCGGCGGACGGACACGCGCGAAGCCTTCCCGGCAAGGGAGTTCAGGCCTCCGGCGTACAATGGCGCCTTTCGCACCACCGCAGGATCGCCATGAACTTCCCCGCCATCCGCATGCGCCGCATGCGCCGCGATGCCTTCTCCCGCGCGCTGATGCGCGAGCACAGCCTGCTGCCGAGCGACCTCATCATGGTGGCCTTCGTGATCCAGGGCGAAGGCCAGCGCGAGAGCGTGCCGTCGATGCCCGGGGTGTCGCGCCTTTCCATCGACGAGCTGCTGAAGCTGGCCGACGAGTGCGTGCGCCTGGGCATTCCCGCGCTGGCGCTGTTCCCTTCGCCGGACCCGTCGGTCAAGAGCGAGGACGCTGCCGAGGCGTGGAATCCGGACAACCTGATGCATCGCGCCACCCGCGCGCTGAAGGCGAAGTACCCGGAGCTGGGCCTGATCGGCGACGTGGCGCTCGATCCCTACACCACCCACGGCCAGGACGGCCTCATCGACGCGCACGGCTACGTCATGAACGAGCCCACGGTCGAGGCGCTGGTGAAGATGTCGCTGGCGCAGGCGGACGCCGGCATGGACTTCGTCGCGCCCTCGGACATGATGGACGGCCGCATCGGCACCATCCGCGACGCGCTGGAAGCGGCCGGCCATATCCACACCCGCATCCTCGCCTACTCGGCCAAGTACGCCTCCAGCTTCTATGGCCCGTTCCGTGACGCGGTCGGCTCGGCGGCAAATCTGGGCAAGGGCAACAAGCACACTTACCAGATGGACGTGGCCAATTCGGACGAGGCGCTGCGCGAGGTGGAACTGGATCTTGCTGAAGGCGCCGACGCGGTGATGGTCAAGCCGGGCATGCCGTACCTCGACGTGCTGCGCCGCGTGAAGGACGCCTTCGGCGCACCGACGTTCGTCTACCAGGTGTCCGGCGAGTACGCGATGCTCAAGGCGGTCGCGCAGAACGGCTGGCTGGACGAGAAGGCGGTCGTGCTCGAGTCGCTGACCGCGTTCAAGCGCGCCGGTGCCGATGCGATCCTCACCTACTACGCGATCGACGCCGCACGTTGGCTGCGCGGGGAATGAGGCCCAGGTAGGCGCGCACCCTGCGCGCGACCGCCGGTAGTTTGCTGTTCCAAGGTCGCGCCCAGGGTGCGCTCCTACAGTCAAGGATCACGAGCATGGATGCATCCGACCCGAACGCCCACGACCTGGCCGCGCTGCAGGGCATCTGGCAGCAGATCGCTTTCGAGGAGAACGGCGATCCTGCCGCCATCGACAGCACCGGCGCGCCGGACGCGCTGACCATCATCGACGGGCACCATTTTGCCGTGCGCACGCCGCAGGGCGAGTTCCTGCTGGAAGGCCGCTTCGCGCTGGACGCCTCGATCACCCCCAAGGCGATCACGTGGATCGATGCGATTGGCCCGGACGCCGGCCAGCCGCTGCCGGCCAGTTACCGCCTGGAAGGGGACCACTTCGTGTTCATCGCCGCCGACGCCGGCGCGCCGCGGCCGACGACCTTTCGCACCGTGCCCGGCCTGACCATGCGCACCTTCGTGCGGCACCTTCCCGCCTGAGGGACCAGGAAGCTCGGGCCAGCTGGGTCACTCGCGATCACCGGCGCGCGGTCGGCCAGCGACGTGCCTTTGTCGTTCGTGGGCGACGGTGCCTCTAGGGGCTGGCCGGCCGTGATCGGGCTTTGCGCGCGATAGGGCCGGCCGGTCCATCGCGGCGCTCCGGCGCCAGGCGGATCTCGTACACCCGTGGCCAGCGCTTGCCAGTGACGAACAGGCGATCGTGCGTGGCGTCGTAGGCGATGCCGTTGAGCACATCGTTGACGGGGTCCGCGAGTGTCTCGGGCGCGGGCGCCAGGCCGGCCAGGTCGATCCAGCCGATGACTTTTCCGGTCGCCGGATCGACCCGCGCGATGCGGTCGGTCAGCCACACGTTGGCGTAGAGCTCGCCCTTCACCCACTCCAGCTCGTTGAGGTTGGCCAGCGGTTTGCCCTCGGCGGTGACGTCGATGCGGCCGACCTGCTGCAAGCTGTCCGGATCGAGGAGACGGACGGTGGATGTGCCGTCGCTCATCAGCAGATGTGTGCCGTCGGTGGTCAGGCTCCAACCTTCGCCCGGGTAGGCGAATCTGGCACGTGGAGTGAGTGAGGCCAGGTCATACAGGAATCCCTCGTGGTTCTGCCAGGTCAGTTGGATCAGCCGGTCCTTCCACGCCACGATGCCCTCGCCGTAGTCCGGCCATGGCGTGGGACGCTGCTGCAGCACCTTGCCGCTGGCCAGCTCCACCTTGCGCACCGAGGATGCGCCGACCGTTCCGGTGGCCTCGTAGAAATAGCCGTCCAGGTAGAACAGGCCTTCGGTGTAGGCCGAGGGATCGTGCGGGAAGGTGTGCACGATCGTGTAACCCTGCACCGGGACGGATGAGGCCATGGCCGCAGGCGGCAGCAGCAGGACAGCCATGGCGAGCGTGACGGGTTTCATGGTGTCCATGATCCCATGCTGCGCAGGCGAGCGATCGCGCGCGGTGCGACGTGGAATAATCGGGCATCCCCAACAAGGCATCGCGCGCGTGGAAAGCCATCACTACCTCGAAACCGCGCTGGTGTTCCTGCTGGCGACGGTGATCGCCGTGCCGCTGACCAAGCGCTTCCGGCTCGGTTCGGTGCTGGGTTATCTGCTGGCTGGCGTGGTGATCGGCCCGCAGGAACTGGGCCTGGTCAGCGATACCGCCGGCGTGGCGACGATCTCCGAGTTCGGCGTGGTGCTGATGCTGTTCGTGATCGGCCTGGAGCTGTCGCCGCAGCGCCTGTGGGTGATGCGCCGCGCGGTGTTCGGCACCGGCCTGATGCAGGTGCTGGCCTGCGGCATCGCGATCGGTGTGATCGGCTTCGCCTGGTTCGGGCTGCCTGGCCCGGCGGCGGTGATCGTCGGCGGCAGCCTGGCACTGTCGTCGACCGCGTTCGGCCTGCAGATCCTGGCCGAGCGCAAGGAGGCCGGCTGGGCCTACGGGCGCCAGGCGTTCGCAATCTTGCTGTTCCAGGACCTGGCGGCGATTCCGCTGATCGCGATGGTGCCGCTGCTGGCGAGCTCGGGCGGACACGGCGTGGACCTGGCGAGCGTGCTGCGCACGGTGGGGGCGATCGTGGCGGTCGTGGTCGGCGGACGCTACCTGTTGC
Organism: Frateuria sp. GZRR35; assembly: GCF_051900415.1. Lineage (NCBI taxonomy): Bacteria > Pseudomonadati > Pseudomonadota > Gammaproteobacteria > Lysobacterales > Rhodanobacteraceae > Frateuria > Frateuria sp. GZRR35. Next base: position 258,846 of record NZ_JBHZGL010000001.1, read on the forward strand.
GGCCGGTCTTTCGTTTTGTCGCCAGGGCCGACGCGGTCGAGGTTTCCACGGCCACCGCCTTGCTGGTGGTGATGGGCACGGCATGGCTGATGGAGCGGGTGGGCGTGTCCTCCACGCTCGGTGCGTTCCTGGCCGGCGTGCTGCTGGCCGATTCGGAATACCGGCACGAGCTGGAATCCCATCTGGAACCGTTCAAGGGCCTGCTGCTGGGGTTGTTCTTCATCAGTGTGGGCATGTCGATGGACCTCTCGCTGCTGCTGCACGAGCCGTTGCGTGTGCTGGCGCTGGTGATTGGGCTGTTGCTGGTCAAGGGCGTGCTGCTGTGGCCGCTGGGGCGGCTGTTGGGCGGGCTCGACCGTGGCGAGTCGCTGCGCCTGGCGGTCTTGCTGGCCAGCGGCGGCGAGTTCGCGTTCGTGGTGCTCAACCTCGCGGCCGGGCAGCGCATCCTCGATGGCACGCTGCACAGTCGGCTGGTGCTGGCGATCACCCTGTCGATGGCGCTGACGCCGCTGCTGGTGGCGCTGACCGGGAGGATGCTCGGCGCGCGGCCGAAGAAGGCGGTGCGCGAGTACGACACCATCCAGACGCAGACACCTAAGGTGATCATCGCCGGCTACGGACGCATGGGCCAGATCGTGGCGCGCGTGTTGCGCGCGCAGGGCATCCGCTTCGTGGCGCTGGATCATTCGGTCGAGCAGATCGATTTGGTGCAGCGCTTCGGCGGCTGGAACGACATCTTCTATGGCGACCCGGCGCGGCCGGAGCTGCTGCGCGCGGCGCAGGCGGACAAGGCTGAGGTGTTCGTGCTGGCCAGCGACGATCCCGAATCGAGCCTGCGCGTGGCGCGGCTGGTGCGTCGGCAGTATCCGCACCTGAAGGTCGTGGCGCGTGCACGCAACCGCCAGCACGTATGGCGGTTGATGGACCTGGGCATAGGCGATCCGGTGCGCGAGACGCTCTGCTCCAGCCTGCAGATGACGCAGATGACGCTGGAGGCGCTGGGCGTGCCGACCGACGTGGCCGCCGCGCGCGTGGAACGCTTCCGCCAGCAGGATGCCGAGCTGCTCAAGCGGCAGTACCTCGTCTACGACGACGACGCGCGCATCGTGCAGACCACGCGCGAGGCGCTGGCAGACCTGGAGCAGTTGTTCGAGGCGGATGCGGAGCGGGAGCGGCCGGAATCTTCCTCGCCGTCTGCTTGAGGCTTCTGCTCGTTGTCCTCGGCGGGGCTGGGGACGAGCGCCTTTGTTGCACTATCGGTGAGGTCCCCGCGAGCCCCGGCCCCTCACCCCCCAACCCTCTCCCCGGCGGGGAGAGGGAGCTGTTTCGCTCGAACAGTGAAGATCCTCGTCCCGCCCGCCGCTGGAACCCTCTCCCCTTCGGGGAGAGGGTAGGGTGAGGGGCCTGGGCTCGCGGGAAAGGCTGCTCGCGCGACGATCTTCAAAAGCTTTGACGGTGCGAGTCGCCTGGAGGCCGCTCACCCAACCTCTTCCCGCACGGAAAAGGGCTCCAACCTGATACGAGCGTTGACTACTCCGCCGCCTGTGCCGGCTGGCGCAGCATCTGCCGCACGCTGGGCACGGCGTTGCTGCGTGCGGCCAGTTCATGTGCGATGTCGATCAGGCCGAGGTGGCGAGCGACGTCCGCCGGCGTGCGACCGAAGGCATCGTTGGCCTGGCGGTCGGCACCGCGGGCGAGCAGCACGCGGGCGGCCGGCAGCAGCGCGTGCATGGCGCAGGCGTGCAGCGCGGTGACCCCGCGCTGGTCGGCGTGTTCGAGCTGCGCGCCGGCGTCGAGCAACACCGGCAGCAGCGCGGCCAGGTGGGTGGCGTCGCAGGCCGTGCCCGGCTTGAACTGTGCGCCGAGCAGGAGCAGCAGCGGCGTCTTGCCCTCGTTGTCGGCGCGGTTGACGTCGGCACCGTGCTTGAACAGCACGTCGAACAGTCGCCGCGCGCGCAGGCTGTCGTTGTGTTCGAAGCCGAACTGCGCGGCCGCGTGCAGCGCGGTGCGTCCGCGCATGTCGACCGCGTGGATGTCCGCCGCGCCGGCAAGCAGGTGTTCGACGATCTCGGGATAGCCCAGCGCAGCGGCGACCATCAGCGCAGTGGTCTCGCCCGGCAAGCGCTGGTCCACGGCCACGCCGCGGTCGAGCAGCAGGCCGACCAGCGCATCGCGGCGCGCGCCCACGGCCGCGGCGAGCGGCGTGACGCCGGTACCGGCGGCCAGCGTGGCGTCCGCGCCGGCGTCGAGCAGGCGTTCGGCGATCTCGCGATGGCCGGCGCCGCAGGCGTGCAGCAGTGCGGTGGCGCCCTGCGCGTCGCGGGTGTCGACGTCGAAACCCAGTTCCAGCAGGCGTTCGACCGCGGTCAGCGCGCCGGTGCGGGTGGCGGCGGGCAGGTCTGCGGCGGTGAGCGTGCGGCGCGGACGCGCCCAGTCGCCCCAATCCAGCCAGTGCTGGATGGCGCCGTGTTCCAGCGCCAGGCCCAGTGGGGTCTCGCCGTTGGCGTCCGTGGCCTCGGCGTCAGCGCCGTGGGCGATCAGCGCGCGCACCAGTCCGAGCCCGCTCTCGCCGTGCTCAATTGCGGCGAACAGCGGCGTACGCCCGGCGCCGTCGCGTGCGTTGGGGTCGCAGCCGCGCGCCAGCAGGGCTTCGAGCAGTGCGTCCTGGCGGTGGATCGCCGCCAGGTGCAGCGGGGTGCGCCCACGCGCGTCGCAACCGAACGCATCGGCGCCGGCATCGAGCAGCCTGAGCGGCAAGGCCGCGCCCTGCACGTTGTCACCCGAAGCGCCCAGCGCCTGCGCGAGCAGGCCGGCGCCCGCCGGCGTGGCGCCGGCCTTGAGGAGGTCGTCGACCGCTTCGGTGGAGGTGGGCAGTTGCGCCAGCAGCGCATCGACCAGGCGTCGGCCGAGTACGTGCGACGCCTCGTCGGCGTCGATGGACGCCGCGGGCAGGCGCGCTTCGGCGGGCAGCCCGTGTTCGAGCAGCCAGCGCCGCGCCGGGCCCAGGCCGGGCGCGGACAGGCCCAGATAGAGCTGTGCAAGCTGCGCCTGCGGCCACTGCCGCGCGCGTTCGGCAAACGCGGCGATCACCGCCCACTGGCCCTGGCGCAGGGCTTCGAGCAATCGCGCCGGGGTGTCGTCGTCTTCCGGCGCGTCGCCGCCCAGGCTTGCCGGCAGCGGCGACTCGGGATCGAGCAGGGCGACCAGGTCCCAGCGACCGGCGGCCGCGGCGTGGTCCAGCGCGCTGCGGCCGTCGCTGCCGGGGCGCTTGGGCTCGGCGCCGAGCGCCAGCAGGGCGCGCACGGTACCGGCCTGCGCGTGAGGCGACTGGCAGGCGAGGGTGAGCGCGTCGCGTTCGTGGTTGTCGCGGGCACGGGCGTCCGCGTGCGCGTCGGCCAGCACCTGCACCAGTTCGCTGGCACCGCAGCGCGCGGCCTCCATCAGGGCGGTGCTGCCGTGGCGATCAGCCAGGTTCGGGTCGGCGCCGGCGGCGAGCAGGGCGCGGGCGATCTGCAGGTGGCCTTCGGCGGCGGCGGCCATCAAGGCGGTGCGCTGGTGGGCGTCGGTGGCGTTGACGTTCGCGCGGTGCTTGAGCAGCAGCTTGACGCCCGACGGGTCGTCATCGGCGATGCCGGCGGCGGCGACCAGCGCCGGTTCGCCCTCGGCGGGCGCGGGTTTGGCGCCATGTTCGAGCAGGTATTTGGCGAGCGGCCAGTTGGCGGCGCGGCAGGCGGCGGCGAGCGGACTGATGCCGGCCTTGTTGAGCGCGTTCACCGGGGCAGCGGCATCCAGCAGCATCGCCGCGACGATCGGTTCCTCGCTCAGCGCCGCCCCGTGCAGCGCGGTGTTGCCCTCGCCGTCGGTGGCCAGCGGGCTGGCGCCGTTGGCGAGCAGGGTCATCACCGCTTCGGCGCGTCCATGCCAGCTGTCGCGGGTGGCCGCGAGCAGTGCGGTGAGGCCGCCGCTGGCGCGGTTGACGTCGGCACCCTTGGCGATAAGTGCGCGCAGCAGGCGCGTATCCGGCAGCAGGGCGGCCAGGGTGAGTACCGGGCGCTGGTCGCGTTCGCCCGGTGTGGGTGCCGCGTCCGGTTCGGCGCCGGCTTCGAGCAGGGCGAGCGCGCGCTCGATGTCGCCGTCGCGGGCCGCGGCAAGCAGCGCTGACCCCTGCTCGGGCGCGCCGGCGGTGCGCTCTTCCTCGCTCAACGGGAGCGGGCGTGGTGCCGCGGGCGCGGGGAAGCCGGACGGCAGTGCCGCGTCCTCGGCGCGTCGGCGTGGGCGCGTGCGCTCGCACAGCAGCGCACGCAAGGTGCGATTGGCGATCACCAGACAACCCAGCGGCAGCACCGCCAGTCCGTAAACGACCAGCGCCGCCGTGCGCAGTTCGGACGGAAGCACGCCGTACAGGCCGGTCAGTGCGATGGCGCCGTAGGCCAGCACCAGCAGCGCGAACGCCGCGGGCAGGAAATGGCTGAAGAAGCGCTCCTCGCGCGCCAGGTGGCGACCGAACGCCAGGCTGCGCGCGGTCGCGGTGAATATCCACGATCCGTCGCTCTGCGCCGGATAGGCGTCGTCCCAAACGAAAACCAGGCCGAACGCGGGCCACACGCGCCACAGCGACACCAGCGCCACGACCAGCGCGGCCGCCAGCAGCAGCACGCCGCCAAGCGTCGGCTGCTGGCGCAGTTCGAGCATCGGCCAGGCGATCAGCAGGAACACCAGCGCCACGTAGCCGGTGAACATCACCAGGTGCGCGGCGCCCCGGCGCAGCACCGTGCGGCCGAAGCGCGGCTCCGGATCGAAGCCGATCGCATGGCACACCGCCGCCATCGTCAGCGCGTTGGCGGCGAGCAGCGGGATCAGCGCCAGCGGGTGCGCGCCGAGTGCGGCGATCGCCACGGCAATCCATCCAGGCAGGAACCAGGCCGCTCCCTTGAGCAGGGGCGGCGGGCGGTGGCGCGATCGGGGCTCGTTCATGGCGGGAGTATAGGAAGCGTAGGCGCCGCAGACGGTAACGGCACGTTAACCCCCGCACCACAATTTCATTCGTCGCGATCGTCCGGGGTACTGCGCTGCATCTGGTTGGCGACCGCGAGCGTCTCCTGCGGCGGCAGTTGCAGGTGCCAGCCCTGGCTGCGCAGGTGTTCGAGCACCAGCTCGGTGTCCTCGTGCGGCAGGCGGCGCTGCTCGTCCAGCTGCACCTCCAGGACGAAGCGCAGGTCGCCGAGCAGCATCGACAGCGACTCGGGAACCACGCCGAATTCGTCGCGCGCGGCAAGCCACACGTAGGTATCGGATTTGCGCTGGCTGGCATAGACGAAACAGTGCATGGGACGACTCCGACGGCGGTGGCGTGGGGCAGGGAACGCGCAGGGTAACAGTGCGTCGCCAAATGCTGCGGTCGCACTTGCAAGCCCCCGGGTGGCTGGGCAGAGTGTCGCGCAGGGGACTCAAACGCGCGTATGAAAACTGCCGCGACGGTCTCCGTTGCCACCCCGAGCCGCGTCTTAAGATAAGCAGGAGCTTAGCGATGCCTATGTCTTTTCGTTCCCATCCGGGCGCTGCCCGGCCCCTGGCGCTGGCTGCGCTGAGCCTTGCCGTCGCCGGTGCGCTGGCGCTGCCGCAGGCCGCCGATGCGAGCGCCTTCCAGCTGAAGGAAAACAGTGCCAAGGCCATGGGCCGCGCGTACGCCGGCTCGGGTACTGCCGGCGGCGACGCCTCGGTGGTGGTGAACAACCCCGCCGCCATGACCGACCTGGACGGCACCTACTTCCAGGCCGACGTCACGGCCATCAATTTCAGCGCCCGCTTCAAGGGCACGGCTACCGACGCGCTCGGCCGTCCGATCAGCGGCGGCGACGGTGGCGATGCCGGTACCACGCTGCCGGTGCCGGCGCTGTTCTTCGCGACCAAGGTCTCCGATCGCGTGCACCTGGGCTTCGGTTTCTCCGTGCCGTTCGGCTTCCAGACTGAATACGGCAACAACTGGAAGGGTCGCTACCACGGCGTGAAGTCGAAGTTCCAGTCGCTGGACGCCACCCTGTCCGGCTCGTTCGACGTGACCGACAACTTCGCCCTCGGCGCCAGCGTCATCGCGCAGAAGACCTCAGCGGAACTCACTTCGGCGATCAACTACAACGCCATCGGCCTGAGCGTCCAGCAGGGCATCCAGGCACAGACCGCCGCCGGTGTGGCGCAGATCCAGGCTGCCGCCGCGGCCGGCCAGATCTCGCCCGCGCAGGCCCAGGCCATGATCCAGGCTGCCGTGCAGCAGGGCCAGGCTGCTGCGGCCGGCGTCGCCGCCGCCACGCCGATGGGCGTGGATGGTTACGCCCGCATCAAGGGCGACGACACCGCCTACGGCTGGCAGGTGGGCGCGCACTGGAAACTCACCCCGAACGACAAGCTGTCGTTGAACTACCGCTCGAAGATCTCGCACACCCTGGAAGGTACGGGCAATTTCACCCGCACGCCGGGCTACGACATGCTGCTGGCCAACCCGCAGCTGGCCGCCTCGTTGCCGCCCTTCGAGCACACCACCGGCCGGGCCGACTTCACCACGCCGGCCACCGCCACCGCCAGCTACTGGCACCAGGGCGAGAAGTTCGGCCTGGGCATCGACCTGGCATGGACCAAGTGGGACGTGTTCAAGGAACTGCGCGTGCAGTACGGCAACACCCAGCCGGACAGCGTGGAAACCTACAACTGGCGCAACACGTTTTATGCGGCGATCGGCGGTGACTACTACGTCAACGACAAGCTGACCCTGCGTGCCGGCATCTCGGTCGACACCACGCCGACCTACAATGCCACCCGCACGCCGCGCGTGCCTGATTCCACCCGCAAGTTCGCTGCGGTGGGCCTGGGCTACAAGGCCAGCGAGCATTTCGAGATCAACGCCTCGTATGCGCACATCTTCGTCAACCAGGCGCACGTCAACGCCACCAGCAGCACCGGTGACCGTCTGACCGGCAACTTCGACGACTACGGCAACCTGCTGAGCCTGTCGGCGCAGTACAAGTTCTGATCGTTCGTACTACGAAAACCTCCCCGCGCGAGCGGGGAGGTTTTTTTGTGCCCGGAGCCCGACGTGCGGTCGGTCAACCGTTGCGCAGGGGCTTGTCGCCGCGGTCGGTGGCGACGTAGTTGCCCTCGCCCTGCGGCTCGCGGATGGTCGACGCACGGTCGTCCTGTTCGCTCAGTCCGCTCTGCCCGGCGGGGCGGGCGCGGTAACCGGGTTGCGCCTTGTCTGAGCTGTGTTCGGGGCGGTGACCGTGTGTGTCGTGCGACGGGCGAGTCTTGGGCTCGCGTGCCTGGGCCTCAAGCCGCGCGCCTTTGGGTTCGCCGCCGGCCCCGCCCGCGCCGCTCTGGGGCCCGGCGTTGACGCCGGCGGGCGCGGGGGTGTGCTCGTCGTTGGGAAGGTTCGAGTTGGCCATGGCGACTCCTGCGATGCGATACCTTCTACCCAGTGTCATCGCCTCGCCGTAGGCAGCACGTGCATGTAGGAGCCCGCTTGCGGGCGATGCTCTTTTCCGTCCGGACGAAGAGCATCGCCCGCAAGCGGGCTCCTACAAAGATCGTCAGCCGTGTCGCAGCAGCAGTTCCAGCAGCCGCCGGAAACGGGGCCCATAGGGCGGGCGCAGCAGGCCAGCGCCGTTCCAGCGCGACTGCGCGAACACCGGCTTGAGGTGAGAGAACGTCTCGAAGCCAGCCTTGCCGTGGTAACCGCCCATGCCCGAGGCGCCGACGCCGCCGAACGGCAGGCCGTGCTGGGCGATGTGGTAGAGCGTGTCGTTGACGGTGACGCCGCCGGCCTGCGTGCGCGCAAGTACCGCATCGATGGTCGGGCGGTCGCGCTCGAACAGATACAGCGCCAGCGGATGCGGACGGGCGTTGACGTAGTCGACCGCCTGCGCGACCGAGTCGCAGGCGACCAGCGGCAGCAGCGGGCCGAAGATCTCCTCGTGCATCACCTTCGCGTGGTCCGGCACGTCCAGCAGCAGCTGCGGCGGGAACAGGCGTCGCACGGGGTCGGTTGGCGCATCACTCAGCGTTTCGACGCGTGCGCCGGCCCCGGCGGCCTCATCCAGCAGCGCAGACATGCGCGCAAAGTGCCGATCGGAAACGAGGCTGGTGTACTGCCGGTTGCGCGCCATATCCGGGTACAGCCGTGCCGTCGTGGCGCGCGCAGCCGCAACGAATTCGTCTACGCGCGTGCGCGGCAACAGCACGTAGTCCGGCGCGATGCAGGTCTGTCCGGCGTTGACCAGCTTGCCGACCAGAATGCGCTCGACCGCGTGCACCATGTCGGCGCCCGGCCCGATGATCGCTGGTGACTTGCCGCCAAGCTCCAGCGTCACGGGTGTCAGATGGGCCGAGGCGGTGCGCATCACGTGGTGCCCGACGGCAGTCGAGCCGGTGAACAGCAGGTGGTCGAATGCCAACCCGGAGAAGGCCTGCGCGACCGCCGCGTCGCCGGTGACCACCAGGACCTCGTCGTCGGCGAAGTACGCCGCGACCTGTTCGGCGAATAGCGCCGAGAAGCGTGGCGTGAATTCACTCATCTTGACCATGGCGCGGTTGCCCGCCACCAGCGCGTCCACCAGCGGCCCGATCGCCAGGAACAGCGGGTAATTCCACGGCACCACGATGCCGACCACGCCGCGCGGTTGCGGCAGCAGGCGGTTGTGTCCGGGCAGGAAGGCGAGCGAGGTGGGCGCACGCCGCGGACGCACCCAGCGCTTGCCGTGGCGTAGCGCGTGGCGGATCGCCGAGAGCGAGGGGAACAGCTCCAGCAGCTCGGTTTCCTCGGCCGGACGCTGGCCGAAATCGGCGTCGATCGCTTCTGCGAAGGCAGCGCGCTGTTCGCGCAGCATGCGCGCCAGGCGCTGCAGGCGGTCGGCACGAACCGTCCAGGAAGGCAGCGGATCACGCGCCTGCGCGGCGCGCAGGCGGTGCAGGGTGGCGGTCAGTTCGGAAGTCTCGGCCATGGCCTGCGCCTGATGGAGATTAGGCACATGGTTGCACGACGTTACGGCAAACGCGCTTTGCCCCCTCTCCCCTCCGGGGAGAGGGCTGGGGTGAGGGGCCGGGGCTCGCCTCGTACGCCATCCGCCCCCGCCGCCTTGGCGGTCGCGTCTGCAGTGAAGCGGCCAGTCGTAATGAAAACCCCTTTTCGGCACGTCCCAAAAGTGCGTTGCGAAACTCTCCAACTGCACTACGGGACACTACGTCCTTGTAACGCTTGGCTTGAAAGGCCACACGCAAGCTACGAAGGGACTCAGGCGCAATTCATACCCATCAAGCTCCCCCCTCGGTGGTTCGAGGCTAGCGTGGCCCCTCACCCACCCCCTCTCCCCGAAGGGGAGAGGGGGCCATCTACACTTGCCGCTTTCCTCTTACTCGCCGATGGTCAGCAGCGAGGCGTTACCGCCGGCGGCGGTGGTGTTGATGGTGAGCGTGCGCTCGCTGGCGAAGCGCAGCAGGTAGTGCGGGCCGCCGGCCTTGGGACCGGTGCCGGACAGGCCCTCGCCGCCGAACGGCTGCACGCCGACCACCGCGCCGATCTGGTTGCGGTTGACGTAGCAGTTGCCCACGCGGGTGTGGCGGGCGATGTAGTCGATGGTCGCGTCGATGCGGCTGTGCACGCCCAGGGTCAGGCCGTAGCCGGTCTCGTTGATCTTCTCGATCACCTGCGGCAGCTCGCTGGCCTTCCAGCGCAGCACGTGCAGCACCGGGCCGAAGATTTCCCGATCGAGGATCGACAGCGTGGGGATCTCGTAGGCACGCGGCGCGAAGAAGGTGCCGTGCGCGGTCGCGGCCGGGTCCATCGGCGCCTCGGCGATCTTCTTCGCTTCCTTGTCCATGCGCTCGGCGTGGGCGACCAGGATCGCCTTGGCGTCCTCGTCGATCACCGGGCCGACGTCGGTAGAGAGCAGGCCGGGGTCGCCGACCTTCAGCTCGGCCATCGCGCCGGTGAGCATGGTGATCACCTTGTCGGCGATGTCTTCCTGCACGTACAACACGCGCGCGGCCGAGCAGCGCTGGCCGGCGGACTGGAAGGCCGAGGCCATCACGTCCTTGACGATCTGCTCGGGCAGCGCCGAGGAGTCCGCGATCATTGCGTTCTGACCGCCGGTCTCGGCGATCAGGATGGCGATCTGCGCCTTGCGCGCGGCGAGTGCGCGGTTGATCGCCCAGGCGGTCTCGGTCGAGCCGGTGAACACCACGCCGGCCACGCGCGGGTCGCGGGTCAGCGCGGCGCCGACGGTCGGGCCGTCGCCCGGCACGAACTGCAGCACGTCCTTCGGGATGCCTGCGTCGTGCAACAGCTGGGTGGCGACGTAGCCGATCAGGCTGGTCTGCTCGGCCGGCTTGGCGATCACCGTGTTGCCGGCGGCCAGCGCGGCGCTGACCTGGCCGATGAAGATCGCCAGCGGGAAATTCCACGGGCTGATGCCGACAAACACGCCGCGGCCTTCCAGGAACAACTGGTTGGTTTCGCCGGTCGGGCCCGGCAGCGCGATCGGCTCGCCGAACAGGCGCTTGGCCATGGTGGCGTAGTAGCGCAGGAAGTCGGCCGCCTCGCGGATCTCGGCGATCGCGTCGGGCAGGCTCTTGCCGGCCTCGCGCACGCACAGGGCGATGAACTCGCCGCGGCGGGCTTCGAGCTGCTCGGCGGCGTACTCGAGCATGGCGGCGCGGTTGGCGACCGGGAAATTGCTCCAGCGATCCTGCGCGGCGTGCGCGTTGGCCAGCGCCTGCTGCACCGTGGCCTCGTCAGCGGCGACGTAGCTGCCGAGCTTGCGGCGGCGGTCGGTCGGGTCGGTGACCTCGACGGTCGGACCCTTGCTGGTCGCGCCGGGCACCAGGGGACCTGCGGTCCACGGGCCCTGGTGGGCATTGGCCTCGTCGGCCAGGGTCTTCAGTTCGTTGTCGTTGGCAAAGTTCACGCCCATGGAATTCTTCCGTAGTTCACCGTAGAGGTTGGCCGGCAGCGGGATGCGCGGGTGCGGGATCGACTCGAACGACCGCACCGTCAGGCACGGATCGGCAACCAGTTCGCGCGCCGGCACGTCCTCGTCCACCACGCGGTTGACGAAGCTGGTGTTGGCGCCGTTCTCCAGCAGGCGGCGCACCAGGTAGGGCAGCAGGTCCTCGTGCGTGCCGACCGGCGCGTAGACGCGGCACGGCGCGCCGAGCCCGTTGGCGCCGATCACTTCGGCATACAGGTCCGCGCCCATGCCGTGCAGGCGCTGGTATTCGAACGGCCGGCCCTGCGACAGATGATGTACCGCGGCGATCGTGTGCGCGTTGTGCGTGGCGAACTGCGGGTAGATCAGCGAGGGACCGGCGTTGAACAGGCGTCGCGCACAGGCGATGTAGGAGACGTCGGTGTTGGGCTTGCGCGTGTACACCGGGTACCCGGCCAGGCCGCCTTCCTGCGCGCGCTTGACCTCGGCGTCCCAGTACGCGCCCTTGACCAGGCGCACGTACCAGCGCCGCCCGTGCGCGAGCGCCATTTCGACCAGCCAGTCGATCACGAACGGGGTGCGCTTGGAATAGGCCTGCACCACGATCCCCAAGCCGTTCCAGCCCTCCAGCGACGGATGCGCGAACACTTCGCCGATGATGTCCAGCGAGAGCTCCAGGCGGTCGGCTTCCTCGGCGTCGACCGACAACGCGATGCCCGCCTTCATCGACAGCTGCGAAAGCTCCAGCAACCGCGCCACGAGCGCCCTGCGCGCACGCTCGCGCTGGCCGGGTTCGTAGCGTGGGTAGAGCGCCGAGAGCTTGACCGAGATCGACGGTGCGTCGGTGTGGTTGGCGAACGGGCCACGGCGGCCGATCGCGGCGATCGCGTCGCGGTAGGCCTGCTGGTAGCGCTCGGCGTCGGCGGCGGTCAGCGCGGCCTCGCCGAGCATGTCGAACGAGTAGCGGTAGGCCGCGTTTTCTTTCTTTTTTGCGCGGTCCAGTGCTTCGTCGATGGTACGGCCCATCACGAACTGGTGCCCCATCAGGCGCATCGCCTGGCGCACCGCGGCGCGGATCGCCGGCTCGCCCAGGCGCGCGACTAGGCGGCGCAGCGAACCGGTGAAATCGTCGCGGGTGGTGTCGGCCAGGTTGACCAGGCGGCCGGTCAGCAGCAGGCCCCAGGTCGAGGCGTTGACCAGCGCCGATTCGCTCTGGCCCAGGTGCTTGCGCCAGTCCGCGTCGCCGAGCTTGTCGCGGATCAGCTTGTCGGCGGTGCGCTGGTCGGGAATGCGCAGCAGCGCCTCGGCCACGCACATCAGCAGCACGCCTTCCTCGCTGGACAGGTCGTACTGGCGCATGAACGCCTCGACCATGCTTTGGTCCTTGGCGCGGGCGCGCACGCGGGTGACCAGGGCGGCGGCACGGTCGACCACCGATTCGCGCTCTTCCGGCGGCAGGTCGGCCTGGTCGAGCAGGTCGAGCACCGCCTCGGTCTCGTCGCGCAGCCAGGCGGCGGTGATGCGGGCGCGAGCGGGCTCGGCGACCGCGGGGATTTCGGGGCTCAGGATAGGTTGCGTCACGTGGGGGATCTGCTGGCTGAGAAACCGCCCGGGGCGGCGGCGAAGCTCGCGATTGTACGCCCCGCGCACAGGCAGGCGCATCCGTGCGCAGGCGCATCGATGACCGCGGCTGAGGGCGCGGGACAGGCGTGGTGGTTCCACGGCGTGCGCCGCGGGCCCAGCGCTCATCCCAGGGGTTGCGCGGTCCGCACAGGCACGAGCCGAACCGCACGTTTCCCATTCCCCTTGCCCTGTCTACCACGGCGTGATCCAGGTCATGGGGGTGCGACATTCTTGCCTCGCGGTGATTCAGCGGCCTATCATTCCCCGGTTCCAGGCACGCCGGATTCCCATGATCGTGCTTCGACCCGCTGGCGCCGGCCTGCCGTGCGTGACGATGTGGCTCCGGCCCAATCGCGCACTCAGCCGACGCGGGCTGCGTCGCCTGATCATGGTACTGGCGGCCCTGGCGCTGACGACGGCCGGGTTAGGCGCGTGGCAGGGGAATGTATTCGCTCCGCTGTTTGCCCTGATCGAGTCCTGCGCGATGGCCCTTGCCCTGCGGCAGGCCTGGCGCGCGGGCGACCGCAGCGAACGCATCCGCCTCGACGAATCGTCGCTGGAGGTGCGCTCGCTGCCCGGGCGACGCCGCGTGTGCTTCCAGTCCTACTGGGTGCGCGTGCGGCTGGCGCCCGGCAACGGGCACGGACGTCTGCTGCTGGGGTCGCACGGGCGTGAGCTGGAGATCGGGGCGTTCCTCGCCGAAGAGGAGCGCCTGGAGTTGTCAAGGAAACTCAAGGTGTTGCTGGCGGGCGTGCAAGGCCAGCAGCGCAGGTAGCTACAACAAAGGTGCAGGACATGACATCTGGCGGCATCAGGATCAAGGCATGGGCGGCGGCAGCGGCCTTTGCGCTGTTCAGCGGCGCGGCATGGGCCAACCCCCAGCCGGGCCAGCTCAACATGACGCGCGGCGTCAGCGAGTGGTCGCCCGAGGCCTACTTCCTCAACAACGTCGCGCTCGGCGTGTGCACCGTCATCGGCGTGCTGGTGTTCGGTGCGATGTTCATCGCGATGTTCCGCTTCCGCAAATCGCGCGGCGCGGTCGCCGAGAAGTGGTCGCACAACACCATGCTCGAAGTGGTCTGGACCACCATCCCGGTGATCATCCTGATCGTGCTGGCCTGGATGTCCACCGGCGGCCTGGTCTCCTTCGCCGACACCACCGGCTCGCAGATGACCGTCAAGGTCACCGGCTACCAGTGGAAGTGGCGCTACGACTACGTCGAGTACCAGGGCAAGTCGATCGACGGCGTCGGCTTCATGTCCAAGCTCGACGACCAGAGCAACGAGACCCGTCAGCTCGATTCGGGCCTGGACCCGAAGTCGGTCAAGGTCGGTGACGAGAACACCTATCTGCTCAACGTCGACAAGCCGCTGGTGGTGCCGGTCGATACCAAGATCCGCTTCGTGATCACCGCCGGCGACGTGATCCACTCCTGGTGGGTGCCGGCCCTGGGCTGGAAGATCGACGCCATCCCGGGCATCGTCAACGCGGCCTGGACCAACATCAAGGTGCCGGGCACCTACCGCGGCCAGTGCGCGGAACTCTGCGGCCAGGACCACGGCTTCATGCCGATCGTGGTGAAGGCGGTTTCCAAGGCCGAGTTCGCCCAGTGGCTGGCGCAGCAGGAGGCCGCCGGCAAGGCGCCGCCGGCCACGCCCGCGACACCGGCCGTTCCGGCGCCGGCGTCGACCGCCGCCGCCCCGGCATCCGCTTCGACCACGGCCGCCCCGGCAGCCAAGACGCCGGGCAAGCAGGGCTGACGCCCACCCGCTCATCCGTTTTCAAGCATTCGCATTAGGTAGAGGTGCAAGGCCATGGCCCACGCAGCCACCCACGATCACCACGACGACCACCACGGCGCGCCGTCGAATTTCTTCACGCGCTGGTTCATGTCCACCAACCACAAGGACATCGGCACGCTGTATCTGGTCTTCTCGTTGCTGATGTTCTTCATCGGCGGCAGCTTCGCGATGGTGATCCGCGCGGAGCTGTTCAAGCCCGGCATGCAGCTGGTGCAGCCGTACTTCTTCAACGAGATGACCACCATGCATGCGCTGGTGATGATCTTCGGCGCGATCATGCCGGCCTTCGTGGGCCTGGGTAACTGGATGATCCCGTTGATGGTCGGCGCGCCGGACATGGCGCTGCCGCGCATGAACAACCTCTCGTTCTGGATCCTGCCATTCGCCTTCGCGCTGATGCTGTCGACCCTGTTCATGCAGGGTGGCGGCCCGGCCGGCGGCTGGACCATGTATCCGCCGCTGTCGCTGCAGAGCGATTCGGTCGCCTACGTGGTGTTCGCGATCCACCTGATGGGCATCAGCTCGATCATGGGGGCGATCAACATCATCGCGACCATCCTCAACATGCGCGCGCCGGGCATGGACCTCTTGAAAATGCCGGTGTTCGTGTGGAGCTGGCTGATCACCGCGTTCCTGCTTATCGCCGTGATGCCGGTGCTGGCCGGCGCCGTGACCATGCTGCTGACCGACAAGTACTTCGGCACCAGCTTCTTCAATGCGGCCGGCGGCGGCGACCCGGTGCTGTACCAGCACGTGTTCTGGTTCTTCGGTCACCCCGAGGTGTACATCATGATCCTGCCGGCGTTCGGGATCATCTCGGAGATCGTGCCGACCTTCTCGCGCAAGCCGATCTTCGGCTACAAGGCGATGGTGTTCGCGATCGCGGCGATCGCCTTCCTGTCGTTCATCGTGTGGGCGCACCACATGTTCGCGGTCGGCCTGCCGTTGGGCGCCGAGATCTTCTTCATGTACGCCACCATGCTCATCTCGGTGCCGACCGGCATCAAGGTGTTCAACTGGGTGAGCACGATGTGGGGCGGCTCGCTGACGTTCGAGACGCCGATGCTGTTCGCCATCGCGTTCATCATCCTGTTCACGATCGGCGGCTTCTCCGGCCTGATGCTGGCGCTGGTGCCGGCGGACTTCCAGTACCACGACACCTACTTCGTGGTGGCGCACTTCCACTACGTGCTGGTGACCGGCGCGGCCTTCGCCATCATGGCGGCGACCTACTACTGGCTGCCCAAGTGGACGGGCATGATGTACAGCGAGTTCTGGGGCAAGGTGCACTTCTGGTGCTCGGTGGTGTTCGTGAACGTGCTGTTCTTCCCGCAGCACTTCCTGGGCCTGGCCGGCATGCCGCGCCGTATCCCCGACTACAACGTGGCCTTTGCCGACTTCAACATGATCAGCTCGATCGGCGGCTTCCTGTTCGGCGCCTCGCAGCTGATCTTCCTTGGCGTGATCGTGCATTGCGCGTTCTTCTCCAAGAAGAAGGCGGCCGATCGCGTATGGGAAGGTGCACGCGGCCTGGAATGGACGGTGCCCTCGCCGGCCCCGCACCACACCTTCGCGCTGCCGCCGGTGATCCACGACGACGAACTGGCCCACGGCCACGTGGATGATTGATGCAACGGGCGCGCCGGCCCTGGCCGGTGCGCCGGATGGGCGCAGGGTGATGAACGGGCAGGGCAACGATGGGGAGTCGGCACGCCGGAAGGGCGTACGGCGCACCCTCTGGATCACCGGAACGATCGCGGTGGTGCTGTTCCTGCTCTCGATCCTCAGTATGGTGAAGATCGGCTAGCGTCAGGTTTTCCCCGGGACCGCCACGGTGGCCCGGCAAGCAGTTCCCCGCGCGGCACGGCGGGGATGGAAGCAAACAAAGAGATATCCACGGGGATCACTCATGGGTCAGCAGCAAGCGTATTTCGTACCGGCCAAGAGCCAGTGGCCGATCGTGGCCGCAGTGGTCATGTTCCTCACCGTGTTCGGTGCCGCGCATTGGTTGAATGCTGCGCCGGGCGAGGCGGGTTTCGGCAAGACGGTCATCACGATCGGCTTCATCGGCGTCCTGCTGATGTTCTTCGGCTGGTTCCGCTCGGTGATCCACGAGTCGCTGGCCGGCAAGTACGACGCCCAGGTGGATCGCTCCTTCCGCATGGGCATGATGTGGTTCATCTTCTCCGAGGTGATGTTCTTCGCCGCATTCTTCGGCGCGCTGTTCTACACCCGCATGTTCTCGGTGCCGTGGCTGGGCGGCGAGGGCCATGGCGTGCTGACGCACCAGTTCCTGTGGAGCGATTACGCCGCAGCCTGGGGTGCCGGTGGCGGCAACGGTCCGGGCAACATCGGCGGTGATTTCCAGACGGTGGCACCGTGGGGCCTGCCGCTGCTCAACACCCTGATCCTGCTTACCTCGAGCGTCACCGTGACCATCGCGCACCACGCGCTGAAGGCCGGCCACCGCGGCAAGATCCTGGTGTTCCTGGGCCTGACCGTGCTGCTGGGCGCGACCTTCGTGTATGCCCAGGCGCACGAGTACATCGAGGCCTACAAGGAGCTCAACCTCACGTTGCACACCGGCGTGTACGGCTCGACCTTCTTCATGCTGACCGGCTTCCACGGCCTGCACGTGACGCTGGGCACGATCATGCTGGCGATCATCTGGCTGCGCGTGCTCAAGGGCCACTTCAGCCCCGAGCATCACTTCGGTTTCGAGGCCGTGGCCTGGTACTGGCACTTCGTCGACGTGGTGTGGCTGGGCCTGTTCATGTTCGTCTACATCCTCTGAGACGACAGCCCCGCAAAGAAAAAGCCCGCCGATCGGCGGGCTTTTCATTTTGCAGGAGGCCGCTTGCGGACGATGCTTTTACAGGCCTGGATGGGAGAGCATCGCCCGCACGCGGGCTCCTACAGGTGTCCAACGGCTGCGCTAAATGTCGCGCTTCGGGCTTCGCTCGCCCTGGCCCGCTACAATTACCGGCCGACGCCGTGGGGCTGCAGCCAGCCCATCCAGATGCCCAGCATGATCATGGCGATCAGCACGATCGACAGGCCGATGCGCCGGGTCAGCGCCCAGGCGGTGCGCTTGCTGCCGTCCTTGTCGGTCATCATGTAGTACAGCGCCTGGCCGAGGTTGAACACCACGACCAGGAACATGATCACCAGCGCGACTTTGTAGATGGTTTCCACGTGAGCGGTCCGATCAACTTGCGAGCCGGCAGTATAGCCACCGCTGACGGTGCCTCCGCGTGACACGTTGGCGCAGGCCGGCCTGGTGGAGCGTGCTGTTGACCGTGGCCGCCGCGGCGCTGTTCGTGCGCCTGGGCGTATGGCAGCTCGACCGCGCCGCCTACAAGGACAGCCTGGTGCGGCGTTATGCCGCCGCGGCCGCCGCGCCGCCGGTGCCTTTCGGGCAGGTTGCGGCGACGCCGCCGGCCGATGCCTTCCCGCGGGTGGCCGTGCAAGGCAGCTGGCTGGCCGAGCGCACCTACCTGCTCGATAACCCGAACCACGACGCGCGTGGCGGCGTGGAGGTCTACGTACCGCTGGCGCTGCCGGGCGATTCGCGCCTGCTGCTGGTGGACCTCGGCTTCCTGCCAGGCACCCGTGACCCCGCGCCGGCGCTACCGCCGCTGCCGGCCGGCGAGGTCGCCCTGCATGGGCTCTATCTGCCGCCGCCGGGCGTGGGCCTGGAACTGGGCGGCGATGCGCTGGCCGGCCAGGCGCACTGGCCCAAGACGACCATCTATCTCGATCTGGCGCAGGTGGCGAAAGACCTCGGCCGCCCGCTGTACCCGCGCGTACTTGCGCTCGACGCGGATCCGGCCGTCGCCTACAAGCGCGAGCACGCGTTCGACTTTTCCTCGATGCCGCCGTCGCGGCACCGGGCCTATGCCTTCCAGTGGTTCAGCTTTGCAATCGCGGTCGTGGCGATCTTCATCGTCCTGCACCGCAAGCGCCGCCCCCGACGCACGGACATCCGATGAACACTCCCGCGCCTCCCTCCCTCAAGGCCAGCCGCGCCAAGCTGTTGGCGATCATGGCGGTCTTCGCGCTGCCGATCATCGCCGCCGGCGTGCTGACCTTCACCGGCTGGCAGCCCAGCGGCAAGGGCTACGGCAAGCCGATCCAGCCGCAGCGCAACTTTATCGACGAGCACCTGCGCGTGACCCTCGCCGACGGCGGCGACTACGCCTGGCGCGACCCCGAAGAGCCGCGCATGACGCTGGTCGCGCTGGCGGGGCCGGGCTGCGCCGCGCGTTGCTTCGAGACGCTGACCGGCATGGCCAAGGCCTGGGTCACGCTCAACCGCAACCAGAAGCGCCTGCGCCTGCTGTACGTGGGCGAACCGCCGGCCGACCCGGGCCGTCGGGAAGCGATGAAGTCGTTCTGGACGCTGGGTCGCGACGCGGACGGCAAGCTCGATGCGTTTCGGCCGCAGGCGTCCGACAGTGTGAGCGCGCTGCTGGTCGAGTCCAACGGCACGGCGCTGGCGTACTACCCGGCGGGCTTCGACGGCACCGGGCTGCTGCGTGACATGCACAAGGTGATCAAATGAACGGTGAGGGCGGCGGCCGCATGCAGGGCGCGAACGTAACGGCATCGGCCAGGGCGCGTCGCATCATGCGCTGGCTCGCGTTGTGCGCGGCGGTGTTCGCCTTCGGCGTGGTGATGTTCGGCGCGTTCGTGCGCCTGTCCAACGCGGGCCTGTCCTGCCCGGACTGGCCGACCTGCTACGGCCAGGTGACCTGGCCGCATCACGAGCAGGCGGTGGCGCGTGCCGACGCGGCTTTCCCGGATCGCCCCTACGAGGCGACCAAGGCCTGGCGCGAACAGGTTCACCGCTTCCTGGCCGGCACGCTGGGCGTGCTGGTGCTGGTACTCGCGCTGATCGCCGCCTGGCGCCCGCGCTGGGCGCGCGTGGCGGTGATCCTGGGCGCGGTCTTCGCCGCCGGCGGCGTCTCGCTGTATATGCGCGGGGAACATGCCTGGTCGTCGTTGCTGGCGGTGGTGGCAATTGCGCTGCCGCTGGCTGCCGCGGTCCGGTTGCGCAGTCCGGGCGCGTGGCGGATCGCCGTGCTGGCGCTGGCAGTGATCATCTTCCAGGCGATGCTGGGCATGTGGACCGTCACCCTGCTGCTCAAACCGATCGTCGTAATGGGCCATTTGCTCGGCGGCATCACCACGTTTGCGCTGCTGGCTTACGCGGCGCTGCGCTTCGCCGGTGTCGGCGCCCGCGATGCGCGCTACGAGCCGCTGCGCCGCTGGATCGTGCTCGGCATCGTGCTGCTGGTCGGCCAGATCGCGCTGGGCGGCTGGACCTCCTCCAACTACGCCGCGCTCGCCTGTGGCACCGGGCCGGATGCGTTCCCCAAGTGTCTGGGGCAATGGATGCCGCCGACCGACTTCAAGGAGGGCTTCGTGCTTTGGCGCGGTATCGGCGTGAACTACGAGGGTGGCGTCCTGGACATGGCCGCGCGCAGCGCGATCCAGATCGCGCACCGCTTCGGCGCGCTGGTGGTGTTCGTCTACCTGATGTGGCTGGGCCACCGCGTGGCCCGGCGCGGCTTGCGCCTGGCGGGCGCGGCGATCGGGACGGTGCTGGTGGCACAGGTGCTGCTGGGCATCAGCAACGTGCACTTCGGCCTGCCGCTGCCGGTGGCCACCGCGCACAACGGCGTGGCGGCGCTGCTGTTGTTCACCCTGCTGGCGACACTGGCGCGCACGCAACCGCACCCGGATGATGCACCGATGCGATCCCTGGAGCCCGGACGATGAGCGCGCACCTGCGCGAATACCTGCAGCTGACCAAGCCGCGCGTGGTCGCACTGCTGGTGTTCTGCGCCGTGATCGGCATGTTCCTGGCGGTGCCGGGCATCCCGCCGTGGCGCGCGCTGGTGTTCGGTACGCTCGGCATCTGGATGGCCTCCGGTTCGGCTGCTGCCTTCAATCATCTGATCGACGAGCGCATCGACAAACTGATGGCGCGCACCCAGCGCCGGCCGCTGGCCACGGGTGCGCTCAAGCCGCGCCAGGTGCTGTTGTTCGCCATCGCGCTTGGCATCGCCTCGATGCTGGTGCTGGCGCTGCTGGTCAACCCGCTGACCGCGTGGCTGACCTTCGGCGGACTGATCGGCTATGCGCTGGTCTATACGGCCTACCTCAAGCGCGCCACGCCGCAGAACATCGTGATCGGCGGCCTGGCCGGCGCGATCCCGCCGGTGCTCGGCTGGACCGCGGTCACCGGGCAGTTGCACGCCTTTGCACTGCAGCTGTGCCTGATCATCTTCGTGTGGACGCCGCCGCATTTCTGGGCGCTGGCGATCTTCCGCCGCGAGGACTACGCGCGCGCCGAAATCCCGATGCTTCCGGTCACTCACGGCGTTACCTACACGCGCTGGCATGTATTGTTCTACACCGTGCTGTTGGTGCTGGTGACCCTGCTGCCGGCGTTGACCGGCTTCAGCGGCGGCGTGTACCTGGGCGGCGCCGTGGTGCTGGGTGCAGGCTTCCTCTACTACGCCATCCGCCTGCTGAACCCGCCGGACGAATTCTTCGCCATGCGCGTGTTCAAGTATTCAATCGTGTACCTGATGGCGTTGTTTGCCTTCCTGCTCGCCGACCACTGGCTGATCGGGCCGGTGCAGGACGCCGGCGTCATGCTGCAACGCGCCGCCTGACCCGTCGCCCGCTTGACAGACACGCGTTCGGAAACCAGAATGCGCGCGCCCTCCGGCGCGCTGCGTCGCGGCATTCCCCAAGACCTTCCAAGGCATATGGACGTCTACCCTAGTCGCAACGTCGACATCCGCTCGCATCGGGTGCCGGCGTCGCATCACAAGCAGAACGCCTGCGGCGACCGCCTGCGGTCGGCCGGCGCTTTCCTCGACTAGGAAACGCCCGGCCCACTCCCGCGGTGCCGCCGGCACCGTTACGAGGAGTCGGGTCATGAACCTCCTTCGCGATGTTTCGTGGCTGCGCCTGTGGCGCCGCCTTGCCATCGACCGCCGCCGCGTGGCACGGCCGGTCTATGCCGTTACCGTTCCCGCACCGCTGGCCGCTGCCGGCCCGGCCGAACGGCGCCAACCCGTGGTGGTGACACAGGTGGTGCCGTTGCCGCGCGTGGCGAACGGGTGAGCCTGCATCGGTTGCACAAGGGCTGGCCTCCGCCAGGTCCGCACCCGGTCCGGCCGTCCAGACGTCCGGATCTTCGGTAGCCGCGCGCGCCGGGTCGAAGGCGGGTGCCGGTCGATCAGGCGACAGACGGAAGCGGAAAGATGATCAGGCAGACCCTCCACAGCGCGGCGGTCCGGGCGACCGGCAGGAGCGCGGCGCCGGCACGCGTGGTGGCGGCGGACTACGCACGGCTGCGCAACGACGAACTGCTGGCCCGCCTCGACACCGGCACGGCCGGTCTGGATGCCGAACGCATCGCCGCGCGCCTGCATCGCGATGGCCCCAATGAGGTCTCGCACGAGAAGCCGCCACACTGGTCACGCCAGCTGCTGCGCGCCTGCCGCAACCCGTTCATCGCTGTGCTGGTGTTGCTGGCGATCGTGCAGCTGGCGACCGATCGCGAGGACCTCACCGGGCCGCTGATCATCGCCGTGATGGTCGGCATCAGCGTGCTGCTGAGCTTCACCCAGGAACACCGCTCCTCGCGCGCCGCCGAGCAGCTCAAGGCGATGGTGCGCAACACCGCCAGCGTGACCCGCCGCGCGGCCGACGGCCACAGCGAGCGCATCGAGGTGCCGGTGGGCGAACTGGTGGCGGGCGACATCGTGCACCTGGCCGCCGGCGACATGGTGCCCGCGGACCTGCGCCTGCTTTCGGCCAAGGACCTGTTCATCAGCCAGGCCATCCTGACCGGCGAATCGCTGCCGGTGGAGAAGGCCGCGCCGATGGCGCGCGACCTGGTCCAGGGCCATGCCAATCCGCTGGACCTGCCCAGCGTGTGCTACATGGGCACCAACGTGATCAGCGGCACCGCGACCGCCGTGGTGGTGGCGACCGGCTCGCGCAGCTATCTCGGTTCCCTGGCGCACACGCTCTCCGGCCAGCGCGTGCAGACCAGTTTCGATCGCGGCGTGCGCTCGGTCAGCTGGCTGCTGATCCGCTTCATGGCGGTGATGGTGCCGGTGGTGTTCGTCATCAACGGGCTGGACAAGCACGACTGGCTGCAGGCCTTCCTGTTCGCGCTCTCGGTGGCAGTGGGCCTCACGCCGGAGATGCTGCCGCTGATCGTCACCGCGAACCTGGGCAAAGGTGCCATGGCGATGTCCCGCCGCAAGGTGGTGGTCAAGCGCCTCAACGCCATCCAGAACTTCGGCGCGATGGACGTGCTGTGCACCGACAAGACCGGCACGTTGACGCTCGACCGGATCGTGCTCGAGCGCCACCTGGACCTGCACGGCGAGGCCTCCGACGAGGCGCTCGAATTCGGCTACCTCAACAGCCGCTTCCAGACCGGGCTGAAGAACCTGATGGACAAGGCGGTGCTCGCGCACCGCGATCTGGAGCCGATGGCCGCGCGCTTCCGACTGGTCGACGAGATTCCCTTCGATTTCCAGCGCCGCCGCATGTCGGTGGTACTCGCCGGCGACGACGGCGAGCACCTGCTCGTGTGCAAGGGCGCGGTCGAGGAGATGCTCGCCATCTGCACCGCGGCGCGGCTGGACGGCATCGACACGACGCTGGACGACGCGCAACGCGCCGAGATCCGCGCGATGACCCGCCGGCTCAACGAGGACGGCCTGCGCGTGCTGGTGGTTGCCCTCAAGCAGCCGCCCCCGGGCCAGCATACCTATGGCCTGGCCGACGAAACGGGCCTGACGGCGATCGGCTGCCTGGCCTTCCTCGATCCGCCAAAGGACTCGGCCGCCACCGCGATCGCCGCCTTGCGCGAGCACGGCGTGGCGGTGAAGGTGATCACCGGCGACAACGAGGCGGTGACGCGCAAGATCTGCCGCGAGGTCGGCCTCCAGGTGGCGCACTCCGCGCAGGGCCGCGACATCGAGCCGCTGGACGAGCCGGCGCTCGATGCGCTGGTCGCGCGCACCACCGTGTTCGCCAAGATGTCGCCGCTGCAGAAGGCGCGCGTGGTCAGGTCACTGCAGCGCCAGGGCCACACCGTGGGCTTCCTGGGCGACGGCATCAACGACGCGCCCGCACTGCGCGAGGCCGACGTGGGCATCTCGGTGGACAGCGCCACCGACATCGCCAAGGAATCGGCCGACATCATCCTGCTGGAGAAGAACCTGATGGTGCTGGAGGAGGGCGTGATCGAAGGCCGCGTCACCTTCGGCAACGTCATGAAGTACATCAAGATGACCGCCAGCTCGAACTTCGGCAATGTGTTCAGTGTGCTGGTGGCCAGCGCCTTCCTGCCGTTCCTGCCGATGCTGCCGCTGCAGCTGCTGGTGCAAAACCTGCTCTATGACATCTCCCAGCTGGCGATTCCGTTCGATCGCATGGACGAGGACTACCTGAAGTCCCCGCGGCAGTGGGATGCCAGCGACATCGGCTGCTTCATGGCCTGGGTGGGGCCGGTCAGCTCGATCTTCGACCTCACCACGTTCTGGCTGTTGTGGCACCTGTTCGGCGCAAACGACGTGGCGCACCAGGCGTTGTTCCAGTCCGGCTGGTTCGTCGAGGGCCTGCTCTCGCAGACGCTGATCGTGCACATGATCCGCACGCGGCGGATTCCGTTCCTGCAGAGCATCGCCGCCGCGCCCGTGCTAGCGCTGACGCTCGCGATCGGCGCGATCGGGCTGGTCGTTCCCTACAGCCCGCTGGGTGCCAAGCTCGGGATGACTGGCTTGCCGATGGCCTACTTCGGCTGGCTGGCGTTGACGCTGCTCTGCTACGCCGCGCTGACGCAGCTGGTGAAGCGCGTGTATATCCGGCGCTACGGCCGCTGGCTCTGAGTGTCACGGGAATTTTTCCTACGAATTTTGCCGATACCACCGCCATCGGCCGACGGCTATAAAACCTGTCGGGGGAATCCTTGCCAACGTGTAGGGGTTCATATGCATGCAAGGTTCTTGATGGTTCGCGCGCTGATGTTCGCGGGCCTGGGATGCTGCGGCCTGCCGGCTGCGTGGGCCGCCACGGCGCTGCCCGACCACCAGGAATTCGAGGCATCGCTGCAGGTGCCGTTCCAGGCGACCGCCGGACGGCCGGTGGCGCTGCACTTCGCCTATCCGGGCGCCGCGCCCGGCACGCCGGTCGCCTGGGAGGTCGCGCTGCTCGACCGCGACGGTCGCGTGCTGCGCGCGTGGGAGGGACACAGCACGCTGCACGCGCGCACTGCCACGGCCCGCCTGCGCTGGGACGGCAAGGGCAGCCACGGCGAGGCCCTGCCGGCCGGTTACTACACGGTGCGCCTGCGCGCGATCGCGCTGGACGAGGCCAACATCCGCCAGCTGGGTACCGGCCTGCCTGGCCACGCGTTGGCCCTGGCGGTCGATCGCGCGCCCGGGCGCATCGAGGAACAGCGCTACGACATCCAGGTCGGCAACGTGGCGCCCGCGCGTGTGCCGGCCTTCCGCGCGCTGCCGCGCCACGGCGACACGCTGCAGGCGCAATCGGTGAGTGCCGGCTCGCTGCCCTACACGATCTACTACGGCAACCTGCACAGCCAGACCAACCACAGCGACGGCGGCGGCGACCTGGCCACCTGCGACAGCGAGCAGGCGCCGCAGAGCAGCGCCTACGGTCCGGCCGACGCCTACCAGTACGCGATGAACCGCGGGCTGGACATGCTCATGACCTCCGAACACAACCACATGTTCGACGGTTCCACCGGCACCAACACCTCGGCCGATCCGGCCACCGCGAAAAACCTGTTTGCCTCCGGCCTGCAGGCGGCCTCCGCGTTCCGTGCCGCGCACCCGAACTTCCTCGCCGTGTACGGCCAGGAGTGGGGCGTGATCAGCAATGGCGGCCACATGAACATCATCAACGCCGACGGCCTGATCGAGTGGGAGAAGAACAGTGCCGGCCAGGTGATCGGCGACTACTACATCGCCAAGGGCGACTACGCGTCGCTGTACACGCTGATGCGCCAGCACGGCTGGATCGGCCAGTTCAACCATCCCGCGTCCAGCGGCCAGTTCGTGGTCAACGGCACCAACTTCGGCTACACGGCCGACGGCGACGCGGTAATGGTGCTGGCCGAGGTGCTCAACAGCTCGGCCTTCTCGGCCAACACCAGCGAGACCGAAACCTCGCGGCCGAACTACGAGACCGCCTTCAACACCATCCTGGAACGCGGTTACCACGTGGCGCCCAGCTCCGACCAGGACAACCACTGCGCCAACTGGGGCGCGAGCTACACCAACCGCACCGGCGTGCTGATCCCCAGCGGCACCGTGCTCAGCCTGGCCAGCTTCCTCGACGCGCTGCGCGCGCGCCGCGTGTTCGCGACGGAAGACAAGGCCGACCAGATCGTACTCACCGCCAACGGGCACGTCATGGGCGAGCGCTTCAGCAACTCAGGCCCACTCACGCTCACCGTCAACTACGCCAGCACGTCCGGCGACAGCGTGCAGCGGGTGCAGGTGTTCCAGGGCGTGCCCGGCAGCAACGGCACGGTGACGGAGTTGTCCGAAACCTCGACCACCACCCTGACCCCGACCGCGGGCGAGCACTTCTATTACGCCAAGATCACGCAGGCCGACGGCAACCGGCTATGGTCCGCGCCGGTCTGGGTGAGCCAGGGCAGCGGCGGTGGCGGGGGCGATACCACGCCGCCGACGGTCAGCGCCTCGGAAAGCGGCAGCGCCGGTACGATCACGCTGGCCGCTACGGCGAGCGACAACGTCGGCGTCAGTCGCGTGGAGTTCTACGTCGATGGCGCGCTCAAGGCCACCGACAGCAGCTCGCCCTACCAGGCCAGCCTCGACTCGACCACGCTCACCGACGGTTCGCACACGCTCGTCGCCAGGGCCTACGACGCGGCCGGCAATGTCGGCAGCAGCACCGGCGTAGGCTTCAGCGTCGCCAATGCCAGCGGCGGCGGCAGCAGCCAGTTGCTGAGCAACGGCGGCTTCGAGAGCGGCGTCACCGCCTGGACGCAGACCAGCGGCGTGATCACCAGCGACAGCAGCGAGGCAGCCCACGCGGGCAGCTGGAAGGCCTGGCTGGATGGCTACGGCAGCAGCCACACCGACTACGTGCGGCAGCAGGTGAGCATTCCCTCCACGGTGATGAGCGCAACGCTGGACTTCTACCTGCACATCGACAGCGCCGAGGGCACTGGCACGGCCTACGACACGCTGCAGGTGCAGGTGATCACTTCCACCGGCAAATACATCACGCTGGCCACCTACTCCAACAAGGACGCCGCCGGCGGCTACCAGCACCACACCCTCAGCCTGAACGGCTACAAGGGCCAGACGGTGCAGGTGAACTTCTACGGTGTCGAGGACGGCAGCCTGCAGACCTCGTTCGTGGTGGACGACGTGGCGGTCAAAACGCAGTAACGGGAAGTCCGCAGGAGCCCACTCGTGGGCGATGATCTTTTTGCGATCCGGCCGCAAAGGCATCGCCCATACGTGGGCTCCTACAGGTTCGGCGGCGCCTTCGCGTATCGCCGCGCCAGCACCGCGCACACCATCAGCTGCAGCTGGTGGAAGATCATCAACGGCAACAGCAGCGCGCCCAGTCCGCCGGCCTGCGAGGCAAACAGGATCTTGGCCATGGGCACGCCGCTGGCCAGGCTTTTCTTCGATCCGCAGAACACCAGCGTGATGCGGTCGGCACGGGCGAAGCCGAGCAGCCGCCCGGTCGTGCTGGTGCACAGCAGCGCCAGCGCCAGCAGCAGTGCACCCATGCCGAGGGTGGCCAGCAGAGCCAGCGGCGCGGTGGCGCGCCACAGGCCTTCGACTACGGCCTCGCCGAATGCGGCATAGACCACCAGCAGGATGGTGCCGCGGTCGGTGAATCCCAGCAGCGGACGGTGGCGATCGACCCAGTGTCCGATCCACGGGCGCAGCAGGTGGCCGACCGCGAACGGCAGCAGCAACAGCCTGACGATCTGCCACACGCCCTCGGCGCCGGGCGCATGGCCGCCGTGCGTCGCCAGCAGCAGTTCGACCAGCAGCGGCGTCGCCACGATCCCGATCAGGCTGGAAAGCGACGCACTCACCACCGCGGCCGGCACGTTGCCGCCGGCGATCGAAGTGAACGCGATCGAGGACTGCACCGTCGACGGCAGCGTGCAGACAAACAGCATGCCCAGCGCCAGCGGCGGTGTCAGCAACGCGTGCGAGAGCGGTGCCAGCAGGAAGCCCAGCACCGGGAACAGCACGAAAGTGCTGGCGAACACCGCCAGGTGCAGCCGCCAGTGCGTCACGCCGCGCACGATCGCCGCGCGTGAGAGCTTCGCCCCGTGCAGAAAGAACAGCAGCATGATCGCCGCGTCGGTGCTGCGGTCGAGCCAGACCGCGGCGCTGCCGCGGCACGGCAACACCGTCGCCAAGGCGACGGCGGCGAGCAGGGCGAGCGTGAAGCCGTCGGGAAGCAGACGGCGCAGCGGGGCAAGGGACATGAGATTCGGTCGGAAGACGCGTGCTGCGAGGATTGTAGCGGGCAGGCTCAGTCGTCCATGCCGCAGCGCGCATGCCGGCGTCGGCGCCACCACAGCACCAGTGCCGCCATCGCCAGCAGTCCGGCGAGAATCCAGATCCCGTGCTGCCCGCGGCCGATCCACATCGCCAGCCACTCGCGATTGTTCGCACCGAAGTAACCGAGGTACACCCACACCGGCACGCTGATCAGGGCCGCCAGTCCATCGAGCAGGAAAAAGCGCATGAACGACACGCGATGCGTGGCGCCCGCGGTCACGTACACCGCCGTGCGCATGCCGGGCAGGAAGCGCGCCAGGAACAGCAGACGGTTGCCGTAACGGGCGAACTTCTCCTGCACCCGGCAATAGCGTTCGGGCGTGAGCAGGCGCGCCACCAGTGGCCACTGCATGATGCGTGCGCCGTGCCGGTGGCCGAGCAGGAACATCGCCGCGTCGCCGGCGAGCACGCCGACCAGCGACACCAGCGCCATCACGTGCACGTTGGCGAAGCCCAGCCCGGCGATCACCCCACCGGCCACCAGCGTGATGTCCTCCGGCAGGGGCGCGCCGGCGCCGCACAGCAGCAGCGCGGCGAACACCGCCAGGTAGCCGCTTTCGGCAAACAGCAGGATCAGGCGTTCAAGCAACTGCATCGGTGATCCTGCGGGACGCGGGCGCCAATCGGGAGTGGCGCACGCGCCAGAAATAAAGCTGCACGTTACCGCCCCGAAATTGATGGGTGGCGCCTTGCGTGCAGTTCGCGCAACTCCGCCTTTTCGGCGCTTGAGATCGTGCCATTAGCTCTCTTCTGAGCCAGTTCTTCTTGCCGAAGAGAGTTGGCTTGTTCTTCCATGCGAGCCAAGGCGTCAAGAAATTCGACTCTTTGAACATCTGGTTCGCCTACCACCATCGCCGCCATCAGCTTCTGCAGCGAGGGGTACTCGGGCCGCTCGGCGAAGTGTTCGACCAGCATCGCCGGGTTGATGCCCGGCCGCGCGCGACACAGGTCGATCAGCTCGGCCAGCAGCCCCACGCCGGGCTTGTCCAGGCGCAGGAAGCGGTAGGGCGGCTCGACCAGGTCGGCCAGCCCCGGCTGGGCCAACAGCAGCGCGATCGCGCTGCGCACCAGCGAGCGCTGCACGGCCACCGGACGCTGCACCGCGCGGCGCGCGGACGGCTCGGCCGGGACGTTGGCGCGGGCGCCGGTGCGCTTCTCCAGCTCCTGCGCCATCAGGTCGCGGAAGGCGCCGTCGGGCAGCTTGGCGATCAACGGCCGGGCGCGCTCGGCCAGCCGCGCGCGGCCGTCGAGGCTGCCGGTGGCGACGTCGTGCGAGAGTTCGCCGAAGAAGTAGTCCGACAGCGGCGTGGCCTCCTTCAGGCGCTTCTCGAAGCCGTCCTTGCCTTCCTTGCGCACCAGCGAATCCGGATCCTCGCCGTCGGGCAGGAACAGGAAGTACGCCTGGCGGCCATCGCGCAGCCGCGGCAACGCGGCGTCGAGCGCCTTCCATGCGGCGGCGCGGCCGGCGCGGTCGCCGTCGAAGCAGAACACCACATCGGGCGCGGCGCGGAACAACACCTCGGTATGCTCGGGCGTGGTGGCGGTGCCCAGCGTGGCCACCGCGATCGGCAGGCCCGCCTGGTGCAGCGCGATCACGTCCATGTAGCCCTCGACGACCACGATCCGCGCGAGCTGGCTGTTGGCCTGCTTGACCTGCCACAGCGCGAACAGCTCGCGGCCCTTGTGGAACAGCGGCGTCTCGGGCGAGTTGAGGTACTTCGGGCCCGTGCTTTGTTGAGAAGTGCGGGCATGGATGCCCGCTTCTTGATCTTCGCGCGCGGGAGGCGCGCTGGAAATAATGCGTCCGCCGAAGGCGATCACGCGGCCGCGGCGGTCGAGGATCGGAAACATCAGCCGCTCGCGGAAGCGGTCGTAGCGATGGCCGCGCTCGCCGGTGGCGACCATGCCCGCTTCGGTCAGCAGTTGCATGCGCCGGTCATTGCCGCCGAGTGCCTTGATCAGCCCGTCGTAGCCGGCCGGCGCCCAGCCCAGGCGGAAGCGCGCGATGGTGTCGGCGTCCAGCCCGCGCTTGCGGCAGTAGGCCTGCGCCTCGGCGTTCTTCGGCAACTCGCCCTCGTACCAGCGCGCGGTGCTGTCGAGCAGCGCATAGAGGTCGGTCTTGTCCTCGCGCGGCGCCGCCTCGCGCCCGCCCTCGCGCGGCACGGTCAGGCCGACGGCCTGGGCGAGTTCCTCCACGGCGTCCGGAAATTCCAGCCGCTCGTAGTCCATCAGGAACTTCACCGCGCTGCCGTGCGCGCCGCAACCGAAGCAGTGGAAGAACTGCTTGGCGGGACTGACGTAGAACGAGGGCGTGCGCTCGTTGTGGAACGGGCAACACGCGGTCCATTCGCGCCCGGCTTTCTTCAACGGCACGCGCCGCTCGATCACGTCGACGATGTCGACGCGGGCAAGCAGTTCGTCAATGAAGCTGTCGGGGATACGGCCGCGCATAGGCGGCCTAGTCTAGGGCCTGGGGGCGCGTTTGCGGGGCGCCCGCGGCGTTGTGTGGCCGCGAAGCCCTCGATCCAACGTACGGCGACCGGGAGGTGGGCTGAAGCCCACCCTGCGCAGGGCGCTAGAGGATGTGGAACACCCCGATCACCGCCAGCAGGGCGATGATGAACAGGATCACGAAGATCACGAACAGCACCTTGGCGATCGTCGCGGCGATGCCGGAAATCCCGCCGAAACCGAGCCAGCCGGCGATCAGCGAAATGATGGCGAAGATGATGGCCCACTTGAGCATGCGGCTTCTCCCTCGCCGCGCGGCCGGAGGCGGGGGCCTCCGATCAGGCGACGCCGCGCTGTTGTAGGCGATGGGGCGTGAAGGGTGCGCATCAGCTCGCTGTGCATGGCGTGACGCGAACTTGCTTACTCTCCTCTCGGGGCAGCTGCGATCTTGCTCCCTCTCCCCTCTGGGGAGAGGGCTGGGGTGAGGGGCCACTCTCGCGGCGGAGCAGGTCGGAGCGCGGCTTTGATGGGGTTTCCTGCGAGCCCCGGCCCCTCACCTCTCCCGGAGGGGAGAGGAAGCGAACGCAAAGAGCCGTACTTATGCCTCACCTCGATCCTCTCCCCAAAGGGAGAGGAAGCAGGGCGGCTCAGCCGCCCAGGCGTGCCTTGATGCGGGCGGAAACTTGCGCCATGTCGGCGCGACCGGCGGCCTGCTGCTTGACCGAAGCCACCACCTTGCCCATGTCGCGCGGCGAGCTGGCGCCGGTCTGCGTGATGGCCGCGTCGATGAGTGTGTCGACCTCGGCCTCGCTGAGCTTGGCGGGCAGGTAGGCCTCGATCACCACCATCTCGGCGCGCTCCACGTCGGCCAGGTCCACGCGGCCGGCGGCGTCGTACTGCACGATTGAATCGCGCCGCTGCTTGAGCATCTTCTCGAGCACGGCGAGCACTTGCGCCTCGTCCAGTTCGATGCGCTCGTCCACCTCACGTTGCTTGATCGCGGCCAGGATCAGGCGGATTACCGCCAGCCGATCCTTCTCGCCGCCGCGCATGGCGGCCTTCATGTCGTCGGTGATGCGCTGCTTGAGGCTCATGGGGGGTTGTCTCCGGAAACGCGAAAGGCCGGTGTCGCCATGGGCAACACCGGCCTCGGGATGTCAGAACACCGTGCCGCGCGCTACGCAGCGGCGACGGGGATCAATACATCCGGGTCTTGCGCGAAACGTCGCGCGAGAGGCGGCGCAGGTGGCGCTTCACCGCGGCGGCACGCTTGCGCTTGCGCTCCTGGGTCGGCTTCTCGTAGAACTCGCGCTTGCGGGTTTCGGCGAGGACGCCGGCCTTTTCGCAGGTACGCTTGAAGCGGCGCAGGGCAAGCTCGAACGGCTCGTTCTCGCGGACTTTGACGCTGGGCATGAAAACTCCGAGTGGTAAACTGGCCCGCCAACCTGGCGCGCCTGTGGAATAGGGCGAGCCGCGAATTATAGCGTGGACAAAAAAGAAATTTCAAACCCGCCTGTCAAGCCCGTTCTCGGCGTGGAAACCTCCTGCGACGAGACTGGCGTGGCGTTGCTGCGCTGGACGCCCGGGGCGCCGGGCGAGGGCCTGCTGGCGCACACGCTGTACAGCCAGGTCAAGCTGCATGCGGACTACGGCGGCGTGGTCCCCGAACTGGCCAGCCGCGATCACGTGCGCAAGCTGCTGCCGCTGGTGCGTGAGGCACTGGCGCAGGCCGGCATGACCCCGGCCGACCTCGGCGGCGTGGCCTACACCGCCGGGCCCGGTCTGGTCGGCGCGCTGCTGGTCGGCGCGGCCGCGGCGCGGGCGATGGCCTGGGCGCTGGACGTGCCGGCGATCGGCGTGCACCACATGGAAGGCCACCTGCTGGCGCCGCTGCTGGAGCCCGATCCCCCCGCGCCGCCGTTCGTGGCGCTGCTGGTGTCCGGCGGCCATTCGATGCTGGTCGAGGTGCGCGCGATCGGGCAGTACCGCCTGCTTGGCGACACTCTTGACGATGCCGCCGGCGAAGCGTTCGACAAGACCGCCAAGCTGATGGGCCTGCCGTACCCGGGCGGCCCGGCGCTGGCGAAGCTGGCCGAACGGGGCCGGCCGGGCGTGTTCCGCTTCTCCCGCCCGATGACCGACCGGCCCGGGCTGGATTTCAGCTTCTCGGGCCTGAAGACCCAGGTGCTGCTGGCCTGGAAGCAGTCCGACCAGTCCGAACAGACCCGCGCCGACGTGGCCCGCGGCTTCGAGGAAGCCATCGTGGACACGCTGGTGATCAAGTGCCGCCGCGCGCTGGAGGCCACCGGTACCCATCGGCTGGTGATCGCCGGCGGCGTAGGCGCCAACAAGCGCCTGCGCGAGACGCTGGCGGCCGCCGGTGAAAAGGACGGTTTCCGCACCTACTTCCCGCGGCTGCAGTTCTGCACCGACAACGGCGCCATGATCGCGCTGGCCGGGGCGATCCGGCTGGCGGCCGGCCAGGGCCAGGACGAAGCCGTGCGCGTGTCGCCCCGCTGGGACCTCGAAAGCCTGCAATCGGTGTAGGAGCGCACCCTGTGCGCGACCGCCATGCGCGCCCTCCCGCATCGGCCGTTCCGCGGGTCGCGCGCGGGGCGCCCGGCCACATGTCCTAAACTGGCGCGATGGACATCGTTTTCATCGAAGACCTGCGCATCGACGCGGTGATCGGCATCTACGACTGGGAGCGGCGCGTGCGCCAGACGCTCGCGTTCGACATCGAGATGGCGTTCGACAACACCGTCCCGGCCGCCAGCGACGACATTGCGCACACGCTCAACTACAAGGACGTCTCCAAGCGGCTGATCGATTACGTCGGCAGCTCCAGCTTCGGCCTGGTCGAGACGCTGGCCGAGCGTTGTGCGGCGATCATCCGCGACGAGTTCGGCGTGAGCTGGGTGCGTCTGAAACTCTCCAAACCCGGCGCCGTGCGCGGCGCAAAATCGGTCGGCGTGCGCATCGAGCGCGGCACCCGCCCCCAGTAAACCCATCGGCGGCGCCCGCGCCGGCGCCGTCCGCCGCGGCCGTGGCATGCCGCGCGCGACCGGCCCCGAAAGGAGACCGCATGCCTCCCCTGTCCGAACTGTTCGATCTTCCCTGGATGCGCACCCTGCTGGGCGTGCTGGCCGTGTTGTTGCTGGCGTGGCTGGCCGGCGAGCTGTGCCGGCGCCTGCTGCTGCGGCTGGTGCGGGGCCTGGCCAGGCGCACCGCGTGGCATTGGGACGATGCGCTGCTGCAGCACGGTGCCTTTCGCTGGCTGGCACGGCTGGTGCCGCCGCTCGCGCTTTCCTATGGCATCGCGCTGGTACCCGGTGTACCCGACGCGGCCGAGGCCGCGGTGGCCAAGGCCATGCTGGCGTTGGTGGTGTTGTGCGTGGTGATGGCGCTCAATGCTGCGCTGTCGGCAACCGAAGACGTTTACCGGCAGACGCCCGCCGGACAGCAGCGCTCGATCAAGGGCGCGGTGCAGCTGACCAAGCTGGGCCTGTACTTGGTCGGCGCGCTGGTGGTGATCGCGGCGGTGACCGGCAAGCAGGTGGGCCTGCTGCTGTCGGGTTTGGGCGCGATGTCTGCGGTGCTGATGCTGATCTTCAAGGACACGATCCTGGGCTTCGTTGCCGGCGTGCAGCTGTCGTCCAACGACCTGCTGCGGGTCGGCGACTGGATCGAGATGCCGCAGCTCCATGCCGACGGCGACGTGATCGACATCGCCTTGCACACGATCAAGGTGCGCAACTGGGACAACACCGTCACCAGCATCCCGAGCTGGCGGCTGATGTCCGAGCCCTACAAGAACTGGCGCGGGATGCAGGAGACCGGCGGACGGCGGATCAAGCGCGCGCTGCACATCGACGCGGCGAGCGTGCATTTCCTGGACGAGGCGCAACTCGCACGGCTGGCCCGGCTGCGCCTGCTGGCCGATTACCTGCCGGCGAAGTCGCGCGACGTGGCCCAGTGGAACCAGGCGCTGGGCGAGGCCGCCGCGCTGCCGGCCAACCGTCGCCGGCTGACCAACCTGGGCACCTTCCGCGCTTACGTGCAGGCCTACCTGGACACCCATTCGTGCATCCACCATGGCCTGAGCTGCATCGTGCGCCAGCTCGACAGCGGCGCGCAGGGCATCCCGCTGGAGCTGTACTGCTTCACCGCCACGACGGCATGGGCCGAATACGAAGGCATTCAGGCGGACATCTTCGAGCACCTGTTCGCGCTGCTGCCCGAGTTCGGCCTGGCGCTCTACCAGCAACCCTCGGGCCAGGACGTGCGCACGGCGCTGGCATCGCCCGTGCGTGCCCGCGCGCTGGCCGGAGCCTGAGCGATGGGGCGCGCCTACCTCAGCCTGGGCTCCAACCTCGAACCCGAGCGCCACCTGCGCGCGGCGCTGGACGAACTGCGCGCGCGCTTCGGCGCGATCGACGTGTCGCCGGCCTACCGCAGCCGCGCCGTCGGCTTCGAGGGTAGCGATTTCGTCAACCTCGCGGTGGCGCTGGAGACCGAGCTGGCACCCGAGGCGCTGAACGACTGGCTGCATGCGCTGGAAGACCGCCACGGCCGCCGCCGCGACGTGCCCCGCTATTCGGACCGCACGCTGGACGTGGACATCGTGCTCTACGACCAGCGCGTGCTCGACGGTCCCGGGCACCTGCAGATCCCGCGCAAGGAACTGCGCCACGCCTTCGTGTTGAAACCCCTGGCCGACATCGCACCCGGCCTGCGCCACCCGCTGGACGGGCGCAGCATGGCCGAGCTGTGGGCGGCTTTTCCGCACGACAGCGAACCGCTGGAGCTGCTGTCGCTGTAGGCAATGCCGGCATCCGGCCAAACACCCCTGTAGGAGTGCACCCTGTGCGCGACCGCGCAGCCTGGTCCTGCGCAAGCGCCGCAGGTGCCGGATCGCGGTCGCGCACAGGGTGCGCTCCTACAAGGGCGCCGGAACCTCTCGAAACACGTGGGTCACTGTCGTTACCGCGGAGCGGGTGCTAGAAAGGCGCCCGGTATTCACGGATCGATAGGGGGAATCGCATGGCCGGCAAGTTTGCGCGCAGTTGGGGACTGATGAAGGCGAGCGCCGCGGTGCTGCGGTCGGACAAGGCATTGCTGGCCTTTCCGCTGCTGTCCGGGTTGTGTTCGCTGGTGGTGGCGGCGAGCTTCCTCGTGCCGGTGGCGTTGGCGGCGATCGCCAGCGATGGCCGCACGCTCGATCGCGAGCATTGGTCCGCGGCCACCTGGCTGCTGATGTTCGCCTTCTACCTGGTGCAGTACTTCGTGATCGTGTTCTTCAACACCGCGCTGGCCGGGTGCGCGCTGCGCCACCTGCGCGGCGAGCCGACCAGCCTGTCCGACGGCCTCGCCCTGGCCGGTTCGCGCTGGGCCAGCATCCTGGGCTATGCGCTGATCGCCGCCACGGTGGGCCTGTTCCTGCGCGCGCTGCAGGAGCGGTTGGGCCTGATCGGCAGGCTGGTCGTCGGACTGCTCGGCCTGGCGTGGACGGTCGCGACGTTCCTGGTGGTGCCGGTGCTGGCGAGCCAGGCGGTGGGCCCGGTCGATGCGGTCAAGCGCAGCGTCGAACTGCTCAAGCGCACCTGGGGCGAGAACCTGATCGGCAACGTGGGCCTGGGCGCCGCGTTCGGGTTGATGACGTTCCTGGCCGTGCTGCTGGGCGCGCTGCTGATCGGTGGCGCCTTTGCGCTGCACTCGATGCCGGCGGTGGTGGTGGCCGTGGTCGTGGTGGTTGTGGCGCTGGTGTTGCTGAGCCTGGTGCAGGCCTCGCTGCAGGGCATCTATGCGGCCGCGCTGTTCCGCTATGCCGAGGCCGGCGAGAGCGGCGCGGGCTTCGAGCCGGCCCTGCTGCAGGGCGCCTTCCGCCCGAAGAAATAGCGACTCCTCGCAGGAGCCCGCCTGCGGGCGATGCTCTCCCATCTGGCGCCAGGAAAAGCATCGCCACAGGTGGGCTCCTACGAAAGCGACAGCGGCGCTAGACCGCCAGCGTGCGCCCGCCGTCCACGCGGATGATCTGGCCGGTGACGAACGGGGCATCGCGCAACAGCCACAGCACGGCGGAAGCGACGTCCTCCGGTGTGCCTGCACGCTGGAGCGGAGTGCGCGCCAGCATCGCGGCGCGGTCGTCGTAGTCCTTGCCGTCGGACGGCCACAACACCGCACCCGGGGCGACGCCATTGACGCGCACGTCAGGTGCCATGTCCTGCGCCAGCGTGCGCGTCATGGCGGCCAGCGCGGCCTTGGCCATCACGTAGATCGGATGGTCGGCCAGTGCGCGCTCGGCGTAGATGTCGACCAGGTTGACGATCGCCCCGCGCGCCTCGCGCAGCGCCGGCCATGCCGCCTGGGCCAGGAAGAACGGCGCGCGGGCGTTGGACGCGAACAGCTCATCCCACTGCGCCGGCGTGGCGCTGCCGACTGGCGTGGGGAAGAACGCCGAGGCGTTGTTGACCAGCGCGTCGAGCTGCCCGAAACGGGCCAGCACCTGGTCCACCAGCGTGGGCAGGTGGTCGACTGCGGCGAGGTCGGCCTGCACCGCCAGCGTGCTGCCGGTGCGCGCGTGCTCCAGTTCCGCCAGCAGGGTGGCGGCCTCGTCGGCCGAGTGCCGGTAGTGCAGGGCAAGGTCGTAGCCGGCCGCGTGCAGTGTGCGGGCGATGCTGGCGCCAACGCGGCGGGCGCCGCCGGTGACCAGCGCGACGGGACGGGGATGCTGGGGGCTCATGGGGCGAGCTTGCCGCAAAGCGCGCGAGGCGTCACTGCGAAGAGGAATCGTCCGGTTCGATGGTGTCGTCCGGTTCGATCACCTCGTCCGGCACAACCAGCGGCTCGGTGCGCACGAGGCTGCCGCTGCCGAACAGCTCGATCGCCGTGCGCGCCACGCTGCGGGTGTCGTACCAGGCGTAGGCGCCCACGCCGGCGGCGCCGATCACCGGCAGCCAGCGCGAAACGCCGGCACCGACCGCGCGTTGCGACAGGCTCACGCCGATCCGCCTGGCCACGCGCTCGGCGACCGTCGCCGAGAGCTGGCGGAACAGCAGCCGGTCGCCCATGCGCACCACCAGGTCGCGGAACGCCTGCGCCGCGGTATGGCGGAACAGGCACCACAGCATCTGCTCGCGGCCGAGGCTGGCGTGCTGCCCGAAGGCGGCCGCGATGTCGCTGACCATCTGCGCCTGGATGCGCCAGATCGCCACCAGCTCCGGCAGCACCGTGAGCCAGCCAAGTGGTCCGGGCGGCAGCGCCAGCGAGCCGGCGGTAAGCGCCGCCTTGCGCGCCGCCTGCGAGGCCACTTCCCGCGCCTTCGCTTCCGGGTGCAGGCCCCGGTGCACATGGCTGGCGGGAATCTGGCTGGCGAAATCGAGGATCGCGGCGGCGATGCGGTTGTGCTCGATCGGCGCGGGCACGGCGGGAACCTGGATCGGTGAATCGGCCATGGTGGCTCCTGCGAACGGGGCGCCCAGTGTCTGGGAAGGGCCGTGAATGGTGCATGCGTCGCGCTCGGGCGTGACTTTCGGCCCAGGGCGGATGGTCGTCGTTGTTGTTACGTTATAACATCACTGGTCACCCTTCCCGGAACACTGTCGATGCCCCGTACGCTGCTTGCCTTGAGCCTCGCCTGCGCCTTGAGCCCCGCCTTCGCCGCCGCCGCACCGGCAGATGCCACCAGCGACGACGCCAAGGCGCCGCCGGCCCCGCAGCAGGTGCGCGAACTGGGCACGATCGACGTCAGCGCGGCGCTGGACGTGTCGCGCAACGCACTCTCGCCCGACACCGGCTCCAGCCAGTACGTCATCGACCAGCAGGCCATCGCGCAGTTGCCGCTGGGCGCCGCCACGCCGGTCAACCAGGTGCTGCTGCAGGCACCGGGCGTGGTGCAGGACTCCTACGGCGGTCTGCATGTGCGTGGCGATCACGGCAACCTGCAGTACCGCATCAACGGGGTGATCATTCCCGAGTCGATTTCCGGCTTCGGTCAGACGCTGGACGCGCGCACGATCCAGAGCATGAAGCTGCTCGACGGCGCGCTGCCGGCGCAGTACGGGCTGCGCACCGCGGCGGTGGTCGACATCACCACCAGGAGTGGCCATCAGCTCGGCAACGGCGGCAGCGTGGGCGTTACCGGCGGCTCGTTTGGCACGCTCAATCCGAACGTCGCGCTGTGGGGCAGCAGTGGCCGTTGGAGCGGCTTCTTCACCGCCAGTTACCTCCAAAGCGATGCCGGCATCGAGAACCCGACCGCCAGCCGCAAGCCGATCCATGACCACACGAACCAGCTCAAGAGCTTCGGCGACCTGAGCTACCTGATCGATACCGACACGCGGCTGAGCTTCCTGTTCGGCACGGCGAACAACCGCTTCGAGATCCCCAACGTACCCGGCCAGCAGCCGCAGTTCGGCTATCTCGATCGCACCACGTTCGATTCTTCCCTGCTCGACGCCCGCCAGCGGGAAAACACGCGCTTCGGCGTGCTCGCGCTGCAGGGCAAGCTGAGCCACACCGACTATCAGGTGTCGCTCGGCCAGCGCTACACCGACGTGGACTACACGCCCGACCGGGCTGGCGAGCTGATGTTCAACGGCGTCGCCTCGACCGTCGCGCGCAGCAACCGCGCCAGTACGCTGCAGGCGGACTTTGCCACACCGCTGGGTGACGCCCACACGCTGCGCTACGGCCTCTACGGCAGCTTCGAGCGCGCCGGCAGCAGCAACGACGCGTGGGTGTTCCCGGCCGACGAGGAGGGGGCGCAGACCAGCACCACGCCGCTGGAGATCCTCGACGCCGGCCGCCTTACCGCCAAGACCTGGTCCGCGTACGTGCAGGACGAGTGGAGCCTCGGCGAAGCCTGGACCCTCAACCTGGGCCTGCGCGGCGACCGCTACCAGTTGCAGCGCACCGAAAGCCAGCTGAGCCCGCGCGTCGGACTGGTCTGGCAGGCCACCGGCAACACGGTGGTGCACGCCGGCTATGCGCGCTACTTCACGCCGCCGGCCACCGAGATGATCACCAGCGAGAACATCGCCCGCTTCGACGGCACCACCAACGCGGTGCCGGACCTGGGCAACAACACGCCGCTGGCCGAGCGCTCGGACTACTTCGACGCCGGCGTGCAGCAGATGCTGGGCCCGTGGACGCTGGGCGTGGACGCCTACTACCGCAAGGTCGACCGCCTGCAGGACGAGGGCCAGTTCGGCTCGGCGCTGGTCTACTCGACCTTCAACCTCGCCCAGGGCCGGGTCAAGGGACTGGAATTGACCGCCGACTACAGCGCCGGACCGGTCTCGGCGTACTTCAACCTCGCGGCGAGCAAGGCGATCGGCAAGGGCATCATCACCAGCCAGTACAACTTCGATCCGGACGACCTGGCCTACGTCGCCCAGCACTACATCCACCTCGACCACGACCAGACGCTGGCCTCTTCCGGCGGCATCAGCTACGCACTGGATGAGCGCACCCGGGTCGGGGCGGACTACCTGTTCGGCAGCGGCCTGCGGCGGGACGGTGCGGTGCCCAACGGCGATCACATGCCGGCGTACTTCCAGCTCAACCTGAGCGTGGCACACGATTTCACCGTGGGCCGCTTTGGCGACCTGCACACCCAGCTGGCGGTGATCAACGCGCTGGACCGCAGCTACGAGCTGCGCGACGGCAGCGGCATCGGCGTGGGCGCGCCGCAATTCGCGCCCCGGCGCGGTGTCTACCTGAGTCTGCAGAAGGACTTCTGAGCAAAGGCGTCCGCCCTTCGCAGGAGCGCGGCAAGCTTGCGCGATGTACGCACTCCCCCGGTCTCGCCGGGGAAGTGCGTTGCGGTGAGGGGCGCCTGTCCCCAAGCGGAAAACCCCCGACAGGCTCCCCACATCCCATCGGCTACCCTGTGCATCTTTTGCACCGATACCCCGATGCCCATGGCCTCACGACTCCCCGATCCCGGCCCCGACGAGCGCGTCCATTCCGATCGCCTGCTGCAGCTCCTGCGCGAGCAGATCGCCTCGCACGGACCGATGCCGTTCGCCCAGTACATGGAGCGCTGCCTGTACGCGCCCGGCCTGGGCTACTACAGCGCCGGCAAGACCAAGTTCGGCGAGGCCGGCGACTTCGTCACTGCGCCGGAACTGGGCGGCCTGTTCGCGCAGTGCGTGGCCAACGCGGTGCAGCCGGTACTGGCGATGTTGGGTGACCAGGCCGACTTCCTCGAACTGGGTGGCGGCAGCGGCGCCTTCGCCGAAGCCGTGCTGCATGCCTTGGCCGACGCCGGCACGCTGCCGCACCGTTACCTGATCCTGGAGCCGAGCGCCGACCTGCGCGAGCGCCAGCGCGATCGACTTGCCGCCGCGCTGCCGGCGGAGCTCAACGCACGCGTGAGCTGGCTTGATCGCCCGCCGGAAGAGAACTGGCGCGGCGTGTTGTTCGCCAACGAGGTGGTCGACGCGCTGCCGACCACGCGCTTCACGCTGCGCGCGGGCGAGGTCTACGAGGAACACGTCACGCTCGATGGCGAAGGCCGGCTGATGCGCACCGACCGTCCGGCCGACGCGCTGGTCGCCGGCGCCGTGCGTCATCTGGAACGCGACCTGGGCCAGTCCTTCGAGGACGGCTACCGATCCGAAGTGCTGCCGCAACTGCCGTACTGGGTGCAGGCGGTGGCCGGCACGCTGGAGGCGGGGCTGATGCTGTTCATCGACTACGGTTACGTGCGCCGCGAGTTCTATTTGCCCGAGCGCACCGACGGCACGCTGATGGCCCATTACCGCCACCATGCGCACGCCGATCCGCTGCACTTGCCGGGCTTGAA
The DNA here is from genome assembly GCF_051900415.1 of Frateuria sp. GZRR35. Taxonomy (NCBI): domain Bacteria; kingdom Pseudomonadati; phylum Pseudomonadota; class Gammaproteobacteria; order Lysobacterales; family Rhodanobacteraceae; genus Frateuria; species Frateuria sp. GZRR35. Next base: position 300,137 of record NZ_JBHZGL010000001.1, read on the forward strand.
CGACCTCACCGCCTCGGTGGATTTCACCGCGCTGGCCGAAGCCGGCAACAGCGCGGGGTTCGGTGTCGCGGCCTACCTGCCGCAGGCGCAGTTCCTGCTCGCCAGCGGGCTGCAGGCGGCCTTCGAGCAGGCCTATGCGCAGGCCGGCGACGACCTCGCCCGCCAGCGCCTGGCGCAACAGGTACGCCGGCTGACCTTGCCCGAGCAGATGGGCGAGCGCTTCCAGGCGATGCTGTTCGCGCGCGGACTGCCGGCGCTGCCGCTGGCCGCCGAACTGCTCGCCGCCGACCAGGGCGGACGGCTGTGAACGCGCTGGCGCAGGACACGACGCCGTTGCGCTGGCGGCGTGGCTGGGCGGTGCTGGGCGTGCTGCTGATGGTCGCCGTGGCGGCCATCGCGCTGCTGCCGGCGACGCGCCACCTCACGGCGATGGCGCTGGCCCTGCCCGCGGGCGACAAGCTGCTGCACATGCTCGCCTTTGCCGCGTTGATGGGCTGGTGGGGCAACCTCTACCACCGGCCGCGCCCCCGCCTGGGCGTGGCCGCCGCCTGCCTGCTGTTCGGCCTGTTGATCGAGCTGGCGCAGTGGCCGCACAACCCCAAGGATGCGAGCGTGTGGGATCTGGCCGCCGATGCCATGGGTCTAGGATTGGGCGCGCTTTTGCTGCGCACGCCGCTGGCCGGTGTGCTGGCGGGCGTCGAGCGCGTGCTTGGCCTGCAACAGACACGCCGGTAACGCACATCCTTCCCCCGTTCACGGGGAAGGTGCCCGGAGGGCGGATGGGGGAGGCCTTGCGAAGGGCTCGACCGTGCGTCCCGCCCAAGAGCGCCCCATCCGCCTGTCGGCACCTTCCCCCGCGGTCGCGGGGGAAGGCTCGATAGGTGGCGTGTCGAGTACTACGGAAAGCCCGGCCACCCCTGCGCTTGCCGGCGGACGATTGCCGCCAGGCTTGCCACCTGTTCGGGCGAGTCGTTGAGCGCGGGGATGTAGCGCAGGTCCTGCCCGCCGGCTTCAAGGAAGAAATCGCGGTTCTGCATGGCGATCTCCTCCAGCGTCTCCAGGCAGTCCACGGCAAAGCCGGGACAGGCCACGTCCAGCCGCGTGACGCCTTCTTCAGCCAACCGGCGCACGGTGGCATCGGTATACGGCTGCAGCCACGTCTCGCGGCCCACGCGCGACTGGAAACTCAGCAGCAACCGGCTCTCGTCCAGGCCCAGCCGCGCGCGCAGCCGCGCGGCGGTGGCCTGGCACTGCGCCAGGTACGGATCGCCCAGGCGCACGTAGCGCTCCGGAATGCCGTGGAAGGAAAGCAGCAGCTTCTCGCCGCGGCCGTTGGCCTCCCACCAGCGCTCGATACGGGCAGCCAGCGCCTCGATGTGGGTCGGGTCGTCGTGGTAGTCGTTGACCAGCCGCAGCTCCGGCGGCCAGCGCAGGTGCTTGAGCGCATCGGCGACTGCGTCGATCACCGAGCCGGTGGAGGTCGCCGAATACTGCGGATACAGCGGCAACACCAGCAGCCGGCGCACGCCGGCGGCCTGCAGCTCGGCGATCGTCCCGGCCACCGATGGCGCCCCGTAGCGCATCGCCAGTGCGACGCGCGCCTGCTCGCCCAGTTCGGCCTGCAACGCCGTGGCGAGCGCCTCGCTCAGCACGCGCAGCGGCGAGCCGGCCTCGGTCCATATCCGCGCGTAGGCGTGCGCCGAGCGACGCGGGCGGATCGCCAGGATGACCTGCAGGATCGGCCACCACTTCCAGCGCGGGTAGTCGATCACGCGGCGGTCGGAGAGGAACTGGGCCAGGTAGGGCCGGAGCGCGCGCGCGGTCGGCGCCTCCGGTGTGCCCAGGTTGACCAGCAGCACGCCCGTCGCGCGCGCGCCTGCCTGAACGTTCCGGTCAGGGGCGTGGTCTGAAGGGCCGGTATAGTGGTCGCGCTGTGGCATCGAAGGCATCGGTGGCAGGCAGGCGGTGGAGTCTGCCACAAGCCGTCCGACCGACCGCCTGGCGCGGTGCCGCACCCCCATTCCCTTGGAAGGAGTCACCCATGTTCAAGGCATTGCGTCGTTGCTCGCTGGTTGCGCTGGCCCTGTTGCTGCCGTCGATGGCCGCCCATGCCGAGGATCCGCCGCTGGTGCGCGCGCAGAACGCGGTGCGCGTGCTGCACGAGGTCATGCAGGCGCCGGACAAGGCGATCCCGAAGGACCTGCTCGGGAACGCCAAGGCGATTGCCGTGATCCCCGACATGGTCAAGGCCGGCTTCATCTTCGGCGGCCGTCGCGGCGAGGGGCTGATCTCGGTGCGCAGTCCGGACGGCACCTGGTCCAACCCCAGCTTCATCACCCTGACCGGCGGCAGCGTGGGATTCCAGGCGGGCGTGTCCTCCACCGACGTGGTGCTGGTGTTCCGCACCCAGCGCGGGGTCGATTCGATCGTCAACGGCAAGTTCACCGTCGGTGCCGATGCGGCCGCCGCCGCCGGCCCGGTGGGTCGCACCGCCAGCGCCGCCACGGACGCGCAGATGAAGGCGGAGATCTACTCCTACTCGCGCTCGCGCGGGCTGTTCGCCGGCGTGGCGCTGGACGGCTCGGTGCTGCGCATCGACTACGACGCCAACGAGGCGATCTACGGCCCCGGCATTACGCCGCGCCGCATCTTCGAAGGTGGTGTCAGCAACGTGCCGGGCCCGGTCGTGGACTTCCGCGACCAGCTTGAGGAGTACACTGTGCGTTGATCCCGTTGCTGGCATAGCGCCTGCAACACAACGGTTTTCGGCACAGTCCGTCAGAGGTTTGAAGTCATGGGTCTGGACAGTTTTTGGCATTGGATCATCCTGCTCATCGTGGTGCTGGTGATCTTCGGCACCGGCAAGCTGGCGAAGATGGGCCCGGATCTGGGCAACGCCGTGCGTGGCTTCAAGAAGGCCATGCAGGGCGACGAGGACGAAGAGGAGGCCAAGCGCAAGGCGCAGGAACAGCTGCGCGCCGATCCGCCTGCCTCGGACGCCACCGCCAGCAAGGCGCGCGACACCAGCGAAACCAAGTAAGCGCGCGGTGGCGCGACGATGATCGAGATCAGCTTCGGCAAGATGCTGCTGCTGGCGCTTATTGCGCTGCTGGTGCTCGGCCCTGAAAAGCTTCCCGGTGCGGCACGCACCGCCGGCGCGCTGGTGCGCCGCGTGCGCAACACCTGGGACAGCGTGCGCGCCGAGGTCGAGCGCGAGCTGGAGGTCGAGGAAATCAAGCGCACTGCGCGCGAGGCCGCCGCGCGCGCCGAGGCCGCGCAGGCGCAGATGAACGCCACTGCCCGCGACGTGCGCGAGGCGGTCGGCTCGGTGGCGGCGGCACCTGCACCGGCGTCGCCCGAGCCCGAGCCGGAGGCGCGGTTGGCCAGCGAGATGGCAGACGAGGCCGACGAACCCGCACCCGAACGCGACACGCTTACCGGCGACCTGTTCGCCGACGATCCCAAGCACGCGCCGGTGAAGGAACCTCCGCATGGCATCGCCTGAGCCCGAGCCGCAGGTCGACCTGCAGCAGGGCCTGTTTTCCCACCTGATCGAACTGCGCTCGCGCCTGCTCAAGGCGTGCGCGATGGTGTTGCTCGTACTGCTGGCGCTGATTCCTTTCGCCAACCGGCTCTACACGCTGCTGGCCGCGCCGCTGGTGGCGCACCTGCCGCAGGGCGCGCACCTGATCGCGACCGAGGTGGCCAGTCCGTTCATCACGCCGCTCAAGCTCGCCTTCTACACCGCGCTGTTCATCAGCATGCCGGTGATCCTCTACCAGCTGTGGGCGTTCGTCAGCCCGGGTCTGTACAAGCACGAGAAACGCCTGGCACGGCCGCTGCTGCTGGCGGCGCTGGTGCTGTTCTACGTCGGCTGCGCGTTCGCCTATTTCCTGGTGCTGCCGGCGGCGTTCCGCTTCCTCACCGCGGTCACGCCCGTGGGCGTGGAGATGATGACCGACATCACGCATTACCTGGACTTCGTGATGCTGATGTTCTTCGCCTTCGGCCTGTGCTTCGAGGTCCCGGTGGCGGTGGTGATCCTGGCCGCGGTGGGCGTGGTCGATGTCGCCAAGCTGCGCGCCGTGCGCCGCTACGCCATCGTGGGCGCGTTCGCCATCGCCGCGGTGATCACGCCGCCGGATATCACCTCGATGATCATGCTGGCCGTGCCGATGTGCCTGCTCTACGAGTTGGGCGTGCTGGCCGTGCGCTGGCTGGTCAAGCCGCGCGAGGCTTCCGAGTAGCGCGCGCTCTCTCCCTGCGGGGAGAGGATTCGACAGCACGGCTCGCTGGATTTTCCCGCAAGCCTTGTCCCCTCACCCCAGCCCTCTCCCCGGTGGGGAGAGGGAGCAAAGCGCCGCACGGTTGCAGTGGAACGGCGTGCTTCGACGGCCTTTGGCTCATCGCGAGGGCGGCGCTACCTTGCGGCTTCCGACTCCCTCTCCCCACCGGGGAGAGGGTTGGGGTGAGGGGCCGGGGCTCGCCCGGCGGTTGCATGGAGCGGTTGCTCTTCGCGGCAAAGGCCCGGCCCGCCGCATTCCCCGCAAGCCTTGTCCCCCTCAGTCCGGGCCGCTCTCCGGAGGTGAGGGAGCAAGCCGCACGGTGGAAGCGCTACTTCACGGTGTCCGCGCGATGCCCCAGCGCCAGTCCCTTGAGGATGTTCAACGCCTGCGCCAGCGTGTAGTCCTGGGTCGCCAGCTTGGCGTTCTCCGCGCTGCCGTCGTTGTCGATGTCCTGCGCGGCGGCGGTGTTTTCGTTGGCCAGGTGGTGCTTGAGGTCGGCCTCCGAGTTGATCAGCTCCGGTTGGCTGTCAGCCTGATTGACGGTGAGCTCGGCGAGCGCAATGTCCGGCTTGATGCCTTCGGCCTGGATCGAGGTGCCGTTGGGCGTGTAGTAGCGGGCGGTGGTGAGCTTGACCGCGTGGTCGGCATCCAGCGGCAGCACGGTCTGCACCACGCCCTTGCCAAAGGTGCGCCGGCCCACGATCAGCGCACGATGGTTGTCCTTGAGCGCGCCGGCGACAATCTCCGCCGCCGAGGCGGTGCCGTTGTCGGCCAGCAGCACTATCGGCGCACCCTGCAACAGATCGCCCGGGTGCGCGTCGAATTTCATGTTGGCGTCGGCCAGCCGACCGCGCGTGCTGACGATGCCGCCTGCGTCCAGGAAGTCGTCGCTGACCGCCACCGCCGAGGTGAGCAGGCCGCCGGGGTTGGAGCGCAGGTCGAGCACGGCGCCCTTGGGCTGGCCGTGCTTGGTCACGTACGCGGCGAACTTGCGCTCCAGGTCGTCGGCGGTGTCTTCCTGGAACTGGCTGATGCGGATGTAGGCGTAGCCGGGCTGCAGCTCGCGCAGCTTCACGCTGGTCACCGAGATCTGCTCGCGCACCAGGTGCATGTCGATCGGCTGGTCGCTGTTCTCGTGGAGGATCGATAGCGTGACCTTGCTGCCCGGGTCGCCGCGCAGCAGCTTGAACATGTCGTCCACGTTTTCCGGATCGACCAGCTTGCCGTTGATCTTGACGATGGTGTCCCCGGGCTTGATGCCGGCGCGCGCAGCCGGGGTGTCGTCGATCGGGGCGATGATGCGCAGCGTGCCGTCCACCTCCAGCACCTCGATGCCCAGGCCGCTGTACTGGCCGGTGGTGTCCTCGGAAAGCTGCTGCAGGCCCTGCTTGTCCAGGTATTCACTGTGCGGGTCCAGTCCGCTCAGCATGCCGCTGATCGCGGCCTTCATCAGCGTCTTGTTGTCGACCGGCTCGACGTAGGCCTGGCGAACCACTTCGTACACGCGGCTGAAGTTGCGCACGTCGTCCAGGTCGACCGGCTCGGGTGCGCTGGCGGCCTTGGCCGGCGCCGCCGAGCTCGCGGCGCTGGCCGGCGCCTGCTGTGCATGCAGCGGCGCGAACGCCAGCGCGGCGGTCACGGCGCAGGCCAGGGCACGGGGGATCGGATGCATGCGAAGACTCCTGGGTATCCGGCGGATTTCGACCGCGCGGCAGCGTGGTCGTTCCAAAGTTAGCCTGCGGTGCGCCGCAGGGGGCGTCAACGGCGCTTGGCCAGCCAGCCGCGCGGGTCGACCGGCTTGTTCTTGTGACGCAGTTCGAAATACACGCCGGTGTTGAGGCCGGTGGTCGGGCTGGCGGTGCCGATCGCCTCGCCCGCCTCGACCTGGTCGCCGACGTTGTGCAGCACGCTTTCGTTGTTGCCGTACATGCTCAGCCAGCCATCGCCATGGTTGAGGATCACCAGCAGGCCGTAACCGCGCAGGAAGGCCGCGTAGACCACCCGGCCGCGCGCCACCGCATGCACTTCGCTGCCGCCCTCGGCCTTGATCAGCACACCGTTGCCATAGTTGGCCACCGCGCCGGACGCGGGCCAGGGCAGGTTGCCGCGGATGTCCGCCTTGCCGCCGGCACGGTTGGGCGCCGCAGGGCTGGCACGCTCGCTGCGCGCCGCCTCGCGGGCGGCCTCGTCGATCGCGCGCTGCAGCTTGTCGACCAGGTGGTCCAGCGACTGTGCGTTCTGTTTCATCGCGGCCAGGCGCTGGCCCTCGTCCTTGTACTTGGCGTTGGCCTGGGCGACCAGCTTCTGCTGCGCGGCGCGCTGCGCGGTGAGTGCCTGGGCCTTGTCCGCGCGCTCGGCGCGGGTGGCGGCCAGGGCCTGTTGTTCGGCGGTGATGTCGGCCTCCAGTTGCTGCAGCCGGCCGAGCTCGTTCATCAGATCGGCCACGCGCGCGGCGCGGTCCTGCTGGAAATACTTCGAGTAGGCCAACGCGCGGGCGATCTGCGCCAGGTCCTGGTCGCCCAGCAGCAGACGCAGGTCGGTGCCGCGGCCGAGCGTGTAGGTGGCGCGCAGCAGGTCGGCGATGGCCGCGCGCTGGCCGGCCAGGCGCTGTTCCAGGTCGCTGCGCTGCTGTTGCAGCTGCTCCAGTTCCTGTTGCTTGGCCGCCAGTGCGGTGTCGGCCTCGCGCAGTGCGCGGGCGGCCTCGGCCAGTGCGCTGGCCTGGCGCGCCAGTTCGGCGTTGGCGCTGTCGCGGCGGGCGGCGGTCTTTGCCTGCTCGCGGGCCAGCGCTTCCATCTTGCTGCGCAGTTCGGCCAGTTGCTGTTTGGCCTGGGCCTGCTTGTGCAGGGAGGCGTCCTGCGCGATGGCCGGCACGGTGGCGGTCAGTGCGATGAAGATCAGCAGGAGGGCACGAAGGGTGGGTCGGCGCATGGGGACCGATTATCCCCGAAGCGGACGCGTCGTAGGGCGGGCGTAGGGCACCAGCTCTGGTGCCGGACGAGCGGTGGGCTGAAGCCCACCCTACGCCACCGGCGACAGCGCCTGCACGGGCGGCCGCTACCATGGCCGTTCGTCAGCGGACAGGTACGTCGATGGGCAAGCGTCGAACGTGGACCGCGATCGCGGTGGCCGGCTGGCCACTGGCGCTCGCGGCGCAGACCGTCACCGATCTACCTCCGGTGCCGGTGCAGGCGGTGCGGCTGGACATCCCGCCGTTCGACCTGCCGGCCGCGCTGTCCCGCGTGCCGGTAGCCACCAGCGCCAGCGGCAAGCCGGGCGTGAATCTTTCCGAGGCACTGGTCGGCGTGCCCGGCGTGCTGGCAAGAGACCGGCAGAACTACGCACAGGACGAGCAACTCTCGATCCGCGGCTTCGGCGCGCGGGCCAGCTTCGGCGTGCGCGGCGTGCGGCTGTACGTCGACGGCATCCCCGCCACGATGCCGGACGGGCAGGGCCAGCTCTCGCACGTCGCGCTGGCCGCGGCCGATCGCGTGGAGGTGTTGCGCGGGCCGTTCTCGGCGCTGTACGGCAATTCCTCCGGCGGGGTGGTCCAGGTATGGACGGCCGCCGGCGGGCCGGTGCCGGTGCGCACGCTGGAAGCGTTCGCCGGTGCCGATGCCAGCTGGCATCTGGATGCCGGAGCGCGTGGCCTTGCCGGTCCGCTCGACTACAACGTGGCGCTGGGCCATTTCCGCACCGACGGCTACCGTGCCCACAGCCGCGCACAACGCACCTCCGGCAACGCACGGCTGGGATTCGACCTGGGCAACGGGCGGACGCTGACCGTCGTACTCAACACGCTGGCACAGCCGTGGACGCAGGACCCGTTGGGCCTCACCCGCGCGCAGTGGCGGGCCGATCCCCACCAGCCGGTCGACGCCGCCACCGCCTTCGACACCCGCAAGCGCGTGCAACAGCAGCAGTTGGGTGCGACCTGGCGCGCCGAGGGCGAGCACGATGGCGTGCGCCTGATGGGCTACGCCGGCCAGCGCGCGGTGGACCAGGTGCTGTCGATCCCGCCCGTGGCGCAGCAAAGCCCGCTCAGCGCCGGCGGGGTGATCGACCTGGCGGGCGGCTACGGTGGCGTCGATGCGCGCTGGACCCATCGCGGGCAGGCGCTGGGGCGCCCGCTGGAAGCGGTGCTGGGCACGAGTTGGGACGCGCAGGACCAGCATCGCCGCGGCTACGAGAACTTCGTCGGCGACACCCTCGGCGTGACGGGGGCCCTTCGTCGCGACGAGCGCGACCGCGTGCAGGCGTTCGATCAGTACGCGCAGTTGTACTGGCACCTCGCCGAGCGCTGGTCGCTGCTGCTCGGCGCGCGCCACAGCGAGGTCGCGTTCCGCGCGCGCGACCGCTACGTCACCACCGCCAATCCCGACGACAGCGGTCGCGTGCGTTACCGCGCGACCACGCCGGTGGCAGGCCTCGACTACCGGCCCGGCACGCACCTGCGCCTGTACGCCAGCTACGGCGAGGGCTTCGAGACGCCCACCTTCAACGAGCTCGGCTATCGGAACGATGGCGGCGCGGGCCTGGCGCTCGACCTGGCGCCGGTGCGCAGCCGCAACGGCGAACTGGGCCTGAAGTGGCGGCCGCACGATGAGCTCGGTATCGAGCTGGCACTGTTCCGCGCGGACAGCCGTGACGAGCTGGCGGTGGCGAGCAGCCACGACGGACGCTCGACGTATCGCAACGTGGGGCGCAGCCGGCGACAGGGTGCGGAGCTGTCGGTCGATGGCGAACTCGGCGCCGGCTGGAGGCTGCGCCTTGGGCTGATCTGGCTGGATGCGCGTTTCCGCAGCGGCTTCCTGGCGTGCGCCGACACGCCCTGTCTCGTACCGGACCTGACGGTGCCGGCCGGCACGCGCATCCCGGGCGTGCCGCGGCGTTACGGCTCGTTGCGTCTGGAACGTGGGAGCGAGCTGGGATGGCGCGGCGGCCTCGAGCTCGAAGGCGTGGGTGCGGTGCCGGTGGACGACCGCAACAGTGCCACGGCGCCTGGGTACCTGCGCACGGGCCTCGACCTGGGCTACGGCCTGGCGCTCGGCGACACCCGGCTCTATGTCTCCGCACGGGTGGACAACCTGTTCGACCGCCACATCGTCGGCTCGGTGATCGTCAACGACGGCAACGGCCGCTACTACGAACCGGCACCGGGCCGGAGCGTCACGGTTGGCATGCGTCTGGTTCTGTGAGCGTATGGCGGTATAGGCGTCCACACCGGCAAGCGCCTGGATGCCCGGAATCGCCCGTGGCGCGAGGCATACAACGTGCCAACGGCAGACATGTGTCGGTTTCCGCCAAGCGGGGTTAATTGCTTGTAAGCGCCTGCGGAAAGTGGAAGACTGCCCTCGCGCAATTCCCCTCGCCTGCAGTGCTGGCGGTGCGCACAACACACCACCAGTCCTCGGGCGCATTGCGCACCCCACAACCGAGGATTGAGTCATGAAAGCGAACAAGCTCGCTACGGCGTTGGCTTTGCTGCTGACGCCCTTAGGTTCCGTTTACGCACAGACCACCCCGCCTGCCGACACCCCCGTGCCTGCGCCGCCGCCACAGGACCAGCAGCAGGCCAACCCCCAACAGGCACAGCAACTGCAGACGATCACCGTCACCGGCTCGGCGATCCCGCGCATCGACGTGGAGACACCTTCGCCAGTCACGGTGATCACCGCGGCGCAGATCGAGCGCAGCGGCCTGAAGACGGTCAGCGACGTCGTGCGCGCGATCTCCGCCGACAACAGCGGTTCGATCCCGACCGCCTTCACCGCCGGTTTCGCGGCGGGCTCCGCCGGCGTCGCCCTGCGCGGCCTGACGGTCAACTCGACGCTCGTGCTGGTCGACGGCCGCCGCTCGACCAATTACCCGCTGGCAGACGACGGCCAGCGCACCTTCGTCGACCTCAACACGATCCCGGTCAACGCGATCGAACGCATCGACGTGCTCAAGGACGGCGCCTCGTCGCTTTACGGCGCCGACGCGATTGCCGGCGTGGTCAACATCATCCTCAAGCACGACTACAAGGGCCTCGAAGGGACCGCCGAGATCGGTACTTCCCAGCGTGGTGGCGGCACCACGCGCCGCGTCACCCTGCTGTTCGGCGGCGGCGACCTGCAGAAGAACGGCTGGAACGCCTACGGCAGCATCGAGGCGCAGAAGGACGACCGCATCTGGGCCCGCGACCGCGACTATCCGTACAACACCACTGACCTCAGTCCGGGCGGCGGGAGCGATCTCAACTGGGGCCAGCCGGGATTCAACAACGGCTCCATCTGGGGCATGGTGCAGCCCGCCGTGCCGGGCGTGCCGGGACCGGGCGGCCAGCAGACCGGCACCGCGGTCGACGGTTCGCTGTGGCAACCGCTGCGCCCGTGCGGACCGGGCTCCACCCTGGTGACCAACGAGCTGGGCAGCGGGTGCGAGCAGAACCAGATCGCCGACTACATCGACCTGGCACCCAAGCAGGAACGCGCGGGCGTCTACGGCCGGCTGACCGTGAAGGTCGGCGACACCAGCGAGGCCTACGTCAGCGGCAGCTACTACCACAACAAGGTGGAAGCCGCGGCCACGCCGCCGCAGATCCGTGCTGGCACGCCGGTGAACACCCGCTCGATCGTGTTACCGGCGACCCTGCCGGACGGTTCGGACAACCCGAACAACCCGTACCCCGGCCAGCCGGCGCTGATCACCTACGCCTTCGGCGATATCCAGGGCGGCGCCAAGACCGTCAACGACAACCTGCGCATGGTCGGCGGCATCCACGGCCTGTGGGGCGAGTGGAACTACGACAGCGCGCTGGTGCTCAACCACAGCTCGCTGGACGTGGACAACTACGGCTTCCTCAACTACGCCGCGCTGATCAGCGCCGTGAACAACGGCACGTATAACTTCATCGACCCGTCGCAAAACTCGCCCGAGCTGCTCGCCCAGCTCGCGCCGGTGCTGCACAAGAAGTCGACCACCGACCTGCAGTCGCTGGACTTCCACCTCACGCGCCTGTTGATGGATCTGCCGGGCGGTTCGCTGGGCCTGGCCACCGGCATCGACCTGCGCCGCGAGAAGCAGTCCGATCCGGACCTCAACCCCGGCCTGTCAGCCCAGGGCCTGGGCGTGGCGCACACCTTCGGCAAGCGCACGGTCAAGGGCATCTATGCCGAGCTGGACGCGCCGTTCCTGGAATCGCTGGAGGTGGACGTGTCCGGCCGCTACGACCGCTATTCCGACTTCGGCGGCAATTTCTCGCCGAAGGTCGGCTTCAAGTGGAAGCCGATCGAATCGCTGGCGATCCGCGGCACATGGTCGAAGGGTTTCCGTGCACCGAGCTTCGCCGAGAACGGATCGAGCGAGTCGGAGGGTTTCGCTACCTACAACCTGCCGGACGACTACGTGGCGGCGCATGGCAGCGATGCCTACACCCGTCCCTACGGCCTGGCCTACGACACCATCGGCAACCCCGATATCCAGCCGGAAAAATCCAAGAGCTGGACCTTCGGCGTGCTGTGGCAGCCGACCGGGCAGTTCAGCGCGTCGGTGGACTACTACGACATCAAGAAGACCGGGGTGATCGGCCAGTTCGACCCGCAGGCGGTGCTCGATGCCTACTTCGCCGGCCAGCCGCTGCCGCCGGGCTCGGCAATCATCCCCGACGTGCCCGACCCGGAGCACCCGACGCTGTTGCCCAAGCCGGTGGTGGTGCAGGCGCCCTACGTCAACCAGAACGCGTTGCAGACCAAGGGCGTGGACCTGGACCTGATCGGCAACTTCGACTTCGGCGGCGTGAAGCTGCGCAGCGAGTTCAGTGCCACGCGCATCTTCGAGTGGAACCTCACCCTGCAGGACGGCACGGTGCAGCGCTTCGTCGGCACGCACGGCGTGTACGCCGTGTCCTCCGGCGCCGGTACGCCGCGTGACCGTGCGACCTGGTCGAACAGCTTTATGTTCGGCCCGGCGACGATCACCGGCACGCTGTACTACACCAGCGGCATCAGCATGACGTCGCCGGACGCGGGCGAGGGCTGCATCTCCACCGACGACAACGGCGATGCGTTCCCGCCGAGCTGCCACGTGGGCGCCTGGACGCAGTTCGATCTCACCGGCAACTACGACTTCAACGACCACTTTTCGGTCTATGCGTCGGTCCTCAACGCGTTCGATCGCCGTGCGCCGTTCGATCCGGCGAACTACGCCGGCGTCAACTACAACCCGACCTGGTCGCAGATGGGCATGGTCGGGCGGTTCTACACGGTCGGCGTGAAGTACAAGATGTAACCCGCGCACGCGGGCCTTCCGGGGCGCGCCGCCAACGGCGCGCCCTTTTTTGTCGGCGACAATAGTTCTTTCCATTTGGCCCGAGCCGTCCATGTGCCTGATCGCTTTCGCCTGGAACGTCCATCCGCGCTGGCCGCTGGTGCTGGCGGGCAACCGCGACGAATACCACGCGCGCCCGAGCGCGCCGCTGGCCCGGTGGAGCGACATGCCGGTGATCGCCGGGCGCGATCTGGAAGCCGGCGGCACCTGGCTCGGAGTAAGCCCGCTCGGGCGTTGCGGCGTGGTCACCAACGTGCGCGACCCGCGCCAGCCGCAGACCGGGCTATCACGCGGCCTGCTGGTCACCGACTGGCTGCGCGGCGAGGCCGACGCCACCACGCACGCACGCGCGCTGTGCCGGGACGCAGCCCGCTATCGCCCGTTCAACCTGCTCACCTTCGACGCGCAGGCGGCCTTCTACCTGGGCAACCAGCCGGAGCCGCGCATGCAGGCGGTGACGCCGGGCGTGCACGGGCTGTCCAACGCCGACTTCAACACGCCGTGGCCGAAGACGCGCCAGCTGATGGCGCGCCTGCAGGCATGGCTGGACGAAGGCGCTGAAGACGCCGCGCCGCTGTTCGCGGCGCTGGCCGACGAGCAGCCCGCCCTCGACCATGAGCTTCCCGATACCGGCATCGGCCGCGAGCGGGAACGCTGGCTCTCGCCTGCGTTCATCCGCGGGCCCGAATACGGCACGCGCGCGAGCACGCTGGTGCTGATCGACCGCACGGGTGGCGGGCGGATCATCGAGCGCCGGTTCGGACCGGATGGACGTCCAGAAAGCCAGAGCGACATGACGTGGTGAACTGCCCGCCGCGTACCGCGCACATCCAGGCCGGGCGCGATCGGGGCCTCTCCCCGCCGGGGAGAGGGTGGGTGAGGCCGGGGCTCGCCTGAAACCCCACTGATCCCTGCGCAATCGCCCACCTCCCGATCGGGCGCGCCCTACGCCATCGATCGGCCGGCTGCCACTGCGCCGATGGCCGGCGCACCGCTACCGTGTCGGACCTGCCACCCACGAGGGAACGTTCGATGCGACACGGATGGCGCTGGTGGCTGTTGGCCGCCTGCCTGCTGATCAGACCTTGCCTGGCCACCTGCCCAGCCTGGGATGCACCGCGCGCCACGCACGAGCTGCAGGCCCTGCACGATCAGCTCGACCGCTGGAACCATGCCTACCGCACCGACGGCCGCTCGCCCGTCGACGACGCGATCTACGACCAGGCCCTCGCCCGCTACGAAAGCTGGCGCGCCTGCTTTCCCGGACAGGCGCCGCCGGCGCTGGCGCACCTGGCCGATGCGACCGGCCCCGTCCGCGCGCCGATCGCGCAGACCGGCCTGGCCAAGCTCCCCGATGCGGCGGCCGTGCAGGCGTGGATGCATGAGCGTGGCGACCGCGACCTGTGGGTGCAGCCCAAGGCCGACGGCGTGGCCGTCACCTTGCTGTATGTCGAGGGCGAGCTGCGCCAGGCCGTGAGCCGTGGCGACGGCCTGCATGGCTCGGACTGGACCGCGCAGGTGGAAAGGATCGCGGCCGTGCCGAAACGCCTCGCGCACGCGCCACCGCGCGTGGTGCTGCAGGGCGAGCTAGTCTGGCACCTGCCAGGGCACCGGCAGGCCACCGAGGGCGGCGTGCGTGCGCGTGCCGATGTCGCTGGTGCACTGGCACGCCAACCGTTCGACGCCCGGACGGCGGCGCACATCGGCCTGTTCGTGTGGGACTGGCCGAGCGGGCCGGCCGACATGCGTGCGCGACTGGCGGGCCTCCAGGCCATGGGCTTCGGCGCCAGCGTGGCGCTGACCCAGCCGGTGACGAGCCTCGCGCAGGTCCGCCGCTGGCGCGAGCGCTGGTACCGCCAGGCGCTGCCCTTCGCCAGCGACGGCACCGTGCTGCGCCAGGGCCACCGGCCGCGCGGCACCGCGTGGCAGCCCGCGCCACCGGACTGGGCGGTCGCCTGGAAATACCCGCCCGCCAGGGCGCTGGCCACGGTGCGCGCGGTGGACTTCCGCCGCGGGCGGCGCGGCCGCATCAGCGTGGTGCTCGAGCTGGAGCCGGTGGTGCTGGACGACCGCACGGTGCGACGCGTGAGCGTCGGCTCGCTGGCCCGCTGGCGCAAGCTCGACGCACGGCCGGGCGACCAGGTCGCGCTCTCGTTGGCCGGCCTCACCATCCCGCGCTTCGACGGCGTGGTGTGGCGCACCCGCGGGCGTGCTGCGGTAGTCGTCCCGCCGGAAACGATGCGCGATGGCCTGGACTGCTGGCATCCCGATGCCGGTTGCGAACGCCAGTTCCTGGCGCGGCTGGTGTGGCTCGGCGGTCGGCAAGGCTTGCGCATCGATGGCATCGGCGAGACGACCTGGCGCGCCCTCGTCGATGCCGGGCTGGTGCACGGCGTATTGGACTGGCTCTCGCTCACGCCCGCGCAGCTGGCGGCGGTGCCGCGCATCGGCGCCACCCGTGGCGCAAAGCTGTCCCGGGCATTCGCACATGCGCGGGCGGCCGGGTTTGCATCCTGGCTGCGCGCGATGGGCATGCCGGCAGCGGGGGCTGCCGCTCTGCCCAACTGGGGTGTGCTGGCGGCGCGGGACGCGGCGGTATGGGCGAAGGAGCCGGGCGTCGGTCCCGCCGGGGCCGCGCGGTTGCAGGCCTTCTTCCACCACCCGGAGGTGGGCCGCCTCGCCGCGCGACTGCACGCGATGGGTATCACCGGGTTCTGAGCAACACGCGGGGGCCTGCCCGCAGGCAACCGCTAGGCCAGGATCTCGCCGTCCACGTAATACCAGCGGCCATCCTCGCGCAGGAACCGGCTTACCTCGTGCAGGCGCTGTGCCCGCCCGCCGCCGTAGCGCAGGCGCGCGATGAATTCGACCACCGCCTCGACCGCGCCATCCTCGTGACGCTTCACGGACAGTCCAAGCCAGCTCGGCGCCGGCTGCTGCGCGGCGAGCTTCAGGTGCGCCGGGCGCGTGCTCGGATGCCAGGTGGCCAGCAGGTAGTCTTCGCGTTTCAACACGTACGCGCTGTAGCGCGAACGCATCAGCGCTTCGGCGGTCGGCGCGGCGCGCCCCTCATGCAGCGGCCCGCAGCAGTGCGCGTAGCCGGCGGGGTTGCCGCAAGGGCAGGGAGTAAGGATGTCGACGGCGCGCACGTTATGCAGGAATCCACCGGAAGAGTGCTGCCGGTCATCCTGACGGTTGGGGCGGAAAATGCAACGCGTCGACCACTCAGTCGGCCCGCTGGCGCGAAACCAGCAGCGGCGCCAGGTCGTAACCCATGCGCCGCGGGATGGCCTTGAGCTCCTCGAACAGGTGGTAGTCCATGCGCGGTTCGCGGCCCAGGATCCACAGGTAGCGGCGCCGAGGTTCGCCGACCACGGCCCAGCGGTAGTCGGCATCCAGGGCGATCACCCAATGCTCGTTCCACACGAAGCGCAGGCGGTTCAGCCAGGCCGGGGCGAAGCGCAGTTGCAGCCGTGCCGGTTCGCGCAAGGGCTCGGGTTGGCGCAGCACGCCGTGCGCTTCGCTCAGCCGGCCATCCTCGTCACGGCAGGCGCTGACCACCGCGACCAGGCCGTCGTCGCGTGGCGTGTATTCCAGCGTGAGTTCGCCCCAGCAGCGGCGCTGGAACGGCAGCGGCAGCCAGGCCAGGCCGTGCCATCGCCCGATGTAGCGTTCGAGGTCCAGCCATGGCACGGCCTCCACGCCGCGCGCGGTGGCGCCGGTGCTGCGTGCCGGACGTGGCGACGATCGCCTGTCTGTGTGCTGTTGCATGGGCTCCCCGAACGACGAAAGCCCCCTCATGAAGCACGCCTGGCGATCAACCCGGCGTCAAGCGTGCGCGATCCTCCGAAGGTCCGCGGCTTGTGTCACCCGGCACCTTGCCGGTGCCACACGCGGCAGCGGTTGTTGGCCGGCATTGCGCGATCTTCTTGCAGCACAAAACCGGCGGCGCGTGCCAGCGCGTCGACCGCCTCCGCATCGCGCAGGCCCATGCATGGATCGCGCATCTTCAGCGAGCGGTCGAAGGCCGCGTTGCTTTCGCTGGTGTAGTGGCCGTCGTAGTTGAACGGGCCGTAGATGACCAGCACCGCGCCATCGGTCGTGACGGCAGGCAGGCGCGCAAACAGCTGCCCGACTTCCGCCCAGCCCATGATGTGCAGCGTGTTGGCGCTGAACACCGCGTCGTAGCGTGTGCAGGGCCAACCGCCTGCCACGTCCAGTTCGAACGGCTCGGGCGTGTTGGGCAACCTGGCTTCGTCAAGCCAGGCGCGGATGCCGGGCAGGTACTCGCCGCGGTCGGAACACTGCCAGTTCAGCCACGGCATGGCCGCGGCGAAATGCACCGCGTGCTGGCCGGTGCCGCTGCCGATCTCCAGCACGCGCGAGCAGCCCGCGAAGGCCTCGCGCAACACGTCCAGGATCGGCTCGCGGTTGCGTTCGCAGGCCGGCGCGAACGGCTTGCCCATCTCAGGCCGGGCGGCCGCGCAGCACGCGGGCAGGCAGCATCAGCAGCGCGCCGAGGAAGGCGAACACCGCGTGCAGCGTGATCCCTACCAGCCGGAACGGAAGCGAGATCAACCAGACGATCGGCCACAGCACCAGCGCCAGCAGCGCCAGCGGCCAGCAGAACACGAGCAGCAGCAACCAGAGCAGGAAACCGACCATGGCCGTACCTCGGGTGGTGGGAAGTAAAAGACTCTAGCGCGGCCGGTTGCCGGCGCGTAGATGACTGGCGGCACCCGTCAGTGCATGCCGGCCATCGGGTCGACCCCGATCAGCCAGCCGTGCAGCCAGAACGCGAACAGGCACCAGGCGATGATGCCGATCACAACCGCGACCGCATCGCCGCGCAGCGTGCCGGCGGGGTAGACAATGCCTTCCAGCCGGTCGCGCTGGCGCAACCAGATCGCCATCGGCAACGCCCAGGATAGGAACGCGCCGAACAGCACCACGTCGTGCAGCAGGCCGGTGGCGAGCAGGTGGCCCGACGCCCACACCACCACGCCCAGCAGCATGGGCTGGCCCAGCGCCGACTTGATGTGGTTGCGCGGCACGTAGGCGGCGACCACCAGCACGAAGGCCACCAGGGTGAACAGCGCGTTGAGGTGATCCATCGACGGCGGCGGCGCGTAAAGCACCAGCGGCAACCGCCGCGCCTGGCCGAACCCGATGCAGGTCAGCACCAGGCCGGCCAGCGCCACCAGTGCAAACACGCCTTTCCAGGCGCGTTCGCCGAACCGGTCGATCTGCCGGCGGCGCCAGCGCGGAAACACCAGCGGCACCACGTGGATGCCGAGGAAAACGAACAGGCCGTAGATCATCAGCTGCATCGCGCTTCTCCCCGGGTTCGACATCGATCATAGGCACGCCGCGGCGAGCCTTCGTGACGATGGCATCACGGCACGGCGGCTGGCTCAGCCGACCGGCAGCACGTCCACCGCGAGCACGACGCTGCCGGGTGCCAGCCGCAGGTGTGCCGGGGGCGTCGCCGCCTGCAGCCACGCATCGCCCGGCCCCAGCATGTCGTCATCCAGTTCCAGCCGGCCGCGTGCGCAGAACAGCAACACCGTCTCCGCCCGGGGTCGTGCCTGATCGGGCCCGCGCCAGACCGCGACGCGGCCGCGCGCGCGATCGCGGCGGACCATCAGGTTGAAGTCCCGGGTGGCGCCGCCGGCCAGCGTGATGGTCACCTGTGCCTCGCCTGCAAACGCGAACGGTACGAACGGTTCGGTCAGGGCATGCACGCGGCCGTCGTCGAGCGTCATGGCGAAGCCTTCGCCCTCCAGCAGCACGATGGTGCGGTCGATCCCGGGAAAGGCGGAGAAGGGCGCGGCGCTGTCGACCTCGGCCACGCTCACGCGCCAGAGGAAGTCGTCCATACCGGCGCCCGGCGGTGCCGCGGCCAGTTCGCGGGTGCGGCCCAGGCCATTCTTCCAGGGACGGGCGGGGCAGTCGTGCAGGCGCAGGAGAGGCATGGCCGCATTGTAGGGTGAGCTTTGGTGCGACGGCGGCCGGGAGTGTGGTGGCAGCGCCTCGACTCCGGCGCTTGGCGCCGCGCCCGGCACGACGACCGCGAAACATGCTCGCCCTCGCGAAGCCAGGCCGCAGGGCCCACAGCGCGGCTCACTCCGTGCGAGCGACGCACCGCGCTTCCGCCAGCCGCACGCCCGGCAGGTGATGGAAAGCTACAGCCGCTCGGCCAGCAGCTTCTCCAGCTGCCGCTGGTCCGCCGCGAACTTGCGGATGCCCTCGGCCAGCTTGTCGCTCGCCATCGCATCCTCGTTCATGCCCCAGCGGAAGCGCGCCTCGTCGATCGCCGGCGGACGTTCGGTGCGGGTGCCGTCGTCGGACAGGCGGCGCGGCAGCGCCTCGTCCGAAGCGTCCAGCTGTTCCATCAGTTCGGGACTGATGGTCAGGCGATCGCAGCCCGCCAGGGCCTGGATCTGGCCCACGTTGCGGAAGCTCGCGCCCATCACCACGGTGTCGTAGCCGTGGGTCTTGTAGTAGCGGTAGATGCGCCGCACTGATTCCACGCCCGGGTCCTCGTCCGGCGCGTACTGCTTCACGCCGGTGTTGGCCACGTACCAGTCCATGATGCGCCCGACGAACGGCGAGATCAGGAACACGCCCACCTCGGCGCTGGCCACCGCCTGTTCGAAAGCGAACAGCAGGGTCATGTTGCACTGGATGCCGCGGCGCTCCAGTTCGCGTGCGGCGCGCACGCCTTCCCAGGTGGAGGCCAGCTTGATCAGCACGCGGTCGCGCTGGATGCCTGCGTCTTCGTAGAGTCCGATCAGCCGCTCCGCCTTGGCGATGCTGGCGTCGGTGTCGAACGACAGCCGTGCGTCCACCTCGGTGGAGACGCGCCCGGGGACCAGTTCGAGGATCTTGCGCCCCACCGTCACCGCCAGGTGGTCGCCGGCATCGATGAGCTGTTGCTCGCGCGAATGGCTCTTCGCCCGCGCCCAGGCGAGCGATTCCTCCAGCAGCGGCGCGAAGCTGCTCTGCGTGACCACCTTGAGCAGCAGCGAGGGGTTGGTGGTGGCGTCGACCGGCCGCCAGCGGGCGATCGCGTCGATATCGCCGGTGTCGGCGACCACGGTGGTGTACTGGCGCAGTTGTTCGAGTTGGGAAGGCACGATGGGTTCCGAAAGCTTAGGGTGAGTCGGCAGGGCGTTCGTCTACGGCGGGCACGTCGTCGGCGTCGGCACCGGTGACGATGCGGGCGGAACGCTCGTAGGTCCAGTAGGCCCAGGCCCAGTCCAGCAGCACCACCAGCCGGTTGCGGAAGCCGATCAGGAAGTAGATGTGGGCGACGAGCCAGACCCACCACGCCGGCGGGCCGGACAGCCGCAGCCGCCCGAATTGTGCCACCGCGGCCATGCGCCCGATGGTGGCGAGCGCACCCTGGTCACGGTAGTGGAACGGAGCCGGCGTCGAATCGGCGTCGACGCGAGCGCGGATGCGCTGCGCCACGTGCTTGCCCATCTGCTTG
Source organism: Frateuria sp. GZRR35 (assembly GCF_051900415.1). Taxonomy (NCBI): domain Bacteria; kingdom Pseudomonadati; phylum Pseudomonadota; class Gammaproteobacteria; order Lysobacterales; family Rhodanobacteraceae; genus Frateuria; species Frateuria sp. GZRR35. The sequence continues at coordinate 320,225 of NZ_JBHZGL010000001.1, forward strand.
GCCGCCGGCGCCACGCCCGGCACCAGCGAGCCATCGGCGCGCTCGACGCAGGCCAAGTCGCCGATCACGAACACTTCCGGGTGCGCGGGCAGGCTGAGGTCCGCCGCCACGCGCACGCGGCCGGCGCGATCCAGCGGCGCATCGAGCTGCCGGCCGAGCGGCGAGGCGGCCACGCCCGCCGCCCACAGCACGGTATAGGCGGGCATCGGCGCATCGCCCAGGCACACGCCGACGCGGTCGATCGCGGTGACGGCCGTGCCGGTGCGTACTTCCACGCCCAACCGCTCGAGCTGGCGCTGCGCCTTGGTCGAGAGCGACGGGTCGAACGCCGCCAGCAAGCGCGGCCCGGCCTCGACCAGCACCACTCGCGCACTGTGCGGGTTGCTGCGGCGGAACTCGCGCGGCAGCGTATGGCGGGCGATCTCTGCCAGCGTGCCGGCCAGCTCCACGCCGGTCGGGCCGCCACCCACCACGACGAAGTTGAGCCAGGCCTGCCGCTCGGCCGGGTCGTCCTCGCGCTCGGCCCGCTCGAAGGCGAGCAGTACACGGCGGCGGATTGCGAAGGCGTCGTCCAGCGTCTTCAGGCCGGGCGCCCAGCGTGCCCACGCGTCGTGGCCGAAGTAGGCGTGGGTGGCGCCGGTGGCGACGACCAGGAAGTCGTAGTCGAGCGTCTCGTGGGCGAAGCGCACGCGGCGGGCCGGGAGGTCGACGTCCATCGCCTCGTCGAGCAGCACGGTGACGTTGTCCTGCCTGCGCAGGATCTGCCGCAGCGGCGCGGCGATCGAGGGCGCGGAGAGGCCGGCGGTGGCAACCTGGTAGAGCAGCGGCTGGAACAGGTGATGGTTGCGCCGGTCGACAAGGGTGATGCGTACCGGGGCACCGGCGAGGCCGCGGGCGGCGGCCAGTCCGCCGAAACCGCCGCCAAGGATCACGACGTGGGGAAGCGTCGGGGCATCGTCCATGGGCTTGCCTTGTACAAGGATGCGTCCGCCCATTGTCCCACCTCAGGGCGCGGAAACCGAATGCGTCCCCTGTAGGAGCGCACCTGTGCGCGACCGTCCTGCACGACCTGCCGCACGGTCGCGCACAGGTGCGCTCCTACACCGGATCGAGGAGTCGTCAGTAAAGGTCGATCGGGTCGACGTCGAGCGACCAGCGCACCTTGCGTGCCGACGGCAGCGCGGCCAGCGCGTGCTGCCAGGGCCGCAGCGCGGCGTGCAGCGGCCCGCGGGTGTCGGCCTCGACCAGCAACTGCCCGCGATGGCGGCCGGCGCGCAACGGCATTGGCGCGGGCATGGGCCCGGCGATGCGCAGGGCGGCATCGTCCGGCAGCGCGGCATGCGCCTCGGCGAGAAAGGCGTCCACGTCCGCGCGCTGGTGCGCTTCCACGCGCAGCAGGGCCTGGTGGCTGTAGGGCGGCAGCAGCGCTTCGCGCCGTTCGGCCAGCAGTTCGCGCGCGGCCGCGGCGTAACCCTGGGCGAGCAGACCGCGCAGCAGCGGGTGGTCCGGGTGGTGGGTCTGCAGCAGCACGCGGCCGGGCTTGCGTGCGCGCCCGGCGCGACCGGCCACCTGCACCACCAGTTGGGCCAGCCGCTCGCCCGCGCGGAAATCGACGCTGTGCAGGCCCTCGTCCACGCCGACGATGGCGACCAGCGTGAGGTTGGGCAGGTCATGGCCCTTGGCCAACATCTGCGTGCCGACCAGGATGGTCGGCGCATCGTCCTGCAGGCCGTGGAGCAACTGTTCGAAGGCGTCGCGGCGGCGTGTGGTCTCGCGGTCGATGCGCAGCACCGGTACGCCGGGGAAGCGTGCGGCGAGCGCTTCCTCCAGACGCTCGGTGCCCTGGCCCTGGGGCTTGAGTTCGGCGCTGCCGCAGGCCGGGCAGGCCGGCGGCACGGCCGCGTGCCGGTCGCAGTGATGGCATGCCAGCGTGCGGCGCTGCGCATGCAGGGTCATCGGGTGTTCGCAGCGCGGACACTCGGCGTGCCAGCCACAGGCATGGCACAGCAGCACCGGCGCGTAACCGCGGCGGTTGCGGAACACCAGCGCCTGTTCGCCACGCCCGGCCGCCTCGGCCACCGCGGCCAGCAGCGCGGGCGACAGGCCGTGGTCCAGCCGCTGCGCGCGCATGTCCACGATCTGCACCTGTGGTGGCCGCGCCGCGCCGGGTCGCGCGCGCAGGTGCAGCGCGCGGTAGCGGCCCGCCTCCACGTTGGCCAGCGTTTCCAGCGACGGCGTGGCCGAGCCCAGCAGCACCGGCACGCCCAGCGCACGGCCGCGCACCAACGCCAAATCGCGCGCGTGGTAGCGAAACCCTTCCTGCTGCTTGTAGGCGCCGTCATGTTCCTCGTCGACCACGATCAGGCCGGCCTGCGGCAGCGGCGTGAACACCGCCGAGCGGGTGCCCAGCACCACCCGTGCCTCGCCGTTGCGCGCGCGCAGCCCGGCGCGCGCGCGCTCGCCCTCGGCAAGGTTCGAATGGATCACCTCCACCGGCACGCCCAGCCGCTCGCGCAGCCGGCGCAAGGTCTGCGGCGCCAGGCCGATCTCAGGCACCAGCATCAACGCCTGTTTTCCTGCCGCCAGCGCCTGCGCGATCAGTGCCAGGTAGACCTCGGTCTTGCCGCTGCCGGTGACGCCATCGAGCAGGAACGGCTGAAAACGGTCTAAGGCGCCGGCGACTGCCGCCACGGCCGCTTCCTGCTCGGCATTCAGCGCCGGGGCGGCCGAGGGTGTTGGTGGCGAAGCTTCGGGCGTGCGCTGTTCGATCAGCCCCGCATCCAGCAGGCGCTTTGCGGCCGGGCGCCAGCCGGGCAGGGCGAGGTCCAGTTCGGCGGCCCCGAGCGGCGCGGCGACGAGCAGGTCGAGCAGCGCCCGGCTGGACCCGCGCCGGCTGCCCGCGTCGCGCGCGCTCCGCCCGGCCACGGTGAGCGCATAACAGGGCTCGGTGGTCTGCGGCAGCGGCCGTGGCTCGCGCAGCGCCAGCGGCAGCGCGTTGGCGTAGGCCTCGCCGGGCGCCGCCAGCCAGTAGTCGGCGGCCCAGGCCAGGGTCTGCATCAGCTCGGCATCGAGCAGGGGCGCGTCGTCCAGTACGGAAAGCACCGCCTTGAGCCGTGCCCCGGCCACCGCCGCCTCCACCCCGCTGGCCACCACCACGCCGACCAGCTTCTTGCGCCCGAACGGCACCAGCACGCGGCTGCCGACCGCCACCCCGCCGGCGGGCGGCAGGTAGTCGAACAGGCGGGCGAGCGGAACCGGCAGGGCGACGCGGACGACGGCGGGCATGGACACCTCGTGGGCGGGCCAGTGTAACGGCTCCCCGACGGTGTCCCGCGGGCGCGCAGGTGGGTGCTGCCCGGTCATCTAGGAATCTTTCCTAAGTGGCTCTCTCCCGGCGGAAATTTCCCTTATCCACAAAGCCTGTGGATAAGTCTGTGGACGGGTCGGGGAGAGCACTGTCAAAGCCCTGTCACGGGGGCTTCGGGCACGTCCTGGGCAAAAAATAACCAGCAAATTTAGCAACGGAGAATCAATGACTTGCACAACCGCGTGTGATGCCGTTCACGCGTCACTCATGCTCCCGGAAGCGGCCTTGACAGGTTCATGACGCTGTGCACAACCGCTATGACAGGCATTCCGGACTGCGGTCGCTCAGTGGCTGGCGCCCATGACCGCCGCCACCAACAGCACGACGCAAAGCAGCCAGAAATAGCACCAGCCCACGCACCAGTATTTGAGCAGGGTCATGGCCCAGCCCTGGCGGTAGACGCGCTTCTGCATCACCAGCAGATAGGCGGGCATCCACAGGAAGACGGCCGTCTGCAGGTAGTTCACTCCGTCGCTGGCCCAGGCCACGTGCGGGCGCAGCCAACCGGAAAGCATGCCCAGCAGGGTGGCCAGCAACAACGCCAGGAACAGGAAGGCGTGGCTGTGCAGGGCCACGATCAGGTGCTCCATGTAGAGCCGGCGCCGGAAGAAATAGAAGAGCTTCAGCAGCAATGCGAAGAGCGGGATCATCACGACCATCGCCTGCGGCAGCACCGAGAAGACGCCCGTGATCAGGCGGTCGCGTGCCGCTTGCCGTACCGCCGGGTCGCGGTTGCTCCATTCCTTCAGGTTCGCCACCGTGCGCTGGATGTAGGTGTTCATGCGCTCGTTCATGAACGCGGGCAACCAGGACAACTCGATGTGACTGCCGTCCAGTTTGCTGTTGATCTGGATCGGGCCCTCCGCGCCCGCGGAGGGCTTCGCAGGCGCCGCGACGCTGGCTCCCGCGGACGGAACGGCGCCCGCGGCAAGCGGGGTGGTGCCCAGCGCAACCAGCCGCTTGTCCGCCAGCGCCCGAAGCTGCCGCTCGCTCGCATCAAGCGCGGGGTGGGCCACCGCCGGAGTCACCTCGCGGGTAACAGCCAGGCCGTGCAGCTGTTCGGCCAGCTGCTCGCGCACCTCTTGCGGGGTGTCCGCATTGGCGAAGGCATCCTCGTTCACGTGCGGCGCATCGACCAAGTTCACGCCGTGGCCTTCCACCACCCTGTCCACGGCCAGGTGCATGGCGAAGAAGGCCAGTAGGCACAGGACGAACATGAGCCGGAAGGGCGCCACGTAGCGCTGCCGGCGGCCCGAGAAGTACTCCAGGGTGAGGAAGCCCGGCTTGCCCAGCAGCGGCGGCACCGTGTGAAAGATGCGCCCGTCCACGTGCAGGAACATGTCCATGCTGTCTTCGAGCATGTGGTGCACGGGCTTGAGTACGCTGTGCATGGACTGGCCGCAGTGGTGGCAGAACTCGCCCTCCAGCGGCGTGGCGCAGTTGGCGCAGTGCAGTTTGCCGGCGTCGATCAGCTCGTTCATCGGAAGGCCGCCCCTGGGAAAGCGTGCGATCTTGGCACAGCATGTCGCCCCGGGCAGCCCTGGCGACTGGGCTAGAATGCCTCGCCCTCTCCGGACCCAAGAGCCATGAAGACCATCGACCGCGCGCGTGTCGTGCACGAGGTCGGCGCCACCGTGCGCCTGGCCCTGCCGCTGGTGCTCGCGCAGCTGGCGGCGGTCGGCACCAATGTGGTCGACGCGCTGCTCTCGGGGCATTTCAGCGCGCACGTGCTGGGCGCGGTGGCGGTCGGCACCAGCGTGTGGTCGCTGGCGATCGTCAGCGGCATCGGCGTGATGATGGCGGTGCCACCGTCGGTGGCGCAGCTCGATGGCGCCCATCGGCGTCACGAGGTGGGCGCGGTGTTCCGCCAGGCGCTGTGGCTGGCGGCCATGCTCGGCATGCTGCTGTGGTTTGGCGTGCGCCACGCCGAACCGCTGGTGAACCTGATCGGCGTGACCCCCAGCCTGCGCCACGACGTCAACGCGTTCCTGCACGCGATCAGCTGGGGCGCACCCGCGCTGGCCTGCTATTTCACCTTGCGCGGGCTGTCCGAAGGGCTGTCGCTGACGCGCCCTTCGATGATGTTCAGTCTCGGCGGCCTGGCCATCCTGGCGCCATTGGGCTACGTGTTCATGTTCGGCAAGCTGGGCCTGCCGCCGCAGGGCGCGCGCGGCTGCGGCATCGCCACGGCGCTGGTGCTGTGGCTGGAGATGCTGGGCTTCCTCGTCTACGTGTTGTGCCACCGCAACTATCGCGGACTCAACCTGTTCGAACGCTTCGAATGGCCGCACTGGCGGCGCATCGGCGCACTGCTGCACATCGGCCTGCCGATGGCGGTGACGCTGCTGGCCGAGGCCGGGCTGTTCGTGGCCACCGCGCTCTTGATCGGCACGATGGGCGAGGACGTGGTGGCCAGCCACCAGGTAGCGATCAACGTGGCTTCGGTGTTCTTCATGATCCCGCTGGGCGTGGCGATGGCGATCACCGTGCGCGTGGGCAATGCGGTGGGTCGCGACGATGCGCGCGGCGTGCGCTATGCCGGCTTCTGCGGCATCGGCCTGGCGCTGGTCACCCAGCTGCTCTCGGCCGGCGTGATGCTGGGCCTGCCGCACGCGATCGCCTCGCTCTACACCGGCAACGCCGCGGTCATCGCACTGGCCGCGCAACTGCTGGTGCTGGCCGGATTGTTCCAGTTCTCCGACGGCATCCAGGTCGCCTCCAACGGCGCGCTCAGGGGCCTGAAGGACACCCGAGTGCCGATGGCGATCACCCTGTTCGCCTACTGGGGCGTGGGCATGCCGGTGGGCTGGTGGCTCGCCTTCCGCCAGGGCTACGGTGCGCGCGGCATGTGGATGGGGCTGATCGCCGGCCTGAGCGTGGCGGCGGTGCTGCTGTTCGCGCGCTTCTGGCGCAGCGCCTGGCGCCATCGCTGGCAGGCGACCCCGCCGGAAGACACCATGACGGTGCGTTCGCAAGCGGTTACGCTCAACGATCATCTCTAGCATCAGCGACAACGACCCATGAGCACCCCGCCGCCCCTGCGCCGCCCGAACGGATTCTGGGCCTTCCTCTGCGTGATCGGCCGCGGCTTCAACGTGGTGCGGCTGGTGATCCTCAACCTGGTGTTCTTCGTGCTGCTGTTCTTCCTGCTGCTGCTGCTCGTGGGCGTGGCGGCAGGCAGCCGCATGGCGCACACCATCGAGGACTCCAGCGTGCTGGTGCTGCAACCCAGGGGGGAGCTGGTCGAGCAGTACAGCATCGAGCCGCTGCAGCGCGCGCTGGAAAGCCTCTCCGGCGAGCCGCCCAAGCAGGTGCAGATGCGCGACCTGGTCGGCGCCATCGACGCGGCGGCGAAGGACAAGCGGATCAGCCGCATCCTGCTGCTGCCGGACGAGCTCAAGGGCGGTGGCTTCGCCGCGCTGCGCGAGGTGGGTGCGGCGCTGGATCGCTTCCGTGCCGCCGGCAAGCCGGTGATCGTGTGGGGCGTGAACTTCGACCAGGGCCAGTACTACCTGGCCGCGCACGCCGACCGCATCCTGCTCGATCCGCAGGGCGGGGTGATGATTACCGGCCTGGCCAGCTACCGGCTGTTCTACAAGGACCTGCTCGACAAGCTCGGCGTGGACGTGCACCTGTTCCGCGTCGGCCGCTACAAGAGCGCCGCCGAGCCCTACATCCTGGACCACGCCTCGGACGACTCCAAGGCGGCGGACCGCTTCTGGATGAGCGGACTGTGGGATGAATACATCGGTGAAGTGGCGAAGCTGCGCGGCCTGGAGCCGGCCACCTTCCGCGCCGATATCGACAACCTGCCCCAGGCCATCGAGCGCACCCAGGGCGATCTTGCGCAACTGGCCAAGGACGAACACCTGGTCGACGGCACCGCCACCCGCGCCGAACTCGACGCGATGATGCGCAAGGCCGGCGTGCCGGCCGGCGACAAGCCGCAGGAAGGCTTCCGCCAGGTCGACCTCTCGCGCTACGTCGCCAACCTCGAACACGACAGCCCATTCGCCTCCGGCGTGGCGGTGGTCGTCGCCGAAGGCGAGATCGTCGGCGGCAAGCAGCCGCAGGGCAGCGTGGGAGGCGACTCGACCGCGGCGCTGATCCGCGCCGCGCGGCACGACCGCCGGACCAAGGCGCTGGTGCTCCGGATCAACTCGCCCGGCGGCGAGGTCTACGCCGCCGAGCAGATCCGCCGCGAAGTGGAGCTGACCCGCAAGGCCGGCATCCCGGTCGTGGTCTCGATGGGCAACGTGGCCGCGAGCGGCGGCTACTGGATCGCGATGAACGCCGATCGCATCTATGCCGACCCGAACACGATCACCGGCTCGATCGGCATCTTCGGCATGTACTACGCGGTGCCCGGCACGCTGGAGAAGATCGGCATCCACAGCGACGGCGTGGGCACCGGGCCCATGGCTGGCGCCTTCGACATCACCCGGCCGCTCGATCCGCAGGCGGGGCAGGTGATCCAGGCGATCATCAACAAGGGCTACCGCGATTTCGTCGGCAAGGTCGCCAACGCGCGGGGCAAGAGCTTCGAGGCGGTCGACGCGATCGCCCAGGGTCGCGTGTGGACCGGCCGCCAGGCGCTGGAACGCGGGCTGGTCGACCAGCTCGGAGGCTTGGATGCCGCGCTCGACGAGGCCGCGGCGCTGGCAAAACTGGGCAAGGGCTACCGCGTGCACTACGTCGAGGCGCCGCTGGGCGGCTTCGAGCAGTTCCTGGTGGGCATGAACCAGAGTGCCATGGTGAAGGTGGTCCAGGGCTACGGACTGCGCCTGCCCGCGTGGCTGGCCGAACTGCCGCAGCTGGCCCCCGAGCTCAAGCTTCTGGGCCATGCCCAGGCCGGTCGCCCGAACGTCTACGCCTACTGCTTCTGCGCCCCGCGCTAAAGCTGTTCCTTCCCCCGTTCACGGGGAAAGGATTCGATAGCAGGACGCTGCTGCGCCATGCGCGGTCCGCTCGCCCCAGCGTGTTCGCTTACCGCTTCTGCGCGCCGCGCTGAAGCTTTGATTCCTTCCCCCGTTTACGGTGGAAGGTGCCCGCAGGGCGGATGGGGGAGGTCTTGCGAAAGGCTAGACCGTGCATCCCGCCAAGAGCGCCCCCATCCGCCTGTCGGCACCTTCCCCCGCGTTCGCGGGGGAAGGATTCGATAGCGGGCGCTGCTGCGCGCCATGCGCGATCCGCTCGCCCCAGCGTGTTCGCTTACCGCTTCTGCGCGCCACGCTGAAGCTTTGATTCCTTCCCCCGTTTACGGGGGAAGGTGCCCGCAGGGCGGATGGGGGAGATCTTGCGAAAGGCTGGACCGTGCATCCCGCCAAGAGCGCCCCCATCCGCCCTGTCGGCACCTTCCCCCCGCGTTCGCGGGGGAAGGATTCGATAGCGGGACGCTGCTGCGCCGTGCGCAGTCCGCTCGCCCCGGCGTGTACGCCTACTGCTTCTGCGCCCCGCGCTAAAGCTGTTCCTTCCCCCGTTCACGGGGGAAGGTCCCGCAGGGCGGATGGGGGAGGCCTTGCGAAAGACTAGACCATGCATCCCGCCAAGAGCGCCCCCATCCGCCTGTCGGCACCTTCCCCCGCGTTCGCGGGGGAAGGATTCGATAGCGGGGCGCTGCGACTTCGATCGCGCACTCAGGCGGGTGGTGATTACTGCTCGGCGTCGTCGAGCGCTTTCTGCTGCGCCTTGGCCTGGTCGTCGAGCACGTTCTGCACGTCTCTGGCCTTCTGCTCGTCCTTCTTCATGTCGTCCCATGGCGCGGCGACGCGCTTGGCCGCGGCAGTGGCCTGCGGTTCGGGCGCCTTGTTCGAGCAGCCGGTCAGCGCGAGCAGGCAGGCGAGTGGCAGCAATGCTTTCATGGCGGTTCCCCTAGTCGACCCGGTCCGCAGTGTCCCGCCGCCCTGCGATCGCGGCAAGCGCATCGGCTAAGCTCTGCGCCCATGAACCTGCGCACCGACGCCTGGCAGCTTGCCGGCCACACCGCCCTGATCACTGGTGCCAGCAAGGGCATCGGGCTGGCTGTCGCGCGCGAACTCGGTGGCCTGGGCGCGGACCTGCTGCTGGTGGCCCGCGACGACGTGCACCTGGAACAGGTCCGCGCCGAGCTTGCAGAGGACCTGCCCGGGCGCGAGGTCCTCGCCTTCGCGGCCGACCTGGTCGAGGACGAGGAGCGGCTGGCGGTATTCGACTGGATCGCCGACATCGACGCGCCAGTCTCCCTGCTGGTCAACAATGCCGGCGGCAACGCGCCCGACGCCACGCTGGCCTACGACAGCACCGACTACCGCGCGATCTTCGAGCAGAACCTGTTCAGCGCGTTCGAGATGTGCCGGCTGGCGCACCCGCACCTGGCCGAGCACGGCAACGCCGCGATCGTGAACGTGGGTTCGGTCTCCGGCACGGTGCATGTGCGCACCGGCTCGCCCTACGGCATGAGCAAGGCCGCGCTGCACCAGCTCACCCGCAACCTGGCGGTCGAGTGGGCGGCGGACGGCATCCGCGTCAACGCGGTGGCACCCTGGTACATCCGCACGCAGCGCTCGGAACCGGCACTGGCCGACGCCGACTATCTGGAAGAAGTCCTCGAGCGCACGCCGCTCAAGCGCATCGGCGAGCCGGAGGAAGTGGCCGCGGCGGTGGCCTTCCTGTGCCTGCCGGCGGCCGGCTACATCACCGGGCAGGTGCTGGCAGTGGACGGCGGCTTCCTCAGCTTCGGCTTCTAGCCTTTCGTAGGGTGGGCTTTAGCCCACCGTGCCAGATCGAGCGAGAGCGTGGTGGGCTGAAGCCCACCCTACGAAGGGGGCTCAGTCGCCGCAGTTGACCAGTTGCGCCTGTAACTGCCCCGCGCGCTTCTCCAGCGGCGGGCGCTGGCTCTTGAAGGCATTGTCGAGCTTGTGCTCGTTCTCGTCGTAGGCGTCCTGCAGGGCCTGGCAGGTTTCCTCCTCGTCCAGCTCGCGGCACTGGTCCTGCACCCATACGTAGTTGTTCGCCACCAGGCCGGAGCTGACGCGTCCGCGGTTGGCTTCCGGCGCTGAGATGCCGGCTGCGCCCCGGTCGGCGCCGTAGACCTCCGACAACGGCAACTGCTCCGCGCCGAGCATGCCGTAGGGCGCCTGGTAGGGCGGCGGGTTGCCGTTGTCGCTCAGATAGGTCTTGCCGTCGGTGGCGCGCACGCAGGCGTACATCAGCGGCAATGGCGCGGAAGGCACGGAGGGTGCGCGAGCGGGTGGCGGGGCGGCGGGTTCGGGCGCTGACGCGGGGACGGGCGGCGTGGGCGGGCGCGGTGTCGCGGGCGCATCGGCGACCTGCATCGTGCGCTGCTGCTGGCCTGCACTACAGGGGGTGTCCTGGTAGATCACCCGGCCATCGGCGGTGGTGCATTCGTAGATGGTGGTGGCCGCCGCGCGGCCGCACCACGTCAGCCCGGTGGCAAGCAGGCCAAGACCCAGCAGGACGGGGAGGGGCGGGCGGCGCATGGTGCGATTGTAGGGCCGTGCCGATGACCCGGTGTGGAAATCGCGTTGCCGGGTGGCGTCGGAGATAGAGCGCCGCCCTGTGTGCGGTTTCCCGCAAGCCCCGGCCCCTCACCCCAGCCCTCTCCCCGCAGGGGAGAGGGAGCCCAACGTGGCGGCCTCACCCTCATCCCAACCCTCCCTGGCAGGGGATAGGGGGCGGAGCGCAGCGGCCCCTCACACCAGTCCTTTCACCGAGGGGACGGGCAGGGCGTGCGAGACCAGCCGCGCGAGGGCCTAAAAATCAGGCTCGTGTTCCTCGGCGGCGAAGCCGAGCGTCACCGCGCCTTCGCCCACATTGACCATGCCGGTGATGCTCATCGGCGCTTCCAGTAGCGTCACGCCGGCTTCCTCGCAGGCCTGGCGCAACGTGTCGTAGCCCGGCAGCTTGGCCAGTTCGGACAGGTCACCGCCGTAGCTGACGCACATCACCGGCACCATCAGGCCGGCGCGCACGCGGCGGACGGCATAGGCAAACAGCATCTCGGCGCCGTGCTCGAAGCCACGCACCTTGCCGACCGGGCCGGTCTCGCCGCGGAAGCAGCGCAACAAAGGCTTGATGTCCAGCGCCGTACCGACCACCGCGCTGAACAGGCTGACGCTGCGGTCGCCGCGCTTGCGGGTGCGGCTGCGCAGGTGGTGCAGGTCGCGCGGCAGCATGTAGGCATAGGTGTGGTTGGCGATGACGCCAAGCCGCTCGCGAATCGCCGGCGGCGCCTCGCCGGACGCGATCAGCCGCGTCGCCTCGAACACCGCCGGGCCTTCGCCGGCGAACACGTTGCGGGTGTCGACCACGCGCATCAGGAATGGACCGGGCACGCCGGCGCGCTCGCGCACCTCGCGGTAGTTCTTCAGGATCGCGAAGCTGGCCTTGAGCACGTTCTCGTGGATCGGACTGCGCGTGGCGGTGATGGTCAGGCAGAACACGCAGTCCTGCTCCAGCACCAGCTTGTCCAGGAACATCCGCTGCACGTCCTCGACCGAGCAGGGCTCGGTTTCGGCCGCGTGGGTGCCGGCCAGTTCCATGTGGAGGAAGCGGTCGATCTCCTCCTGGTTGCGGTTGTCCTTGAAGACGCTGCCGTCGAGCTTCACGATGACCGGCATCACCGCGATGTTGTGTTGTTCGAGGAACGCCTGCGGCAGGTCGCAGGACGCGTCGATAGCCAGCCCCATCCGCATGTGTCATCCCCCTGGTCAATGACGCGCCGAACATAACACGCGCGTCAATACTGCGACTTGGTTCATGCAGCGCGGTTTTCATCCGGTTTATCGGCGACTTTTGCGGTGGCTTGAGTGACGGCGCGACGCATCCGCACGTAGAATGCCGGCACTCGAATGGCTCCTGCCGGCGTGGCGTCGCCGGCGCGCGCATCGCGACCGCGGTGCGTTTCCCTTCGGATACCCGATGAAAGACAAGCAAGCGATCGTCTCCAACTGGCTGCCGCGCTATACCGGCACGCCGCTGGAGCAGTTCGGCCAGCACATCCTGCTGACCAATTTCGGCCTGTACGTGGACCTGTTTGCCCAATGGCACGGAGTGGAGGTGCAGGGGCGTGACCGGCCGATGCCCAACGCCACTGCCGACGGCATCACCCTGATCAACTTCGGCATGGGCAGCCCCAACGCCGCCACGGTGATGGACCTGCTCAGCGCGGTGCAGCCGCACGCGGCGCTGTTCCTGGGCAAGTGCGGCGGACTCAAGAAGAAGAACCAGCTCGGCGACCTGGTGCTGCCGATCGCCGCGATCCGCGGCGAGGGCACCTCCGGCGACTACCTGCTGCCGGAGGTGCCGGCGTTGCCGGCGTTCCAGCTGCAGCGCGCGGTCTCCACCATGATCCGCGACCTCGGCCACGACTACTGGACCGGCACCGTCTACACCACCAACCGGCGCGTGTGGGAACACGACGAGGCGTTCAAGGACTATCTGCGTCGCACCCGCTGCATGGCGGTGGACATGGAGACGGCGACCATTTTCGCGGCCGGCTTCGCCAACAAGATCCCGTGCGGCGCGCTGTTGCTCGTATCCGACCAGCCGATGATCCCCGAAGGCGTCAAGACCGAGGCCAGCGACCGCAGCGTGACCGAGAAGTACGTCGAGGCGCACATCCGCATCGGCATCGAGGCGCTCAAGCTGGTCCGGCGCAACGGGCGCAGCGTCAAGCACCTGCGGTTCGAGGACGAGATGGACGGCGACTGAGGCTCGGAGGTCCTGGCGGGGGGCGGTTCCAGGCAAGGTTCCCCCCCATCCGCCCTCCGGGCACCTTCCCCCGTCAAGCGGGGGAAGGATCTTGTGGTTCGCTGCGTTTCCGGGCCCTGCGACGAACGGGGCGCAACGCTTGCCGCCGGCTTCGTTCCCGAGCCTTCCCCCGCGAACGCGGGGGAAGGTGCCGACAGGCGGATGGGGGCGCTTGTGCCAAACGCTACAACCTGCCGGCGCCCGACTCGCGCGAGCGACCACGCAACGCAAGATCCTGCGCCACGCCTAGCGTTCGCATCGCACCGCTTTCACCCGCAGATGACCGCCCGCGCGGCAAGGTAGGGCGGTCCGATCCCCAGCGCGTGTCGGTGTCGATGCTCCTGCATCCACCGATCCTTGCCAGATCCCCTCAAGCTCTGACAGGCACGCGCTTCCTGCGCGAGGCGAACCCTTGCGCCCGATCCGCGGCGCCACGCGCCCGCAAGGAGCTTGTCACCCATGAGCGAAACCGTCGGCGATTTCATCCTGCAGCGCCTCACCGATTGGGGCATCCGACGCATCTTCGGTTTCCCGGGCGATGGCATCAACGGCATCATGGGCGCGATGGGCCGCGCGGCGGAACGGTTCGACTACGTGCGCGTGCGCCACGAGGAAATGGCCGCCTTCATGGCCGGCGCACATGCCAAGTTCACCGGCGAGATCGGCGTGTGCGTGGCCACCTCCGGACCGGGTGCGATTCACCTGCTCAACGGCCTGTACGACGCGCAGATGGACCACATGCCGGTGCTGGCGATCGTCGGCCAGTCCGCCCGCAGCGCGATCGGCAGCGACTACCAGCAGGAGGTGGACCTGCAGGTGCTGTTCCAGGACGTCTGCGGCTACGTCGAGACGGTGTTCTCGCCGGTACAGGTGCGCCAGGTGATGGATCGCGCGATCCGCATTGCGGCTGCGCGGCGCACCGTCACCTGCGTGATCGTGCCCAACGACATCCAGGAACTGCCGGCGGTGAAGCACCCGCCGCGCAAGCACAACGACATCTACACCGGCGTCGGCTACGCCAACCCCTGCCCGGTACCGAGCGACGCCGACATCAAGCGCGCCGCCGACATCCTCAATGACGGCCGCAAGGTGGCGATCCTGATCGGCGCCGGCGCCATGCATGCGGGCGAGGAGGTGGTCGCGGTCGCCAACAGGCTCGATGCCGGCGTCGCCAAGGCGCTGCTCGGCAAGGCGGCGCTGCCGGACGACCTGCCCTTCGTCACCGGCTCGATCGGCCTGCTCGGTACCAAGCCGAGCTGGGACATGATGAACGACTGCGACACGCTGCTGATGGTCGGCACCACGTTCCCGTATTCGGAATTCCTGCCCGAGGAAGGCCAGGCGCGCGCGGTGCAGATCGACATCGATCCGCGCAACGTGTCGATGCGCTACCCGACCGAAGTGAACCTGATCGGCGACAGCGCGCAGGTGCTCGAGCGCCTGCTGCCGCTCCTGCGGCCGAAGGAGAACCCGGACTGGCGCGAACGCATCGAGCTCAACGTGCGCAAGTGGTGGCGCGACCTCGAAGCGAAAGCGATGGAGCCGGCCAACCCGATCAATCCGCAGCGCATCTTCTGGGAGCTGTCCCCGCGGCTGCCCGACAACACCATCATCTGCGGCGACTGCGGTTCGCATACCAACTGGTACGCCCGCGACGTGAAGATCCGCAAGGGCATGATGGCCTCGCTCTCGGGCAAGCTCGCCACGATGGGCAGCGGCATGCCCTACGCGATCGCGGCCAAGTTCGCCTATCCCGAACGGCCGGTGCTGGCGATCGTCGGCGATGGCGCCATGCAGATGAACGGCAACGCCGAGCTGATCACCGTCAAGCAGTACTGGAAGAAATGGTCCAACCCCTGCTTCGTGGTGATGGTGCTGCACAACGACGACCTCAACCAGGTCACCTGGGAGCAGCGTGCGCTGGGCGGCGATCCGAAGTTCTCCGAGTCGCAGGACGTCGAGGAATTCTCCTACGCCAAGTACGCCGAGCTGCTCGGCTTCAAGGCGATCCGTGTCGACCGCCCCGAAGACCTGGGCACCGCCTGGGAGCAGGCCTTCGCCGCCGACCGCCCGGTGCTGCTGGACATCATCAGCGACCCGGACGTGCCGCCGCTGCCGCCGCACATCACCTGGAAACAGGCCAAGGACTACATGACCGCGCTGGCCAAGGGCGACCCGGACGAGGGCGGCATCATCAAGCAGAGCCTGCGCCAGGTGCTCGCCGGCATCCTGCCGCACAGCCAGCGATGAACGCCGCGCGGCCCTCACCCGCCGCGACCGTTCCCGCAACGCGCCGCATCGCACGCATCGAGGTCGATGCGTACCGCATTCCGACCGACGCGCCCGAAGCCGACGGCACCATTGCCTGGGACGCGACCACGCTGGTGCTGGCGCAGGTCTCCGCCGGCGGCCATACCGGACTGGGCTGGACCTACGCCCACGCCGCTGCGGGCGCGGTGATTGCCGATCCGCTGCGCGACGTGCTGCTCAACCAGGATGCCGACGACATCCCCGGCGCCTGGGCTTCGATGAACCGGGCCCTGCGCAACATCGGTCGCCCCGGCGTCGGCTTGATGGCGATCGCCGCCGTCGACGTCGCGCTGTGGGATCTCAAGGCGCGCCTGCACGGCACCTCGGTGGTGCGTCTACTGGGCCGTGCACGCGAGACGGTGCCGGTGTACGGCAGCGGTGGCTTCACCTCCTACACGATCGAGCGCCTGCAGGAACAACTCGCCGGCTGGGTCGGCCAGGGCATGGCGCGGGTCAAGATGAAAGTCGGCACGCACCCCGACGACGACCCGGCGCGCGTGCACGCCGCCCGCGAAGCGATCGGTGCGGCGCCAGAGCTGATGGTCGACGGCAACGGCGCCTATGAGCGCAAACAGGCGCTGGCGCTGGCCGAGTGCTACGCGCACGAAGGCGTGGGCTGGTTCGAGGAACCGGTGTCCTCCGATGACCTGGAAGGCTTGGCGCTGCTGCGCGACCGCGCGCCGGCCGGCATGAATATCGCCGCCGGCGAATATGGCTGGGACGCCTGGTATTTCCGCCGCATGCTTCAGGCCGGCGCGGTCGACGTGCTGCAGATCGACGCCACCCGCTGCGGCGGTTTCAGCGGCTTCCTGCATGCGGCCGCGCTGGCGCACGGCTTCGGCATCCCGGTCTCGGCCCACTGTGCGCCGCACTTGCACGCGCATGTATGCAGCGCGGTCGGACACCTCAAGCACGTGGAGTATTTCCACGACCACGCGCGCATCGAGTCGATGTTCTTCGATGGCCTGCCCGAACTGCGCGATGGCGCGCTGGTGGTCGATGCGGACACGCCCGGATTGGGCCTGACCTTCAAGCAGCGCGACGCGGAGCGTTACCGCGTCCCACTGGAGGCCTGCTGACATGAGTTCCAAGCGATCGACCGCTCAATGCGTCTGGAAAAACCAGCTGCCCGTCTGTAGGAGCGCCCTTGGGCGCGACCCGGATGGCGGTCGCGCCCAAGGGCGCTCCTACAACCGTGAGCACGAACCGGCGAGGGGTTTTCTACACGGAGGCCGGCACACATGACCAAGCAGCGAGAACACGGCTCCGTCCCTTCGTTCCCACGCAAGCCCGACGCCCCCGGCGCCGAGGCGGCTGCATCGTCCACCGACGGCCGCGATCGCCAGGACAGCCACCGCGATGCCGCCGTGCTGCCGCTGGCGCCGCCGCGCGTGCGCCACTCGCACAGCAACCGCTTCGCCTTCTCCAGCGCCGCCGCCGCCGTGCTGGCGCAGGACCTGGCCGCGGCACTGGAGGGCGAGGTCTGCTTCGACGATGGCAGCCGCGCGCTGTACGCCACCGATGGCTCGATCTACCGCCAGGTGCCCATCGGCGTGGTCAAGCCGCGCCACGCCCGCGACGTGATCGAAACCCTTCGCATCTGCCGCGAGCACGACGCGCCGGTGCTCTCGCGCGGCGGCGGTACCAGCCTCGCCGGGCAATGCTGCAACACCGCGGTGGTGATGGATTTTTCCTATCACCTGAACCAGATCGTCGCGATCGATCCCGATCGGCGCCGCGCGCGCATCGAGCCCGGCTGCGTGCTGGACGACCTGCGCGACGAGGCCGAGAAGCATCACCTCACCTTCGGTCCCGACCCCTCCACCCATGCGCACAACACGCTGGGCGGCATGATCGGGAACAACTCCTGCGGCGTGCATTCGGTGATGGCCGGGCGCACCGCCGACAACGTGCACGCGCTGGAGATCGTCACCTACGACGGCCTGCGCATGCGTGTGGGACCGACGAGCGAAGAGGAGCTGGAACAGATCATCCGCGAGGGCGGGCGTCGCGGCGAGATCTACGCGGGCCTCAAATCCATCCGCGACCGCTACGCCGACCTGATCCGCGCGCGCTACCCGAAGATCCCGCGCCGCGTGTCCGGCTACAACCTGGACGAGCTGCTGCCCGAAAACGGCTTCAACGTGGCGCGCGCGCTGGTCGGTACCGAGGGCACCTGCGTGACGATCCTGGAGGCGGAGGTGCGGCTGGTGCCCAGTCCGCCGGTGCGTTCGCTGCTGGTACTGGGCTACCCCGACGTGTTCGAGGCGGGCGACCACGTGCCGCAGATCCTCGCTTTCGGCCCGACCGGCCTGGAGGGCATCGACGATGCGCTGATCGCCGACATGAAACGCAAGGACATGCATCCGAAAGACCGCGCCCTGCTGCCGCCCGGCGGCGGCTGGCTGATGGTCGAGTTCGGCGGCGACTCCAAGGAAGAGGCCGACGCCAAGGCACGCAAGCTGATGGCGGCGCTGAAGCAGGACGACCACCCGCCGAGCATGAAGCTGTTCGACGACAAGGACGAGGAAGGCATGCTGTGGACCATCCGCGAATCGGGCCTGGGCGCGACCGCGCGCGTGCCCGGCCAGCCGGACGGCCACCCGGGCTGGGAGGACGCCGCGGTCCCGCCGGACAAGGTCGGGCCCTACCTGCGCGACTTCCGCAAGCTGCTGGCCAAGTACACCTACACCTGCGCGCTGTATGGCCACTTCGGCGACGGCTGCATCCACTGCCGCATCGCCTTCGACCTGGCCACGCCCGAGGCGGTGGCGCAGTGGCGCGCCTTCATGGACGAGGCCTCCGACCTGGTGCTGTCCTACGGCGGCTCGCTCTCGGGCGAACACGGGGACGGGCAGGTGCGTGCCTCGTTCCTGCCCAAGATGTTCGGCGACGAACTGGTGCAGGCGTTCGGACAGTTCAAGGCGCTGTGGGATCCGCGCGGGCGCATGAACCCGGGCAAGGTGGTCGATCCCAACCCGATGGACGCCGACCTGCGCGACGGTCCCGGCTACCAGCCGCCGAAGCTCAAGACCGCCTTCGCTTATCCGGCCGACGGCATGAGCTTCGCCCAGGCCGCGCGCCGCTGCGTGGGCGTGGGCAACTGCCGCAACAAGCACAAGAACGTGATGTGCCCGAGCTACCGCGCCACCCACGAGGAGAAGTGGTGCACGCGCGGGCGCTCGCACCTGTTGTTCGAGATGCTCGAGGGCGACCCGTTGAAGGACGGCTGGCGCAGCGAGCCGGTGCGCGATGCGCTGGACATGTGCCTAGCCTGCAAGGGCTGCAAGAGCGACTGCCCGGTCAACGTGGACATGGCCACTTACAAGGCCGAGTTCATGCACCACCACTACAAGGGACGCCTGCGTCCACGCGCGGCCTACGCGATGGGGCGCATCTTCGACGTGGCGCGCGTGGCCTCGCGCGTGCCGTGGCTGGCCAACGCGGTACTGCAGACGCCCGGGCTTTCGCACCTGGCCAAGGCGATCGGCGGCATCGCCCAGCGACGCACGATGCCGCGCTTCGTCGGCGAGACCTTCCGCGACTGGTTCGCTGCACGGCAAGCCCCGCGCATGCGCGGGCCCGAGGTGCTGCTGTGGCCCGACACCTTCAACAATTACCTGCATCCTGATCCGCTCAAGGATGCCGTCGGCGTGCTGGAGGCGGCCGGCTACCGCGTGGTGGTGCCGCAGGCGACGCTGTGCTGCGGCCGGCCGCTGTACGCCGAGGGCATGCTGGACAAGGCGCGCGCGCAACTGTCCGACATCCTCGACGCGCTCTCGCCGCACATCGACCGCAGCGTGCCGGTGGTGGGGCTGGAGCCCTCCTGCGTGGCGGCCTTCCGCGACGAACTGCCCAATCTCTTTCCGGGTGACGAGCGCGCGCACTGGCTCGCGCGCAACACCTTCCTCTTCAGCGAATACCTCGACCGCGTCGGCTACGCGCCGCCCCAGTTCAGGCGCAAGGCGCTGGTGCACGCGCACTGCCACCACCACGCCGTGATCGGTACCGATGCGGAGAAGCGGCTGCTGGCCAAGGCCGGGCTCGACTTCGAGTTCCTCGACGCCGGTTGCTGCGGCATGGCCGGTTCGTTCGGGTTCGACGCGAAGAAGGTCAACGTCTCGCTCGCGATCGGCGAACTGGAGCTGCTGCCGGCGATTCGTGCGGCCGACCCGGACACGCTGATCATCACCAACGGCTTCTCCTGCCGGCAGCAGATCCAGCAATGCACCGGGCGCACCGCGCTGGACGTGTCGCAGGTGCTGGCGATGGCGCTGGCGCAGGGCACGTCCAACCTCGACGCCATTCCTGCCCGCGAACGCGAGGCCTCGCTGCCCTCGGCGCGACCGGAGCCCGGGCGCGGGGGCGAGGCTTGGGGAGGGCAGTGAGCGTGACGGGACTACCCGCTCCGGTTGCCCCCATCCGCACAGCGGGCACCTTTTCCCGCGCGGCGGGGGAAGGCTCCACCTTGCAGAAGCGCGCGCCCGTGAGCCTTCCCCCGTTCCACGGGGGAAGGTGCCGACAGGCGGATGGGGGCAACCGGAGCGCAAACCCCACCCCGACCGGCCCCGCTCTCCGCAGGAACCCGCACCGCAGGAGCGCCCACCCATGCACTACCAACTGATCCACCAGGACGACACGCGCACCTGGGCCGTCGTGCTCGAGACCGGCGACGAGGCCAACGCCTGCCTGCTCGCCTTCGCCAGGGAACACCAGCTGTCCGCCGCCCACCTCACCGCGATCGGCGCCTTCCAACGCGCCGTGCTCGGGTACTTCGACTGGAACACCAAGGATTACAGGCGCAACCCCGTCGACGAGCAGGTCGAGGTGGTTTCGCTGATCGGCGACGTGGCGCTCAAGGACGACGAGCCCAGGCTGCACATGCATGCCGTGCTCGGCCAGTCCGACGGCCGCGCGCTCGGCGGCCACCTGCTCGAAGGCCACGTGCGGCCGACGCTGGAAGTGATCGTCACCGAGGCGCCCGCGCACCTGCGCCGTCGCCACGACCCGCAATCGGGACTCGCCCTGATCCACCTCGACAAGGAGCTGCCATGACCACGCCAGAACCGATCGGCGAACGCCGCTGGGCCATCGCCGAGGGTTATATCCCGCCCGGCGGCACCCACGCGGACGACCCGCGTTTCCTCAGCCACGAAACCGCCTGCCTGCTCAACACCAACGCGCAGGACGCGCAGGTGACCATCACCATCTACTTCAAGGACCGCGACCCGGCCGGCCCCTACCGGGTCACCGTACCGGCGCGGCGCACGCTGCACCTGCGCTTCAACGACCTGAAGGATCCGGAGCCGATCCCGACCGACACCGACTATTCCAGCGTGATCGAGTCGGACGTGCCGATCGTGGTGCAGCACACGCGCCTGGACTCGCGCCAGGCCGCGCTCGCGCTGCTTTCCACCATCGCCTACAGCTGATCGCCTTTGTAGGAGCGCCCTTGGGCGCGACCGGCATGGCGGTCGCGCCCAAGGGCGCTCCTGCAGACACCGAAGGAGCCGCACCATGAAGAAACCCGAAGTCGTCGTCATCACCGGCGCCTCTGCCGGCGTCGGCCGAGCCACTGCGCACCGCTTCGCACGCGACGGCGCGCGCATCGCCCTGATCGCACGCAGCAGCGAGGGCCTGGAGCGGGCCGCGGAGGAAGTGCGCACGCTGGGCGGCGAAGCCCTGCCGATCCCGCTGGACGTCTCCGATGCCGACGCCGTGGAGGCGGCCGCCGAGCGTGTGGAGCAGGAGCTCGGTCCGATCGACATCTGGGTCAACGATGCGATGGCGACCATCTTCTCGCCGGTGCACGAAATCAGCCCGGCCGAGTTCAAGCGCGCCACCGAGGTCACTTACCTGGGCACCGTGCACGGCACGATGGCGGCACTCAAGCGCATGCGCGAGCGCAACCGCGGCACCATCGTGCAGGTGGGTTCGGCGCTGGCCTACCGGGCGATTCCGTTGCAATCGGCCTACTGCGGCGCGAAGTTCGCCATCCGCGGCTTCACCGACGCGCTGCGCGTGGAGCTGATGCACGACAAAACCGACATCCACATCACCATGGTGCAGCTGTCAGCGTTCAACACGCCGCAGTTCCAGTGGGGTCGCACCAAGCTGCCACGCCGACCGCAGCCGGTGCCGCCGATCTTCCAGCCTGAGGTCGCCGCCAAGGGCATCCACTGGGCCGCGCACCATCGCCGGCGCGAGCTCAACGTGGGCTTTCCGGCGGTCAAGGCGATCCTCGGCAACAAGCTGTTCCCGAAACTGGCGGACCGCCGCCTGGTCAAGCTCGGCTACGCGGGCCAGATGGGCAAGCTGCCGTTGCCGGACAACCGGCCGGACAACCTGTACGAGGCGGTGCCGGAGGATTACGGCACGCACGGGCGCTTCGATACGCGTTCGAAGGGCTACAGCCTGCAGTTGTGGGCGACGACGCACCGCGGCATGGTCGCGGCGGGGGCGTTGGCGGCTGGGGCCTTGCTTTGGGCCGGTCGCCGCGGCATGCGGGCGGGCTTGCGGCGCTAGGGTGGCCGCGCGAAAGCGGCAGCATGGAGGTGCGCGCTCCGGTCGCCCCCATCCGCCTGTCGGCACCTTCCCCCGCGTGGCGGGGGGACTCGTGGACGCGCGTTCCCGCCACCTGATCCTTCCCCCGCAACGCGGGGGAAGGTGCCCGGAGGGCGGATGGGGGCGCTCCTGGCGGGAAGCCTCAGTAACGCGGCACCGAAGAATCGATCTCGCGCGCCCACGCGTCCATGCCGCCCTCGACGTTGAACACGCTCTTGAACCCGTGCGCCGCAAAGCGCTCCGCGACGCCGCGGCTGGAGTTGCCGTGGTGGCAGATGAAGGCGAGCGCGGTGTCCTTCGGCAGCGCGGCGAGCGCGTCGTAGCCTTCGTCCTCCAGCACGCGCGCCAGCGCCAGCGGCGCGGCCTGGCTGCGGCCGGCGGCCGGACGCACGTCGACCAGTAGCACGCTGCCCTCGGCCAGGCGCTCCTTGAGCTGCTGCACGCTGAGCGAACCGATCTCCTGCGCACCCGGGAACTTCAGGCTCAGGCCCTCGCCCTGCACGGTGGAGACCCAGTCGATCACGATGCCCTTGGCGCGCTGCGCGCTGCCCGGATCGAAGTGCACCTCGATGCCGTTGGCCGTTACCACGATGTCGTGGTCGCCCGCCGGCGCGAGCTGGAAGCCGGCGCTGTGGTCGGGGCCGATCTCCAGGTGCAGCGCCAGGCCCTGTGCGTTGGCGATGCCGTTGCGGATGGCCTCGGCGGCCTTGTCGGTGATGGTGATTTCCGGCGGCGTGCGGTCGGGCGGCGTGGCGCCGAACAGCGTGTGCAGTTCGCCGCTGGCATACATCTGGCGGATGATGTCGGCGCCGCCGACCAGCTCGCCCTCGACGTACAACTGCGGGATCGTCGGCCAGTCGCCGAACACCTTGATGCCCTCGCGGATCTCCGGATCCTCCAGCACGTTGACCGTGTGGTACTCGGGCAGGAGCTCATTGAGCGTGTTGGTCGCCGCGGCGGAGAAGCCGCACATCGGCTGGCGGCGGTCGCCCTTCATGAACAGCACCACGCGGTGGTCCTTGAGCAGGGTTTCGATGCGTTCGCGGGTGGCAGGATCGAGGGACATGGGAAAGCTCCGGCAAAGAGGGCCAATGATACGCCCCGCAGGTTGGGGCGGCGCGGGCGATCCCAACCGCCGCGCTATTTCACCGCAGCGGCGGCGACGGGCGTGATGGCGTCGGTCCACAGCGCGTACTGCGCTGCGTCCGGGTGCAGGCCGTCGTCGGCCACCAGGTCCGGATGGCGCCGCGAGAGCGGCGTGGTATCCACCCAGCGTGCGCCCGCGCGGCCGGCCTCGTCGCGGGCGATCGCGTTGTAGACGTCCAGCGCGTGGGCGATCGGCGCGGGGTCGCGGCCCTGTTCGCGGGCAAAACGGGTAACGCCCCAGTCGGGGATCGACACCACGACCACGCGCGAGGGCCGGCCGCCGGCCAGGCCGATCGCGCGGCCCAGGAGGCCGCTGAACTGCGTGCGGTACTCGCCGGCGGCGCGCCCGCGGTACTGGTTGTTGACCCCGATCAGCAGTGTGACCAGGTCGTAGGGCGGCGTGAGCGTGGCCGCGTCCATGCCGGCGGAGAGCTCGTCGGTGGTCCAGCCGGTCACGGCGACGATCTGCGGATCGTCGATCGCCACGCCGCGCGCGCGCAGTTGCCGCACCAGTTGCGCGGGCCAGCGGCCGGCGGTGGGGACCGCTTCGCCGATGGTGTAGGAGTCGCCCAGGGCGAGGTAGTGCAGGGGCATGGCGGTCATCCGTTTCGTGGTGGGCCGGTCGGGCGCTGCGCGGCCTGGGACTAGCGCGAACGGTGGCCTGGGATCCGTCCGCGTTGAGCGTAGCCCGAAGGGCAAAGGCGCAGCGCCTGCCTCAGGCAACGCCCAAGTCCCTTCCCTCCGGGGGAGGCCCTGAATCAGGCCAGGGCCGACTCGCGCGCCTGCTCCTGCGCCATCCGCGAAAGCACCCGCTCGATCCGCACGAACACGTCCGCCAGTTCCGCCGGCGGCGGTAGCAGGGTCAGGCGGAAATGCCGGCTCGCGGGCACGTTGAAACTGGAGCCGGGTACGACCAGCACGGCTTCCTCTTCCAGCAGACGTAGCGCAAACGTGTTGTCGTCGAAACGCGGCAGCCGCTCGGCGCGCACCTGCGGGAACGCATACAGCGCGCCCGCGGGGGCGACGAGGTCGAGAAAGCCGCTCGCCGCCACGCCGTCCAGCACGGCGCGGCGGGCCTCGTGCAGGCGTCCGCCCGGCGCGGTGAGCGCGGCGATGGTGGCGCGCCCGTTCAGCGCCGGCTCGACCGCCCACTGCGCCGGCATGTTGGCGCACAGCCGCAACGCCGCCAGCAACTGAAGCGCATCGCGGTAGGTGCCGGTGCGCGCCGGATCACCGGACAGGCTCAGCCAGCCCACGCGGTAACCGCAGGCGCGGTAGACCTTCGACAGGCCGCCGAAACTCAGGCACGGGTGCGCGCCGGCGACTTCGGCCAGCGGCTGGAACGGTGCCCCGTCATAAAGGATCTCGTCGTAGATCTCGTCGGCGAGCAGCAGCAGGTCATGCCGCTGCGCGATCGCCACCAGCCGTTCCAGCAGCGCGCGCGGGTACACCGCGCCGGTGGGATTGTTCGGGTTGATCAGCACCAGCGCGCGGGTGCGCGGGGTGATCAGCGCCTCCAGTTCGGCCGGGTCGGGCAGGTGCGCGTTCTGCGCCAGGCAGCGGTAGTAGCGCGGGCGCCCGCCGTTGAGGATGGTGGCGGCGCTCCACAGCGGATAGTCCGGGCTGGGCAGCAGCACCTCGTCGCCCGGCTGCAGCAGGGCGCGCAGCGACAGGTCGATCAGCTCGCTGACACCGTTGCCGACGAAGATGCGTTCCACCGCCACGCCCTGCGCGCCGCGCGCGCGTTGCTGCGCGGCGATCGCCTCGCGCGCCTCGTCGAGGCCCTGCTCGTGGCCGTAGCCTTCGCTGTCGGCCAGGTGCGCGGCGACCGCCTGGCGCAGGTGCGCCGGCGTCTCGAAGCCGTAGCGGGCCGGGTTGCCGATGTTGAGCTTGACGATGGCGCGGCCGGCCGACTCCAGTTCGCGGGCGCGGCGGGTGAGCGCGCCGCGGATCTCGTAACGCACGTCGGCAAGATGAGGGCTGGGGGTAATCGGCGCGGAAGGGGGCGAAGCCTGCACGGGGTCCTCTGCGGGGCCTTGTAAAGCCGCCGATGCTAGCAGCGCAGGGCGCCCGCGGGGCAGACGGCGGACGCCGCCGCAGCAAGGCATAATCGGGAACCTATGAGCGACGCCGCGACCCTCGAACGCCTGCGCCACATCGGTTGGCGCGGTGACCTGCCACCCGGCGGACGCCGCATCGTGCGCGTGGTGGCGCAGCATCGCGCCGGCTACGAACTGCATGACGGCGTGGCGCTGTTCGGCGCGCAGCCGGCCGGGCATTTCCTTAAGCGCACGCTCGATCCGGCCGACCGGCCGTCGGTCGGTGACTTCGTCGAAGTGGAGGAGGGCCGCCCGCCGCACATCCTCACCGTGCTGCCGCGCCGCAGCGTGCTCTCGCGCGCCGCCGCGGGCGAGCGCTACGAGCGGCAGATCATCGCCACCAACATCGATTACGTGCTGGTGCTGACCGGGCTGGACAACGACTTCAATCCGGCGCGCATCGAGCGCTACCTGTCGTTGATCGAGGACTCCAACGCGCAGCCGGTGGTGTTGCTGAGCAAGCTCGACCTCCACGCCGATGGAGACGCACGCCTGGCTGCACTGCGCGAGCGCCTGCCGGACACCACGCCGATCCACGCCATCAACGGCAAGGATCCGGCCAGCGCCGAACTGCTCGCGCGCTACCTTGGCCCCGGCGACAGCGCGGTGCTGGTCGGCTCGTCGGGGGCCGGCAAGTCCACCCTGACCAACACGCTGCTGGGCACCGAGCGCATGGCTACCGGCGAGGTGCGCGCGCACGACAGCCGCGGCCGCCATACCACCACCCATCGTGCGCTGCTGATGCTGCCCTCGGGCGGCTGCCTGATCGATACGCCCGGCATGCGCGAGCTCAAGCTGACCGGCGAAGAACATCTCGACCTGTTCGCCGATATCGAGGTGCTGGCCGAAACCTGCCGCTTCGCCGACTGCGGGCACGGCAGCGAGCCCGGCTGCGCGGTACAGGCGGCGCTGGATTCGGGCGAGCTGACCGCCGAGCGCTGGCGCAACTACCTCAAGCTGCGCGACGAGCGCGAGGAGCAGGCCGCCACGCTGGAAGCGCGCCTGCGCTGCCAGCGCGGCGGCCGTCCGCCGGACCGCCCGCACGGGCACCGCGGCCGGCGCGAGCGGGAGTAGGCGCGGCATGCGCGGCACCTGCGCGAGTCCGGGCCATCCCTGCGCCGCGTACCCGCCGGTGCCGCGATGAACGTCGACGCGTCCGCCCACCGGCTTTACGCCGCGCTCGACCAGCGCCTGCTTGCCGCCACCCGCGCCATCAACATCCTGCCCACGGTGAGCTGGCCGACCTCGCTGGAGCAGCGCATGATCGCCGCCTACGACAAGGGCGACTTCGCGCTGCCGGAGGTGCACTACGTACGGCCGGACCTGGCCGGCGCGCGCGCCGAGCTGGCGGCGATCGAGCGCGAGGCCGAGGTGCTGCTGGTCGGCGACCCGATCGGCGATTTCCTGTGTCGCACCGCCACCTCCTGGCGGGTCGCCGCCGAGATGCTCGAAGCGGTCGGCAGCGCCGGCGTCACCGCGCCGTCGATCGCCCTGTACGGGCGGCCCGGCGATGCGATTCCCGGCAGCGACAAGAGCAACCTGGACGCGGCGCGCTACTTCGTCGAGCTCTCCGACGAGCTGGGCGCCGATCTGCTCTCGGACACGGTGAGCATGGATCTTTCGGCCGAGGCGCTGCGCGCGGATCTGAGCCAGGTACTCGACCAATTCTTCGGTCCCGGACGCATCGCGATCGAGGTCGACCCCGAGCTCACCGCCAAGGCCGCCGCCGGCGCCACCCGCATCCGCCTGCGCGGCGGCGCGCACTTCAGCGAGTACGACCGGCACCAGCTGCTGGCGCATGAGGCGTTCGTGCATTCGCTCACCGCGCTCAACGGGCGCGAGCAGCCGCTGCTGGGTTCGCTGGCGCGCACCTCCCCACGCGTCACCGCCACCCAGGAGGGGCTGGCGGTGTTCGCCGAGCTGATTTCCGGCGCTATCGACATCGCGCGGCTTAAGCGCATCAGCCTGCGCATCCTGGCGATCGACATGGCCCTCAACGGCGCCGACTTCGTCGAGGTCTACAAGTATTTTCGCCACTGCGGGCAGGGCGCGGCCGACAGCTTCCACTCGGCGCAGCGGGTGTTCCGGGGTGTGCCGCTGACCGGGGGCGCGGCGTTCGCCAAGGACAACGTCTACCTGTCCGGCCTGCTCACCGTGCACACCTTCTTCCGCTGGGCGTTCAAGCAGCAACGCATGGACCTGTTGCGCTACCTGTTCGCCGGCAAGTTGGCGCTGCACGACGTGATCACCCTGCAGCCGCACTTCGAGGCCGGCACCCTGCTGCCGCCGCGCTGGCTCCCGCCCTGGATGCAGCGCGTGCATGGCCTGGCCGGCAAGCTCGCGTTCTCGCTGTTCGTCAACGGCATCCACATGGGCCAGGTGCAGGCCGACGAGCTGAACCTGCGGCTGTAGGGACGCGGCCGCGGCATCTGTAGGAGCGCACCTGTGCGCGACCGCCATGCACCACGGTCGCGCACAGGTGCGCTCCTACAGGGATTGCGGGCAACCGGCCATGCCATCCCGACGGGGCCCGACCGGCAACCCGCCTGCTACCATGTAAGACCGCTTCCCCTCGCAGAAAAAGCCGCCGCCCATGGCCCATCCCGACGACCTGCGCCACGCCGCGCTCGAGTACCACCGCCATCCCCGCCCCGGCAAGATCAAGGTCACCGCGACCAAGGCGATGGTGACCCAGCGGGACCTGGCGCTGGCCTACTCGCCCGGCGTGGCCTACGCCTGCGAGGCAATCGTCGAGAACCCGCAGGCCGCCAGCCAGATGACCGCGCGCGGCAACCTGGTGGCGGTGATTACCAACGGCACCGCGGTGCTGGGCCTGGGCGACATCGGCCCGCTCGCCGGCAAGCCGGTGATGGAAGGCAAGGGCGTGCTGTTCCAGAAGTTCGCCGGCGTTGACGTGTTCGACATCGAGTTGAACGAGCGCGATCCGGACAAGCTGGTCGACATCATCGCCGCGATGGAGCCGACCTTCGGCGGCATCAACCTCGAAGACATCAAGGCGCCGGAGTGCTTCATCGTCGAGCGCAAGCTGCGCGAGCGGATGAACATCCCCGTGTTCCACGACGACCAGCACGGCACCGCGATCATCGTCGGCGCGGCGGTGCTCAACGCCCTGGCGGTGGTGGGCAAGGACATCGGCGACATCAAGCTCGCCACCACCGGTGCCGGCGCGGCCGGCATCGCCTGCCTGGACATGCTGGTGGCGCTGGGCGTGAAGCCGGAGAACATCCTCGCGT
The DNA here is from genome assembly GCF_051900415.1 of Frateuria sp. GZRR35. Classification (NCBI taxonomy): domain Bacteria; kingdom Pseudomonadati; phylum Pseudomonadota; class Gammaproteobacteria; order Lysobacterales; family Rhodanobacteraceae; genus Frateuria; species Frateuria sp. GZRR35. The sequence continues at coordinate 348,715 of NZ_JBHZGL010000001.1, forward strand.
TCGACCGCGAGGGCGTGATCCACACCGGCCGCCAGGGCCTGGACCCGGACAAGGCGCGCTACGCGCGCGACACCGACAAGCGTGAGCTCGCCGAGATCGTGGCGGGCGCGGACGTGTTCCTGGGTCTCTCGGCGGGCGGCATCCTCAAGCCGGAGATGGTCGCCACCATGGCCGACAAGCCGGTCATCCTGGCGCTGGCCAACCCCAACCCCGAGATCCTGCCGGAAGACGCCAAGCGCGTGCGCCCGGATTGCATCGTCGCCACCGGCCGCTCGGACTATCCGAACCAGGTCAACAACGCGCTGTGCTTCCCGTACATCTTCCGCGGCGCGCTGGACGTGGGCGCCACCGGCATCAACGAGGCGATGAAACTCGCCTGCGTGCGCGCCATCGCGGAACTGGCCCGGATGGAAGCCTCCGATCTGGCGGGTGCCTACAGTGGCGAGGTGCCCTCGTTCGGCGCCGAGTACCTGATCCCGCGACCGTTCGATCCGCGCCTGCTGGTGATGCTGGCGCCGGCGGTGGCGCAGGCGGCGATGGATTCGGGCGTGGCCGCCCGTCCCATCGAGGACATGGACGCCTACCGCGAGAAGCTCGGCCAGTTCATCTACCGCACCAGCCTGCTGATGAAGCCGGTCTACGAGCGCGCGCGCACCGATCTCAAGCGCGTGGTCTACGCCGAGGGCGAGGAAGAAACCGTGCTGCGCGCGGTGCAGACGGTGATCGACGAGAAGCTTGCCTTCCCGATCCTGATCGGCCGCCCGGACGTGATCGCCCAGCGCATCGAACGCCTCGGCCTGCGCATCCGCGAGGGCGTGGATTTCGAGCTCACCAACATCAACGACGACCCGCGCTTCAACGACTACTGGCAGCAGTACCACGCGCTGACCGAACGCCGCGGCGTGACCCCCGCGGCGGCCAAGAACCTCTTGCGCTCGCGCCCCACGCTGATCGCCGCGCTGATGGTCGAGCGTGGCGAGGCCGACGCGATGATCTGCGGCCTGGTCGGGCGCTACCACAAGAAGCTCGGCTACCTGCGCAGCGTGTTCGGGCTGGACCCGGGCGTGCAGTGCACCTCGGCCATGTCCGGCGTGATCAACGACCTGGGCGCCTGGTTCTTCGTCGACACCCACGTGCAGGTCGACCCCACCGCCGAGCAGATCGCCGAGGCCACGCTGCAGGCGAGCTACCGCCTGAAGCTGTTCGGCATCGAGCCGAAGGTCGCGCTGCTTTCGCATTCGAACTTCGGCAGCCACGACAACCCGAGCGCGGCCAAGATGCGCCGCGCCTACCAGTTGATCCGCGAGCGCGCGCCGCGGCTGGAAATCGACGGCGAGATGCAGGCCGACACCGCCTGGGACGAGGCGCTGCGCCAGCGCATCTTCCCCAACAGCACGCTCGCCGGGCGCGCCAACCTGTTCGTGCTGCCCAACCTGGACGCGGCCAACATCGTCTACAACATGGTCAAGGTGATGACCGGCGGCGTGGCGATCGGCCCGATTCTGATGGGCGTGGACAAGAGCGCGCACATCCTCACCCCGGCCTCGACCGTGCGCCGCGTGGTCAACATGACCGCGCTCGCGGCGGTGGATGCGCAGATCCGCGCCGCCGGGCGCATGCCCGGAGCCGAGGCCTGGCGCAGCATGCGCTAGGCCCCGCACGGGGGCGTGCCGCGCCCCCGACGCCCGCGGTTCCCTGTAGGAGCGCACCTGTGCGCGCCCACCCGTGCCCGCATGCACCGACAGATGCCGGCCGACGCATCCCGGCCAACCCGCCGGGGCCTCATGTGGCGGCACTGCACCCCGAAAGCTAGAATCGGGGGCTCCCCACACGTCGAATACATCAGGCGCCCGGCGCCGCGGAGAAGCTTCATGGATCAGTTCGATGACATCCTGAACCAGGATATCGACCCCACCGAAACCCGCGAGTGGGTCGACTCGCTCAACGCGGTCATCCAGCACGACGGCACCGAGCGCGCGCATTACCTGCTCGAGCGCATGGTCGATTCCACGCGGCGCTCCGGCGGCTACCTGCCGTTCGATCCGACCACCGAATACGTCAACACCGTCGCCCCCAGCCAGGAGGCCAAGAGCCCCGGCGACGCCGCGATGGAATGGCGTATCCGTTCGCTGATCCGCTGGAACGCGATGGCCATGGTGGTGCGCGCCAACCGCAAGCCCGGCGAGCTCGGCGGTCACATTGCCAGCTTTGCTTCCTCCGCCACGCTGTACGACGTCGGCTTCAACCATTTCTGGCGCGCGCCGTCGGCCGAGCACCCCGGCGACCTGGTGTTCCACCAGGGTCACTCCAGCCCCGGCGTGTACGCCCGTTCGTTCCTGGAAGGCCGCATCGACGAGTCGCAGCTGGACCTGTTCCGCATGGAAGTGGTCGGCAAGGGCCGCGGCCTGTCGTCCTACCCGCATCCGTGGCTGATGCCCGACTACTGGCAGGTGCCGACCGTGTCGATGGGCCTGGGTCCGATCCAGGCGATCTACCAGGCGCAGTTCTGGAAGTACCTCGAACACCGCGGCCTGATGCCCAAGACCGACCGCAAGATCTGGTGCTTCATGGGCGACGGCGAGTGCGACGAGCCCGAGTCGCTCGGCGCGATTTCGCTGGCCGGCCGCGAGGGCCTGGACAACCTGGTGTTCGTGATCAACTGCAACCTGCAGCGCCTGGATGGCCCGGTGCGCGGCAACGGCAAGATCATCCAGGAACTGGAAGGCGTCTTCCGTGGCGCCGGCTGGAACGCGATCAAGGTGATTTGGGGTTCCTACTGGGATCCGCTCCTGGCGCGCGACAACGACGGCGTGCTGCGCAAGCTCATGATGGAAACGCTCGACGGCGAGTACCAGGCCTGCAAGGCCTTCGGTGGCGCCTATACGCGCGAGCATTTCTTCGGCAAGTACCCGCAGACCCGCGAGATGGTCGCCAACCTGTCCGACGATGACATCTGGCGCCTCAACCGCGGCGGCCACGACCCGCACAAGGTCTACGCGGCTTACCACGCGGCGGTGAACACCAAGGGCATGCCGACGGTGATCCTGGCCAAGACCGTCAAGGGCTACGGCATGGGCTTGGGCTCGGGCGAATCACAGAACCCGACCCACCAGCAGAAGAAGCTCGACACCGATTCGATCCGCGCCTTCCGCGACCGCTTCAACGTGCCGGTGCCGGACGACAAGCTCGATGAGGTGCCGTACTACCACCCGGGCAAGGATTCGCCGGAAGTCGAATACATGCTCGAGCGCCGCCGCGCGCTGGGTGGATTCCTGCCGCAGCGCCGCCGCAAGACCGACGTGGCGCTGAAGGCGCCGGAGCTGTCGGCATTCGAACAGATCACCAAGGGCACCGGCGATCGCGAGATCTCCACCACCATGGCGCTGGTGCGCGGCATGAACCTCTTGTTGCGCGACAAGGCGATCGGTCCGCGCGTGGTGCCGATCGTCGCCGACGAGGCACGCACCTTCGGCATGGAAGGCATGTTCCGGCAGATCGGCATCTACGCGCCGTTCGGCCAGAAGTACCGGCCGCAGGATGCCGACCAGCTGCTGTACTACCGCGAGGACCAGAAGGGCCAGGTGCTGCAGGAAGGCATCAGCGAGGCTGGCGGCATGGCCGCCTGGATGGCCGCGGCGTCGAGCTACTCGATCAGCAACCAGCCGATGCTGCCGTTCTTCATCTACTACTCGATGTTCGGCTTCCAGCGCATCGGCGACCTGGCCTGGGCCGCCGGCGACATGCGCGCGCGCGGTTTCCTGGTGGGTGGCACGTCCGGCCGCACCACGCTCAACGGCGAGGGCCTGCAGCACGAGGATGGCCAGTCGCACCTGATGTCGGGCGTGATCCCGAACGTGAAGTCGTATGACCCGACCTTCTCCTACGAGGTCGCGGTGATCCTGCAGGACGGCACCCGCCGCATGCTGCAGGAGCAGGAGGACGTGTACTACTACATCACCGTGATGAACGAGAACTACGAGCACCCGGATCTGCCCAAGGGTTGCGAGGAGGGCGTCATCAAGGGGATGTACCTGTTCCGCGACTCGGGCGTCGGCCAGGGCAACGGCAAGGGCAAGAAGGCCAAGGCGCCGTGCGTGCAGTTGCTGGGCTCGGGCACCATCCTGCGCGAGGTGATCGCGGCGGCCGAGCTGCTGGAGAAGGACTTCGGTGTCGCCGCCGACATCTGGTCCTGCCCGAGCTTCACCGAGCTGCGCCGCGATGGTTTCGACGCCGAACGCTGGAACCGCCTGCATCCGGAAGCCGAGCAGCGCCTGCCGTATGTCACGCAACTGCTGCAGGGGCGCTCCGGCCCGGCGGTCGCGGCGACCGACTACGTGCGCGAGTACGCTGACCAGATCCGCGCCTTCATGCCGGATGGCATGCGCTACACCGTACTGGGCACCGACGGTTACGGTCGTTCGGACACGCGCGAGCACCTGCGTGATTTCTTCGAGGTCGACCGCTACTGGATCGCCCACGCGGCGTTGGCGGCGTTGGCGAAGGACGGCCTGGTCAATGCCAAGGACGTGGCGCGCGCGATCAAGGAATACAAGCTCGACGCGGACAAGCCGAATCCGCTGACGGTCTGACCGCCTCAAGCTGCTCTTTTTCGAGAGGGGGCGGGCTCGCCCTCTCCCGCCGGGGAGAGGGTTGGGTGAAGGCCGGGCTCGCGGGCGTGGCCTTTCCGCGACTTGGCTCGCCTGCGGCGGGCTTCCGAGCGCCTGTCGGCGCTCGGGTCACTTTTCTTACTGGCCCTTAGAAAGTAACCAAAGAATTGGCCTGCCTAGCCTGGTGAGGGATAAGAGCTGGGCGCGCCTCGCCTCGCCTTGCTTGGTGGGTCGCTTGCTTTTAGAGGAGTTGCCGCCGCTTTACCGCAGGCGCTCGGGAGCTGAGGCAGGAGGAGCTCGCGCGTGTGCACGTTCGCCGCGCGTTGCGCCCTCTCCCCTCCGGGAAGAGGGCTGGGGTGAGGGGCCGGGGCTCGCGGGGATGTTTCGTCCGGACGGTGCCTTGGTTGTCGCCCTTGCGCGGCCTCCCTGCGACTTGGCTCGCCTGCCGCGGGCTTTCGATCGCCTGCCGGCGCTCGAGTCACTTTTCTTTGCTGGCCCAAAGAAAAGTAACCAAAAGAAATGGCCTGCTAAGCCCGGTGAGAGATAAGAGCTAGGTGCCGCCTCGCTTTGTTTGGTCAGTCACCTGCTCTTAGAGGAGCTGCCGCCGCTTTACCGCGGGCGCTCGGGAGTTGGGGCAAGGGAGGGCTTGCGGCGACATGGGGCTGCTACCGATGGCGACTTCAGAGCGGCCGGTGGCTCTGGCTCAACGGCATGACCTCTTGGCTCGAAGGCACGCTGTTGATTTCGCTTCGTGATTGCCAGCCCTACGGGCAACCAACGCCGAATGTCCGCTTCGCGAGCGAGAAAGCCAACGAGCCGATACCAACCAACCCGCTGGATTGCCTCCCTGGCCTCAGCTCCCGAGCGCCCGCGGTAAAGCGGCGGCAGCTCCTCTAAGAGCAGGTGACTGACCAAGCAAAGCGCATAGGCACCTAGCTTTTTAGCCACCCCGTGCTTAGCAGGCCATTTCTTTGGTTACTTTCTTTGGGCCAGCAAAGAAAGTGACCCGAGCGCCGTCAGGCGATCGGAAGCCCGCGGCAGGCGAGCCCAGTCGCGGGGAGGCCGCGCAAGGGCGGCAACCAAAAGCACCCTCCGGACGAAACATCCCCGCGAGCCCCGGCCCCTCACCCCAACTCTCTCCCCGGGGGGGAGAGGGAGCAGAGTGCGGCGGACGTGCACAACCGCGCGCTCTTCCTGCCTCAGCTTCCGAGCGCCCGCGGTATAGCGGCGGCAGCTCCTCTAAGAGCAGGTGACTGACCCAGCAAGGCGAAGTGACACCTAGCTTTTAGCCACCCCGTGTTTAGCAGGCCATTTCTTTGGATAGTTTCTTTGGGCCAGCAAAGAAAGTGCCCCGAGCGCCGTCAGGCGATCGGAAGCCCGCGGCAGGCGAGCCAAGTCGCGGAGAAGCCACGCAAGGGCGACAACCAAAGCACCCTCCGAACGAAACATCCCCGCGAGCCCCGGCCCCTCACCCCAACCCTCTACCCCGGAGGGGAGAGGGAGCAGCCGGCGCGCGAACGGAAGCCTGCCGCAGGCGGACCAGTCGCGAGAAGACATGCAATGCGGATAAGCAGCGCTTCGCGAGCGCACGAAAAGCTCGCCACGCGAAGGCGTACGTGTGCCCCCAGCCTACTCTGACAACACCTGCTGGATCGTCTCCAGTCCATGCCCGCGCGTCTCGATCCCGCGCCGCACCAGCAGCCACGCCGCCAGCCCCATCGGCAGCGCAATCAGCAGCGCCGATAGCATGAAATGCTCGAACAACCCGAACACACCCAGCAGCGCCCCCAAAATGCCGCCCAGCTTGGAGCCCCCGGCGATCAGGCCAGAGCCGGTGCTGCGCAGGTGCACCGGGTAGATTTCCGCCGCGTAGGGAATCAGCGTGGCAATCACGCCGCTGATGCTCAGCAGCAGCGCCACCGTGGCGGCCGTGGTCAGCGCGTTCGAACGCAAGCCCATCGCCCCGATCGCGAAGAACAGCAACAGCGACGCCGCCGTCAGCCCGATGAAAAGCACCAGCGTGCGGATGCTGCTCCAGCGCTGGTAGCAGGCAACCACGACGGCGATCCCCGGCAATGCGAGCACCGCCGAGCGCGCCAGCAACGCGGCACTCGCCTGCGCATCGATGCCGAGCTTCACCAGGTTCGCCGGCAGCCACAGCAGGAAGCCGAAATTGGCCAACCCCCAGGCCACCGCGCAGACCATCAGCCCCCAGGTGATGGCCGCATGACGCCCGCGCAGCAGCTGGCGCATGCCGACCCGCTCGGCCCCGTGCACTTGGATCCCCGCCGGCGGCGGAGCGACCTCGCGCACCGGCGGCTGGTTGCCGGAGAACTTCAGCAACACGTCGCGCGCCTGCGCCTCCAGTCCGGCCAGCGCGAGGAAACGCGGTGACTCGGGGATGTAGCGGTTGAGCAGCACGATCAGCGCGCCGGTGGGCAGGTTGAGCAGCCACAACGCACGCCAGCTGTAGGCGGGCTCGAACAGCGTCGCCGCGCCCGACGCCAGCAGGTAACCGGCCGAGGTGCCCACGCCGCCGAGCGCCACCAGCAACCAGCCGCGGTGCGCGGTGGGAATGGTTTCGGCCATCAGCGTGAAGGTGATCGGCAGCATGCCGCCCGCAGCGGCGCCCATCATGAAACACATCACCAGGTTCCAGCCGAACGAAGGCATCGCGCCGCAGATCGAGGTGCCCATGAACATCAGCGCCGAAAGCAGGATCGTGGCGCGCCGGCCGAACAGGTCGCCGAGGCGTCCCCAGACGACCGAGCCGACCGTGGTGCCGATCAGCGCCGACAACGCCAGCAGGCCGCCGGTGGCCCCGCTGATGCCGTACTCGGCCGAGAGGCCCGGCATCACGAAGCCGATCGTCGCCGGCTTCATCACGTCCACCGCAAGCGCCAGCGTCAGTACGCCCACCAGTTTCCAGTGCTCGCGGTTGAGCGGCACGTGGTCGGCCACGTGGAAGGGCAGCGGGCTGGCGTCGGCGTGCAGCGTGCGGCGCATCTGCGCCAGCCGCGGCATCAGGCCGTAGCCCGACAGCAGCACACCCAGCGGCACCAGTGCCATGCCGGTGAGCATCAGGTTGTCCATCGGCATGCCGGCGAGGCGGTAGTGCATCGGCGCGGCCATCGCCAGCATCGGCAGGTGCGCCAGCACGCCGGCAATCACGCACAGGCAGCCGGCCCAGAAGGCGATCGGATGGTGAAAGGTGATGCTCTTGGGGGGCATGCAGGGGCGGTCGGGCGGGTGACGGCCAAGCTTACCCGTGGCGCGTGGTGTTGGCCCGTACCGTCTCAGCCCGCTTCACTGCCAACCGCCCGTGGCGCCCACTGCACGGCGTGCTGCAACGGTCCGCGGGTTTGTCCCGCCGACAGCTCCCCACTGGCGCCAAGCGCCTGCCTCAGGTAGCGCCTGGCCGCCCCCACCGCCGCGGGCACCGGATGCGTGGGAAGCAGCGCGGCGATGGCGGAGGCCAACGTGCAGCCGGTGCCGCGGTCACCGCGCACGGTGAGCCGCGGTGCATCGAACACATGCAGGCCATCGATGCCAGACAACACGTCGGGACTGCGCGGACCGGGAAGATGACCGCCCTTGAGCAGCACCCATGCCGGCCCGTGCGCGTGCAGCCGGGCAGCGCTGGCGCGCATCGTGTCCAGGTCGATGGCGGGCGCCTCGCCGAGCAACGTGGCGGCCTCGGCGAGGTTGGGCGTGAGCACGCTGGCCAGCGGTAGCAACTCATCGCGCAGTACGGCGAGGGCGTCGTCCGCGAGCAGCGGCGTGCCCACGCTGGCGGCAAGCACCGGGTCGAGCACGACGCGCGGCGCGCGGTGATGCCGCAGGCGTGCCGCGACCGCGCGTGCGATCGGCGCGGTGGCGAGCATGCCGATCTTCACCGCGTCCACGCGCGCGTCCTCGAACACGGCATCGAGCTGGGAGGCGACCAGCGCCGGCGCGACCGGCTGCACGCGGTGCACGGCCTGGCCGTTCTGCGCGATGACGGCGGTGACCACGGCCATGCCATAGACACCCAGCGCGGCGAAGGTCTTGAGGTCGGCGCACAGGCCGGCTGCGCCGCTCGGGTCGGTGCCGCCGATGGCCAGTACGTTTGCGCTCACGCGGGCCAGCCCGGTTCGCCGAAGGCGAGCAATGCCAGCGTGTCGTGACCATGGTGCGACAGCAGCGCCGCCGCGCGCGCCGCACGCAGGCCAGTGCGGCAACCGAGCACGATGCGCCGTCCGTGCGGCAACGTCGGCACGCGGGCGGGGAGCTCGTCCATCGTCAGGCGCAAGGCTTGCGGCAGTGCAGAGACGGGCACTTCGCTGCCGCGCAGGTCGAGCACCAGATCGGTGTCGAGCACCTGGGAAACCGCAATGAACGGCACCGCCCGCGAGGGCTCGGCCGCGCCCTCGAAGCCACACCCGCCAAAGCGCAGGCGCCGCGCATCCCAGCTGAACAACCGGCCCGACGGCGAAGGCGAAAGGTCGAGCAGCAAGGCCAGCGCGAACTGCGCCTGCAAGGCGCCCAGCAGCGCGACCACCGGCCCCAGCACGCCGGCGCTGTCGCAGTCGCCGCCGTGCGTGGGCAGCTGCGGAAATACCGCGCGATAGCTCGGCGCGCCGCCGCAGAACACGCCCACGTAGCCGCCCAGGCCCAGCGCCGAGGCGCTCACCAGCGGCCGGCCGAGGCGCAGGCAGGCGTCGCTCAGGGTGTAGGTGACGGCGACGGTATCGGCCGCGTCGAGTACCACGTCGGCGGCGGCCACCCGTTCCCCCGCGTTGGCCGGCGTGAGTGCTTCGAGGCGCGCGCGCAGGCGCGTTTCGGGGTTGAGCTCGCCCAGCGCCAGGCAGGCCGCGCGGGCCTTCGGCCGACCGAGGTCGCTCATGCGATAGAGCGGCTGGCGATGCAGGTTGTGCAGCTCCACCGTGTCCGGGTCCATCACCGTGACGCGGCCCACGCCGGCGCCCACCAGCCAGGGCAACAGCGCGCACCCGAGTCCGCCGGCGCCGACCACCAGCACGTGCGCGCCGGCCAGCCGCGCCTGGCCCTGCTCGCCGACCTGCGGCAGGCGCATCTGGGTGCGGTAGCGCGCGTTCATGCCGGGCTCCCGAGTGCGTCGAGCCAGGCCTGCGCGCGGCCGGGTGGATCGGCGTGGCGGACCACGTCGCCGACCATCGCCACGACGTCCGCGCCGGCGGCGAGGCAGGCGGGCGCGCGTTCGAGCGTGATGCCGCCGATCGCCACCAGCGGCAGCGCGCCGACGGCGCGCTTCCATTCGCCGATCCGCGCCACGCCTTGCGGCGCCCACGGCATCGCCTTGAGCGCGGTCGGCCAGATCGGTCCGAGCGCGACGTAGTCCGGCCGTACGGCCAGCGCGCGCGCCAGCTCGTGGTGATCGTGCGTGCTCAGGCCCAGGCGCAGGCCGTGGCGGCGCAGCGCGGGAAGGTCGGTCTCATCGAGGTCCTGCTGGCCCAGGTGCACGAAGTCGGCGCCGTGTTCAATCGCCCGTTCCCAATGATCGTTGACCACCAGTAGCGCACCGTGTCGCCGGCAGGCAGCGAGCGCGTCGGCGATCTCCCGCCGCAGCCGGGCGTCGTCGGCCTGTTTGATGCGCAACTGGATGAGCCGCGCACCGGCGCCGATCAGCGCGCGCACCAGCACGGCGCTGTCCACCACCGGATAGAACCGCGGCAGCCGGCTCATGCCAGCACCGCCTGGCCGAACACCGGCGTGGAAGGCACGGCCATGTCGCGCGGTGCGACCGGATCGGCGAGGTAAGCCGTGCGTCCGGCCGCCACCGCCTGCGCGAACGCGCAGGCCATCGCTTCCGGATCGCCGGCCTGCGCCACCGCCGTGTTGAGCAGCACCGCGTCGTAACCCAGCTCCATGGCCGCCGCCGCGTGCGAGGGCAGGCCGAGGCCGGCGTCGACGATCAGCGGTACGTCCGGAAAGCGCGCGCGCAACGCACGCAGGCCGGGCGTGTGCGACAGGCCGCGGGCGCTGCCGATCGGTGCGGCCCAGGGCATCAGCACGCGGCAACCGGCCTGAAGCAACCGCGCGGCCACACCGAGGTCGTCGGTGGTGTAGGGGAACACCTCGAAGCCTTCGGCCACGAGCAGGCGCGCGGCTTCCACCAGACCGACCACGTCGGGACACAGCGTGTCGTCGTCGGCGATCACTTCGAGCTTGATCCACCGCGTGCCGAACAGCTCGCGCGCCATCTGTGCGGTGGTCACCGCCTCGCGCACGCCGTGGCAGCCGGCAGTGTTGGGCAGCACCTGCGTGCCGAGCGCGCGTACCTGCTGCCAGAACGCCTCGCCGCCGGCCGCGGTGCGGCGCAGCGATACGGTGAGGATCTGCGCCCGCGCCGCACGCACCGCGGCGGCCAGCCGCTCCGGCGAGGGATAGTTCGCGGTGCCCAGCAGGAGCCGCGAGTGGAACGGGCGGCCGTAGAGTTCTAACAGGTCCATGTCAGCCTCCTTGCATGGGTGCGAGCACTTCGACGCGATCGCCCTCGGCGAGCGGCGTCGTCGCGCGTGCCGTGGCGGGAACGAAGCGGCCGTTGAGCGCGGTGGCGACGGGCGTGCCAGCCAGCCCCAGTTGCTCGATCAGCGCGGCCAGGTCAGGCGCCGGCGCATGCGCCTCGCCATTGACGGTGAGGTTCATGCGCAGGCCTCCTGCGCGGGGAACAGCTGCCGGGCCAGCGTCTGCGCGTACCAGGGCGCCAGCAGGAAGCCGTGCCGGTAGAGGCCGTTGAAGCGCGTGATGCGGCCCTGCGTGCGCAGGCACGGCAGGTGATCCGGCAGCGCCGGACGCACGCCCACGCCCAGTTCCACGATCGCCGCCTCGGCCAGCGCCGGGTGCAGCGACCAGGCCGCGTTGAGCAGTTCCATCGTGGCACGGGCGGTGACCGGCCCGGCGTGGTCGCTTTCCAGCACGGTCGCGCCGAGCAGCAGCCGGCCGTCCGCGCGCGGCACCAGGTAGAGCGGGTGGCGCGGATGCAGCAACCGCACCGGCCGCCGGAACGCGACCTCGGCGGTGTGCAGCAGCAGCGTCTCGCCGCGCACGCCGCGCAGCCCGGGCAAGGCATCGCGCGCGGCGAGGCCGCGGCAGTCGATCACCGCGTTGGCGACCAGGTCCTCGGCTTGCACGTCGGCGCCGAACTGGATCGGGACGCCGTGCGTATCCAGCGCGGCGACGAGCGAGCGCAGGGCCTCGCGCGGGTCCAGGTGCGCCTCGCGCGCGAACCACAGTCCGTGCCCGAAGCGGCCGCCGAGCGCAGGCTCCAGCGCCGCGATGCCCTCGCCATCGAGCCACTGGCCGGCGCCGCTGCGTCGGGCCAGCCGTTCCAGCTCGCCGCGGTCGCGCGCGTGCGCCACCACCAGGGTGCCGCGCTGCACCGTGCCGGGATGGTGGCGTGGCCACCAGGCGAGCGCCTCCTCGCCGCGCGCGGTGAGCTCCGTCCCGGCGCCGTCGCGCTCGCACCAGGGCGCCAGCATGCCGCCGGCCTGCCAGGAGCAGGCGCCTTCCCCCAGTGCCGCGGCACGCTCGTACACGCGCACCCCTACGCCGCGTTCGGCCAGCGCCAGCGCCGCGGTGAGCCCGGCCACACCCGCGCCGATCACCGCCACGCTGGCATGTTCACGGCTGCCGGACATACAGCGCACCTCCGCCGGCGGTGAACTCGCGTGACTTCTGCGCCATGCCTTCGAGCGCCCGGGCATCGTCGCGCAGGTCCTGCGAGATCTTCATCGAACAGAACTTCGGCCCGCACATCGAGCAGAAGTGGGCCAGCTTGTGCGCCTCCTTCGGCAGCGTGCGGTCGTGGTAGGCGCGCGCGGTGTCCGGGTCCAGCGCCAGCGCGAACTGGTCTTCCCAGCGGAAGGCAAAGCGCGCACGCGACAGGGCGTCGTCGCGCCGCCGCGCGGCCGGGTGGCCCTTGGCCAGGTCCGCCGCGTGCGCGGCGATGCGGTAGGCGATCACCCCGGCCTTGACGTCGTCGCGGTCGGGCAGCCCCAGGTGCTCCTTCGGCGTGACGTAGCAGAGCATCGCGGTGCCCAGCCAGCCGATCATCGCCGCGCCGATCGCGGAGGTGATGTGGTCGTAGCCGGGCGAGATGTCGGTGGTGAGCGGCCCGAGCGTGTAGAACGGCGCCTCGCTGCAGGCGGCCAGTTGCCGCTCCATGTTCTCGGCGATGCGGTCCATCGGCACGTGGCCCGGCCCCTCGACCATCACCTGGCAACCGTGCGACCAGGCGATGCGGGTCAGCTCGCCCAGCGTGTCCAGCTCGGCGAACTGCGCCGCGTCGTTGGCGTCGGCGATCGAGCCGGGGCGCAGACCGTCGCCGAGCGACAGCGAGACATCGTAGGTACGGCAGATCGCGCAGATCTCGGCGAAGCGCTCGTACAGGAAATTCTCGCGGTGATGGGCCAGGCACCAGCGCGCCATGATCGAGCCGCCGCGGCTGACGATGCCGGTGACGCGGCGCGCGGTCAGCGGCACGTGCGCCAGGCGCACGCCGGCGTGGATGGTGAAGTAGTCCACGCCCTGCTGCGCCTGCTCGATCAGGGTGTCGCGGAACACCTCCCAGCTGAGCTTGAGCGGATCGCCGTCGACTTTCTCCAGCGCCTGGTAGATCGGCACGGTGCCCACCGGCACCGGCGCGTTGCGCAGGATCCAGGAGCGGATCGCGTGGATGTCGCGGCCGGTGGAAAGGTCCATCACCGTGTCGGCGCCCCAGCGGATCGCCCACACCAGTTTCTCCACTTCCTCGGCCGCGCCCGAACCCACGGCGGAATTGCCGATGTTCGCGTTGACCTTCACCAGGAAGCGGCGACCGATCACCATCGGCTCCAGCTCCGGGTGGTTGAGGTTGGCCGGCAGGATGGCGCGGCCGCGGGCGATCTCCTCGCGCACGCATTCGGGCGTGATCCGGCCGGATGCGTCACCCGTGGCCGGCACCTCACGGCCGAGGTTTTCGCGCCAGGCGGCGTAGGCCATCTCCTCGGTGATCTTCCCGGCGCGGGCATGTTCCAGTTGCGTGACCGCGCGGTCCGCACGGCCGCGGCGCACGCGATGCGGCGCGGGGCAGGGCGCGAGGGTGTCGCGCGGGGCAGCGATGGCCGCTTCCTCGTCCAGCCCGCGCGACGCCAGCCACGCCTCGCGCACCGCCGGCAGTCCGGCGGCCAGGTCGATGTGCGCGTGCGGGTCGGTGTAGGGGCCGGAGGTGTCGTACAGGTCCAGCGGCGGCTCGGCCGGATCGGACAGCGTCACGCGCCGGAACGGTACGCGCAGCTGCGGCTGCGCGGGTGGGGAACGGTAGACCTTGTGCGAGCCGCGGATGGGCCCGGTGGTGACGTCGGCCGGTGTGGCCGCGTGTGGCGTGCTGGATGGCATGGGATCTCCTCCTTCGGTGACGGGGAGATCCGGGGCGACGACAAGCGTGGGCTGCGCGCGAGCGCGTTGGTTGTGATTCCCGTCCCTTCGCCGGCATGACCCGGATCAGGTTCAAAGGGTCCGGCTGCCGCCATCTCAGCCCTGCCTGCGCAGGACACCCCTCGGAACGGCGCTAGGCTAACGGCGCCTGACTGTCGTTGTCCATCGACCCGCCGTGAGGCGCGCGCGGAACCGGCTTTTCGCGTGCCGCGCACGCAGCGTTGCCGATACTCGGGGCCACTCCAGCCACGCGCAGGTTTCCATGATCCGCTCCATGCCCAGTGCCGCCGAAGCGGCGGTCGCCAGCCATCCCCAGGCAGGAATCGCGATGGGCGGCCCGCCCGGGCCGCCGGAACATCCGCAGCAGGATCCGCCGCCGGAGCGGCCGCGCGATCCGGTCAATCCGGGGCCGCAGCAACCGGAGTTGCCGCCGATCGATCCGCACTCGCCCACGTTGCCGGAACCGCGCATGCGCGGCGGCATCGCGACCTAGCGCCGCAGGCTTGGCTCTGTTTCAAGGGCTTGGTTGAAGGGGCCCAGCTGGCGTCGGGTCCCGACAAGGGAACGACTCGCCACGTTTTCGGGCGTCACCAACCTGCACCGCCCTCCGGACGTCATTCCCGCGAAAGCGGGAATCCATTCTGGCTTGGATCACCACAGCCCGTGGATTCCCGCTTTCGCGGGAATGACGCCCGATGGGGCGATCGGCGTTCGTCGTCGCCCCAGCCGGTATCAGTCCTCGTCCCGACTCAGTCCTCGTCGCTGCGCAGGAGCTTGCGCAGCAGGAAGAACGCGCCGATGGTGCCGGCGACCACGGCGACGGTCGCCACCGGGTGGCGGCTGGCGTGGCGGCGCACGCGGCGATACTGGTAGCTCGCCTCGTCGGCCAGGTCTTCGGCCATGTGCGAGATCTGCTTGCCGTAACCCGAACTGCGGCGCCCCAGGCGCGTGGTCAGGCGGCGGCCACGTTCGATCAGGCCGTTGGCCGTGTCGGCGGTGCCGTAGGCGTACTGGCGGACGCGGTCGCGCACGCGTTCGCTGGCGCCGTCGAAGCGCTGCTCAAGATCGCGGGTTCGGTTCATTGGAGCCTCCTGTGCGTCGAGGCCCCAGCCTGACTGCCGTGGCGTGAGAGGGGCGTCGAAAACGTGGCCGCCACCGGGGTGCAGGGGGCGCTTGCGGGCGATGTTCTTCGGAACTGCCCAAGAGCATCGCCCGCAAGCGGGCTCCTACAAGGGGCGGCGGGCGCCTTTGCATAGCGCCGCGCCAGGCGCCGTGGTTCAGGTGGGCGTTAGCCGAGCCGGTACGCGCCACCGCGTTCGAGTGCGCGCCGGTAGGCCGGTCGCGCGTGGATGCGCTCCAGCCAGGCCCACAGTCGAGGCCGACCGGCGTCGAGACCACCGCGCGCGCTGGCCGCTTCCAGCGGAAAGCTCATCGCGATGTCGGCAACGCTGAAGTCCTCGCCGCCGAACCAGGCGTGCTTGCCCAGTTCGCCCTCCATGTAGTCCAGGTGGAGCGCGATCTGCGGATTGACGAAGGTCCGTTGCACCTTCGTCGCGATGGCGCGCGCCACCGGCCGCACGAAGAACGGCGCCGGTGCCTTGGCAACGCGCGAGAACACCAGCTTGAGCAGCAGCGGCGGCATCGCCGAGCCCTCCGCGTAGTGCAGCCAGTAGCTGCAGCGCCGACGCGCCTCGGTGCCGGGTGGCGGCATCAGGGTGCCGGCGCCGTAGGTGTCGCCCAGGTACTCGATGATCGCGCCGGATTCGGCCAGCACGAGGTCGCCATCGGTGAGCACCGGCGCCTTGCCCAGCGGGTGGATCGCGCGCAGCGCGGGCGGCGCGAGCATCGTCTTCGGGTCGCGCTTGTACTGCTCGACACGATAGTCCAGGCCCAGTTCTTCGAGCAGCCAGAGGATGCGCTGGGAGCGCGAGTTGTCGAGGTGGTGGACGGTGATCATCGGCTTCAGTAACGCCAGCTCGTGCGATCGGCGCCGGCCGGCGCATGGCCATCGATGTAGCGCGTCACCGTCTCGATCAGTTCCTTGCCGCGCGGCCCCCAGCAGTGCGGCGCCATCGGCTGGTAGGTCACGCTGCCGCGGAAGGACGGGTCGCGCGCACTCTTGAGGAACGCGTCCATCGCGCGCACGCCCATGTTGAGGTTGTAGGTGTCCGCATCGCCCACGTAGATGTGGATCTTGTCGGTCACCTTCGGCCCCAGCGTGGCCCAATGGGTTTCCAGCAGGTAGCGCAGGTCGAAGTGCCGCTTCCAGTACTGCGCGACGTCGTGGTCGATCACGCCGGTGCGCTTGTCCCACAGGCGCTGCGGATAGCCGTCCGCGCCGACCGGGCCGAACGCCGCTTCCCAGATGTCCCACTGGCCGCCGGAGCGGCTGTGGTCGCCCACCGCCAGCTCGTACCCGTTCTCGTCCTTCATCATGGCCTCGACGTTGCCGTCGGGCTGGCGCGTGTCCACGCGCTCGACCTTCACCCAGCCCTTGTCGAGCCAGTAGGCGTTGGCGTCCTCGTAGATGTTCACCACCTGGTGGTGGCGGAAGTCCAGCGCGTCCGGGCAGGAGGCGAAGGTGCCGCCGTAGTAGTCCGGGTGGAAGATCATCTGTGCCATGGCGATCCAGCCGCCGGTCGAGCCGCCTTCGAGGATGCGCGCCCAAGGCTGGTCGATGAGGCGGAAGCGCTGCTGGATTTCCGGCAGCAGTTCCTGGTGGATCGCGTCGTCGTACGGGCCTTCGTTGGCCGAATTCACCGCGTAGGAGTCGTCGTAGTAGGGCGAGGGATGCTGCAGGCTCACCATGATGTAGCGCGGCGTGCCGTCGGCCAGCCAGTAGTCGCGGAAATGCGACTTCGGATGGTCGAAGCCGCCGGGTGCGCGGGTGGAGAAGTGGCCCTGCTCGTAGATCACCGGGTAGCGCACATCCGGGTGCTTGTCGTAGTCCTTCGGCAGCAACACGGTGGCGCCGAGGTAGATCGGCTGGCCCCACCAGGCGCTCAACAGCTTGCTCTTGATGCGGAAGCGCTTGACGTAGGGCGTGTCCTTCGGAAACGGGATCGGCGCGATCACCTGGTCGGCCACCAGTGTCACCGGCGTGGGCGCGGCGGGGTCGTAGTGCACCTTCACCGGCTTGCCGTAGAGATTGCCGGGCGAATGCTTGAAGTCCTGGCCCTCCCATTGGTCCATGTGCAGCCACACGGTGTGGCCATCGGCGCGCCTGAACTGGGTGTAGACGTTGACGAACGGCTGCATCCAGTAGTCGCCGGCCGGGAGCTGGGCGAGGCTGGTCAGCGGCGCGCCGTTGTCGCCGGCATCGATGGTTGCCACCTGCCCCGGCGCGAGCGCGCTGACGTCGTGGCCGAACAGCGGCACGCCGGTGACGTCGGTCTGCTCGATCGGCGGCGTTTCGTTACTGCGGCTGACCGCCACGTAGACGCGGCCGGTGATCGGCTGCGCGTGCGCCCTGGCGCTGAAACTGACCTGGATGCGCGGACCCTCCGCCGCATGCGCGGCGGGCAGGGTGGCGAGGGCAAGGAGGGCGGCGCCGGCAAGGCGCAGAAGGGGCAAGGGCGTGGTCATGCCGTCGATCGTAGCGGCTCACCGGCGCTCGTCACACTGTCGGCCACCACGGCTGCGTCGCCATCGGGCTGCCGCGCTCCTGCAGGGAACCTCGAATAACCCCTTTGCCTGGCGTCATTCCCGCGAAAGCGGGAATCCAAGTTGCTGTTCCACCAAGGGCAAAATGGATTCCCGCTTTCGCGGGAATGACGCCCTTGGTAGTTTTTAGAGGTGCCCTACAGGGATAGCTAGAAGATCTCCGCCACGCAGCAACGCAGGCTGCCGCCGGCCTTCTCGATCTCGTCCAGCTCCACCGCACCGATGCGGAAACCCCAACCGCCCAGCGCCTGGCGCTGGGCATCGGTGAGCGCGCGTGCGGCGGCCGCACTCATCCACACGCGCTGGTCCGACAGCGCGATCGCGTTGCCCGCGAAGGCCTGCTTCTGCGCTGGCGTGAGCCACAGCGCACGATCGCCATAGGCGCGGGCGATCGCCGCGGGCACGGCCGGATCGGCGAAGCCGTCCGGCGCCACGATCGCGGCGCGGCCGGCCAGCAGCGCCAGGACCACGTTGGTGTGGTATTCGCCGGCGGCCAGCGGGAAGCAGAAGGTCAGGCGCAGGCCGAACGCCTCGTGCATGGCCCGCGCGCCGGCCTCGTCGCAGCGCTCGGACAGGCCGCAGTAGCCCACGCCGCGGGCGCGGTCGATCACCAGCGCGCCGGTCAGCTCGGCCACGCAGTCGTTGCGGCAGGACAGGTCGATTTCCTCGTAGCCGAGCACCTGGGTGAAGAAATCCCGCACGTCGCGCCGCCCGGCTTCGCGCTGGCGTACCGCGTGGCGCATGCGTCCGACGATCAGCCGCCCCGGCGCGGTGGCGAACACGTTGTTGGGAAACACCGCATCTGGCGTGCTGGCGTCGCCCGGGAAGGTGACCACCGGGCAATCCGCGCGCAGCGCCTGCGCCAGTGCGGCGTGCTGCGCCAGCGCGCGCAGCGGATCGACCGCCAGCGCCATATCCATGTAGCGGTTGTCGCTGGCCGATTCGGCGGCCAGCGCGAACTCCGCCGGCGCGAGCAGGAAAGCCGCACGCGCCGTGGCCTGGGCATCGGGCAGCGGCGGCAGGGCCGCGAAGGCGTCGAGGAAGGCGGTGGGCGAGGTGACGATCACGGCATGGTCTCCTGGAGGACGCGCCATGGTAAGCGCGCTCAGAGCGTCTTGGCGCCGGCCTCCTCGGCCGCCTCGATCGCCTCCGCTTCCAGGTGCAGCTTCTGGCGCCGGCGCAGCGTCGGGAACATCGCCATCCACAACCCCACCACCACCAGCGTGCCGACGCCCCCGAGCACGGCAGCACCGACCGCGCCCAGCCATGCGGCGACCAGGCCCGACTCGAACTCGCCGAGCTGGTTGGACGTATTGATGAAGATCGAATTGACCGCGTTGACCCGCCCGCGCATCGCATCGGGCGTGTCCAGCTGCACCATCGAGCCGCGGATCACCATGCTGACCATGTCGAACGCGCCGCCGGCGAACAGCGCAATCAGCGAAAGCCACATCCACGAGGACAGCGCGAACACCAGCGTGGCCACGCCGAAGCCGGCCACCGAGCCGAACATGATCATGCCCACGCGCCGGGTCAGGTCGTGCCGCGCCAGAGCGAACGACATGAGCAGCGCGCCCACCGCCGGCGCCGCGCGCAGCAGGCCCAGGCCCCACGGGCCGGTGTGCAGGATGTCCTTGGCGAAGATCGGCAGCAGCGCGGTGGCGCCGCCGAACAGCACCGCGAACAGGTCCAGCGAGATCACGCCCAGTACGTCCTTGCGCTCGCGGATGAAATGCACGCCGGCGAACAGTGACTTCAGCGAGGCCGGCTCACGCTTCGGCGGTGCCTGTTCGTAGCGAAGCTGCGCCATCAGCGTGGCGGCGACCAGGTAGAGGCCCGCGGCGGTGGCGTACACCACGCCCGGACCGGCCACATAGAGCAGGCCGCCGACCGCCGGGCCGAGCACCATGGCCATCTGGAAGGCCGAGCCGCTCACCGCCACCGCGCGCGGCAGGATCGCCGGCGGCACCAGCGCCGGCAGCAGCGAGGACATCGAGGGCGACTCGAACGCCTTGGCCGTGCTGATGACAAAGACCAGCGCCAGGAGGACGGCCTCGTGGATGCGATGGGTGAAGCTCAGCACTGCCAGCGCCGCGATCGCGCACCATTCCACGATCTGCCCGATCAACACCACGCGCCGGCGTTCGAACTGGTCGGCGACGTGGCCGGCCGGCAACGCCAGCAGCACCGAGGGGAAGAACTGCACCAGGCCGATCAGGCCCAGGTCCAGCGCGCGGCCGGTGATCGCGTAGATCTGCCAGGCCACCGCCACCGAGAGCATCTGGAAGCCGAAACCCGAGGCGATGCGGGCAAACCAGAACTGCACGAAGGCACGGTGCTGGAGCAGCGAGTCGGTGGGCATGGCGTGTCCTGGGGTTGAAGGGCGGAATTATCGCCGCGGGGGAGCTTCCCGCACGAGCGCCCCCATCCGCCCTCCGGGCACCTTCCCCCGTGGAACGGGGGAAGGATCAGGTGCGCGGCGCGAACCTCCACCCGGCGAGGGCATTCCTATCGAGCCTTCCTCCGTTCCACGGGGGAAGGTGCCGACAGGCGGATAGGGGCACACCCGCCGCAGACTTCACGACCACTTGCCCACCCCCGCCCTAGCCTCGCCCCATCGCCGCCGCAGGAGACCGGCCATGGGCCGCCAGGCCGAACACGTCTACACCGACCAGCCCACCATCGCCCGCTTCAACAGCATGGTCGAGCACCTGCAGAACGGCGCACGGGTGCGCCTGCATTTGGCCGACGGCAGTACCTGCGACGGCGTGGTCGCCGCCCGTCCCACCGTGCAGGAGTTCTACGACGGTGACGGCAACGAAGGCAGCAACGGCGTGGTGCACCTGGAGCAGCTGGGCACGTCCGAATGGAAGCGCTACCTCTGGTTCGACCAGATCGAGCGCATCGAGCACCTGGACTCCGACGCCCAACTGCGCGCCTGAGCCGTACCCGCGCGGCTGGCGCATTCAGGCCACATCGTCGGACAACACAGGCACGGTCGGGCGCCCGGGCCGTCGGGCCGGTGCGCCCTCCAGTCCGAACAGCGGGCGCAGCCAGCGGCTGGGGCGGATCACGACGTGGTGCAGCAACGCGCAGCCGAGGATCGTCGCCAGCAGGATCGACAGCGGCTCCAGCACCGGCCCCAGGCCCAGCGGCATCAGCTGCCAGGCGGCGAACAGCAGCACGCTCTGGTGCAGCACGTACCACGGATAGACCGCCTCTCGCGCGTACGGCAGCCAGCGGAACGGACGGTTGAGCCAGGCGTGTCCCCAGCCGAGCACGGCCACGATCGCCGCCCACAGATAGGCATAGCGCGCCGCATGCACCACCTCCCACAGCAGCGCCGGCGCGGTGTCGGGGAGCAGCGTGATGCCGGCCAGGTAGACCCCGAAGCAGGCGAGCGCAAACGGCAGCGAGACGCGGCGCAGGCGCGCCAGCTCGCGCCAGAGCCCGGTATCGGTCCCCAGCAGGTAGCCATAGAGGAAGACCGTCGCGTAGATCGCATGGGCGTACCAGTCGTCCAGCAACGCGCCGGTCACCGGGTAGCGTGCGGCGAGCAGGCGATCCCACGCGAACAGCGGCACGGCCGGCACCAGCAGCAGGGCCGCGCCGCGCAGCTTCAGGCAGGCTGCCCGCAGGCGTTGCCCCGCGCGTGACTCCAGCGCCGGCAGCAGCGCGATCAGCAACAGGGTATAGACCCACAGATAGGGCAGATACCAGAGATGGTTCCAGGTCACGCCGAACTGCCAGCCGGTGAACGCGCCCGGCGGCCACGGACCGCCGCTCCAGTAACGCAGCAGGAACCGGCCGAAACCGGGCTGGACCAGGTGGTTGGCCAGGCCCTGCACGTACGGCTGGATCGGAACCACCACCGCCATGCCGAAGACCAGCGGCAGCAGCAGGCGCAGGCTGCGCTTGCCTGCCATGCCGAGCAGGCTGCCGCGGCGGCGCATGAAGTTCACGGCCAGGCCCGAGATCAGGAACAGCAGCTCCATCCGCCACCGGTTCAGGAACAGCATCGGGTACTGCAGCCACTCGGCCAGGTGGCTGCTCTTGAGGTGGAAGTCCCAGTCGGCTACGTACAGCATGCCGGCGTGGTAGAGGATCAGCAGGCCGAAGGCCAGGACGCGCAGCGCGTCGATGTCGTAGCGTCGGTTCATGGGGCGCTCCCGGTCGGAAAGTGGCGCCAGTGTTGGCCTCACACGGGGCCCGATCACGCCGGAAGTGACCGTTCGCGGGGCCGCGGGGATGAACGGCGGGTGCGCAGGGACGAACCGGGATGGTGCCCTGCGTAGAATCCGCCCCATGACCTCCATGCCCGGATCCCTTTCCTCCCAACGTTGGCGGCGCGCGCTCGAGGTCGCGGCGTGGAGCTTCTTCTTCGTACTCAACGCCCTGTTCAACAGCCTCAACTCGGGCGTGGACCATCCGGGCGCAGCCGCCTGGGAACCCTGGGTCTGGGAATGGACCAGCGCGCTGGTGCTGCTGGCCCTGCTGCCGGGGGTGATCGCGCTGGAGCGGCGCTGGCCGGTCCGCTTCGATACCTGGCAGCGCAATCTTCCGCTGCATGCACTGGCGAGCGTGCCGTTCAGCCTGGCCCACGTGGCCGGCATGTGGTTGCTGCGCACGCTGGTGTACGCCGCCATCGGGTGGCACTACGACCCGGGCGGCTGGTGGTTCAACCTCGGCTACGAGTACCTCAAGGACATACGGACCTATTTCCTGATCGTCGGCGCGCTGGTGCTCTACCGGCTGTGGCGGCTGCGCCAGCACGGCGAGGCACGCTTGCTGGCGGCCCCCGACGAGGGCCCGCCGGTGGAGCCGGTGGAGCGGCCCGAACGCTTCCTGGTGCGCAAGCTCGGCAAGGAGTTCCTGCTCAACGCGCGCGAAGTCGAGTGGCTGCAGGCGGCCGGCAACTACGTGAACCTGCACGTGCGCGGGCGCGACTATCCGCTGCGCACCACCATGGCGGCGATCGAGGAGCGGCTGGACCCGGCGCGTTTCGTGCGGGTGCATCGCAGCTATGTCGTGAACCTCGACTACCTGGCGGAGATCGAGCCGCTGGATACCGGCGACGCGCGACTGAAGCTGCGCGACGGCGCCATCGTCCCGTGCAGCCGGCGTTATCGCGCGCAGCTGCGCGAGCGGTTCGGCGAGCCGGCACCGGCCCAGCTGGGTTCGGTGTAGGAGCGCACCCGTGCGCGACCGGGGTGCATGGCGGTCGCGCCCGGGTGCACTCCTGCAGGATGCCTGCGCTTGCACCGCCCGCCCGCGCGTTCCACGCTAGGGACTTTCCCGTGCTGGAGCGCACCCGATGAAGCTGCCCTTCCCTTCCTCCGCGGCCCTGCTGTGCGGCATGCTGGCCCTGGCCGGCTGCAATTCGCAGGACCAAGAGCAGGCTGCCCAGGCCCCGGCGGCTTCGGCGCAGAACGACGATGCGGCGCGCAAGCTCGACACCTACCGCCAGCTCATCCGCATCCACAACGACGAGATGACCGTGACCATGGGCCACGACATCCTCGACCGCTACCCGGACAGTGCCGCGGCGAAGGAAGTGCAGCAGACCCTGCCCGATATCGAGAAGCGCTGGAAGGAAGAGAGCGAGAAGCGCCGGCTCGACGCACTGTGGCAATACCAGGTCTCGCCCATGCAGGGCGGTACGCAGTCGACCGCCACCATTTATTCGAGCCAGCCCTCCGGCAACGACCGCGTGCGGCTGGTGTTGCGCCGGCACACCGACTGGGGCCAGAACGTGTTCCTCTACGGCGGCGGCCACGGCTTCGTCTGCCGCGGCAACTGCACCATCCACGCCACCTTCGACGGCAAGGAGCACGGCATCAAGGCGTTCGCGCCTTCCACCGGCGAGCCGGCATTGATGATCCGCGACGACGACGATTTCATCGCGCGGATGAAGAAGGCGAAGAAGATCACCATGGACGTGACCCTGGTCGACGGCGAGAAGAAGGAAACCCTGGTCTACGAGGTGGGTGGCTTCGATCCGGCCAAGTGGAAGGCACTGCCCAAGAAGAAGTGACGCAGTGCACCGATCGGGCATCAACGCGTTACCGGTCGGGCGAGTCGACTCAAGGAGAAGCGCCATGTCGTTGAAACGTGCCCTGCTGGCCGGTGTCGCCACGCTGGTGTTCGCCGGCTGCTCCAGTGTCCCCTATGCGCAGCGCATGGCCGACCGGCAGGCGGCCTACGCACAGGCGGCCGGCGCGCCGGTCAACCATTTCAGTTTCTTCGTGCCGATGTGGTCGTGGGAACCGCTGGGCAGCGACCAGGTGGCGGTCTACACCAAGCCGAAGGAAGCCTGGCTGCTGGACGTGCCCGGCTGCACCGAACTGCCGTACGCCAACACGATCGGCGTGACCTCGAGCCTCAACCAGGTCTCGATCAACTTCGACAAGGTCGTGACCGGGCGCAGCCAGCTCGCCTGCACGATCCGGCAGATCCGCCCGGTCGACCTGGACAAGCTCAAGGCGCTGCAGCAGGAGCAGCGGCAGGTGACGGCCGAACCGCGTCAGGGCTGATTCGCACGCGAAATCGGCCGGCAGGTGGTCCGCACTCAGTTGAGGAAGAGTCGTTCGGCCAGCTTCGCCAGCGGCTTCTCCAGCGCACCCTGCAGCCGTGGCGGGAAGTCCAGCGGCTTGAGCAGCATCTTCACCGTCATCTCGGCCGGGATATGCCGGCGCAGCAGGTCCTGCGCCTTGCCGGCGACCCGGCGGAAGGCCTCGCGGTCGCCCTTGTGCTGCGGGTAGCACTGCTCGAACACGTGGCGCAGCGCGATGTCGCTGTCCTCGCTACGGATCTCGTTGACCCGTTTGAGCACCGCGCGGAACACCTTGTACCGCCCCAGCCCCTCGGTCTCGCGGTAGCGGCGGAAGTGCTGGTAGAAATACTTGAAGTGCCGCACCTCGTCGCTCTTGATGTGGCCGGTCAGTTGCTTGAGCACCGGCTCATCGGTGATCTCGTGCAGCGCGCGGTAAAGGCTGGCGGTGCCGGTCTCGACCACGCAGCGCGCGGCCAGCTCCAGCCCGCGGCTGTCCTCCAGCTGCTCGGCGGTGCACACCGCGCCGTATTCGGTCCAGAACGCGGCGAACCCCTTGTCCCAGTCGAACTCCGGCCACACCGTGCGCACGTAGGCGGCCAGCGCGCGGCCGTGCTGCAGTTCCTCGTGCTCCCAGTGCTGGCTGAGCCAGGTCTGCAGTTCCTCGTCGCCGTTGAAGTGGGCAACCAGGTTGTGGGTGTAGAGATCCGAACCGCTCTCGACGAAGGAAGAACTGCACAGCAGGAAGAACAACTCCTCGTTGTGGCGCACGCGCGCACGGTCGATGCACGACAGGTCGAGGGTTTCCAGCGTCCAGGGCAGGGCAGGGACGTAGCTCACGCGGATGTCCTGTGAAGGCGCGGCACAAGGCGCGCGTGTGACGGGCGAATGACAGACAGCATACGGTGTCGTGACGCGCGCGGATTAACCCAGCCCGACCCCGCGAACTGCTACGGCACCACCGTCACCGGCACATGCGCGCGCGCCAGCACGTCGCTGGAGACCGAGCCGAGCAGCCAGCGTGCCAGCGTGCCGCGCTCGGTGTGGCCTATCACGATGTGGTCCACGCCGCGCTGCTCGACCTGCCCGAGCAGCACGTCGCCCGGGCTGCCGTGGGTCACTTCCACGTCGATCATGTCGCGTGCGTCCGGCGCCATCGCCACGAGCTCGTCCAGCAGCTCCTGCGCGCGCTGCGCGCTGGAGTCGGCCATCATCAGCGCACAGGCGTCGGCGCCGCCCTCGGTCACCTGCAGGACCGATACCACCCGAACCCGACCCTGGCCGCAGCGTGCCAGCGCCACCGCGGTCTGGAAGGCGCGTTGCGAAGAAGGCGAACCGTCGTAGCCGACCAGCGAATACCTGAACATGGCGCGTCTCCGTGCGTGTGGTGCCGATTATGCCGCGCCCGTCACTTGTCGCACGGGGCCTCCACCTCGGCGTGTGCGTTGGGCCGGATCGGCACCCCGCGTACCTCCGCCACGTTCTGCGTGAGTTCGGCGCCGAGCAGCAGGATCACCACTGAGTAGTACACCCACACCAGCAGCACCACCACGCTGCCGGCCGGTCCGTAGGCGCCGCCCACGTCGCTGTGCGAGAGGTACAGGCTGATGCCGAACTTGCCGATGGCAAAGAGGATGGCCGTGAACGCACCGCCCAGCAGCGTGTCCCGCCAGTCGATCTGCGCATCGGGCAGGACCTTGTAGATGGAGGCGAACACCAGGCCGAAAAGCAGCAGCGCCACGATCGCCTCCAGCGCGTCCCACATGGCCGTGTCGCTGCGCGCGAACACCGCGATCGCGGTGCTCGCCACCAGCGACACGATCAGCAGGAAGGCCAGCGTCAGCAGCAGCCCGAAGGCATGCATGCGCGTGAGCAGCCAGCTGAAGAGCGCATTGCGTGGCGCCGCGCGCAGGTTCCACACGCGGTTGATCGCCAGTTGCAGTTGGGCGAATACGGTGGAGGCGCCGATCAGGGTGATCGCCAGGCCGATGATGCCGGCCCAATGACCGAGCTGGGGCCGGTCCTCCGCGTTGTTGATCACCAGCTTCACCGCGTCCGACGCGCGCGTCCCGACCAGGTTGTTGATCGAACTCACCAGCTGGTCCTGCCAGGCCGGCTGCAGCGAGGCGACCAGCCACAACAGCAGCACCAGCATCGGGGCGAACGACAGCGCCGAGTAGAACGCCACTGCCGCGGCGTGCGTCATCAGGTCGTCCTTGGCCGCGCCCTTGGCGGTGCGCTTGAGGACTTCCACGGTCGATTGCCACAGCGAATGCATCGGGCCCTCCGGAAACCTGCGTGCGACACCAAGCATGGCGAGGCCCCTGCGCGGCGATCGTGAACGCGCGCTGCCGCTACCGCTGGCGCTTCCTTCACCCGCGCGGGGGCAGACTCGACCGAAGCTTCACAGTGCCCCGGACGGGGAAGGAGACCTGCGATGAACCTGCGCACCACTGCATTGGCGAGTGTGTTCCTGGCCGGCACGATGGCGCTGGCAGCCTGGCCTGCGGCACCGGCCCGCGCCGCCGAACCGATGGTCAAGTGCGAGCTCAGCTACAACCTGCAGGGCTGGTCGATCATCTACAAACACGCCGAAGGGGCAGGCACGGTCACCTGCGACAACGGCCAGAGCGCGCCGGTAAAGATCAGCGTGGTCGGCGGCGGCCTCACTGCCGGCAAGTTCCGCGTCACTGACGGCAAGGGCGAGATCACCAAGGTGCATGGCATTGCCGAAGTGTTCGGCGACTACGTGCAGGCCGGCGCCGAAGCCGGCGTGGTCAAGAGCGCCCACGCGCAGGTACTGACCAAGGGCACCACCTCGCTGGCGCTGACCGGCACCGGCCAGGGCATCGACCTGGGCGTGTCCGTGGGCAAGTTCACCATCTCGCGCCCGTAGGCTGCATCGCGCGTGGGTCGGGTTTCAGCCCGCCGACTCTTCACAGAGCGGTGGATTGAAGCCCACCCTGCGCCGGCCAGCGCGTAGACTTTGGCGGATCTTTCCATGGAGCCCGCCATGCGCCGCCTGTCGTTCACGTCCGTCCGCCACGCGGCTTTGTCCTGATGGCGGTCGATGCCACGCCCGCATCCCGCTTCGGCCTATGGCGGGTAGCCACCTGGATCGTTCTGCTGCTGGCTGCCGTTGGCGGCGTGCTGTACCTGCGCCATGGCGACTGGCCCTACCTGGTCGGCACCTTCGCGGTGATCGTGGTGTGTGCCGGCGGCATCCTGCGCCAGCCCTGGGCTCGCCCGGCACTACGCGTGGTGGCCTTGCTGCTGGCGCTGTGGGTGCTGGCCACCGGCGGCCTGATGCTGGCGCAGTGGGACCAGTTCGACATGGCCCGCACGCATGCCATGACGCAGCCGCAGCCGGAGTTGCTGTTGCTGGTGATCGAGCAGGCGCGCCGCAGCTTTCTGCTGGGCCTGGCCTTCAAGGCGCTGCTCGTGCCGCTGCTGCTGTGGCTGGCCTGGCAACTGGGCCGGCCGCCGGTGCGCGCGCAGTTCGTTGCGCGCCGCCGGGGCTTTCCGGCTACGGATGGGGCGCGGCGGAAGCACCGCTAGGCCGCGAGTACCTGTCGCCTGGTCGGTCGAAGCGAGCCGATTCAGGCGCCGTTGACGCACGCGCGGGTATCGCTGAGGTCTCTTTTCGCGACGAAAACCCCCCGATGCGCCTGCGGCTCCTGTTCGCCAGCCTGATCCTGTCCGCCGCCCTGCCGGTCCTGCACGCGCAGGACCTGGCGGGCACCTGCCACGCCAGCAGCAGCTACGACCTGACGGTAAAGCCGGACAGCCTGCTGTTCGACCGCCCGCAACCGGCGCCCTTTCACGTGCAGGTCGGCGACGGCGCGCTGCGCACCGACGGCCAATCGGTGCGACTGAAGGCCGAAGACCAGGACCGACTGGTGCTGTTCGAGCGCGAACTGCGGGCGCTGGTCCCGCGCGTGCGGGCCGTGGCGGATGCCGGCGTGGACATGGCCGTGCGCGCGGTACACGACGAAGCCGCCGGCATGCAGCTGGCGCCGGCGACGCTGGCCGAACTCGATCGCCGCCTGGCCACGCACGCCGCACAGCTTGAGCAGCGCATCGCACAGAGCAACAGCACCCACGACTGGCAGGGCGACGCCGCCCAGCAACTGGCCGACCGCATCGTCGGCGACCTGGCCCCGCTGGTGGCTGCCGACCTCGGCCAGCAGGCGCTGGCCGCCGCGATGAACGGCGACCTTGCCGAAGCCGCGCGCCTGCGCGACCAGGCAGCGGACCTGGCCACGCAACTGCAGCCACGGCTGCAACGGCGCATGCAGGCGTTGCGGCCACAGGTCCAGGCACTGTGCCCGTCGATCCACCGGCTGGCCGAGTTGCAGCAGGGCGTACGCGGGGCGGATGGCCAGCCGTTGAACCTGGTGCAGGTGGGCCATTAATCGTGCCCGTGTAGGAGCCCGCTTGCGGGCGATGCTTTTCGTGCCAACGAGGGGGAGCATCGCCCGCAAGCGGGCTCCTACGGGTTCGCGGGCAGGCTGGCAGGGGTGAACCCGAATGCCGCCTGACGGACGATGCGCAGCGAGCCCTGCGGACCACACGAGTTAATCCCCGGCTAAGTGCGCAGGGCCGACCATGGTCGTCCCACGTCGAACCCCAGGAGCCGCGCCGGTGGCGCCACGCCCGCAAACGCTGTTCAACGCGCTGATCCGCCAGGGCATCGACCTGCGCGCGATGTACCGCGACGCCTCGGCACAGGCGAACGAGCCGGGCCTGCGCGTGGTGCTGGGCGAAAACGCGAGCGCGCTGGACCAGATGATCGCCGACCTGCAGGGCCAGGTCAG
Source organism: Frateuria sp. GZRR35 (assembly GCF_051900415.1). NCBI lineage: Bacteria > Pseudomonadati > Pseudomonadota > Gammaproteobacteria > Lysobacterales > Rhodanobacteraceae > Frateuria > Frateuria sp. GZRR35. The sequence goes on from NZ_JBHZGL010000001.1 coordinate 377,787, forward strand.
CCACCTCGGCGGCACGCCGGCGCGGCGCGGCCGGCTCGGTGGCTCGGCGCGGCGGCAGTTGATCGAGTGGTTGCTGCCCGACACACCGCGCCGCGACACCGCCTGGATCGCCCGGCTGGCGCACGGCGAAGCGGCCCTGGTGCACGCCTTCGAGGAAGGCCTGCAGCGTGCCACGCCGGAGGCCGCGCTGGTGCTGCGCCGCCAGTTGCCGCGGCTGCAGGGCATCCACCTGGACATGCATAGCCTGGCCCGTGCCCGGCGCTGCTAAGCTCCGCCCACCCGGGCTGGCCCAGGGGGAAAACGGCATGAGCGCAACCGCACAGGATGTACTGGATTTCTGGTTCGCCGACGAGAACGCGGTGCGCTGGTTCGTGCGCGACCCGCAGTTCGACGAGGTGATCCGGACCCGCTTCGGCGCCACCCTGGAGGCGGCCATCGCGGGCGCGCTCGACCCATGGGCGCTTACTCCGCACGGCTGGCTCGCCCTGCTGATTGTGCTCGACCAGTTCAGTCGCAACGTCTACCGCGGCGACGCGCGTGCCTTCGCCCAGGACAACCGGGCGCAGGCGCTGGTGCTGGAAGGGCTGGAGCGGCGCGATGACGAGGCGCTGGCGCCGCTGCAGCGCGTATTTGCCTACCTGCCGCTGGAACACGCCGAGGACCTCGGATTGCAGTGGCGTTCGGTGACGCTGTTCCGCGCGCTCGCCCTACAGGCCTCGCCCAATGCGCGCGGGCAATATGAGAATTTCCTCGACTACGCGCGCAAGCACTGCGAAGTGATCACGCGCTACGGCCGTTTCCCGCATCGCAATGCGGCGCTGGGCCGGCCGAGTACGCCGGACGAGCTGGACTACCTGCAAGAGGGTGGCGGGTTCTAGTTCCCTTGCCGGTGGGCCTATAGTTCAAACGGACCCACGCAAGGAGAAGGATGATGCGCAAGGTACTGCTGCTGGCCGCATGCATGCTGGCGTCGCTTTCGGTGAGCCCGGGTGCGCAGGCCGGCGACACGTTCCGCGTTGGCAGCCGCGTGCTCACGGTGGGCGACAGCGCGGTATTCACGCGGAGCCTGCTCGGCGAGCCGCAATACAAGGAACCGATCGAGGATCACTACGGCGCGTGGCGTGGCGAGCGCTGGCAGTACGACATCGACGGCCGGATGGTCACGGTGACCATCGTCTCCGGCAAGGTCGGCGACATCCAGATCGCGCAACGTTGAAGGATCGACCCGGCGCCTGCCGGGTTCCAACCCAAGGAAGGAACGACATGCGTACCCTGCTCGTCGGCAGCCTGTGGCTGCTCGCATTTGCCGCAACCGCCTCGGACACCTTGCGTGTCGGCAGCCACTTGCTGGTCGCCGGCGACAGCGCCGCGCAGGTGCGTGAACTGCTCGGTCGGCCCACGCGGGTGACGCACCACCGTGCGCGACGCCACGGCCGCGGCGTCGTGGTGCTGACGCCCGCCAGCGAACGCTGGATCTATCGCGACAGCGGACGCGAAATCGCCATCACGCTGGTCGACGGCGAGGTCGCGGAGATCGAACAGCGCCCCTGAAACGCGGCGGCCATGACCGATGGCACGGCATGACGCCTGGCCCATGCCCGAGACGTCGGGCGGCGGGAAGCTGGCGCCATCGTCACCGCGGAGCCAGCCCATGCGCACGCTGATCCTTTCCCTCGCAATCGCCACCGGTCTGGCGCTGGTCGGGCCGGTGCAGGCGGGCGCTCTGCACGTGAACCACGAGCAGTGCAGCTTCGGCACCGACTACGACGTGCTGGTCAAGCCCGCGGGCATCACCTTCGAGCGCCAGGACGGCACGCCCGGCAGCGTGTTCATGCATGACGGCGCTCTGCGCATCGATGGCCGCGACGTGGCCGTGTCGGGTGCCGATGCGAGCCGCCTGCGCGAGTATGAAAGCCAGGTCCGCACCCTGCTGCCCGAGGTCGCCTCGATCGCCCGCGAGGGGGTGGACATCGGTTTCGATGCGCTCACCACGGTGGTCGCCAGCTTTGCCGACGACCCGACCGAACGCAGCCGGTTGATCACGCAACTCAACGACCAGCACAAGCAGGCGCTGACCAAGATCGACGACGGCCTGGGCCAGGGCGAATGGCGCCAGCACAGTGTCGAGGACCTGATGGAAAACCAGGTCGGCGATGCGGTCGAATCGCTGGTCAGCACGGTTACCGCCAAGGCGGTCAAGGCCGCGCTGAGCGGCGACCAGAGCCAGGTCGCCGCGCTGGAAGCGCGTGCCGACGCGCTGGACAAGACCATCGACAAGCAGGTCGACGCCCGCGCGGACGCGCTTTCCGAGCGCGCCGAGGCGCTGTGCCCGCACATGGCACGGCTCGACCAGCTGCAACAGCAGTTCGAATTCCGCCTGAAGGACGGCTCGCGCCTGGCGCTGGTCGACCACCAGCCGGAACACGACAACGAGGCTTCCGCCAAGACGAAGCCCCAGACCCGCTAGCCGTCCCCCCGGCTCGCGGGCCGGCCGCTCTCCCACAACCATCCCATGCGGCCCATGCGCCGCGCCGGTTTCCCCAGGCCGGCGCGGCGCTTTTTTTTGCGTCCGCGCACCTGCGCCTGCGGGGCCGCGTCACGGCACGCCCTGTTAGGCTCCGGGGCTGGTTCGAACGCGGAGTGACGCCATGCCCGACCTGCTTGCCCGGATTCACCTGTCCGAGAACGCCACGTTGCTGGGAATCAACATCCTGATGGCGCTGCTGATCCTGCTGATCGGCATCTGGCTGGCGGCGCGTGTCGCCAACCTGGTCCAGCGCGCGATGCAGCGGGCGAGCATGGACGAGACCCTGATCGGCTTCCTGCGCAACCTCATCTATGGCGTGCTGGTGGCGGTGCTGGTGGTCAGTGCATTGATCACCGCGGGGGTGCCCTCGGCGCCGCTCGTGGCCGCACTGGGCGCCAGTGGCCTGGCGATCGGCCTGGCCCTGCAGGGTTCGCTCAGCAACCTGGCCTGGGGCGTGCTGCTGATCATCTTCCGGCCCTTCCGCGCGGGTGACTTCATCCATGCCGGCGGCCTGGACGGCACCGTCGAGGCGGTCAACCTGATGTACACGCTGCTCTCGCTGCCCGATGGTCGCGAGGCGATCGTGCCCAACGCCAAGGTCGGCGGCGACGCGATCATCAATGCCAACCGCCGGGGCACGCGGCGGTTCGAGCTGAACGTCGGCATCGGCTACAAGGACGACATCGGTCAGGCGATCGGCGAGATCGAAAAGCTGTTTGCTGCCGATCCGCGCATCCTGAAGGAGCCACCGCCGACCGTGGTGACCGGCACGCTGGCCGAAAGCTCGGTCGAGCTCATCATCCGCGCCTGGACACGCAGCGAGGACATGTGGGGTGCGCAGACCGAGCTGCTGCGCAAGATCAAGGAAAGCTTCGCCGAGGCGGGTATCAGCATCCCATTCCCGCAGCGCGAGTTGACCGTGGTGCAGGGTGCCTTGCCAGAGGCAAAGGCCGGCTGAGCTTCCGTAGGGTCGGCTTCAGCCCACCGCCTGCACGCGGCGGACGACGGTGGGCTGAAGCCCACCCTACGCGTTCCACGCCGCGGATGCGTAGCGAGGCCATGTGAGGTGCGCAGACCAAGCTGAGTGGGGCAGCGCGGCAGGTCGCGTGTTTGGCCCACCGCCTCCCGGCACGCAGGGGAGAGGGGGCCTTGCCCTCGGCCCGCCAGTCTCCTCAGGCTTATTGCACCGTCACCGGCCGCCGGTTGTCCCCCGACACGCGGTCGATCAACTCGTTGAACGGGTCGATCCCGGCCTCGGCCGGCGTGCCGTCGACGGTCACGGTGAGGGTGCTGTCGCCCGCCGGCAGCAGGCGCTTTTCCAGGTACAGCGGCTTGCCGTCGCGACCCTTCCCCGGCGAGGCGGCGAACACGCCGATGTCCACCGGCACGTCCGGTTCGGCCGGCGTCTCCTTGCCGGAGCCGTCGACGTGGACCTTGCCCGCATGCACCTTGAGCGTCACTTCGTAGCGGCCGTCCGGCAGTTTTTTCGCCGTTGCTTCGCTGATGCGGTTGTCGAACAGGGTGATCTTCCAGAAGAGGTCGTCCAGCAGGCCCTTCCATTGGGGGCCCAGCGCGGCGGCGAGCGTGTCCATGAAATCGCGCGAGCTGGGGTAGGGCGGGCCGCGGAACTGCCAGCGCTGAAGGAACTGCTTCAGCGCGCGGTCGAACACATCCTCGCCGACATAATCCTGCAACGCATAGAACACCAGCGAGCCCTTGTTGTAGTGGATGTACTGCTGGTTCTCGACCTTCGCCAGCGGCTCTTCGGCAACCTTTTCGGTGGCGCGGCTCATCAGGTACCTGTCCAGCTCGTACTTGAGGAACTTGCGCATCTGGTCGGCGCCGTACCGGTGCTTCATCACCATCAGCGCCGAGTACTGCGCCAGCGACTCGCTGAGCATCGTCGAGCCCTGCATGTGTGCGCCGATCACCTGGTGCGCCCACCACTGGTGCGCCACTTCGTGCGCGGTGACGTAATAGACGTAGTCCACCTTGGACGGGTCGCGCAGGTCGGCGATGAAACCCACGCCTTCGGAGTACGGGATCGTGTTGGCGAACGACTGCGCGAAGTGCGCGTAGTTGGGGAACTCCAGGATGCGCACCTGGCGGTACTGGTAGGGCGTGAAGTGCGCCTGGTAATAGGCCAGCGCGTCCTTGGTCGCCTGGATCATGCGGTCCACGTTCCAGGCGTGCGCGCTGTCGTAGTAGACCTCGATGGCGATGCCCTCGTAGCTGTCCTTCTTCACCGTGTAGCGCGCCGACAACCACGCGAAGAAGTTCAGCATCGGCCGCTCGGCGGTGTAGGTGAAATAGCGCCGGCCGTTGGCGGTCCAGCTTTTCTTGAGGTAGCCCGGCGCGAGCGCGATCTGGTCGGCCGCGGTGGAGACAGTGGTGCTGAAGTCGATCCAGTCCGCGTCATTGCTGACGTAGTTGTTGGCCAGTGCCTTGGCGTCGCCCAGCTTCGGCATGCGCGGCACCTCCGGTGGCAGGCCGTACTTGCGCCGGTCGCCGCGATCGGTCAGTTGCACCTCGCTCTGGTAGCCGAAGCGCGGCAACACCTGGCTGTTGAAGAAGCTGCCGTTGGCGACCAGGAACTTGCCGGACGGCTCGTTGGTGAAGCCGCGCGGCGCGTAGGCGATGCGGAAGTCGAACGCCATCGAGGCGCCGGGGGGGAGCGGCCGCTTCAGGCGGTAGATCGCGTAGCCCAGCCGCTTGTCGTCGCTCACCGTCTCGTGTGGCGCGAAGTGCAGCGACTGGATCGTGAAGTCGGTATCGGTGTTGACGTGCAGCGTGTCGATCGGCTGGCTGCTGCGGTTGACCAGCGTGTAGTGGCCGCGGATCTCCAGTCGCCGCTGGTACGGGTAGATGTCCACGTCCGTCTTCACTGCGGTGATGCGTGGCTGCGGCAGGCCCTCGTACCTGGCGTATTTCTTTTCGTAGTCGGCACGCTGGCGCGTGTCGTCATCGCTGCTCGTGTAATGGTTGAGCACGTTGGTGTTGTAGAAGATCCACGCGCCGGTCGCGACAAAACCGGCCAGTGCCAGCCCCAGCGCAATCGCCGCGGGCCGGCGCAGCCGGGTGCGCGCTTCCTGCAGGCGCTCGCGCCAGGTCGTGCCGGTGCCGCGCACGTTGAACAGCGCGGCGACCACCAGCATCGCCGCGGCCGCGAAACCCCAGTAGAGGTCGAACCACAGCGCCGCGGCCAGGAAATGGCCGAAGCCGTTCATGTCCGAATACGGCACCGACGAGGCGTGGCCGTAAATGGTCAGGTTGTGGTCCCAATGCAGCAGCGGGAAGCCGATCAGCGAGGCCACCAGCCAGACGATGCCCAGCAGGTAACCCATGAACTTGCTGCCGGCCAGCGTCTGGAACAGCAGCATCAGCACCGCCAGCAGCGCGAAGGGCGCCGCGTCCAGTCCCAGCGTCGCCAGGTACAGGCTAGTCTCCAGATGCGTATAGCCGTGGCCGAGCTGCCAGAGCATGCCGACCAGGTCGCCGATCACCAGATACGCCAGCACCACCGCGAGCAACGCCAGCAGCCGCGCGGTGAGCGGCAGCCAATCCGGCAGCGGGAAGGCATCGACCACTTCGGCCGTGTGCCGGTCGCGCTCGCGCCAGACCAGCTCGCCGGCGTAAAAGGTCACGATGATCGCCAGCAGCCAGTGGAAGCTGCCCTGGATGGTTTCCAGCACCGTGTGGGTGACCGGATAGACCGACGTGCCATAGAACTCGCTGCTGAACGCCAGCGCGAACAGCAGGTTGACCAGCCCGAACACCAGCATCACCAGGAACGGCACGCCGCGCAGCACCTGGGCGATGTCGAAGCCCAGCAGTGCGCGCAGCTGGGTGAGGTGCGCAGGCAGGCCGTGGGCCAGCCGCACGCTCGGCAGGCCGGTGCGCGCCGCACCGGCCATGGGACGCAGCAGCGGCGGTTCGGCGCGCAGCTTGCGCCCGGGCAGGCGCAAGCCCTCGCGGTTGGCGCGGAAGAGCACGAACGCGGCGCCGGCCAGCAGCAGCGAGATGCCCAGCCAGAGCAGCCGGTTCCACAGCAGCAATCCTTGCAGCGGCGGCAGGCGGTGATTGAGCTCGTCGGCGGACCAGTAGCGGGTGACGATGCCCAGCGTGCGATGCCCGAAGGGATCGAGCATGGCCGCGATGACGTGGTGGTTCACATCGCGCGTGAGCAGGCCCGACAGCGACAGCAGCACTATGAACGCGATGATGCCGATATAGGTGGCCAGCAGCGAACGGGTCACGGTGGCCAGCAGGAACAGCAGCGTGGCGACGAACAGCATGTCCGGCAACACCATCACGCCCAGTGCCCAGGCGTAGCCGTGCCAGTCGGCGGCGCCCAGCCGCGCCGGATCGATCCACGGCATCGCCCCGCCCAGCGCCACGCCCAGTATCACCACCAGCATGATCGCCACGGTCGCCGCGTAGCCGGCGGCTAGTCGCCCGCCCAGGTACGCGCCACGGCCGACCGGCGTGGCGAACATCAGCTCGGCGGTGTTGTGGTCGAAGTCGCGCAGCGCGGCACCAGCGACGAACACGCCGCCGGCGAGCAGGCCCACGATGGTGAACTGGTTGATCAGCCGCACGATGACCATCGGTGCGTTGCGCAGCACGTTGCCGCTGGCGCCGCCGATCACCACCGCGTCGGTGCTGGCCACCGCGAAGGCGAGCCCGCCGAAGGCCAGCGCCAGGATCCAGAACAGCGGCGCACGCCATTGCTGGCGCCATTCGAAACGGAAGATCTCTCCCAGCATGGCGTCAGGCCGCCCGCGCCGTGGCCTGCGCGCGCAGGCGGCCGAAATAGACGTCCTCAAGGTCCGGCGCCACCGGCTCGAAGCCGGGCTCCGGCGGTGCATCGGCCAGTACGTGCAGCGAGGTGCGCCCGCCGGCCAGGCGGGTGGAAAGGATGGTCATGCGGGCGCGGTAGTTGTCCAGTTCCGCCTTGTCGATCGTGCGCCGCCACACGCGCCCGTCCAGGCTGCGGATCGCCTCGCGCGGCTCGCCGGTCAGCAGCACCTGGCCCTGGCCGATGATCGCCATGCGCGGGCACAGGTCGGTCACGTCGGCCACGATGTGGGTGGAGAGGATCACCACCACCTTCTCGCCGATCTCGGCCAGCAGGTTCAGGAAGCGGTTGCGCTCCTCCGGGTCCAGGCCGGCGGTCGGCTCGTCCACGATCACCAGCTTCGGGCTGCCGATCAGCGCCTGGGCGATGCCGAAGCGCTGGCGCATGCCGCCGGAGAAGGTGCCCAGCTTGCGCTTGCGCACGTCCCACAGGTTGACCTGGCGCAGCAGCGCCTCGGTGAGGTCGCGCCGCTCGCCGCGGGCGGTGACTCCCTTGAGCACGGCGAAGTGCTCGAGCATCGCCTCGGCGGAAACCTTCGGGTACACGCCGAATTCCTGCGGCAGGTAGCCGAGCAGGCGGCGGGTGGCCGGCTTGTCGGCCAGGAGGTCCATGCCGTCGAGCTCGATGCTGCCCTGGTCCGGGTCCTGCAGGGTCGCGATGGTGCGCATCAGCGAGGATTTGCCCGCCCCGTTGGGCCCCAGCAGGCCGAACATGCCCTGCGGGATGTCCAGGTCGATCCCGCGCAGCGCGTGCACGCCGTTGGCATAGGTCTTGGACAGGTGGCGGATGGTCAGCATGCGGTTTCCTCCGCGCCACCCCGCGCGGCGCCGATGGGACCAGCATAGGGAGCGCGCCCGGCGGGCACATCGGCACAAGGTCATGCCTGCCGCGGCGCCAGGACCCTTGCCGCGCCCGCAAGATCCTTCCCCCGCGTTCGCAGGGGAGGGCTCGATGGCCCACGTTGCGGTATCCGCGGCATCGCTGTGGACACACTCCAGCCCGCTGCGACTCCCGCGCAGGCGGGAGAAGGTCCGGCCGACGGCCCGTCGCCGCCCGGCCCTACGCGGCGGGCGGCCGTTCGCTATCATGGGAGGCCTTGCGCGGCCGCCATCCCCGGGCGCTGCGCCCTTGCCATCGCAGGAGACCCCATGGCCGACCTCAAAGAAGCACGCGTCCCCGACATCGGCGGCCACGACAACGTGCCGGTGATCGAAGTGCTGGTGAAGGCCGGCGACCGCGTCGAAAAGGAACAGAGCCTGATCACGCTCGAATCGGACAAGGCGACCATGGAAGTGCCCTCGCCGGTCACCGGCGTGGTCAAGGAAGTGAAGCTGAAGGTCGGTGACGAGGTTTCCGAGGGCGCGCTGATCGCGGTCATCGAGGCCGAGGGCGCCGCCCAGGCTCCCGCACCCGCCGCCGCGCCGATCGCCTCCGCCCAACAGGCGAAGGCGGCCGAGCCGGGCTCGGGCAAGGGCGCCGTCGACGAAGCGTCGCCGCAGCCGCCGCCCGCCGCACCGCCGGCCGGTGGTGGCGTGCGCGAGGCGCGCGTGCCGGACATCGGCCACGACAACGTGCCGGTGATCGAGGTGCTGGTGAAGGTCGGCGACACGGTCGCCAAGGACCAGAGCCTGATCACGCTGGAATCGGACAAGGCGACGATGGAAGTGCCCGCGCCGTTCGAGGGCGTGGTGAAGGAGCTCAAGCTCAAGGTCGGTGACGAGGTCTCCCAGGGCGCGGTGATTGCCATCCTTGAAACCGCCGGCGAAGGCGGCTCCGCGTCCCTCTCTCCCGGCCGGGGTGAGGGGGCGCCATCGCCCTCGCCCGATGCGCAGTCCGCTACCGGCCTGCCGGTCAGCGGCGGCGGCCCCAAGGCGCCTGAGCAGCCGGCCCCGGTCGGTGGCCGCGGCGTGCAGCCGGGCAACGTGCCGGAAGGTGACGTCGCGCCGCGCGCGCGTCCGCCGCTGGACGCCAAGGTGATCATGCCCGGCGACGCGCCCTACGCCAGCCCGGCGATCCGCGCGTTCGCGCGCGAGCTGGGCGTCGACATCGTGCAGGTGAAGGGCTCCGGCCGCGGCGGGCGCATCCAGCGCGAGGACGTCAGCGCCTACGTCAAGCACGCGCTGGCCTCCGGCGCGCGCCCGGTGCAGGGCGCGCCGGTGGCTGCCGGCGGCGGGCTCAACCTGCTGCCGTGGCCGAAGGTCGACTTCGCCAAGTTCGGCCCGGTCGAGGAAAAGCCGCTCACCCGCATCCAGAAGATTTCCGGCGCCAACCTCTCGCGCAACTGGGCGATGATCCCGCACGTCACCCAGCACGAGGACGCGGACATCACCGAGCTGGAGGCGTTCCGCAAGAAGCTTGGCGAAGAAAACAAGGACCTGAAGGTCACCCCGCTGGTGTTCCAGATCAAGGCGGTGGTCGCGGCGCTCAAGCAGTTCCCGCAGTTCAACGCCTCGCTGGACGAGACCGGCGAAAAGCTGATCCTCAAGAAGTACTTCCACATCGGCATCGCGGTGGACACGCCCGATGGCCTGGTGGTGCCGGTGATCCGTGATTGCGACCAGAAGGGCCTGCTGGACCTGGCCCGCGAGCTGGGCGAGATCTCCAGGAAGGCGCGCGAGAAGAAGCTCGGCCCGAACGAAATGTCCGGCGGCTGCTTCTCGATCTCCTCGCTCGGCGGCATCGGCGGCACGGCGTTCACGCCGATCGTCAATGCGCCGGAGGTGGCGATCCTTGGCGTCTCCAAGGCATCGATCAAGCCGGTGTGGAACGGCAAGGAGTTCGCGCCGCGACTCATGCTTCCGCTGTCGCTCTCCTACGACCACCGCGTGATCGACGGCGCGCTCGCCGCGCGCTTTGCCGCCTTCCTCGCCACCCAGCTCGGCGACATCCGCCGGCTGCTGCTCTGAGGAGGCGCGCCATGGCGAACACGATCGAAGTGAAGGTTCCCGACATCGGCGGCCACGACAACGTGCCGGTGATCGAAGTGCTGGTGAAGGCCGGCGACCGCGTGGAAAAGGACCAGAGCCTGATCACGCTGGAATCGGACAAGGCCACGATGGAGGTGCCCTCCAGCGCGCCCGGCGTGGTGAAAGAGTTGAAGGTGAAGGTGGGCGACGAGGTGTCCGAGGGCGCCGTGATCCTCACCCTCGAAGCGAGCGATTCTGCTCCCTCTTCTTCGAATGAAAACAAGGCCGGTGGAGAGCGCCGGGGTGAGGGGACAACCTCGCCCGGAACCAGCGGCGGAGCGAAGGCGGCCACCGCCTCCCCCGCGAGCCCCGCCCCCTCACCTCAATCCTCTCCCCGGTCTTTGATCAAAGAAGGGGGAGAGGAGGCGAAGGCACCGCAAGCCGCCGGCGCCTCCGGCCGCCAGCCCGACATCGAGTGCAAGCTCGTCGTCCTCGGCTCCGGCCCCGGCGGCTACACCGCCGCCTTCCGCGCCGCCGACCTCGGCGTCGATACCGTGCTGGTCGAACGCTACGCCAGCCTGGGCGGCGTCTGCCTCAACGTCGGCTGCATTCCCTCCAAGGCACTGCTGCACGCCGCCGCGGTGATCGACGAAGCCGAAGCCATGGCCGCCCACGGCGTCAGCTTCGGCAAGCCGAAGATCGAGCTGGACAAGCTGCGCCACTTCAAGGAGCAGGTGGTCGGCAAGCTCACCGGCGGCCTCGCCGGCATGGCCAGGCAACGCAAGGTGCGTACCGTGCAGGGCACCGGCATCTTCGTCTCGCCGCACGAGCTGGAAGTAAAGACGGCCGAAGGAACGAAGCTGGTCCGCTTCGAGCAGGCGATCATCGCCGCCGGCTCGCAGGCGGCGCGCCTGCCGATGTTCCCTTGGGACGACGAGCGCGTGATGGATTCCACCGGCGCACTGGAGCTCAAGGACATTCCGAAGAAGCTGCTAGTCGTCGGCGGCGGCATCATCGGCCTGGAAATGGCCACCGTCTACGCCGGCCTCGGCAGCGAGGTGACCGTGGTCGAGTTCATGGACCAGCTCATCCCGGGCGCCGACGCCGACCTGGTCAAGCCGCTGGCCAAGCGCCTGGGCGGCAAGCTCAAGGGCGTGCATCTGAAGACCAAGGTAGTCGAGGCCAAGGCCGGCAAGAAGGGCATCGAAGTCCGCTACGAAGGCGACAGCATTCCGGACACTACCGTGTTCGACCGCGTGCTGGTCGCCGTCGGCCGCTCGCCCAACGGCAACAAGATCGGCGCCGACAAGGCCGGCGTCACGGTGACCGAGCGCGGCTTCATCAACGTCGATACGCAGATGCGTACGAACGTGCCGCACATCTTCGCCATCGGCGACCTGGTCGGCCAGCCGATGCTGGCGCACAAGGCCACCCACGAGGCGCGCGTCGCCGCCGAAGTGGTGGCCGGCATGAAGAGCCACTTCGACGCACGCGTGATTCCGTCGGTTGCCTACACCGACCCGGAGATCGCATGGGTCGGCGTAACCGAGCGCGAGGCGAAGGAAAAGGGCCTCAGGATCGGCGTGGGCAAGTTCCCGTGGGCCGCCTCAGGCCGTGCGATCGGCATCGACCGCACCGAGGGCTTCACCAAGCTGCTGTTCGATGAAGAAACCCATCGCGTGGTCGGCGCCGGCATTGTCGGCTCGCATGCAGGCGACCTGATCTCGGAGCTGGCGCTCGCCATCGAGATGGGTGCCGAGGCCGCCGACATCGCGCTGACCATCCACCCGCACCCGACCCTGAGCGAATCGGTCGCGATGGCGGCGGAGGTCTACGAAGGCACCATCACCGACCTGTACATCCCGAAGAAAAAATAGCGGCGCAGGCCGCCCACTTCACGGAGGAAGACGCATGAATCGAGCAGGCACCCTGCTGATTGCTTTACTGGTGGCGTGTCCGGCCGCTGCGCTCGCCGCCGACGAAGACGCCGCGCTGGCAAAGGCTTGCCCGGGCTTGGCGGCCTGGGCGGCAGGGCATCCGCATGGCAGTGACGTGGCCGCGGCGGCGGATGCCGGTCGCCCGGTCAGCCAGCCGTCGTTGCGTCAGGCATTGGCCACGCGCGCGGCCGCCGACACACGGGCACGCGACGCGATGATGGCCAAGGGCGCGCCCGATCCGGCGGCCATGAAGGCCATCCTCGATATCGACAGCGGCAACCTGGCCTGGCTCAAGGGCGTGGTCGCACGACAAGGTTTCCCCACCGTGGCGCAGGTCGGGAAACAGGGCGTGGCGGATGCCTGGTTGCTCGTCCAGCACGCCGACCGCGACAGTGCGTTCCAGCTGGAGGTGCTGCGCACGCTGCAGGCGCGCGGCGCGGAGGCCGGCGTACGCAAGCAGGACCTGGCGATGCTGACCGACCGCGTGTTGCTGGGCCAGGGCAAGCCGCAGCGCTACGGCACCCAGTTCAAGCCCGACGCCCACGGCGCGCTGGCGATGCAGCCGGTCGAGGACGCAACGGAGCTCGACGCCCGCCGTGCCAAGGTCGGCCTGATGCCGCTGCCGCTCTACCGCTGCGTGCTCGGCGCGTCCTACCACATGCCCGTCGCGCACTGAGCACCCGCGCCGCCAAACGCCTTTCCGTCAGCTCTGGGCCTTCGGCTCGTCCGCCAGTGCCGACTGCAGGCCCTGCTCCAGCGTCTGAAGGTTGTCCTTGGCCTGGCCCAGCATCACCGGCATCTGGCTGATCACGTGCAGGATCTCGCGCGGCTGCACGCTGCCGGTGCGCAGGTCGGTGATGGCATCGACCATGCGCGGACCGTTCATCACCAGCGAGAGATTCGCGCCCAGTGACGCGACGATGTCGCGCTGGCCAGCATAGGCTGCCGAATAGCGGCGCATGCGTTCGGCGTCCATCCAGCTCGCCGACTGGTTGGCGACCGCCACTTCCCACGCCTCCTGGCGCAGGGTCGGCCAGCGCAGGTTGAGGCTGAAGCCGTTGGTGCCGACCAGTTCGTGCACGTGCGCGATCACCACGTCATCCGGCTTGCCGGCCTTGAAGTCCGCCTCCAGCGCATTGCGGATGCTTGCGAGCAGCTTGGCCTGGTGCGTGTCCTGTGCGAGCGAGGAACGCACGCCCTCCAGGTTGGCGCGGATCTCCGCCTCGATCTGCGCGCCGGCCACCTCGGCCGCGTGCCGGTGGTGCGTGTGCTCGATCCATGCCTCCAGCCCCAACGCGGTCAGGATGCTCAGCACGATCATCAGGTAGTGCTTGAGGAAATCCTTCAGCAGTCGAGCCGTACCTTGGGTCGTTCCAGGTGCATCGGGGGGGCCTTCTGTGGGGAGGTCAATCCGTGGGCATGACACCGAACAGGTCGCGTTGTGCGATGAAGCCGTCGCGCTCGACGAAGCCGGCCAGCCCGACGCCGACCAGCCGGTAGCGCGTGTCGACCGGACGGCCTACCCGCGCACGCAGCGCGCAGGCGAGCTCGGCCAACTCGTGTGCCGAGTCGGGCAGGGTGGTGGGCGAAAAGCTGCGGGTCAACGTGCGGAAGTCGGCGGTCTTGAGCTTGAGCACGACCGTGCGCGCGACGCGGCCCTGCTCGCGCTGGTGGCCGGCCCAGGTTTTCTCGGCCAGCCGGCGGATGTGCGGCTCCAGCTCGTCCAGCGTGAGGTCGTGTTCGAAGGTGTCTTCGCTCGACACCTGCAACGTCGGGCGATCCGGCTGCACCGGGTGCTCGTCGATGCCCCAGGCAAGCTGGTGCAGGCGCCGCCCCCAGCGGCCGAAGCGCTGCTCCAGCTCCGCCTCGCCCAGCCGCCGCAGGTCAGCCGCGATGGCCACGCCCATGGCCGCGAGCTTGCCTTCCATGACCTTGCCCACGCCAGGAAGGCGACCGACCGCGAGCGGGGCGAGAAAGGCCTCGACCTGGTGCGGGCGGATCACGAACAGGCCGTCGGGCTTGCGCCAGTCCGAGGCGATCTTGGCGAGGAACTTGTTCGGTGCCACGCCGGCCGACGCGGTAAGGCAGGTCTCCTCGCGGATCGCCGCGCGGATCGCCTCCGCCGTCGCGGTGGCCGAAGCCAGGCCGGTCTTGCTGGCGGTGACGTCCAGGTAGGCCTCGTCCAGCGACAGCGGCTCGATCAGGTCGGTGTGCCGCGCGAAGATCGCCCGCACCTGGCGCGATACCGCCTTGTAGCGGATGAAATCCGGCGGCACGAAGATCGCCTGCGGACACAGCCGCTCGGCGCGCACCGCCGGCATCGCCGAGCGCACGCCGAATACGCGCGCCTCGTAGCTCGCCGCGCATACCACCGAGCGTGCGCCACGCCACGCCACGACCACCGGCTTGCCGCGCAACGAGGGGTCGTCGCGCTGCTCCACCGACGCATAGAACGCGTCCATGTCGATGTGCAGGATCTTGCGCGGGGAAGGGGACACGCTGGGTAGCCGGGAATGCCTGGCGCAGATTCTAGGCGACCGGCGCCACCCGTGCGGCCATCGCCCGTGCCACCGGGCAGGTGCGTGGTTTGACACGCGATTGATAGCGGCCGGACTAGCGTGACCGCGGATCCCGGAGGTTCGCCATGAATGATTTCGCCGAACAGCGCCAGCGCATGGTCGAGCGCCAGTTGGCCGGGCGCGGCATCACCGACTCGCGCGTGCTGGAGGCGATGGGCACGATTCCTCGCGAGGCGTTCGTGGGTGGCAGCCTGCACGAGTTCGCTTACGAGGACTCGCCGCTGCCGATCGAGGCCGGGCAGACCATCTCGCAACCGTTTATCGTCGCGCGGATGCTGCAGGCAGCCGAGCTGCGCGAAGGCGACAGCGTGCTGGAGATCGGCGCCGGCTCGGGCTACGCCGCGGCGGTGATGGGCGCGCTGGCCGCCTGCGTCCACGCGATCGAGCGCCACGCGGAGCTCGCCGACCTCGCGCAGCAGCGTTTCGACGCGCTGGGTTACCGCAACATCCGCCTGCGCGTGGGCGATGGGAGCGGCGGCTGGCCGGAGGCGGCGCCGTTCGACGCGATCATCGCGGCGGCGGGCGGTCCCGCCGTGCCGGACGTGCTTCGCCGGCAACTGGCCATCGGCGGGCGGCTGGTGATGCCGGTCGGCGAGACGCTGTACCGGCAGCGGCTGGTGAAGGTCACCCGCGTGGCGGAGGACCGCTTCGAGGAGGAGCCGCTGGACGAGGTCCGTTTCGTGCCGCTGGTCGGCAGCTACGGCTGGAGCGAACAGGATGCCACCGGCTCGCCTCGGATGGAGCCGGTCGCGGCGCGAGCGCCGGCCGACGGCGGCGGCCTCGCCGGCCTGATCCGCGCGGCGGTCGAACCCCTGCCCGACCTCGACGACCCCGCGTTTGGACGGTTGTTCGACCGCTACGGCGACGCACGCGTGGTGCTGCTGGGCGAGGCCAGTCACGGCACCAGCGAGTTCTACCGGGCCCGCGCGGCGATCACGCGCCGGCTGATCGAGGCGCACGGCTTCACCATCGTCGCGGTGGAGGGCGACTGGCCGGATGCGGCGGTACTGGACCGCTACGTACGCGGCCGGCCAGCCAGGCACGAGCAGCCGATCTTCCAGCGCTTCCCCACCTGGATGTGGCGCAACCGCGACGTCGCCCGCTTCATCGACTGGCTGCGCGACTACAACGCGGACAAGCCGGCGGCGAAACAGGCCGGCTTCTACGGGCTGGACCTATACAGCCTGGACAGCTCGATCCGCGCGGTGATCGATTACCTGGACAAGGTCGATCCGGAAACCGCGCAAGTCGCCCGCCATCGCTACGGCTGCCTGATGCCCTGGAGCAAGGAGCCGGCGCAGTACGGCCGCATGGCGTTGAACGCCGGCTATCCGCTGTGCGAGAAGGCGGTGGTGCAGATGCTGCGCGAACTGCTTTCTCGCCGGATGGAGTACGCGCAGGCCGACGGCGAACACTTCCTGGACGCAGCGCAGAACGCGCGCCTGGTCAGCAATGCCGAGGCCTACTACCGCGCCATGTACTACGGCTCGACCGAGTCGTGGAACCTGCGCGACAGCCACATGTTCGAGACGCTGGAGCATCTGCTGGACGCCGGCGGTCCGCGGTCGAAGGCGGTGGTGTGGGCGCACAACTCGCACATCGGCGACGCGCGCCACACCGAGATGGGCCAGGTACGCGAGGAACTGAACCTGGGCCAGCTCTGCCGCCAGCGCTTCGGCGACGAGGCGGTGCTACTCGGTTTCGGCATGCACACCGGCACGGTGGCCGCGGCGGACGACTGGGACGAGCCAATGAAGGTGATGGACGTGCGGCCCTCGCGCCAGGACAGCTACGAGCGCCTGTTCCACGATGCCGGCCAGCCGCGCTGCCTGCTCGACCTGCGCGGTGGCGCGAACCGCGAACTGTGCGGGCGCCTGGCCAGCGGCCGGCTGGAGCGCTTCATCGGTGTGATCTACCGCCCGGACACCGAGCGCTGGAGCCACTACGTCGAGTGCTCGATGCCGCGTCAGTTCGACGGCTACACCTGGTTCGACGAAACCCACGCCGTCGAGCCGCTGGGTGAAGAGCCACGCACCGGTGTCGCCGAGACCTGGCCGTTCGGGTTGTGATCGTATCGCGGGCTGGCCTCGCCTCTTGCAAGCAGGCAAGCGCCGATCTCCTGTAGGAGCGCACCTGTGCGCGACCGCTATTTGCACGCCACCTCGCCTGTTGGCTGTGTCCCGGTCGCGCACGGGTGCGCTCCTACAGTTCCTGTTTTCGCGCCTTGCGCCGGCGCGCCTCGAACACGCCGAGCGCCAGCGCCGCCACGCCGAACGGCAGCAGGTTGTAGACCAGCCGGTAGCAAAGCAGCCCGGCCAACACGTCGGCGCGGGCCTGAGATGGAAACGCGCCGAGCAGGATCGCCTCGAACACCCCCAGGCCGCCCGGCGCGTGGCTGACGATGCCGGCCAGCAGCGCGGCCAGGTAGATCGGCACGAAATCCGCGAACGGCGGCGCGATCTCCGGCGGCAGCACCAGGTACATCGCGCCGATCGCCGCGCTCATCTCCACGCCGCCGATCAGCATCTGCAGCAAAGCGCTGCCCGAGCCGGGCAAAGCGATCGACCAGCGACCCACGCGCAGGCTCCGCGGCCGCGCCAGCCACACGACCAGACCGGTCAGCAGCAGCACGATGACGACGCCGGCATCGCGCCCCCAACCGGCGGCAATCGCCGGCTCCATCAACATGCCGGCCGCACCCAGGACCCCATACCCCAGCCCCACGCCCAGGCTGGCCAGAGCGACCACGCGGGCGATGTCACCGGCGCCGAGCCCCGCGGTGGCGTAGACGCGGTAGCGCACTGCGCCGCCGGTGAACGCGTGGAAGCCGAGCGTGTTGGACAGCGCATGCGCCGCGAAACCCGCGAAGGCGGCCAGCCCGCCCGACGCACGCGCGGGCGCCACGCTGCGCGCGGCCAGCACGTCGAACGTGGCCAGCATCGCGAAACTGACCGCCGTCGCCGCCATGGCGCCGGCCACGTGTGCGCGCGGCAGTTGCGTCAGCGCCGTCGCCACGTCGCACCAGCGCATCGCGCCCAGATACCGGTGCAGTAGCCAGGCGGCCAGCGCGAGCAGCAAAACAGAGACCAGCCAGGACAGCGCGCGCAGCCAGCGGCGCGCGCCCGGGTGGGGAAGGGCAGAGGGAAAGGCGGACATCGGCGCAACCTTACGGCGCATGCGCAAGGGGCCGCGGGTGCGGGTTCGTCATGCCGCCAAGCGTAGCGGCTTCTGCCCCTTCCCTTGTAGGAGCGTACCCGTGCGCGACCGCGGGGCATGGGCAGCGCGCGGTGCCCGCGGTCCCGCAGGGGTCGTCTGCGGGAAGAACCATCTCGTGCGCCGGTGGCTGAACCCGGGCACCAACTCACGCTATCGTTGCCGCTTCCGCCGCCGACGATGCCCACCCACGCATGAGCACCGAATCGAACACCTACCTGCGCCGACTGGGCACCTGGGACGCGGCGATGATCGTCATCGGCGGCGTGATCGGCGCAGGCATCTTCAGTACGCCCTCGACGCTCGCCCAGCGCACCAGCTCGGGCTGGGAGTTGCTGGCGCTGTGGGTGGTCGGCGGCCTGCTGACGCTGACCGGCGTGCTGAGCTACGCCGAGCTCGGCGCGCGGCGGCCACAGGCCGGCGGCAGCTACATCTACCTGCGCGAGGCGTTCGGCCAGCTGCCGGCGTTCCTGTTCGGCTGGACGATGGCGCTGATCAACTATCCCGGCAGCGTGGCCGCGGTGGCGACCATTTTCGCGCAGTATTTCTGCGCGGCGCTCGGGCTGTCGCTGCTCTACATCAAGCCCGTGGCGGCCGGCGCGATCGCCTTCATCGTCGGCGTGAACCTGTTCGGCATCCGTGCCGGCGCGTGGATGCAGAACATCTTCACGTTGCTGAAGCTCGCGGCCATCGTGCTGCTGGTGGTTGCTGGCGTCGTACTTGCCGATGGCCACCTGGGTGTGTCGCTCGCCGTCGATCCCGGTCGCGACGTGCCGCCGGGCGCGCTGTTCGGGGCGCTGCTGCCGGTGCTGTTCACCTACGGCGGCTTCCACTATCTCAATGATCTGGCCGGCGAGGTGCGCAACCCGCAACGCACGCTGCCGCTCGCGCTGGGGCTGGGCATGGCCGGCGTGATGATCGCCTACGTGCTGGCCAATTTCGCCTACCTGGCGGGCCTGGGCCACGCCGGCCTGGCCTTCAGCACCGCGCCGGCGGCCGACGTAATGCACAAGCTCCTGGGCGAGCGCGGCGCCACGCTGATGGCGCTGGGCATCGCCTGCTCCACTTTCGGCTACTGCAACATCGCCATCGCCGGCGGCGCGCGCGTGCTGCAGACGATGGGCGCCGACGGCATGTTCTTCTCCGCCGTCGGCCGGATCGAGCCGCAGAGCCGTGCGCCGCAGGTGGCGCTGGCCACCCTGGGCGCGTGGGCGATCGTGCTGGCGGTGTCGGGCAGCTTCAACCAGCTGCTGGACTACACCACCGTCGGCGAGTGGCTGGCGCACGCCTGCAGCATCGCCACGCTGTTCTGGTACCGCCGGTACCTGACCGAGCCCTCCCCCTACCGCGTGCCGTTCTACCCTTGGCTGCCGATGATCTTCGTGGTCACCGTGCTATGCGTGATCGGTGCCACCGCCATCCACAACCCGGGTGATGCCGGCATGAGCCTGGTGATCATCGCGTGCGGCATTCCGGCGTACTACGGCTGGCGCTGGCTGGAGCGCAGCGGGGCCTAGGTTGCCGGGTCTACCGTAGGAGCGCACCTGTGCGCGACCGCGGGCGTTCCGGCTGCGGGCGGTCGCGCACAGGTGCGCTCCTACAAGGGCTCGAGGTGCCATGAAAACGTGCGTTCTGTTGGCCTGTATGGGCTTGTCGTGCGCCTCCTGGGCGACATCGCCCGACCCCCGAACGGCCGCTCAGGTCGAGCTGTCCCACGTCCGTGCCGGCGGATCGGAGCAGGTCTCCGCAGACACCCTGCGCCGCTACACTTTCGAACCTGCGGCGAACCCCTACGTGCGCCTGACGCCACCGCAGCCCTGGCGCGGGGCGGACGAATGGCGCGTCCGCGTGCAGAACGCGATGCCCTGGGCGGTCACGCTGTCGATCGACATCGAAGGCACGTCAGGCGCGCATCTGACGGCGACGGTCGGCCTGCCCGCCGGCCCCGCACAGACTCTGGTCATCCCGCTGCACGCGACCTCGCCGCGCGCGTTCGGCATGCAGGCCGGGCCGCCGATGGCGGTGGAGCTCGATGGGCGGCGGATCGTGCTGGCGACCACCGTGGAAGGCGCGCCCGCGCTGAAAGCCGTTCGCGCGGTGCGCTTGTCCATTCCTGCGGCGCAGGCCGAGCAGGTCCTTCTCATCGGCGACGCGGATGTCGCTCCCGGCGTGACGCTGCATGACGCCTACGTCGGGATCGTCGACCGCTATGGGCAGTACACGCGTGGCCGATGGCCGGAAAAAATCGACAGCGACGCCGCACTGCGCACGGCGCATGCGCGCGAGCGTGCGCGGCTGTCCGATGCCGCCGCGCGCGGGAACGAAGACAACGCACTCACGGACGCCGCCGGCTGGTTCCACACGCGCAAGCGTGATGGCCGCTGGCAACTGGTGGCGCCGGACGGCCGCCCGTTTTTTTCGCTGGGCGTCAACGCGGTGGTCGCCGACGGCGGGCGCAGTTACGTGCAGGGCCGCGAGTGGATGTTCACCGACCTGCCGCCCGCCAAAGGCCCCTGGCATGCGTTCGACGGCGAGGGCGACAGCCGCCGCGACACGGGCGCGTCGCGTGGTCTGGCCTACAACCACGGCCGTTGGTTCGACTTCTACGCGGCCAACCTCTACCGGGTGGACGGTGCGGACTGGCGTAGAGCCTGGCGCACACGCACGCGCCAGCGCCTGGTTGCCTGGGGCTTCAACACGCTGGGCAACTGGAGCGACGAGGCGATCGCGCGCGGGCACGGTTTGGCCTACACCCGTTCGATCAACATCGCCGGCGACTACGCCAACGTCGCCACCGGCTACGACTGGTGGGGCCGCATGCCCGATCCGTTCGACCCGCGCTTCGAGGCCGCGACCGAACACGCCGTCGCCGCCGCCACCCAGGGCGTGCGCGACGATCACTGGCTGCTCGGCTACTTCGCCGACAACGAACTGGCCTGGGCCGCGCCCGGGCCGCAGGGCCGCTGGGCGCTGGCCATCGGCACGCTGCGCGGCGACCCGCGCAGCCCCGCCAAGCAGGCCTTCCTCGCCATGCTCAAGCGCAAGTACGGCGACGCCCTGCGCCTGGGCGTGGCCTGGGGCATCGGCGTGACGCGCTGGGAGGCGCTGGAGCCGGCCGGGTTCCAGGCACCGGTGCCGGACGAGGCGCATCCGGCCATCGCCGAGGACTACAGCGCCTGGCTGCGCGCCTACGCCGAGCGCTACTTCCGCACCGTCGCGCAGGCGCTGCGCCGGCACGACCCGCACCACCTTTTCCTCGGCGGCCGCTTCGCCGTGCGCACTCCCGAGGCGGTCGCCGCCTGCGCCCGCTGGTGCGACGTGATCAGCATCAACGTCTACGCCGACCTGCCGCAGCACGGCATGGATCTGGACCGATTGCACCAGCTCGACAAGCCGGTGCTGGTCAGCGAGTTCTCCTTCGGCTCGACCGACCGCGGTCCGTTCGGCGCGGGCCCGGTGCCGGTCTGGAACGAGGCCCAGCGCGGCGAGGCCTACGCGCGCTTCCTCGCGGCGGCGGCCGCCGATCCGGCGATCGTCGGCGCGCACTGGTTCCAGTACGCCGACCAGCCGGTCACCGGCCGCCTGCTCGACGGCGAGAACGCGCACTTCGGGCTGGTCGGCATCACCGACATTCCCTTCGGCGGTTTCGTAAGCGCGGTGCGAGGCGCCAACGCTACAGCGAGCCGGCCCTAGAACGGGCTGCGATACCCGACGTCATGGCGCCGCAGCCATGGCCACGCAGGCGCTGACAGCGAGCGGAGTCCTTCGGCTGGGTTTCGGCCCACCGCCATCTGGCCGGGAGCGATGGGCTGAAGCCGATCCTACGCGAGGCTGGTCGCGATGCCGAACGCCACGGCAGTCACCGCCGCCATCGCCATGCAGGCGCTGGTGGGCCGGATGCGATGGGCGTCGACGCGGGGCGTGAGTCGCCACAGCAGCAGGGCGCCGACGAGCATGTCCACGACCAGCGCCAGGCGCAACGGCAGCGAGGAAAGCAGCGGCCCGTAGGGCGGCCGGACGTTGCCCTCGTGGGCGGCCGCCAGTCCGACCAGCAGCAAGCCGAGCAGGCTCCACAGCAGGCAGGCGAAGTACACGCGGTTGAACACCACGTTCGTGCGTTCGCTCCAGCGCAGCACCGGCCAGGCGATGAGGCTGGCGAACAGCGCGACGATCGAGCCGTACAGCACCCACCAGAGCAGGGTGCTGAGCAGGGTAAGCAGGGTTTGCATCTAGTCGTGGGCCTTGAAGCCGATCCGGCGCAGGAACTTTTCCATCAGCCAGGCAGGACCGACCAGCAGGTAGGAGAGATCGGTGAGGAAACTGGGCCGATGGCCCTCGAACTTGTGGCCGACGAACTGGCCGACCCACGCCAGCACGAACACCGCGAGCGCGAGCCAGCGCAGGCGCACCGGGCCGAGCAACTCGAACAGCCACGCGGTGAACAACGCCAGCACGACGAAGGCGACCAGCAGCGCGCCACCAAGGCGGTGCGAGTGCTTCCAGTACCAGGCGAACGCCAGCACCATTGCGAACACCGCCCACGCGCCGGGCTTGAGGAAGGCGCTCGGTACCGGCACGGTCCACAGCAGCGCCACCACGGTCCAGACGATCGGCGGCACGCAGATCCAGTGGATCACCTGGTTGACTGGGTTGCGGTGGTCGGCGCTGTAGCCGTCGAGCCAGCTCTGCATCGTGCGCATGGTGTCGCCCTCGTCAGCGGATCAGTCGAGCCGGATGCCGGCCAGTCGCTCCAGCGCCTCGGCGTACTTGGCGCGGGTGCGCTCGATGACCTGGGCAGGCACCTTCGGTCCGGGGGCCTTCTTGTTCCAGTCGAGCGTCTCCAGGTAGTCGCGCACGAACTGCTTGTCGTAGCTCGGCGGGCTGATCCCGGTGCGGTACTCGTCGGCCGGCCAGAAGCGCGAGGAATCGGGCGTGAGCATCTCGTCCATCACGTACAGCTTGCCGTCGGCGTCGGTGCCGAACTCGAACTTGGTGTCGGCGATGATGATGCCGCGGTCGGCCGCGTAGTCGGCCGCCCAGCGGTAGATCGCCAGCGTCGCGTCGCGCACTTTCTCGGCCAGCTCGCGCCCGACCGCGTTCACCACCGCGTCGAAGCTCACGTTCTCGTCGTGGTCGCCCACCGCGGCCTTGGTCGAGGGAGTGAAGATCGGTTCGGGCAGCTGCTGCGCCTGCTTCAGGCCTGGCGGCAGCTTGATGCCGCAGATGGCGCCGGTGGCCTGATAGTCCTTCCAGCCCGAGCCGATGATGTAGCCGCGCGCGATTGCCTCCACCGGCACCGGCTTCAGCCGCCGCGTGACCACCGCGCGGCCGGCGTAGAGCGAGAGGTCGGTGCCCTTAGGCAGCACCTCGCCCAGCGGCACCTGCAGCAGGTGGTTGGGGATGATGTGCGCGGTCTTGTCGAACCAGAAGTTGGAGATCTGGGTGAGCATCTCGCCCTTGCCGGGGATCGGGTCGGGCAGCACCACGTCGAAGGCGGACAGACGGTCGGTGGCGACGATCAGGAGCCGGTCGTCCGACAGCGCGTAGACGTCGCGCACCTTGCCGCGGTGGATCAGGCCCAGGCCGGGCAGGTTCGATTGCAGCAGGGTGGTGGGCACGGGGCGATCCGCCGTCGGAAGGTGGGAAGCGGTCTATTCTAGCCAGTCGCCGTAGGGTGGGCTTCAGCCCACCGTCCGTGCATGGTGGGCTGAAGCCCACCCTACGTGAGGGCGTGTGGCTTCGCGCTGCTAGAATCGCGTGTTCCGGGAATCCATCTCGCCCCACACCCTGCCGATGCGACTCGTCCTGTTCGCGGCGCTTTTGGCCGCCGCCCTGCCAGCCTTTGCCGCGGGCCCCGCCCATCCGGCCCGCCTGGGCCTGTGCGCCGCCTGTCATGGCGAAACCGGCATCGCGCAGATGCCCGGCGCGCCCAACCTGGCCGGGCAGCGGCTGGACTACCTGCGCAACGCGCTGGCGCAGTACCGCGACGGCCGCCGCGACGTGGCGGTGATGCGCGCGGCGATCGGCCCGGTCAGCGCCGCCGAACTGGATGCGCTGGCGCGCTGGTACAGCACGCAGGCGCCGGCTTCGCAGGCGCGGCCATGAATTTCTCTTCCACGCTGATCCTGGCGTTCGTCGGCCTCGTCCTGGGCCACGGCTTGCCTGGTGCCATTGTCGGCGCGGTCATTGGCTTCGTGATCGACAGCCTGCGCCAGAGTCAGCGCTACCGCGCGGCGCCGCAGATGGACGGCCTGTACGGCCCACTGTTTGCGTTGCTCGGTGCGGTCGCCAAGTCGGACGGGCGCGTGTCCGAGGCCGAGATCGCGGTGGCCGAGCGGATGATGACCCGCATGGGCCTGATCGACGAGCAGCGAAGGCAGGCCATCGCCAGCTTCAACCGCGGCAAGCAGCCGGAGTTCGACGTCACTCCCGCGATCGACGGCCTGCGCCAATGGGTCGGCGCCCGACGCGACCACGCCTTCCCGGTGCTCGACGTGGTGATCGAGACGGTACTGGCCGAGGGCAACCCACCGCCGGAAAAGATGTCGATCCTGCGCCAGCTCGCATTCGCCCTGCGCATCAGCGACATGGAACTGATGGCGCTGATGGCGATGAAGGGCTACGCCTGGAATGCCGCTGCCGGCGATCGCCGGCGCGGGCCGGGTGGTGGCGGCTACGTGCCGCCGCATCGGAATGCGAACGGTCCGGATCCCTACACCGTGCTCGGCATCGAACGCGGCGCCGACGAGCGGGCCATCAAGCGCGCCTACCGCAAGCTGATCTCCGAGCACCATCCCGACCGCCTGGGCGACCTGCCCGAGGACATGCGCAAGCGTGCCGAATCACGGGCGAGCGAGATCAACGCGGCGTACGAGCGGATCAAGGCCGAGAAAGGCTTCAAGTAGCCGGGATTTGGGAGACGGGATTCGGGATTCGGTTGGGCTTGGGCCCCCGCGCCTTGATGCCGCTACTCTTGTCGGAGTGCAAAATCCCGAATCCCGAATCCCGAATCCCGAATCCCGAATCCCGAATCCCGAATCCCGAATCCCGAATCCCGAATCCCGAATCCCGAATCCCGAATCCCGAATCCCGAATCCCGAATCCCGAATCCCGAATCCCGTCCCATGAGCAAGCAGACCCCCGTCATCGCCCCCTCCATCCTCTCCGCCGACTTCGCCCGCCTGGGCGAGGACACCGCCAAGGTGCTGGTCGCCGGCGGCGACTGGGTGCACTTCGACGTCATGGACAACCACTACGTGCCCAACCTCACGATGGGTCCGATGGTGTTGAAAGCCCTGCGCGACTACGGCGTCAGTGCACCGATCGACGTGCACCTGATGGTCAAGCCGGTCGACCGGATCGCCCCGGACTTCGCCAAGGCGGGCGCCAGCCTGATCAGCTTCCACCCGGAAGCGAGCGAGCACGTCGACCGCACGATCGGCCTGATCCACGATGCCGGCTGCCAGGCCGGCCTGGTGTTCAACCCCGCCACGCCGCTCAACTGGCTCGACCACGTGCTCGACAAGCTCGACCTGGTGCTGATCATGTCGGTCAACCCCGGCTTCGGCGGGCAGAAGTTCATCCCCGAGGCGCTCGCCAAGCTGCGCGAGGTGCGCCGGCGCATCGACGAGAGCGGCCGCGCGATCCGGCTGGAGATCGATGGCGGCGTGAGCGCCGCCAACATCGGCGAGATCGCCGCGGCGGGCGCCGACACCTTCGTGGCGGGCTCGGCCATTTTCGGCGCGCCGGACTACGCGCAGGTCATCGCCGCCATGCGCCAGGCGATCGGCTGAGCACAAAGAAAAATCCCGGTGCAGGTCCTGCACCGGGATAAGAGCGTCGTCGGAATGGGACGCGTTGAGGAGTCCACCAGAGCGGGCGCCTGGACGCCACCGCCGGAAGGCGGCGGCGTATCCACGGCAATGGACGACGCCCGCCACTACAGCAAGACCGGCCCATCGGCGGTTGGTTCCGCGTCCGGAGCAAAAATCTTCGACCTGTGGGGTGGGCCAGGGCCCACGTTTCCTTCACACTGGCCCGGGGAGGGTGCAGCCACAAGGAGACACGGACGATGTCGGCACGGAATGTGGTGTTTTTCCTCGTATTCGGGTTTGCCACCCTGGCCGCTCAGGCCGGCCCCTGGCCCCCGCCTGCCAGCATCGGCAAGGACGCACCCGTCACCCTGGCCGAACTCGGCAAGCTCGGCTGCGCGCCTGGGCTGGAACGCTTCCTCCCCGGCGTCTACTACTACTGCGTGGGCGCCCGCGACCTGGCCAGCCACCGCGACGCCAGCGGCGTGGAGATGCTCAAGCTGGCGGCTGCCTGGGGCAGCAAGCCGGCGCAGTTCACGCTGGGCGTCGGGTATTTCAATGGCGACATCGCGGCGCAGGACCGGGCGCGCGGGCTGGCCTGGCTCGGGCTCGCCTCCGAGCGTCGCGATCCCAGTTACCAGGCGGTGTTGCGCTCAGCCTGGAAGCAGGCCTCGCCGGCGGAGCAGGCGCGCGCCAACGCGCTGTGGAAGGCGATGTTGCCCACCTATGGCGACGCCCGCGCCGCCAAGCGCGCTGAACGGCGTTACCAGCATGAGCGCGACCAGTTGCTCGGTAGCGTCACGCTCGGCCAGCGCATCTGCATTGCCGGCCTCACCCAGCGCGACATGGCTGCGATCCCCACCCCCAAGATCGGCACCACGCTCTCGCCCTTCCAGTTGTCGATAGGTTGCCCCGGTGGTGCACCGGCCAGCTTCGTGCTCCACCGCCTGGACGGGTTCGCGGGAAGTCTTTTCGACGGTCTGGAAGGGCATGTCACGGTCGGCCCGCTTTCGCCGGTCCGCGAGCAAGGCAAGCCGTAGAAAAAAATCCCCTCCCAAGGAGGGGAAAGGAACGGTTGGCTAACGGAGGGGTGTTGCAGGGTCCCGCGGTAGGTCAGAGTGGCCGCCAGTCCGGATCCGGCTCCTGGCCCGCACCCGCCGCGCTTCCCTGTGCGACGGGGGTCTCGACACCTTCCACGGCAAACGGGTCGACATAATCGGCGTTCATGGCGCTATCTCCTTTAGTGGATGCCCATCACCAGCCCAAGCAGCAGGGCGCCGAGGGCCAGCACCACGCGCAGGGGTTCGAAGTGGCGCAGTTCGGCGTTGGCGTCGGGTTTGGCGGTGGTGTCGCTCATGGCATCTCTCCGGTGACGGTTCCATGGAACCGCGCGGTCGGGCGCGCGCCGCGGCGCCACCCGGGCGAAGCGCGGACCGGATCGGGCAAAACGCGGGCAGTCGCGCCGCGCGCCTTGCGTCGCGGCGGTGCACATAGCACGCTGCGCGCCACCACAGGGAGACTTCATTGCCATGGGCCGCAGCATCGCCATCGTCGAGGACGAACCACTCATCCGCGCCAACTACGTCGAGGCGCTCACCCGCTTCGGCTACGACACGCGCGGCTACGGCTCGCGTCAGGAGGCTTCCAGCGCCTTCGGCATGAAACTGCCGGAGCTGGTGATCATCGATATCGGCCTGGGCGACGAGCCCGAAGGCGGCTTCGACCTCTGCCGCGAACTGCGCGCGAAATCGGCCACGCTGCCGATCATCTTCCTGACTGCGCGCGACTCCGATTTCGACGTGATCTCCGGCCTGCGCCTGGGCGCCGACGACTACCTGTCCAAGGACACCAGCCTGCACCAGCTCGCGGCGCGCATCGCGGCGCTGTTCCGGCGCATCGAATCGCTCAAGGTGCCCGCTTCCAGCGAGACGGTGATCGCGCACGGTCCGCTCAAGCTCGAGTCCGAGCGCATGCGCATCACTTGGAACGACGCGGAGATCCCGCTCACCGTCACCGAGTTCTGGATGGTGCACACGCTGGTGCGCTTCCCCGGCCACGTGAAGAACCGCGACCAGTTGATGCGCGAAGCCGAGCTGGTGGTGGACGACGCCACCATCACCTCGCACATCAAGCGCATCCGCAAGAAGTTCGTCGCGGTGGCGCCGGATTTCGACGCGATCGAGACCGTGCACGGCGTGGGTTACCGGTGGAAGCCGTGAGGCGCCTGCTCGCCGTCCTGCTGCTGGCCTTCGTCGGCGCCACCGTGGCCGGTGACGCGCCGGGCGAGGCCGTCGCCACAGGCAAACCCGACGGCAACATTCCCGGCTGGACCCTGCGCGCGCCCACGCCCGTGGGCTGGACCGCCGATTGCTGTACCTATGCCCGTGCCATCGGCGTGGATGAAGTGATCTACCGGGGCGAGTGGACCGGCGAGCCCTACGGCGTGATGGTGCTCAACGTCTGGCCGCGCAAGCTGGCCAGCCTGGGCGCCGAACTGGACGCCGACCGCAAGCGCTATCTGCAGCGCGACCCGGCTGCAAAAGTCTCCCGCTTTCCCGTGCGCCACCACGGCATGCCCTGCGAGGCGCTGGTCTTCCAGGGCAGTGATCAGGTGGACGACGCCGTGGTCTTCTGCGATCCGGGCAAGCGCTCCGGCATCCGCCTGAGCTGGTCGATGAGCTTCAAGGACGCCGACCCCGCGCGCGCCGCACAGCTCGATGCCTTCATGGGCGTGGTGGTCGGCACCCGTTACCGGGCCGGGATGTCGCGCTAGCCCGCGGCACCGGTCTAGGCTCCTGCGATGAACCTGCGCCGCAAGCTGTTGCTGGTCGCCCTGTGCACGCTGGCCTTGCCGGTGGCCGGCTGGCTGTACGTGCGGCAGATGGAAACCCTGCTGCGCGAAGGCCAGGCGCAGGCGCTGACCGCTTCCGCACGCGCGGTGGCGCGCAGCCTGGTGGCGACCGGCGCCACCCTGCCGCGCGAGGCGCAGGGCTGGTACGTCGAGCAGGCCACCACGCCGATCACGATCGACGGCTATGGCGACGACTGGGCGCCGCTCACGCCCTGGAGCCAGCCGCTCGGTGCGCGCGGCAGCGTGCTGCTCGCGGAGGACGCCGACGGGCTCTACCTCTACGTGCAGCAACGCGGCATCAAGCGCGTCCGCGCCGATGCCGACGATTCTGGCGCGCTGCGCGCCGATCACCTGGTCCTCGAACTGGAGCGCGGCGACACGCGCCTGCGCTACCTGCTGGCCAGCGCCGCGCCGGGCACCTTCACCGCACGCCTGCTCGACCCGCCGGTCGCCGACTGGCCCGACCGCCTGGTCGGCCAGTGGCAGGAGGATGGCGGCGGCTGGCGCCTCGAGCTGCGCCTTCCGCGCCCGCTGATCGTGGACCGGCTTGGCCTGGGCCTGTACGACGCTTCGGCGGGCGGCGACCCGCTGGCGGTCGAATCGCGCCCGCTGTGGCACTACTCGCCGACGCTGGCGCAGGAACTGGCCCGGTTGGCGCCGGAGGACACCCGCGCCCGCGTGCTGGCGCCGACCGGCTGGCTGCTGGCGCAGAGCGGGCGGCTGCAGGCAGGTGGCCCGCAGCCGGGCTGGTTTGCCGCGCTGGTCTACCGCGCGCTGCTGGCCAACCCCGTCGAAGATGCCGCGCCCTGGGCGCAGGACGCCCCGCGCCTGGAACTGCCGGAGATTACCCGCGCCCGCACTGGCGAGCCGGCCACCGTGTGGCGTGATGGCGAAACCCGCGCCAGCGTCGTGCTGGCCGCGGCGGTACCGATCGGCGCGCCCGGCCGGATACGCGGCGTGCTGCTGCTCGAACAGGCCAGCACCACCGTGCCGCTGCTGGCCAACCGCGCGCTGCTCACGTTGTTGCTGACCAGCTTCGGCGTGCTGCTGGTCGCCGGCGGCATCCTGCTGTGGTTCGCCACCCGCCTGAGCCTGCGCCTGGGCCGCCTGCGCGATGCGGCCGAACGCGCGCAACTGGCGGATGGACGTCTGGACGGACTTTTCGCCCAGGGGCGCTTCCCGCTGACCGCCGCGCCGGATGAAATCGGCGACCTGGCGCGCAGCTTCGAGCGCCTGTTCGAGGCGGTCGGCGGCTACACCGACTACCTGCGCACGCTGGCCTCCAAGCTCTCGCACGAACTCAACACACCGCTGGCCATCGTCAAGAGCTCGCTGGACAACCTGGAACACGCGCTGGAAGCCCATGCGCCCGTGCCGCCCGATGCACGGCCTTACCTGGAGCGCGCCCGCGACGGCGTGGCCCGCCTGGGCACGCTGGTGCGCGCGATGAGCGAGGCCAGCCGGATGGAGCGAGCCATCGCCGCCGCCGAAGCCGAAGACGTCGACCTGCGCGAAGTGGTGCGCGGCTGCGCCGAGGCCTACCGACCGCTGATCGGTACGCGCACGCTGGCCTGCGAACTGCCGCAGGCGCCACTGCCGATGCACTGTGCGCCGGAGCTGCTGGCCCAGGCGCTGGACAAGCTGCTCGACAACGCGCTCTCGTTCACCCCGGTGGACGGTTGGTTGCGGCTGGTCCTCAGCGCCTGCGACGACGGCGCCGAGATCACCCTCGCCAACCAGGGTCCGCCGCTGCCGGCCGCGATGCAGGCGCGGCTGTTCGACTCGCTGGTCAGTCTGCGCGACAAGGCCACCCCGGGCGAGGCGCCGCACTTGGGACTGGGGCTCTACGTCGTGCGCCTGGTCGCCGAACGCCACGGCGGGCACGCCAGCGCGCGCAACCTGGAAGACGGCAGCGGCGTGGCCTTCACCCTGCGCCTGCGCAACATGCCGCGCCAGCGCCTGTAGTTGCCCGGCACCCAGGCGAATGCGTCACCGGGAGGTATGGAAGCCGCCCTTGTAGTCGAAGTAACAGGTATCCGGATTGCGAAAGCTATACAGGTCGAACTGGTCGAGCGGCGTCAAGCTGGACCGGGGAAGCGCAATCGTCCTGCTTATCGCTTTGCCTGGGCGCGCGCCGTGCTTGAAATCCTTCAGCGCCGCCTGCCAGTAGACCCAGTCCTGGCTCCGATCATCGCGATCCAGATGGAAGGTCTGCAGCCAGCAATCGGCTTCCGAAGTGAGGAAATTGACACTCGTTCCAGACCACATTTCCATGGACGCGCAGGGTTCGGTCTCGGCATCCGGCGGATCGGACGAGTAGATGCACGACACCATGGCCTGGGTTTCAAGCCCAATCAGCTGAAATGCGTGATTTATCTTCTTGAATTGATACGTCGAGGAAAAGAGGCCGTGATGGGCTATTTCCTGGCGGAAGTAAAAAGAGTTACCGGCGATCCTGACCCGGTACGCGTCTAGATCGCCGACGAGTTCCATCCGCAGTATCTGGCTCTTTTTGCCATGCACCGTCTTCAACAGCAGAAAGTCCGGCGCGCCATCATCCGCGACGATCTGCGCGATGTATTTTTCGCCTTCGATCAGGCCTTCGTCGCTCTGGATGATCCTGAGCGATGCCTCCGGTTCTTGCACGGTGTTGCCGATAGTTGTCCCGTCGACGACATAGGGCATGCTCCATGCGAGGGTGGCCAGGAGAAACACGCGCGCTGCTTTCAAGTGTCCGTCCCCGCTGATTCCATTGAGCGCTGGAGCCCGGCCGACGCATGGGCAATCGATCACCCGTTGCTTCCGCAACTACCGCAGTCCTTGAGCATTGCCTTCGCGGACCCACGCGAAGGCCGGTCGAATCACCAGGCTAGCGGCACTCGGCCGGCAGATAGCTCGGGTCGATATCCGGGCTCTCGCAGGTCCAGCTGATCACGCCGTCGTGGCCCTCGGCGATGAAGGCCAGTTGCCTGCCACGCAGCGGCGCCGGAGCGTTGCCGCCGAAGGTGGTGACCAGTGCCGTGCCTTCCTCCATGGCCTGGACTTCGAAGCCGGCCAGGTTGGCGCTGGCGTAGGTGCCGGCTTCCTTCAGCCCGGCCTCGGTGTTGTCCTGCGGCCAGGCGCGGTTGCGGCCGATCGCATCGAGCACCTGCTGCTTGATCGGCTCGGCCTGCAGCAACGCGCTCGCCACCTGCGCGCGCATGACGTAGGCCTGGTAAGCGGGCGCCGCGACAGCGAACACGATGGCGGCGAAGGGCACCACCATGACCAGCCAGAACACCAGCTTGGGCGGCTTGGACCGGGTCTGGCCGGTCTGTTGCCAACGGGCGAGCCAGGTCAGTTGCCCCTGCAGGTAGAGGGTGTTGAAGAAGAACAGCGTGATGCCGCCGATCCGCATCGGCACCCGGTAACCGGCCATCACCCGGCGGATCGTTCCGGCCATCGCGAAGTAGGCGCCCAGGACGAGCACCACATAGACCAGCTCCAGCAGCCAGCCGATGCGCTCCATGGTGGTCGCGGGCGCGTCGTCGTCGAGCGGCGCGCCGTTGGCGGCAAGGAAGTAGCCGACGAAATAGCAGGTCAGTGCCGTGCCCAGCATTGCCGTGGCGCGGCTGCCCGGGTCGATCCTGCGCACCCAGTTGGCCTGGATGAAGGACCAGACGATGGCGAAGATGCCCAGCGTGACCACGCTGAGCAGGAACACCCAGCCCCAGTGCATCGAAGGCGGCGTCGGCAGGGAGGCGCGATCGGCCGCTTCCCTGTGCCACTGCCCGGCGTCCCGCTCCATGAGGCCGGGCATCGTATCGGTCCGTTCCATCGTTTTTCCCCTTGTCCGGGGCGCAGATTAAGCGCGCGACTCGGAGGGCCGCAAGCGACCGTGCCCGGCGGCGAATGGACTGCTATGGTGATGGGCCGCCCCCATCGATTCTTCGCCCGTGATCTCCCGAGACCAATTCGACGCGCTGGCCGCCCAAGGGCATACGCGCATTCCGCTGGTACGCGAGGTGTTTTCCGACCTCGACACGCCGCTGTCGGTGTACCTGAAGCTCGCCGACGGGCCGTACACCTTCCTGTTCGAATCGGTCGAGGGCGGCGCCACCTGGGGTCGCTATTCGATCATCGGCCTGCCGGCGAAACGTGTGTACCGCCTGCGCGGCCACGAACTGGAAGTGGAGGACGCCGGTGAAGTCGTGGAGCGCCGCCACCTCGATGATCCGCTGGGCGAGATCGAGACGCTGCGCGCGCAGTATTCGGTGCCGCGCCTGCCCGAGCTGCCCGCGTTCACCGGCGGCCTGGTCGGCTACTTCGGCTTTGAGACGATCGGCTACATCGAGCCGCGGCTGGCGCAGTGGGACCGGCCCGACGAGCTGGGCACGCCCGACGTGCTGCTGATGCTGGCCGAAGAAGTCGCCGTCTTCGACAACCTCAAGGGCCGCCTGTACCTCATCGTCCACGCCGACCCGTCGCAACCACAGGCCTACGCGCAGGCGCAGCGCCGCCTCGACGCGCTGGTCTACCGCCTGCGCCAGGGCGGCGCGGCCTACCCGCAGCTGACCCAGTCCACCGCGCTGGATGAAGGCGACTTCAAGTCCTCCTTCACCAAGGCCGAGTTCGAGGCGATGGTGGAGAAGGCCAAGGAATACATCCGCGCCGGCGACATCTTCCAGGTAGTGCCCTCGCAGCGATTGAGCGTCGGCTTCAATGCGCGGCCGGTGGACGTGTACCGCGCGCTGCGTGCGCTCAATCCCTCGCCGTACATGTACTTCGTCGATCTGGGCAACACGCAGATCGTCGGTTCCTCGCCGGAGATCCTGGCGCGCCTGAAGGACGGCAAGGTGGTCGTGCGTCCACTCGCCGGCACGCGCAAACGCGGCGCCACGGACGAAGAGGATGCGGCACTGGAAGCCGAGCTGCTCGCCGACCCGAAGGAACGCGCCGAGCACGTCATGCTGATCGACCTGGGCCGCAACGACATCGGCCGCATCAGCGAGACCGGCACGGTCGAGGTGAGCGAATCGTTCGTGATCGAGCGCTACTCGCACGTCATGCACATCGTCTCGCAGGTGCAGGGCAACGCGCGTCCGGGGCTGTCCTACATGGACGTGCTCAAGGCGACCTTTCCGGCCGGCACGCTCTCCGGCGCGCCGAAGATCCGCGCGCTGGAAATCATCCAGGAACTGGAGCCCTACAAGCGCAACATCTATGCCGGCGCGATCGGCTGGATCGGCTGGTGGGGCGACGCCGACACCGCGATCGCCATCCGCACCGCGGTGATCCAGGATGGCCGCCTGCACGTGCAGGCCGGCGCCGGCATCGTCTACGACTCCGACCCGGCGGCCGAGTGGGAGGAGACCATGAACAAGGGCCGCGCGCTGTTCCGCGCAGTGGCGCAGGCGGCCAAGGGGCTGTGAGGCGCCTGGCGCTTGCGCTGGCGGCCTTTGCCGGCACGGCGACGGCCGCCGCGCCCACCTGGCCGGACACGCCGCTCGCCCGCGTCGAGGCGCTGGCGCTGCTGCAGACCCTCAACGCCGACCTGCTCAGCCACCCGAGCGCCACGCTCACGCTGGAGCGCTGGTGCCAGGCGCATCATCTGGCCGATCCGCCGACCGTGCACGCGCGCCGCGACCGCGCCGCGACCAAGGCGCTGCCGGACGACCTGCGTGATGCGCTCGGTATCGCCCGTGACGCGCCGGTGCGCTATCGACGCGTGCAACTGGCCTGTGGCGAGCACGTCGTCTCCGAAGCAGACAACTGGTACGTGGCCGAACGCCTCACCGGGGCCATGAACCGCCAGCTCGATGCCAGCGACACGCCGTTCGGCAAGGTGGTGGCGCCGCTGCGGTTCAGCCGCCACACGCTGTCGGCGCGGCTGCTGTGGTCGCCGCTGCCGGCCGGTTGGGAGACGCGCGGCCTGCCGCCCGCCGCACCGTACCCGCTCGCGCTGCCACATCAGGTCCTGCAACACCGGGCGCTGCTGGTCGATGCGCAGGGTCGGCCCTTCAGCGCGCTGGTGGAAACCTACACCGCGCAGGTGCTCGCGTTCCCGCCACCCGCGTCGGTTCCGTAAGCGCTGCGCGTCGCGGGATCTGCGACCGACCGCCGTTATCATGGCAGGCATGGCTGCCCTCTCCCCCGACGACCTGACCCGCGGCATTTCGGTGATCCGCGCCAGCCGGCTGGAGGCTCTGCTGGAACCGCTGGTAGCGCTGCTCGACGCGGCGCCGCCGGCCAACGTGCTGGCGCCGCAGACGGTGATCGCCGCGCATCCGGGCATGCGCCACTGGCTGGCCGGGGCGCTGGCGCGCAAGCGCGGCGCGGGCGGGATCGTCGCCAACCTGCGCATCACCCTGCCGAGCAGCTGGCTGGACGAGCTGGCGCTCGGCGTGCTCGGCAGTGCCGCGGTGGCGCTGGCCCCGTACCGTCGCGACCGCCTGCGCTGGCGCATCCACGAGCTGCTGCCGGCGATCGACGACGCACAGGTGCGCGGCTACCTCGCCGGCGGCGATGCCGCGCGGCGCCGCTACCAGTTGGCCGACCGGCTGGCACGCCTGTACACGCAGTACCTGACCTACCGGCCCGACTGGCTGCAGGCGTGGGAGCGCGGGCGCGACGACCTGCCCGAGCCGACCTTCATGGCGCCGCTGTGGCGCGAGTTGCATGCCGCGATCGGCACCCCGCATCGCGGCGAGCGGGTCGAGGCGCTGGTGCGCGAGCTGGCGCACCACCCGACAAAGCAGGCCACCGTCGAACCCCTGCACATCTTCGGCGTGAGCCACCTGGCGCCGGCCGAACTCGCGCTGCTGCGCGCCGTGGCGCGCGTGCGCCCGGTCGTGCTCTACGTGCCCGATCCGTGCCGCGAATACTGGGCCGGCCTGCGCGGCGAGCGCGCGCAACTGCGCGAGCTGGCCCGGCGGACCGATTTCACCGAGGCGTCCGAGCAATTCTTCCAGCAGCTTGGCCACCCGCTGCTGGCCGGCTGGGGCCGCATGGGTCAGCACTTCATGCTGAACCTGCAGGAGGTCGAGGACACCATCCGCATGGACGTGCGTCACTGGCAGGACGAGCAGCCCGGCGCCTCCGGCGGCCTGCTGCAGCGGCTGCAGGAAAGCCTGCGTCAGCTCGATCCCGCGCGTGTCGCGCCGCTGGCCCGCGGCACCGAGGCGGCGATGGCCGACCGCTCGCTGCGCGTGCACCTGTGCCACACGCGCCTGCGCGAGCTCGAAGTGCTGCGCGACGTGCTGCTGCACGAGCTGGCCGAGCGGCCCGGGCTCAAGCCCTCCGACATCGTCGTCATGGCCCCGGACATCCAGGCCTACGTGCCGCTCTTGCCGGTGGTGTTCGGCGAGAGCGGCCGCGCGCACGGCCCGCTGCCCTACCACCTGGCCGACGTGGCGGTCGCCCGCACGCATCCGCTGCTGGAGGCGTTCAGCCGCCTGCTCGACGTGCCCGACGCGCGCCTGGGCGCGCCCGAGCTGCTCGATCTGCTGGAGGTCCCGGAGATCGCCCGTGCGCTGGCGCTTTCCGAAGACGACCGCGAAACGCTCACCCGCTGGCTGCGCCAGAGCCGCGTGGCCTGGGCGCTGGATGGCGAGCACCGCGCGCGCTTCGGCGTGCCGGCGATCGAGGAAACCACCTTCGCCTGGGGCATGGATCGGCTGCTCGCCGGCTACGCGATGGGCGACGATGCGGCGGGGCAGGGCGAGGCCTGGCGCCTGCCCGATGGCGAGCTGTGGCCGGTCGAGGGCGTGCACGGGCCGCAAGCGCAGGTGCTCGGCGCGCTCGACCGCCTGCTGCTGGAACTGGCCGCGCTGCAGCGCGATGCGGGCCAGCCGCGAACCGCCTCGGCCTGGTCCGCGCGGCTGGAGCAACTGCTCGACACGCTGTTCCGCATCGATACGCGCGACGGCCAGGCGGTCGAAGCGCTGTCGCTGCTGCGCCGCTTCATCCAGGCCACCGCCGCCGAAACCGCCGACTGCGGGCTCGACCCACAGCTCGACTTCACCGTGGTGCGCGACGTGCTGCGCGAGCGCCTGGCCGCCGCGCCGGAGCGCCAGCGCTTCCTGCTCGGCGGCGTCACCTTCTGCGGCATGGTTCCGCAGCGCGCGATCCCGTTCCAGGTGGTCGCCGTGCTGGGCCTGAACGACGGCGAGTTCCCGCGCAACGCCAGCGACGCCGGGCTCGACCTGATGGCCCGCCACCGCCGCCTGGGCGACCGCGACGTGCGCAGCGACGACCGCTACCTGTTCCTGGAAACGGTGATGGCCGCGCGCGAGCTCTTGCACCTGTCCTACCTCGCCGAGGGCGTGCGCGACGGCAAGCCGCGCAACCCGGCCGCGCCACTGGCAGAGCTGATGCAGTTCCTCGACGAGCAGGCGCAGCTGCGCACGGTCGAGCCGGACATCGACGAGCAGCCGCTCGCGCCGGGCGCGACGCGCACGTTCCGCCGGCCGTGGCGGGTGCGCCATCCGCTGCAGCCGTTCGACGCGCGCTACTTCGACGGCAGCGATCCGCGGCTGTGCTGCTACGACGCCGGCTTCGCCGCGATGCGCGCAGGCGGCGAGGGGCCGCGCCCGTTCCTTGGCGGTGCGCCGGCGCAGGCCGCCGGGCCCGATGCAGGGCCGATTCCGCTGCGTGAAGTGAAGGCATGGTTCCGAGACCCCTCGCGGCAGGTCCTGGCCGGGCAGCTGCACGTGCGGCTGGATGCGCTGGAGGACGATCGCCTGCAGGGCCGCGAGGCGCTGCAGGCCAGCGTCTCGGCGCTGGAGCGCGTGCCGCAGCGGCTGTTCTTCGAAGCGCTGGAAAACGGCTTTGAACTGCCCGAGCAGGCACCGGCCTGGTTGCGCCTGGGCGGCGTGCTGCCGCCGGGACGCATCGGTCTGGACGCCTGGACGGCCGAACGCGCCAAGGTGCAGACCCTGCTCGCGCGCGCCGCCGACCACCCCTTGTTCGCCGGCGCGCTGCCGGCACGCACACCGCTGACGTTGCAGGAACCGGTGGCCGGCCTCTCGCTCGAAGGGACGCTCGATCGCGTGTGGAGCACCGGCGATGCGCGCTGGCAGTTCGAGGTCTATCCGGGCAAGAGCGAGGACAAGCTCGGCTTCCGCGAGCTGGTGCCGTTCTTCATCGAGTGGGCGCTGCTGCGCCTGGCCACCGAGCCGTCCGTGCCGGTGCACGCCTGCCTGCTCACCGACGGTGCCGAGCACGCCCGGGAAGCGATGTTCAACGACTGGGACGAGACCTGCCGCGTCGCCGACGCAATCACCGCGCAGGCGATGCGCGCGGACCTGGCCGCCCGCGTCGGTGCCTTGCTCGAGCTGTGGCGGCAGGCGCAGCGCTACCCGGTGCCGTACTTCCCCAGGACCAGCTGGGCCGCGCTGGACGAACGGCTCGACAAGGCCCAGCAGGCCTGGGCCGGCAGCCACGGCCATCCCGGCGAGCGCGACTACGCGCCGGGCTACGCCTGGCTGCTCGCCGGTGACGCCGATTTCTCGCCGGACCAGCCCGCGTTCGCCGAGCTGCAGGCCTTCGCCCAACGCCTGCTTGGCCTGATCAACCTCAACGTGGCGGTGGCCGCATGAACGCCACCGTCGTCGAAAGCTGGACCGCGCTGGACCTGGCCAGCCCCGGCCGCACGCTGATCGAAGCCAGCGCCGGCACCGGCAAGACCTGGACGATCTCGGTGCTGTACCTGCGCCTGCTGCTGGAGCAGGGGCTCTCGCCCGCGCAGATCGTGGTCACCACGTTTACCGATGCCGCCGCGCAGGAACTGCGCGAGCGCCTGCGCGGCCGGCTGGCCTGGGCCGAAGACCAGGCGCTGGCGTGGCCGGTCGAAACGCCCACCGATGCGCCGGCCGACATCGCCTGGCTGCACGCGCGCTGGCATGCCGATCCGGCGCAGGCCGGTCGCGACCGCCTGCGCCTGCGGCTTGCCCTGGCCGATTTGGATCGTGCGCCGGTCACCACGCTGCATGGCCTGTGCAAGCGCATCCTGGACGACTACCCGTTCGAAAGCGGCGCCAGCCTGCAGGCCGGCGAGCTGGTCTCGGCCGACGCCTTGCTGGACGAATGGGCCGAGGACCTGTGGCGCCAGCTGCAGCAGGGCGCTGCACCGCCGCCACCGACCGCGCCGGCCTCGCTGGGCGAGCTGCGCCGGTTGCTCCGCGCCTACCTGCAACCGGGCGTGGCGCTGTGGACGCCGGACGCGGACGAGCTGGCGCGGCTGCTGCCGGCCGAACGCGCGGACGCGCTCGAGGCGCTGGCCGATCGCGCCGACGTGTTCCTGCCGCGCAAGTCGGCGCTGCGCAACGCGCTGCGCGCCTTCGCCGGCTGGCTGCGCGAGCGTGGCCAGGAGCTCAAGGACTCCACCCTCAAGAACCTCGCCGCCACGCCCTGGGACGACCAACTGCAACCGCACGTGTGGGACAGCCCCGACGACGCGGCGCTGCTTCGCTTCGTCGGCGGCGCCTGCCGCGCGCTCGGCTACGCCCTGCACGCCGACCACGTGCGCGCGTGGCAGGGCTGGCTGGCCCAGGTCGATGCCTGGCGCGCCGAACGTCTGGCCGCACGCGGCCAGCTCACCTTCGACGAACTCATCGCACGCGTCGGCGACGCGCTGGCCCGGCCCGATGGATGCCTTGCCGCGCGCCTGTTCGCCGAGTGGCCGGTCGCGCTGGTGGATGAGTTCCAGGACACCGACGCGCAGCAGTACGCCATCCTCGATGCCATCTACCGCGAGCGCGACGGTGCTGCGCGCGGCCGGCTGGTGATGATCGGCGATCCCAAGCAGGCGATCTACCGCTTCCGCGGCGGCGACATCCGCGCCTACTTGGCCGCCGCCGACACGGCCGACGAAGTGCTGCGGCTGGATGTGAGCCAGCGCTCCGCCAGTGCGCTGGTCGAGGCAACCAACCAGTTCTACGCGCTGGTCGGCGAAGCGCTCGGCCGTGCGCCCGATACGCCGATCCGCTACGAGCCGGTCCACGCCGCCGGCCGCCGCGACCGCGCACCGCTGACGGTCGATGGCGCGCCCCTTGCGCAACCACTGCAACTGCACTTCAACACCGAGCTTCCCGACAGCGCGCCGGCCCGCCGCCGCGCCGCGCTGGAAGCCTGCGCCGCGCAGATCGCCGCGATGCTGGGCGAGGGCCGCCACCGCATCGGCGAGGCTCCGCTGGCACCCGGCGACATCGCCGTGCTGCTGCCGGGCAACGCGGACATCACCACGCTGCGCACGCTGTTGCAGCGCTACCGCGTGCCTTGCGTTGGCGCCGGCCGCAGCAGCGTGTTCGAGCTGCCGGTGGCGCGCGAGCTGCACGTGCTGCTGCATGCCGTCGAACACGCCAGCGACGAGGGCGCGGTGCGCGCCGCGCTGGCCACGCGGCTGTATGGCCTGGACTACGCCACGCTCAAGGCGCTGCGCGACCAACCCGATGCGTGGCTCGCCTACGAACAGGAATTCGCCGCCTGGCGCACGCGCTGGCAGCGCGAGGGCGTGCTCGCCGTGGTGCGTGCACTGATCGAACGCGCCGCGCCGCGGCTGCTCGCCGGCGATGACGGTGAGCGCGCGCTCACCGACCTGCGCCACCTGGGTGAGCTGCTGCAGGCGCAGGCCGAGACCATGCCGGGCGCCGCGCAGTTGCTGGACTGGCTGGCCCGCCAGCGCGACGGCGAGGACGCGGGCGGCGACGCGGCCGAGGAGCGCCAGCTGCGCATCGAATCGGACGCGCGCCGGGTCCGCCTGATGACCCTGCACGCCAGCAAGGGCCTGGAATTCCCGGTGGTGTTCCTGCCGCTGATGTGGAACCACTGCCGTAACGACAAGGACACCGACGTGGTCATCCACGAGCCGCTGTGCGACCGGCGCGTGGTCGGCTTCGGCAAGGCGGCCAAGGCGCAGTACGACGCCGAGGGCCAGGACGAGCGCTTCCGCGTGCTGTACGTGGCGCTGACCCGCGCGATCCATGCCTGCCATGTCTACGCCCTGCCGCCGGACCGCCCCGCCGACGGCAAGCGGCACAAGGACGGCACGCCCAGCGCAGCGCGCAAGGACCCCGAGCGCGCGCCGCTGGATGCGGCGGTCGAACGCCTGCTGCAACGGCAGCAGGCAGGCGGGGACCTCGCCACCCTCGCGCCGCGGCTGGCCTGGTCGACCGCGGGCTGGCCATGGCAGGCCGCGCCCCTGCCGCAGGCGCAGGACGACGCCCCCGTGCGCCAGGCCCGCCCGTTGCCATCGGTCCGACCGATGGCGCAGGTCTACAGCTTCTCCAACCTCACCCGCGGCGCGCACGCCGGCGCGCTGGAAGACCAGGCCGCCAGCGACGAGGCGGCACCGCCTTCCGCGGACGACGCGCTGGCAGACGTCGCGCCGCGCGCGGCAGCGCACCCGGAACTGCTCGCGCTGGCCGGCGTGCGCGGCGCGGACATCGGCAACGCGATGCACGCGATGTTCGAGCTGCGCGCCATCGGCCAGCCGATGGAGGCGCAGCACGCGCTGATCGACCGCTGCCTGCGCGAATTCGGCGTGCGGCTGGACGAGGCCGGGCGCGAGGCCTTCATCGCGCGCCTCGCGCGCCGGCTGCAGGCCAACCTCGACACGCCGCTGCTGCCCGGCCTGCGCCTGGGCGCATTGCCGGCGCACCGGCAGCTGGCCGAGATGGAATTCCACTACGCGCTCGACGATGCCTCGATGGCCGCCCTGCGCGAGGCCTGCACCGCGCTGGGCGAACCGACGCTGGTGCCCTTCGCCAGCAGTGGCCACCTGCGCGGGCGCATGACCGGCAAGATCGACCTGATCCTCGAACACGACGGCCGCTACCTGGTGCTCGACTACAAGAGCAACTACCTGGGCGAGCACGTCGAGGACTATCTGCCCGGCGCGCTGGCGGCGGCGATGGATGCGCACCACTACCGCTTCCAGGCGCTGCTCTACACCGTGGCGCTCGATCGCATGCTGCGCCAGCGCCTGTCCGGCTACACCCGTGAGCGGCACCTGGGCGAGTCGATCTACCTGTTCGTGCGCGCGGTGGGCTTGGGCGCGGACGCCGGCGTGTGGCGCCATCGCTTCGACGATGCGCTGATCGAGGCGGTCGACAACGCGCTGGCCGGCCGCGAGCTGGAGGTCGTCGCATGAGCGCCTACCGCTTCCAGCGCGCCCCCGCGGAACTGGCCGACGCGCCCTGGCGCCCGCTCGACCGCGCGCTGCTGCGCTGGACGCTGGCACACGGCGGCTCGCCGCTGGTCGCGCGGCTGGCGGCGTGGACCAGCTTTGCCGACGGCGAGGGCGACACCGCGCTGCCATTGGCGGGCGACCAGGCGGGGCGCCACGGCGCGCCGGTGCTCGCGCCCGACGAACTGGCTGCCGTGCGCAGCGACCCACTGGTGAGCGACGGCAGTGCACCCGCGCCGTTCGTGCTCGACGCGCACGACCGTTTCTACCTGTGGCGCAACCACGCCGACGAAGTCGCGGTCGCGCAACAGCTGCGCATGCGCCGCGAGACGGGCAGCAACGTGGCCGTGGACGAGGCTACGCTGGATGAGTTGTTCGTCGGCGTGCGCAGCGAAGCGGTCGCGCGCCAGCGCCAGGCGGTGGCGCAGGTCGGCCGGCGCAAGCTGTTCGTGCTCACCGGCGGCCCGGGCACCGGCAAGACCACCACCGTGCTGCGCATGCTGCTGATGCTGCAGCACCTGGACCCCGGCAAGGCCCCGACCATCCAGGTCGGTGCGCCCACCGGCAAGGCGGCGCAACGGCTCGTGCAATCGCTGCGGCAGGGCAAGCAGGCGCTGCAGGCGACCCTGCCCAACGCTTGGCGGTCGCGGCTGGAGCGCATCCCCGATAGCGAGGCGCTGACGCTCCATCGCATGCTCGCCTACGATCCGCGCCGCAACCGCTTCGGCCGGCATGCCG
Organism: Frateuria sp. GZRR35; assembly: GCF_051900415.1. Lineage (NCBI taxonomy): Bacteria > Pseudomonadati > Pseudomonadota > Gammaproteobacteria > Lysobacterales > Rhodanobacteraceae > Frateuria > Frateuria sp. GZRR35. Next base: position 420,372 of record NZ_JBHZGL010000001.1, read on the forward strand.
CGCACTCCCTGGCCGCCGACATCGTGGTGGTCGACGAGGCCTCGATGATCGACCTGGCGCTGCTGCGCGCACTGCTCGACGCGGTGCGCCCCGATGCGACCCTGGTGCTGGTGGGCGACGCCGACCAGCTCACCTCGGTGGCGGCCGGCTCGGTGCTGATGGACGTGGTGGCGGCGATGGAGGCCGAACGTGCGCCGGACATCGTGCGCCTCGAACACAGCTTCCGCGCCGGACAACAGCTCGTTCCGCTCAATCGCGCCGTGCGCGCGGGTGATGCGAGCGCGCTGCGGGAGGCCGTGGCGCATTCGGGCGGGCACGTACAGTGGGCCCGCGTCGATGACGCGACGCAACTGCGCCGCGAGCTGACCCGTTGGGCCGAAGCGCTGGCGTGCCTGCCGGTACGCCCGGTCCTGCCCGCCCACCACGCAGAGCGGGAGGAGGCCGGCGCCGAGCGCAGCACCCTCGCGCTGCAGGCGCTGCACGCCCTGGCGCGGCGCCAGTTGCTCTGCGCGCTGCGCGAGGACGGCTTCGGTGCGCTGGCGCTCAACGGCTGGATCGAGCAGCGCCTCAAGCAGGCCTGGGGCGTGCCGGAGGATCGCGTGTGGTACCCGGGCCGCGCCGTGCTGGTCACGCGCAACGACTACGCCACGCGGCTGTACAACGGCGACGTGGGCCTGTGCCTGGCCGACGCCGACGGCGTGCTGCGCGTGTGGTTCGAAACCACCACCGCCGACGGGCAGCCGGGTGCGCGCAGCTTTGCTCCCGGCACGTTGCCGGCGCACGAGGGCGCTTTCGCGATCACCATCCACAAGAGCCAGGGTTCGGAGTACGACGAGGTTGCCGTGCTGCTGCCGCCGGATCCGGAGAGCCGCATCCTGTCGCGGCAGTTGCTCTACACCGGGTTATCGCGGGCGAAGAAAGCGGCGTTGCTGTGGTCGTCCGAGGCCGCGCTGGACGCGGCGCTGGCGCGGCCGGTGCGGCGCGCCGGCGGACTGGCCGATCGGCTGGCGGGCGCGGCTCCCGTCGAGGCGCCGCAGCAGCTCGCGCTGCTGTAGGAGCGCCCTCGGGCGCGAGCGCCATCCTTGTCGCGCCCAAGTGCGCTCCTACAGGAGGCCTGCATGGGTCATTCCCGCAGGAACGGCTGCGCGATCTCGCCACCGTCCAGCGCGCTCGCGCTCGTTGCGGTGCTTGGCAGGCACGATCAGGTGCGGTTTCGGCCAGCGCACGATAAACCGCAGCAGCTCGCGCTGCTGTAGGAGCGCCCTCGGGCGCGACCGCCATTCTTGTCGCGCCCAAGGGCGCTCCTACTGGGCGGGCTGACGCGCGTGACGAACCCTGTAGGAGCCTGCATGGTTCATTCCTGCAGGAACGGCTGCGCGATCTCGCCACCGTCCAGCGCGCTCGCGCTCGTTGCTGTGCTTGGCAGGCACGATCAGGTGCGGTTTCGGCCAGCGCACGATAAGCCGCAGCAGCTCGCGCCGCTGTAGGAGCGCCCTCGGGCGCGACCGCCATCCTTGTCGCGCCCAAGGGCGCTCCTACGGGGTGGGCTGACGCGCGTGACGAACCCTGTAGGAGCGCACCTGTGCGCGACCGCGGACATCACGGTCGCGCACAGGTGCGCTCCTACAGGAGGCCTGCATGGGTCATTCCTGCAGGAACGGCTGCGCGATCTTGAGCACGGTCTGGTACGGCTCCGGCTCGTTGCGGTTGCTGAGCAGGATCACGGTCAGGTGCTGCTTCGGCCAGCGCACGATCACGTTGCGGAAGCCGATGCTTTCGCCGGAGTGCCAAAGGGTGTCGCCGGTGATGCGCCAGCCGTAGCCGTAGCTCGCTTCGTAGGGTTCGCCGACCACCTTCACGTGCGGGCTGAAGGCGGCCTTGCGCGAGGCGTCGCCGAGCAGGCGGTCGTCGTAGAGCGCGGCATCCCACTTGGCGAGGTCGTCGATGCTGGAATAGATCCCGCCATCGCCGCGCGTGGCCGAGGTGACGCTCTGGTCAGTGCGCTGCCAGTGGCCGTCGATCTGGCTGTAGCCATAGGCGCGGTTGGGCACCGTCTTGTCGTCGTGCACGTAGAGCAGGGTGTGATCCATGTGCAACGGGGTGAAGATGCGCTGCTTCAGGAAGTCCTGCAGCGTTTTGCCTGAGGCTTTCTCCACTACCAATCCCAGCAGCACATAACCGGAATTGCTGTAGCGGTAGGCGCTGCCCGGCGCGAAGTAGTTGCGCGGCGCGGCCGAGAGCAGGCGCAGCACGTCCTGGTCGCTCACCTGGCTGGTCTGCTCCGGCGGGATCAGGTCCTCGTAGTCGATCAGGCCTCCGGTGTGGTCGAGCAGCTGGCGCAGGGTCACCTTGTCGGTCGTGGCCGGCAGCGAGGGCAGCCAGTGGCGGATGGAATCGTCGAGCTTGAGCTTGCCGTCCTCGGCCAGCAGCAGGATGGCCGCCGCGGTGAATTGCTTGCTGACCGAGGCGAGGCGGAAGTTGGTGTCCGGCGTGACTTCCGTGTGCTGTTCGAGGTTGGCCAGGCCGTAGCCCTTGCGCACTAGCGGCTTGCCGTCCTTGAGCACGAGCAGGGCGGCGCCGGGGACGTCCCCCTGGTACTTCTGCATCAGGCGGTCGGCGTTCTGCACGGCGTCGGCGGCATGCACCGGGCCGGCGAGGAAGATCGAGGCGAAAAGCAGGGCAAGGCGCATGGTCTTCCTCCGTCGTGGAACTCAAGCCCCCTCCCGCGGGAGAGGGATCGGGCAGGGGGTTCGGCCAGCGAGTGCTCGCTGCGCCTGAACGCTCAGCCGCCCATCGGCACCCTCTTCCGACGGGAGAGGGGTTCGGTCGTATGCCGTGCGGCAGGCATCACTTCACCGGGACGTCGTAGATCGTGTGCGGCGTGGGCTCGTCGGCCCAGGTGTAGTGCCACCACTCCAGCGGATAGTTCTTGAACCCTTCGCGCTCCATCGCCGCGCGCAGGCGCAGCCGGTTGGCGTGTTGTTGGGGCGTGACGTCCGGGGCGTCGGTATGTGCGCGCACGTCGAAGAAGTCGAAGTGCGTGCCCATGTCGAGTTCTTTGCAATGCTCGCCGCGTGCGTCGCACTGCTCCATCGTGAGGTCGGCCGTGCCGCCGCGGCTGTGCCCGGAGACCGGCGCGATGTAGTCGCCCAGCAGCACGCGCTTGTCCAGCCGCGGGTAGTGCTCGGCCTTGGTGCGCTGGTCGGACAGGTCGTGCGCCCAGCGCACGAAGTGCGCCACGGCGCGTGCGGGGCGGTAGCAATCCCACAGTTTCAGGCGCTGGTGCGTCGCGCGCAGTTCGTGCTCGACCCGAGCGAGCGCTTCGGCGACCGGGCGCTTGAGCAGGCACTTGGGTGCGAGGTAGCCGTCCACCGGCGCGCCGACGAAGTTGCCGTGGCCGGCGTACTTGATGTCCTCGGCGATGTCGGGGATGAGTGTGCGGATGTCGACCAGGTCGGCGGCAGCGGGGGTTTGGGCAGGGGAGAGCGTGACCTGCTGGTCCGCATGGACCCGCGTGCCGGCGAACAGCAGGCACGCCATTGCGAGCAGCTCCAACGTGAGCCTTCCCCCGTTGACGGGGAAAGGTGCCGACCTACCGGCGCTGGAGCGCCGGCGCAACGGCAAAGCCGGCCCGAAGGGCGAGCGCCATGGATGGCGTGAGTATGGCGGATGGGGGTGCTCTTGGTGGAAGGCTGGCAAGGTCGACGGTGTGCGCTTCGGGCTCCCCCCATCCGCCCTTCGGGCACCTTCCCCCGTAAACGGAGGAAGGCTCGGGGTGTGGTCTGGGACAGACGTGGGGGGAAGGATCGGGTCGTGGCTCATGGGCAGTCCCCGGTGCGCTGGAAGTGCAGGTCTTCGTAGTCCGAGCTGAAGTCGCCCAGCGGATCGAGTTTGGCCATGGTGAGGGTGGGCGGCGAGCCGGCGTGCGGGTCGAGCCAGGCGTCGAGGTCCACCGCCGGGTCGTCCCAGTGCACCAGGTAGCGCTGGCCCAGCTGCCTGACGGTGCCGTGCATGTGCGGCGACTTGTGCGAGGCCCATTCCACGCGGTCCCCGCGCGGGCACAGCGTGATCTCGCCGAACCATGGATCACGGTAGCGGCCACGCCAGGCAAAGGCGCCCGGCGCCACCGTGGTGGCCGCGGCGGTGTCCGGTGGGCGCGCTGCGGCCGGACGTTCCGCCGCCTCGTGGTCGAGCGCATCGGCGTACCAGGCCACGCCATGGCCGGCATCCGGCGCGGTGAAGTGCTTGGTCAGCACCTCGCCCAGCACGGTGCGTGCGTCCTCGGCCTCGCCATTGATCATGAAGACGAAGCCGCTCCGGCGGTCGGGCAACAGCGCCAGCATCGAGTACATGCCGCCCAGCGTGCCGGTGTGCCAGACCACCCACTCCCCGTCGACGTCGGCCATGCGCCAGCCGTAGCCGTAGGCCATCACGTGGGTGTGGTCCCAGGCGCGGCGCTGGTTGGAGACAGGGATCAGCATGTGCGGCGACTGCAGCTCCTGGCGCTGGGTGGAGGAGAGCCACTTCAGTTGCGCCGGCGTGGGCACGAGCCAGTTCTTCGCCCAGCTCAGCATGTCGGTGAGGTCGCAGCGGATGCCGCCGGCCGGATCGGAGGTGATCGCCGGGATGGTCGGCCCGTCCTGGCGCATTGGCAGGTTGTGGCCGTCCTTCTCGTAGTGCGGCTGGGCGACGTTGCCTACGGCGTCGCGGCTCCAGCGGCCGACCTGGCAGCGCGACAGGCCCAGCGGCGCGAATACCTCGCGATGCATCAGCGTTTCGTAGGGCGCGCCGCCGGCAGCCGTGGCGACTTCGCCGGCGACCACGTAGAGCAGGTTGTCGTACTGGTACTGCGAGCGGAAGCTGTAGCCGGGCTTGATGTAGCGCAGGCCATGGATGATGTCCGCCCGCGTGAAGGCATTGGGCTCGGGCCACAGCATCAGGTCGCCGCCGCCTTCGGGCAGGCCGCTGGAATGGGTGAGCAGGTCGGCCACGCGCATGTGCCTGGTGACCCACGGGTCGGCCATGCGGAAGTCGGGCAGGTATTTCGTGACCGGGTCGTCCCAGGCGAGCTTGCCCTGGTCGACCAGGCGGCCGAGCAGCGCGGTGGTCATCGCCTTGCTGTTGGAGGCGATCTTGAACAGCGTTTGCGGGGTGATCGGTTGACCGGAGCCAGCAATCGTTTCGCCGCGGGTGGCGGTGTAGACGATCCGGCCATTCTCGATCACGCCGACAGCGATACCAGGCAGGTGGTAGCGGGCGATGACGGCATCGACGATGGGGTCATACACCGGGTCTGCGGGCTGGGCGATGGCCCCGGCGGCCGCAAGCAGAAGGGAGAAGCAAAGAGCAAAGCGGGCGTGCGTCTGGCGCCTCCCCCTGCTCGCAGGGGGAGGCTGGGAGGGGGTGGCTTGCCCGGAGCGAAAGGTGGCCCGGCCCAGCCCTCCCCTGCGTTGCAGGGGAGGGAGAAGGTCAACGCTGCGCATTGCGCTCCACCTCGCGCCACACGCGCAGCAGGTTGCCGCCCCAGATCTTGGCGATGTCCGCGTCGCTGAAGCCGGCACGACGCAGCGCAGCGGTGACGTTGCGCGTCTCGCTGGCGTCCTTCCAGCCGGTGATGCCGCCGCCGCCGTCGAAATCGGAGGCGATGCCGACGTGGTCGACACCGGCGACGTCGGCAATGTGGCGGATCTGCCTGACGTAGTCTTCGACGGTAGGCAGCGGAAATTTTTGCTGGATCTTCGCCATGCCCGCGGCCATCGCCGGCAGATAGTCGTGCTTGTCGCTGTCGTATTCCTTGTCGCCGGCCTGGTGTGCGACCTCGGCCTGCAGCTTCTCCTCCGCCGCTTCGCGGCCCGGGTCCTTCTTGAGGAACTCCTTGTAGGCGACGGCCTGGACGACGCCGCCCTTGGCCGCGATGGCGCGCAGCAGGTCGTCCGGCAGGTTGCGCGGATTGTCCAGCACGGCGCGCGCGCCGGAGTGCGAGGCGATGATCGGCGCGCTCGAAGCCGCCAGCACGTCCCGCACGCAGGCGTCCGAAGCGTGCGAGACATCGACCATCATGCCAAGCCGGTTGGCGCGCTCCACCACCTGCCGGCCGAAGTCGGTGATGCCGTGGTCGCCGGCGCTGTTCATCGCCGGCTCGCCGTGCCCGGTGTCCGGCTGCGAACTGGTGCACAGGTCGTTGTTGCCCACGTGCACCAGGCCGACGTAGCGCGCGCCGCGGTCGTAGGCGGCATCCAGCCGATGCAGGTCGTGGCCCAGCGAATAGGCGTTCTCGATGCCGATCATCGCCGAGAGCAGGCCGGCCTTGCGGTTGGCCATGGCCTGTTCGGGCGAGGTCGCCGCGCGGATGCGGTCCGGATAGAGCATCAGCATGCGGCCGATCGCCTCGTACTTCTGCTCCGCCTGGTCTACTGCCTTGGCGTAACCGGCGGCATCGAGCTTGTGCTGCGGTACCCAGATCACGAAGAAGGCGGCGTTCAGCCCGCCACGCTCCATCTTCCCCAGATCGACCAGCAGCGGCGTGTCCTTGCCGACGTCGAAGCGCGGTTCACGCATGTACGTGAACGGGATATCGACGTGGGTGTCGATGGTGATCGGCGGGTCCTGCTGCGCCTGCGCAGGCAGCGCGGCGGCGAAGGGCAGGGCGAGCAGGGCAAGGCGGGCAAGGTTACGCATGGTCGGCGGATGTCCTCATGGCGTGGCCCAATCCTGCGCCGACTGTTCGCCGGCGACCATCGCTTCGAGGGTCTGCCGGCGCCGGATGACCGCGTAGCGGCCCTCGTCCAGCAGTACCTCGGCGGCGAGCGGGCGCGAGTTGTAGGTGGAGGCCATCGAGGCGCCGTAGGCACCGGTGCCCTGGATGGCGAGCAGGTCGCCCGGTTCGCATGCAGGCAGCACGCGCGCGCGGGCGAAGGTGTCGCCGGTCTCGCAGACCGGGCCGACCACGTCGTAGGTGGCGAGCGACCGCGGGTCCGGCGCGACCGGCACGATGTCGTGCCAGGCGTCGTACAGGCTCGGCCGCTGCAGGTCGTTCATCGCCGCGTCGAGCACCAGGAAGGATCGCTCGGTGCCCTCCTTGATGCGCAGCACGCGGGTCAGCAGCACGCCGGCCTCGGCGACCAGGTAACGGCCCGGTTCAAGCAAGAGGCGGCCGTCGAAGCCGGCGAGTGCTTCGCGGATCACGCCGGCATAGTCGGCGGCGGTGACCGGCTGGTCGTGCCCGGCGCGGTAGCGCACACCCAGGCCGCCACCGACGTCGATGCTGGCGATCGGGTGGCCGGCCTGCACCAGCTCGCGCCAGAACGCGGCCACGCGGTGCAGCGCCTGCCGGAAGGGCTTGAGGTCGAGGATCTGCGAGCCGATGTGCACGTGCAGCCCGTCGAGCCGCACGTGCGCGAGCTGCCGCCGCTCGGCGAACCAGCGGCGCGCCTCGGCGATGCTCACGCCGAACTTGTTCTCGGCCCGTCCGGTGGAAATCTTGGCGTGGGTGAGCGCGTCGACGTCGGGGTTGATGCGCACTGCGGCGTTCGCCACCACATGCCGCGCAGCGGCGACACGCTCGATCGCGTGCAGTTCGTCCAGCGACTCGACGTTGAAGCGTGCGATGCCGGCGGCAAGCGCGGCATCGATCTCTTCGGCCGTCTTGCCCACGCCGGAGAACACGATGCGCTTGGCGGGAATGCCGGCCGCCAGCGCCCGCTGCAGTTCGCCGGCCGAGACAATGTCCGCGCCCAGCCCGGCAGCGGCCATCAGTTCAAGGATGGCGCGGTTGGAATTGGCCTTGACCGCGTAGCAGATGGTGGCATCCAGGCCGTGCAGGGAGGACTGGAGCTCGCCGATGCGCTGGCGGATCGCGTTGGCCGAGTAGGCGTACAGCGGTGTGCCCAGCCGTGCGGCCAGGGCGTGCAGGTCCACGCCGTCGAAGCTCGGTTGAGGATCGGGCACGAGGGCGTCGTGCCGTAGGGAAGCGGTCATGGGGATCATTCGCAGCGGCCCAAAAAAAGACGGCCCGCGATGACCGCGGGCCGCCAGGCGGGGAGGGCCTTAGAAGTTCACGCTTACGCTCAACTGAGTGAAGCGCGGTGACTGGAACCCGATCGGCAGCCGGAAGGTGGCGTCGGTTTCGTTGGAGATAGCACTCTGCAGGTCCTGGTCGACCTGCACGGTGCGTTGCTGGTTGAGCAGGTTGTAGACGGCCAGCTTCACGCGCAGGTCGCCACCGCCCTGGAACGGCAGGATGTAGCTCAGGCTGGCGTCGAAGGTGTAGGTCCACGGCAGGCGGCCGTAGTCGCCGCGCGAGGAGTGCTGGTACACGCGTTCGGCCGAGTTGTCCGAATCGCAGTTCTCCACGCAGATGAAGTAGCTGTGGTAATTGCTCGCGTCGTACGGGTTGCCCACGCCGAAGCCGGTGATCGGGCCGCCGGAGTGGATGTCGGCGTTGGCACCGACCTGCCAGTGCGGGGTGATCGCGTAGGTGCCGCGCAGCTTGAGCTGGTGGCGGCGGTCATTGGGCAGGTAGCCGTTGCCGCCGAAGTTCACCCACGGATCGTCGAAGTTCTCGGTGCGGCCGGTGTCGTCGAAGTCGGTGTCCGAGTTGACCGGTCCTTCGGCGTTGCCGCGGTTCCAGGCGAGTACGTAAGAGGCGTTGAACGACCACTTCTCGTCCCAGGCGCGATCAAGCTGGAACTCAAGCGCGGTGTAGGTGCGCTTGGGTTTCACCCAACCACGCTGGCCGATGTAGGTCATGATTGGATCGCCATCGGCGTCCACGCCGTCCTGGCGGTACATCGCCCAGCCTTCCTTGGAGGTATCCACGGTGAGGTAGCCATCGGCGTCACCGTCGCAGTTGGTGTCGCCCCACACGGTGACCTTCTTGCCCGGGTTGGCCATCACCCAGCCGATGTAGCCGTCCTCGCCGCACTGCGCGGTGGCGCTGATCTCCATGTCGTCGATCGCGTTGTGCAGGCGGCGGTAGGTGGCGCTGACGCCCCACGACCAGCTGTTGTCGATCATCTGCTGGAAGCCCAGGATCGCCTCGTCCTGGTAGACCGGATCCATGTCGTGGTCGACCTCGGCGCGCAGGTCGCCGACGGTGCCGTCACCCTGCGAGGTGTCCACGTGGCTGCCCGGCAGCGCGTCGCCGACGATCGGCATGGCGTACTGGAAGCCATTGATCTCCTGCGTCTGCCAGCCGAGGAAGCGATGCGAGGAGCGCTCGTCCAGCAGGCCGCCGGCCTGCTTGATGTTGATCACGTTGGCCACGGGCAGGTAGTAGCGGCCCAGGTTGCCGAACAGCTTGGTGCTGCCGTCGCCCTTCATGTCCCAGGAGAAGCCCAGGCGCGGGGCGATCTGCTGGTCGATCTTGATGTAGCTGCGGCCGGCAGCGTCCTGGTTGTCGAAACTGTCGTTGCGCAGGCCGCCGTTGAGCACCAGGTTCGGGGTGATCTGCCAGTTGTCCTCGATATACCAGGCAGCGTTCTTGGTCTGGAAGTTGCCGGCGATCTCGTAGCGGCGCACGCGCACCCAGGCCTCGTCGCCCACGGGGACGCGGCCGCCGCCATCGGCATTGCCGACCTGGCCACCGGTGGGAACGGTGTACACGTTGTAGTAATAGCCGCCCGGGCCCGGATAGCGGCGCGCGTAGTCGGACGTGTCGACCTCGTGGTCGTAGCCGAAGCGCAGCAGGTGGTCGCCCAGCGTCCACTCGAAATCCGCGCGGTACTGCTTGCGGATGTCCTCGCGCGAGGCGACCTGCGAGCTGCTGGTGCAGCCCAGCGGCAGGTCACCCGGCAGCGGCACGCCGGCGCTGACGGCCACGCGGTTGCACTCGTTGTCCAGCTGCGAGCTGATGTCCGCCTGGCGCTGGTTGCGGCCGTACATCAGCTTCATCGAGAGATCGTTGGTGAGGTAGCTGGTCCAGGTCAGCGCCCAGTTCTTGCCGCCGGTGTTGGTGTAGACCTCGTTGGTCTTGGCGATGCGCCGGTCGTTGTCGAAGTCGTAGCTGTAGACGTCGCCGGTGTCCTTGTTCTTGTCAGAGAAGGCCATCAGCGACAGCGTGTTGTTGTCGGTGATGTTCCAGTCGATGGTGGTGCCCCAGAAGCCCTGGTTGGAGCTGTGGTCGGTCATCGTGGTGCCGACGTTGTCGGTGTTGTGCGGGCTGGCGCCGCGCGCTTCGTACATCGCGAAGAAGAACAGCTTGTCCTTCACGATCGGGCCCGACGCCCAGACGTTGGTCTTGATCAGCGAATCCTGGTCACGGCTGGCGGTGTAGTAGCGCTCGCCGTCGAAGTAGTAGTCGTGCGCGCGCGAATGCCAGTTGCCCGGCTCCATGGTGATCTCGGCGCCGGCCTTGAACTCGTTGGTGCCCGAGCGCGCCACCGCATTGACCACGCCGCCGGTGGTGCGGCCGAACTCCACCGAGTAGCCGCCGGTCTTGACCTGGAATTGGTCGTAGAAGGCGAACGGCGCTTCGGAGAAGCCGTTGCGGTTGTAGAAGTCGGTGACGTTGAGGCCGTTGACGTAGAACGCGTTCTCGGCGATCGACGAGCCGCCGAAGGAGATGCCGCCGAAACCGGCGTTGCCCTTGACCACGCCCGGCGCGAGCAGCGCCACCGAGGTGACGTTCTGGTCGACCGGCAGGCGCACCAGGTCGGCGCGCGAGACAATCGTGGCCGACTCGGTCGAGCTCACGTCGATCACAGGCAGCACCGAACTGGTGACGTTGATGGTCGCCAGGCTGGTCGCGTCGACTGCGCCCAGGTTCACCGTGGTGGTGGTGCCCAGCGCGACCGTCACGTTGCGGGTCGGACCGACCGCCTGGCCGCCGCTGGTCGCGCTGATCGTGTACTGACCGACCGGCAGGTAGGGCAGGCGGTAGTTGCCCTCGTCGTCGGCGACGACCGAGCGGGTGAAGCCGGTATCCGGGCTGGTCACCGTCACGGTGGCGCCGGCCTGGGTATGACCGGCGACGGTACCGTCGGTGTTGGCGGCTTGCGCCGATGGCGCGCCAAAGGCGACGAGCGCCAGTCCGAGCGCCGTGCCGAGCACGGTCCTGCGCATGTTCCAAACCTTGCTGCTCATGTCCCCTTACTCCCCTCGACGCCGGGTCGATGTCAGTTGAACTTGTTGGTTACTTGTCGTTGCGTCCGTGCAGGAACTGCCAGTCGAAGTGGTAATCCCACTTGTCGAAATAGAGATTGCCGCCGCGCCACTCGACCTCGCCGCGTTGCGAGTCGACCGTTTCGGAGCGCGGGAACTGCTTGGCCGGCACGAATGGACGGCTGTAGTCGTCGTTGAAGGCGATGCGATAGGCGTCCAGGCCGCCCAGGTAGAACCAGCGCAGGCGCGGGTCGTCGCCGGCCTTCGGTTCGAGCTGGCCGAAGGTCACGTCCACCGGCACCCAGCCATAGGGGGCGAGGTAGAGCTGGCCCCAGTCGTGGATGTTGTCGTAGTCGCCGTCGGAGAACATCCAGCCGGACTGCCAGCGCGCCGGTATGCCGTTCAGGCGCAGCAGGGTGAGCAGCAGCAGGGTCTGTTCGCCGCAGTCGCCGTGGCCGGCGTGCAGGGTGTAGTCGCTGATGTTGCTGATCGTGGAGTACTCGCGCGCGCCTGCCCAGGGAATCCGGTCGACGGCGGCAAACAGCTTCTGCGCGACGCGGTAGGGATTGGTTTCATCACCTACCACCTTGCGTGAGAAGGCGCGCAGATTGTCGGTAAAGACGATGTGCGGCGCGCGTTCCTGCACGAAAGGTTGGAGTTCCGGCGTGATCGTGGCCGCCACCACCTTGTCCGGATCGATCGGGTGCGATTGCGCGCGCAAGGTCAGCTCATAGGTGAGCTTGAACACGGTCGGCTGCCCCGCCTTCGCCGGCGCTTCCATGTAGGCAGTGCGCTGCAACGTGTCCACCGGCGCCACGCGCGCACCGGTCGGCTGGCTGGCGACGAAACGGATGTCGTCCTGCTGGCCGGGGATCGCACGCGGGTAGGGGATCCAGGCCTTGACCGTCTCGCCGGCGGGCACGGCGTTGGCGTCGACGGTGACCGTCTGGGTCACGCGCACGCGCATCGGCAGTACGCCGGTCTTGCCGCTTGCGAGGGCCTCGCGGAAAGCCGCGCGGTGGTGGTCGTTCAACAATTCGTTCGGGCCGTTGGGCGGCAGCGCCGGCGCCGAGCGGCCACGGCGGGCACGCGCCTCGTCGCTGAGCAGGAAAAGGTTGGACGGGGCGCGATTGAAATAGAGCGTGCGACCGTCGATCACCATGTGCTCGAGCAGGCCCGCGGCGTCCCAGCGCGCGAACTCCGCGTCGGTGAGGTCCGGGATCTGCTTGCGGATGCGCGCCTTGGCCTCGTCCGCCGTCAGCGAGAAGTCGAGCAGGATGCGGTGCATACGCTCGCGCTGGAACTGAAGCGCCTCACGCGCCTCGGGACTGGGCCCTGCCTGGTTAAGCGCGGTATCGATCGCCTGGTCGGCGGCGGCAAAGTGACCGTGGTCGATTTGCGCGACGATGGCGGGCGGGCCCGGGGGTGGCAGGCTCGCCCGCGAAGACGTCGCACAGCAGAACAGGCTGGCGAGCACGGCGCCCGCCAGCAGCGTCCGTCGGCGCGCCGGTTCGTGTTTGCGTTGCTTGCCTGGCACCCTCGTCATTGCACGAACGCCCCCGCCAGTTGGCATCAAGGCCTTGTGTAACACGCTTGCAAAAGGTGGTCAATAATTTATGCTTCGGCTCAATGTATGAGGAATGGCATATTCCTGACACGACGCACGAGGGGTAGCGCGTGATCCACACGGTATGGCCGTACCTGGCCGTGATGCTGCTGGCCGCGGGCCTGTTTCCGGCGCTGGAGCGGCGCACCGGCTGGCGCGTGTTCAACGTGCTGCCGCCGATCGTCTTCACCTACCTGTTGGTGACCGCGCTGGCGGTGTCTGGCCTGTGGCAGGTCAACGAGGAGATCCGCACCGCGCAGTCGATGCTGGTTTCGCACATGGTGCCGGCGCTGTTGTTCCTGCTGATGATCAACTGCGACCTGCGCGCGATCTTCAAGCTCGGGCCGCGCGTGCTGGGCGTGTTCGCCTGCACCTCGGTCAGCCTGTTCATCGCTTTCATCACGACCTTCCTGCTCTACAAGCGCTGGCTGCCGGGCGATGCCTGGCATCCGCTGGCGGCGCTGTCGGGCAGCTGGGTCGGCGGCACGGCGAACATGATCGCGGTGAAGCAGGCGATCGGCATGTCCGACCAGCATCTGGCGATGAGCCTGCTGACCGACGCGCTCTGCTATTCGACCTGGGTGGCCGTGCTGTTCGCGGTGGCGCGGCTGGCGCCGGCGTTCAACCGCTGGACGAAGGCCAGGTCGACCGGCGAACTGCAGGTCGCCGAGGCGAAGGCGACCGGGCCGACCACGTCCGATTCGGTGCTGTTGTGGTTGGGGCTCGCGCTGGCGGCGGCGGCACTGGCTGCCTGGCTCGCGGCCTTCCTGCCGACTTCGACCATGATCAGCGCGACCACCTGGACCATCCTGCTCGCCACCGGCGCCGGGCTGGTCGTGGCACATACGCCGTTGGCGCGCTACCCGGGCGCGGGCACCATTTCCAGCGCATTGCTGATCAGCGTGGTGGCAGTGCTCGCCTCGCAGAGCAATTTCCACGGCATCGGCGCGGCGCCGCTGTACCTGCTCTGCGGCGTGACCGTCATCGCCGTGCACGCGGTCCTGCTGGTCGGTTTCGCCAAGCTGTTCCGCTTCGATCTCTACCTCTGCGGGATTTCCTCGCTGGCGCACATCGGTGGCGTGGCGGCTACGCCGGTGCTGGCGGCGAGCTATTCGCGCGCGCTGGTGCCGGTCGGCATCCTGCTCGCGCTGCTGGGTTACATACTGGGCACCGGCTTCGGCCTGCTGGTGGCGTCGATCATGTCGACGCTGGCGGGATCGTGACAGCCATGAGGACCACGACCATGCGAACTTTTCTCTCTTCGGCGCTGCTGGCCCTGCTGCTGGCGGCCACGCCGCTGCATGCGCGCGACCAGGCTTCGACCTTGCCGGTGCCGCCTTCGGGCGTGCTCGGCGTGGGCGAGGCCCAGCTGACCCCTGCGTTCTGGATCGGCCTGCAGCCGCAGCCGGACAAGGTGATCCTGAGCCGCCAGCAGATCGCGGCGCAGAACGCGGCGCTGTTCGCGCAGGACAAGTCGATGCATGAACTGCGCGCGCTGCCGGCCACCCTCAATGGTGCGCAGGTGCGCGGCTGGATCGAGGATCTTGCCGATGCGCCGTCCAGGCCGCTCTACGACGTCGACGGCAAACCGGTGCCGGCCGCCACGCTGAAGCGCATCGTCGACGCCCGCGCGCTCGATGCCATCCCGGCGAGCCAGAAGACGCGTTATGGCATGGTCGTGCGCCGCGCTGCGCTGCGTACGTTCCCGACCACGCTTCGCGTGTTCCGCGAAGCGGGCGATACCGACATCGACCGCTTCCAGGAGACTGCCGAGTTTCCCGGCACCCCGGTGGTGATCGCCCACGCCAGCCGTGACGGCCGCTGGCTGTTCGTGGTGAGTCCGCGCTATGCCGCCTGGACCGAGGCGACCAACATCGCCGAAGGCAGCAAGGAAGCCGTGCTCGGCTACGCCGACAAGACGCCCTACCGCGTCGTCACCGGGGCCAAGGTCTACACCGTCTATACCCGCGAGGCGCCGGCCGTCTCGCAGGTGGAGCTGGACATGGGCACGCGCGTGCCGGTGCTCACCGACTTGGCCGCGGACCAGCCGGTCAACGGCCAGACGCCCTACGCCGCGCACGTGGTCGAGCTGCCGGTGCGCAAGGCCGACGGCTCGCTCGCCTTCAGCCCTGCGCTGATCCAGAAGAACGCCGACACCGCGCCCGACTACCTGCCGCTGACCCCGCGCAACCTGATCACCCAGGCGTTCAAGTTCCTGGGCGAGCGCTACGGCTGGGGTCATGCCTACGACGGGCGGGACTGCTCCGGCTTCGTCTCGGACGTCTATCGCTCGATGGGCGTCGAGATGCCGCGCAACACCTCCAGCCAGGGCGTGAGCCCGGCCTTCGCGAAGCAGGGCTTCGGCAAGGACAGTTCGCACGCCGAACGCCTGCGTGCCGCGGAGAACCTCGAGCGCGGCGACCTGATCTACATCCCCGGCCACGTGATGATGTCGCTGGGCCAGTGGCAAGGGCAGCCGTGGGTGATCCATGACGTGCTGGGCATGAGCTATCGCATGGCCGACGGCTCGATCAAGCGGGTCACGCTCAACGCCGTGTCGGTGACGCCACTGCTGCCGATGCTCGCCGGCAAGGATTCCACCTTCATCGACCACATGACCAGCATCGTGCGCATGCGGCCCTAGCGGTCCGTAGGGTGGGCTTCAGCCCACCACACGTTCCCACGCAGAGGGCCGGTGGGCTGAAGCCCACCCTACGGAAACCAAGACAAGAACATCATGAAGATCACAGACATCCAGTTCGGCATGCTGCGGGTGCCCCTGAAGACACCCTTCAAGACCGCGTTGCGCACCGTCAACCAGGTCGAGGACATCGTGGTGATGGTGCACACCGATACCGGCCAGGTCGGCTACGGCGAGGCGCCGGCCACCGCGGTGATCACCGGCGACACGCACGGCTCGATCGTGGATGCGATCCGCCACTACATCTCGCCTCGGCTGATCGGCCAGGAGGTGGCCAACCTCAACCGCCTGACCCATCTGGTACAGGGGTCGATGGAAAAGAACTCCAGCGCCAAGGCCGCGGTGGAGATCGCCCTGTACGACCTGTGGGGTCAGCTCTACGGCGCGCCGCTGTACAAGCTGCTCGGTGGCGGCGATCCGGTGATCACCACCGACATCACGATCAGCGTCGACTACATCGACAAAATGGTGGCCGACTCGGTGGCGGCGGTCGAGCGCGGCTTCGAGTCGCTGAAGATCAAGGTCGGCAAGGACATCGGCGTCGACATCGAGCGGGTCAAGGCGATCTACGCGGCAGTCGAAGGGCGCGCCTTGCTGCGCCTGGACGCCAACCAGGGCTGGACCGCCAAGCAGGCGGTTTACGCGCTGCAGACACTGGAAGAGGCCGGCATCAAGCTGGAGCTGGTCGAGCAGCCGGTCAAGGCGCGCGACCTCGAAGGCATGCGCTACGTCACCGAGCGCGTACACACGCCGGTGATGGCCGACGAGAGCGTGTTCGGCCCGATGGAAGTGATCGAGCTGATCCGCATGCGCGCGGCCGACATCATCAATATCAAGCTGATGAAGACCGGCGGCATTTCCAATGCGATCAAGATCGCCGACATCGCCCAGTTGCACGGCATCGACTGCATGATCGGTTGCATGCTGGAGACCTCGATCAGCGTGGCGGCGGCCGTGCACGTGGCGGTGGCCCGTGCCGACGCGATCAGCAAGATCGACCTGGACGGCCCCTCGCTGGCGCAGTTCAACCCGGTCGACGGTGGGGTAATCTTCAACGAATCGGAAATCTCCGTGACCGACGCCCCGGGCCTCGGCATCCGCGAGATCAGGGGCCTGGAGAGGATCGCGGACTGATGTCCCCGCTGGTCAAAATCCGTTCGGAGCGCGACCAGATGTCGGCGGTGGAGCGGCGCATCGCCGACTTCATCCTGGAAAACGCGCACCTGCTGCGCGACTACTCCTCGCAGCAATTGGCCAACGCCCTGGGGATCAGCCAGTCCAGCGTGGTCAAGTTCACCCAGAAGCTCGGCTTCAAGGGTTATCCGGACCTGAAGTATTCGGTCGGCGAGGCGATCGCGCGCGCCGACAACGGCGATGCGCCAGCCATGGAGCGCGCCGGCAGCGGCGAGGAAGAAGGCCCCGGCGCGCTGTGGCGGCGCAAGTCGGAGGCGGAAGAGGCCACGCGGCTGATCAATCCGCCCGAGGTGATCGACACGATCGCCGCGGCGATCGAGCAGGCCGGGCGCGCGGGCAAGGTGTTCATCATCGGCCTGGGCGAGGACGACATCTACGCGCGCAACTTCGCGCTGCGGTTGTCGCTGCTGGGCATCCTCACCGTGCACAACTTCGACACCGCGCGGATGACCGCGAACGTCTCCGCCGCCGGCGCCGGCGACGTGCTGCTGGTGTTTTCCGAGCACGGCAACCATCCGGCGCTGTGCAAGATCGCGCGCTACTTCCGCGAGCGGCGCGGGCAGGTGATCACCGTCACCCGGCACACCGCCAACCCGCTGCGCACGCTGGCCGACATCCAGCTGCTGGTCAGCGCGCACGACGAGCGGCCCTACATCCAGCCGCTGCTGTATCAATCGGCGCTGCAGCACCTGCTCGACTGCGTGTTCGTGCTGCTGTGCGAGAGCCACGACGACCGCCATGCGCAGTTGCTGGCGAATCTCGAGCGCATCCAGTTGATGCTGGAGCCCTGATGCGTGTGCATCGTCCCGCAGGGTGGGCCTCAGCCGGCCACGCCCGCTCCGCCCGATCCACCGTGGTGGGCTGAAGCCCACCCTACGCCGTCCGTTCCGCGTGAGGTATCCATGTCCGTCCGCCTGCCACTCCTGTTGATGCTTGCCCTTGCCGGCACGGGCCATGCACGGGCCGACGAACCGGGCGCCTGGTCCGATGCCCGCCAGATGGTGGTGGTCACCACGCCCGGCTGGAACGTCGACCACGGCACCCTGCGCACCTACGCGCGCACCGCCAACGGCTGGAAGGAAATCGGCGCGCCCGCGCCGGTCACCATCGGCAAGGCCGGCGCCGCCTGGGGGCTGGGGCTGAATGCTCCGCGCCACGACGGTCCGGTCAAGCGCGAGGGCGACCTGTGCAGCCCGGCCGGCGTGTTCGACATCGGCGAGGCGTTCGGCTACGCGGCCAAGGCCGATACCGCCATGCCCTACCGCGCGCTGACTGCCAGCGATTACTGCGTCGATGTCAGCGGCTCGCCGCAGTACAACCGCATCGTCGACGCGGAGGTGGTGGGCGAGAAGGCCGTCGAAGGTTCGACCGAGCCGATGCGCCGCGACATCCACGTCCACGGCGACCAGCGCTACGCCCAGGGCTTCGTGATCGAGCACAACCCGCAGCAACGTGCGCGGGGCGGCAGCTGCATCTTTGCCCATCTGTGGAAGTCGCCGGTCGATGCGACCACCGGTTGCACCGCCATGGCCCCTTCGCTGATGCATCGCCTGCTGGCCTGGCTGCGTCCGGACGATCATCCGGTGTTCGTGCTGATGCCCACACCCGCGTACGAAAAGCTGCAAGCCGACTGGCACCTGCCGGCGCTCGGGGATGCCGCCCGATGAGCCCCACCGCGCGCGTGCTGGGCGGCCTGGCGGCCGGCGCCATCCTCGGCCTGGCCCTGGCGGCATGGAACCCGCTGGTCGCCACGCAGGTGGCCGACGTGGTGCAGCCGATCGGCAAGCTCTGGCTGAACGCCTTGCAGATGACCGTGGTGCCCCTGGTGCTGGCGCTGGTGGTGGTGGGCGTCAACACGGCGACCGACGCGGCGGCCTCCGGACGCATCGCGCGGCGGGCAATCGTGGTGTTCATCCTGCTGTTGCTGCTCGGCGCCTTGTTCACCGCGGCCGCCGCGCCGGCGCTGTTCTCGCTGTTCCCGCACAACCCGGCGCTGCGCACCGCGCTGGATCATGCGGTCGTCGGCACGGCCGCCCAGACCGGCCCGGTGAGCTGGTCGGCAGCGCTGGTGGCGATGATCCCCAGCAACGCGATCATGGCCGCCGCGCAGAGCGCGATGCTCCCGCTGGTGGTGTTCGCGCTGTTCCTGGGCTTTGCGCTCACGCGCATCGCGCCGGCGCGGCGGGCGATGCTGGTGGAGTTCTTCCAGGCCATCGCCGACGCCATGATCGTGATCGTGCGCTGGGTGCTGTGGGTGGCGCCGCTGGGTGTGTTCGCGCTGATCCTGGGCGTATGCGCGCGCTCGGGACTGGGCATGCTCAGCGCGCTGGGCGTGTACGTGCTGGCGGAGATCGTGCTGTATTTGGCGGTCACCGCGATGATGTACGCGGTGGCGGTGATCTGGGGCGGCGAGAAGCTGCGCCGCTTCGCCAGTGCGTTGCTGCCGCCGCAGGCGGTGGCGATCAGCACGCAGTCGTCGCTTGCTTCGCTGCCGGCGATGCTCGAAAGCGCCGAGCGGCGGCTGGGCTACCCGAAGCAGGTCAACTCGTTGGTGCTGCCGATGGCGGTCACCCTGTGCCGCCTGACCAGCCCGGTGCAGTACCTGACCTCGGCCGCGTTCATCGCCTGGGCGTATGGCATCGACCTGTCGGCCACCCAGCTGGTCGCCGGTGCGGTGCTGGCGGTGGTGATCAGCCTGGGCTCGGTGGGCCTGCCGGGCGCGGTCACCTTCATCGCCACCAACCTCCCGGTGGCGCAGTCGATGGGCCTGCCGGTCGGGCCGCTGGGCCTGATGCTGGCGGTCGACACGCTGCCCGATGCTTTCGCCACCCTCGGCAACGTCACAGCGGACGTCACCGCCACTAGCGTGGTGGCAAGGCAGTCGCGCCGCGACGCCCCATGACCCGAAAACTTTCCCCGCCGTTGTGGGAGCCCGCTTGCGGGCGATGCTCTTCGCGCCAGATCCAAAGCATCGCCCGCAAGCGGGCTCCTACATGTTCGCTGACCTGACGATAGAGCTGACATGAGCCTGATCGAAACCGACGTGATCGTGATCGGCGCCGGCATGGCCGGTGCCTCGGTGGCCTACTTCCTCGCGCCGCACGCACGCGTGCTGGTGCTCGAGCGCGAGAGCTACGCGGGCATGCATTCGACCGGCCGCTCGGCCGCGCTGTTCAGCGAAACCTACGGCTCGCCGCAGGTGCGCGCGCTGACCCGTGCGACCCGGCCGTTTCTCGCCCGCCCGCCGCAGGGCTTTGCCAGCGCGCCGATCCTGACGCGACGCGGGGCGACCGTGATCGGCACCGCGGCGGATGCCGACCGGGTCCGCGCCGAGTACGAGGCGATCCTGCCGTACACGCGCGACCTCGAACTGCACGACGCCGCCCGCCTGCGCGCGAGCGTGCCGGTGCTGAGGCCCGAAGCGGCGCACATCGGCATGCACGAACCCGGCGCGGCCGATATCGACGTCAACGAACTGCACCAGGGCTTCCTGCGCGGCCTGCGCGCGCGCGGCGGGCAGCTGCGCCTGGACGTGGCCGTCCGCGCGATCGAGCGCACCGCGGCCGGCTGGGAAGTCGACGCCGGCGAGACCGTCTACCGCGCACCGCTGCTGCTCGACGCGGCCGGCGCCTGGGCCGACCAGGTCGCACGGATGGCCGGTGTCGCGCCGCTGGGCCTGCAGCCGAAGCGCCGCTCGGCCTTCGTGTTCGAGCCGCCGGCCGGAGTGGACGTGCATCGCTGGCCGTTCATCTGCGACGTTGCCGAGACCTTCTACTTCAAGCCGGACGCCGGGCTGCTGCTCGGCTCGGCCGCCAACGCCGACCCGGTCGACCCGCACGACGTGCAGCCGGAGGAGTACGACATCGCGCTCGGCATACACAACATCGAGCAGGCCACCACCATGGAGATCCGCCGCCCGACCCGCACTTGGGCCGGCCTGCGCTCCTTCGTCGCCGACGGCGACCTGGTCGGCGGCTTCGCTCCCGATGCGCCGGGCTTCTTCTGGGTCGCCGCCCAGGGCGGCTACGGCATCCAGACCAGCGCCGCCATGGGCGAGTCCTGCGCCAACCTGGCGCTTGGACGGCCGTTGCCCGGGCACCTTGCGGATGCGGGCCTTTCGGCCGCGATGCTCAGTCCGCAGCGGCTGCGCTCTCCCGCCAGAGCGTCGGTGCCGTAACGAAGGCGAACTGGAGCTGGGTCGGGCGCCGCTCATGGCGAAAGCGGCGCCAGCCCCGGGGCTGCAGTGGCATACCATCGCGGCCGGTGCAGCGGATCGGCAACGCGTGCTGCCGGCGCGCAAGAGTGCGCGCACACGCCAAACAGCGATAGCAATGCGAAATCGAGATAAGCAGGCGGTCGGCCAGTCGCCGCACCTCATTACCGCTGCGGCCAACCAGAAACAGCCAGGCGCTGGCCTGTGACAGTTGAGCGTCCGGATCGGCGTCCCGTTGCGTTTCGAAGGTATCAAGTGCGAGCGACGGATCATAGCTTTCGTCCGCGGGTAGCACCTCGGTGAGAAGCTCGAGCTGGTCGTCGTCGGCATGTTTGCGCCGGTATCGCAAAGCGCGGCGGATGGCGGTTTCGGTGTAGCGGACGAAGTGCTGGTACAGGTGGCTCAGCAGCAGCCGGCCATAGGCCGGATCCGCGAAGCGCATTGCCACGCCCTTGCCGGACTGCAGTTCCCAGGCCACCAGCAATGCCTGCTGGCTGATGTCCTCGGCGCTGTATTCACCGTTGGTCGCCTTGGCGATGCGGCGAAAGTCCGCTTGTCGCTCGGCTATGAACGACTGGTACAGGACGAAGTTTTCCGGTGTGATAAGGCTGTCACCCATGTCCATTCCCTGGTGTCAAAAACTGCGCAGGGTACGGGTGGCTCGTGACGGAAAGGCGTGAACGTTCGATGGGTTCGTGATGGGCTGTCGGTCGGGCCCTCGGCCGACGCCGCTCCGGCGCGTCCACTTCGGGGCACCACCTCGCGACGTTAGGTAGGTCGCCATCTGCGACTCCGCCGGGACTCTCCCGCGGCAAGCTAGTGGCTGAAGCGTCGGCCACCTGGCCGGGCTATCATGCCGATTCGCCCGTAGCCCGCGTGTCCGCCATGCTCCTGATGATCGACAACTACGACAGCTTTACCTTCAACCTCGTCCAGTACCTGGGCGAGCTGGGGCAGGAGGTGAAGGTGGTGCGCAACGATGCGCTGGACGTGGCCGGCATCCGCGCGCTCAAGCCCTCGCACATCATGATCTCGCCGGGGCCGGGCACGCCGGACGACGCGGGCGTGTCGCTGCCGGTGCTGCGCGAGCTGGCGGGGGAGATTCCGGTGTTCGGCGTGTGCCTGGGGCACCAGGCAATCGGGCAGGCGTTCGGCGGCAAGGTGATCCGCGCCAAGCAGATCATGCATGGCAAGACCTCGCCGGTGCGCCATCGCGGGCGCGGCGTGTTCGCCGGTCTGCCCGATCCGTTCGAGGCGACGCGCTACCACTCGCTGGTGGTCGAGCAGGGCTCGCTCCCGGAGTGCCTGGAAGTCACCGCCTGGACCGAGCACGCGGATGGCTCGATCGACGAGATCATGGGCCTGCGCCACAAGACGCTGCCGGTCGAGGGCGTGCAGTTCCACCCGGAGTCGATCCTGACGCAATACGGCCACGACCTGCTGGCCAACTTCCTTGGCCTGCCGCGCCGGAAGCTGGCTGCATGAGTCCGCGCGAGATTTCGATCACGCCGCAGGAGGCGCTCCAGCGCACCATCGAACACCGCGAGATCTTCCACGACGAGATGATCGCGCTGATGCGCCAGATCATGCGCGGGGAGGTCAGTCCGCTGATGACCGCGGCGATCATCACCGGCCTGCGCGTCAAAAAGGAAACCGTCGGCGAGATCACCGGCGCGGCGCGGGTCATGCGTGAGCTCTCGGCGAAGGTCGACGCGCCGGCGCACCCGCATTTCGTGGATATCGTCGGCACCGGCGGCGACGGCGCGTCGAGCTTCAACATTTCCACCGCGTCGATGTTCGTCGCCGCGGCGGCCGGTGCGCGCGTGGCCAAGCACGGCGGGCGCAGCGTCTCCTCCAAATCCGGCAGCGCGGACGTGCTCGAGGCGCTGGGGGCGGTGATCGACCTGAACCCGGCGCAGGTCGCCCAGTGCATGGAAGAGACCGGCATCGGTTTCATGTTCGCGCCGAACCACCATCCGGCGATGAAGGTGGTCGCGCCGGTGCGCAAGGAAATGGGCGTGCGCACGCTGTTCAACATCCTGGGGCCGCTGACCAACCCGGCCGGCGCGCCGAACATCCTGATGGGCGTCTTCCATCCCGACCTGGTCGGCATCCAGGTGCGCGTGCTGCAGGCGCTGGGCGCGCGCCACGCGATGGTGGTGTGGGGCCGCGACGGCATGGACGAGATTTCGCTGGGCGCCGCGACGCTGGTCGGCGAATTGCGCGGCGGCGAGGTGCGCGAGTACGAGATCGAGCCGGAGGATTTCGGCCTGGCGATGGCCTCCAGTCGCAACCTGCGGGTGGAGAGCGTGGACGAGTCGCGCGCGATGCTGCTGGACGCGCTGGGCGGACGCCACGGCGTGGCGCATGACATCGTCTGCCTCAACGCCGGCGCGGCGCTCTACACCTCCGGCGTGGCGGGCGACATCGACGAAGGCATCGCGCTGGCGCGCCACACCATCGCCAGCGGCGCTGCGCATGCGAAAATGATGGAATTCATCGCCGCGACGCGCAGGCTCGCCGGACCCATGTAGGAGCGCCCTCGGGCGCGACCGCGTGTCGCCGGCTCACCGGTCGCGCCCAAGTGCGCTCCTACAGAAATCCGCCATGACCGACATCCTGCAACGTATCCTCGCCCGCAAGGCGGAGGAAATCGCCGAACGCAGCGCCGCGCTGCCGTTGGCCGAGCTCGCCTCGCGCATCGAGGACCTGCCGCCCACCCGCGGCTTCGCTGCCGCCATCGAGGACAAGCTCGCCGCCGGCCTGCCGGCGGTGATCGCCGAGGTGAAGAAGGCCAGCCCGAGCAAGGGCGTGATCCGCGCCGACTTCGATCCGGCCGCCATCGCGCGCAGCTATGCCGTTGGCGGCGCCGCCTGCCTGTCGGTGCTGACCGACCGCGACTTCTTCCAGGGCAGCGAGGCGTACCTGCAACAGGCGCGCGAGGCCTGCGCGCTGCCGCTGCTGCGCAAGGACTTCATCGTCGACCCCTACCAGGTGTACGAGGCCCGCGCGATCGGCGCCGACTGCATCCTGCTGATCGTCGCGGCGCTGGACGATGCCGCGCTGCTGGAACTGTCGCTGCTCGCCGCCGAACTTGACCTGGACGTGCTGTGCGAGGTGCACGACGCGGCGGAACTGGATCGCGCGCTGGCACTGCCGGTCCCGCTGATCGGCGTGAACAACCGCAACCTGCGCACTTTCGAAACCACGCTGGACACCTCGCTCGCGCTCAAGCCGCGCATGGACGACGACGACCGCGTGCTGGTGGCCGAGTCGGGCATCCATGCGCGCGAGGACGTGGCGCGCCTGCGCGAGGCCGGCATCCACGCGTTCCTGGTAGGCGAGGCGTTCATGCGGGCCGAGGATCCGGGCCAGGCGCTCGACCGGCTGTTCTCCGCCTGACGCCATGGAAGGGCAGGACACCCCCGCCGCCGACGTGCCGCCGGTCGTGCTGTTCGATTTCGACGGCGTGCTCACCCACGCCGACACCTACGCCTTGTTCGTGCGCGAGCGCTACGCGCGCTCGACCCTGCGCCAGTTGTTCGCGCTGCTGGCCCTGCCGTGGCTGATGCTGCTGTGGCCGCTGACGCGCCGGCTGCACCGCCCGCTGGTGCACATCGCATTGCTGGGGCTGGACGAAAAGCGTTACCGCGCCGCGGTCGACACGTTCGCCGCCGAACTGGTGCGGCGGCCCGGGCATTTCTGCCGTGATGGCGTGCGGGCGCTGCGCCGGCACCAGGCGGCGGGCGAGCGGGTGATCGTGGTGACCGGCTGCGAGCACACGCTGGTCGAGAGCCTGCTTGCCCAGCTGGGGCTCGCTGGCGTGGAGCTGGTCGCCTCGCGGCTCAAGCCCGGTCCGTTCGGCCTGCGCGTCGCGCACCACAACATCGGCGCCGGCAAGCTCAAGGCGCTCATCGCGCATGGCGTGCCTGCCTGGCAGCGCGCGTATGGCGATTCCCTCAACGACCTGCACATGCTCAAGGCCGCAGCCGAGCCGGTGCTGGTCAACGGCACGCCGAAGCTGTGCAAGCGGATCGAGCGGGCGCTGGGCCGGCCGCTGGAGCGAGTGGCCTGGCACTGATCGTGCGGGATTGCGTGCCGGCGATTTCCGATTTACGTTAGCTCTTACGTATTTCTCGCGGCAGGCATTCGCATGTACCTGGCATCCCTTGGCAAGCTGGCCCTCGGCAGCCGGCTGAAAGCGCTCAGCGAACACTTCTACGGTGCCGCGGACGACGTCTATCGCGCGCTGGGCGCGCCGATCGAATCGCGCTGGCTGCCGGTGCTGCGCTACCTGTGGGACGCCGGCCCGAGCACGGTGACGGAGGTGGCCCAGGCGATCAGCCAGACCCATTCGGCGGTGAGCCAGTTGACCGACAAGCTGGTGCGCGCCGGGATGGTCCGGCGTCGGCGCGACCCGGCTGATGGCCGGCGCACCGTTCTGGCACTCACTGACACGGCGCATGAGGCGCTCGCCGGGCTCGGGCCGATCTGGTGCGCCGTGCAACGTGGGGTGGGCACTTCCCTGGAAGCCCACGCCAGCCACCTGCTGGATGCCATTGCGGCGTGCGAGCGCGCCCTGCAGGAGCGTCCGGTCGCCGACGCCATCCTGGCCGAGCATGCCGCCATCAAGGCGACGCCGCTGGAGATCGTGCCGTACGCGCCGGCGTTGCGCGAACACTTCTACCGTTTGAACGCGCAATGGCTCGAGCGCCATTTCCGCATCGAGGATATCGACCGCGCGGTGCTGGGCGACCCGGAGCGCTACATCCTGCAGCCGGGCGGCGCGATCTTCTTCGCTCGCCTGGGCGAGGAGGTCATCGGTACCTGTGCGCTGCTGCAGGAATCGCCCGGCGTGTTCGAGCTGACCAAGATGGGCGTGGACGAAACCTTCCGTGGCCTGGGCGCCGGCAAGCGCCTGCTCGAGGCGTGCATCGCGGAGTTCCAGCGGCGCGGCGGCAAGACGCTGTTCCTGGAATCGAACAGTCGCCTGCAGACGGCGTTGCGGATGTACGAAAAGGCCGGCTTCGCGATGCAGCCATCGGTGCGCGCGGGCTCGCACTACGAGCGCGCGGACGTCTACATGATCTATCGGCCCGAAACGACGCGGCAGCCCTGAGGCTGCCGCGTAACCAGGAGGCAGCGGGGCCGAAGCGTCAGCGCGTGCCCTTGACCACGATGGTCTTGCCGGACACGTCGATCATGCCCTGCTCCTCGAGCTGCTTGAGCACGCGGCCAACCATCTCGCGCGAGCAGCCCACGATGCGGCTGACTTCCTGGCGCGAAATGCGGATCTGCGTGCCGTCCGGGTGGGTCATGGCGTCGGGCTCCTGGCACAGGTCCAGCAGCGTGCGCGAGATGCGGTTGGTGACGTCCATGAAGGCCATGCGGCTGACCTGGCGCGAGGTGCGCAGCAGGCGGTTGGTCAGTTGCGAGCCGATCGCGAAGAGGATCTTCGGGCATTCCTCGCGCAGCGGGCCTTCCATCAGCTGGAACAGGCGCTCGTAGCTGATCTCGGCCATCTCGCACGGGGTGCGGCTGCGCACGATTGACTCGCGCTGCGCCTGCTCGACGAACAGGCCCATCTCGCCGATGAACTGGCCGCGGTTCA
The DNA here is from genome assembly GCF_051900415.1 of Frateuria sp. GZRR35. Lineage (NCBI taxonomy): Bacteria > Pseudomonadati > Pseudomonadota > Gammaproteobacteria > Lysobacterales > Rhodanobacteraceae > Frateuria > Frateuria sp. GZRR35. The sequence continues at coordinate 446,797 of NZ_JBHZGL010000001.1, forward strand.
AGTAGGCCAGGATCAGCTCGCGGCCCTGCTCGTCCTCGGTGCAGACCGCGAGCGAGCCTTCGATGATGTAGTAGAGCGTATTGGCAGGATCACCCGGGCGGATGATCGCGGTCTTGCCGGGGTAGCGCCGGCGATGGCACAGGGCCAGGAAGCGCTCCATCGATGCCGGGTCCGGCGCGAAGCTCAGCGGCGCCTGGGACCGTTCGAATGCCTGCTGGAGTTGGTATTTGAGTTGCGCCACGAGGGTATCCGCTGGTGAACACGGCGCTGCCGCCAAGGCCTTACCATGCATCACGCGTCTCGGCTGATCAAGAGATGACGCGGCTTGCGCGCCTGAGTTCTGTTTTCCGGGGTTTTGCCGCATACTTCGCAGTCTTTCGGTCAGGCTGCACGCCAGCCGGAACCTCGGGTCGCGCAGGATGAGGGTCCTGGCGCGTCTTTTCTTTTTCGCGGGGACCCTTGCTGCTAACCCGCCTCATCTGCTGGCCGTATCCCGGCCATGGAGAGTCGCCGTGGTGAAACCGCTCCCGCGCCTGCGCCTGCAGGGCTTCAACAACCTGACCAAGGCCCTGAGCTTCAACATCTACGACATCTGCTACGCGGTGTCCGAAGACCAGCGCCAGCGTTACATCGAATACATCGACGAGCAGTACGACGCCGATCGCCTCACGCAGATCCTCACCGACGTGGCGGAGATCATCGGCGCGAACATCCTCAACATCGCGCGCCAGGACTACGACCCGCAGGGCGCGTCGGTGACCATCCTCATTTCCGAGGAACCGGTGGTCGAGAAGCTCGGCCGCGACACCATCTCCGGTGCCGTGGTGGCGCACATGGACAAGAGCCACATCACCGTACACACCTATCCGGAAACGCATCCGCACAACGGCATCGCGACCTTCCGCGCGGACATCGACGTGGCCACCTGTGGCGTGATCTCGCCGCTGAAGGCGCTGAACTATCTGATCGACAGTTTCGAGTCGGACATCGTGGTGTGCGACTACCGCGTGCGCGGCTTCACCCGTGACATCAAGGGCAAGAAGCACTTCATCGACCACAAGATCAACTCGGTGCAGGACTATCTGGCGCGCCACATCCGCCAGAAGTACGAGATGTTCGACGTCAACGTGTACCAGGAGAACATCTTCCACACGAAGATGCACATCAAGGACTTCGACCTGGATACCTATCTGTTCGAGGCGCACGCGGACGACCTTTCGTTCAAGGAGCGCCAGCGGATCGAGTCGCTGCTCAAGCGCGAGATCGAGGAACTCTTCCACGGCCGCAACCTGATGTAACGAAGACCCCGCCGCGAGGCGGGGTTTTTCGTTGTGCGCACAGGGCGGTGCCTAGGCTGGGCCACATGCGCGCCTTCCTGCTGTTCCTGCTGCTGCTCGCCCTGCTGGCGCTGGTGTGGTCGCGTGGCTGGCGTCCGCCGGACCGCTACAACCCGTGGGCGCCGCTGGACCTGCGTGCGCCGCCGGACCTGTTCTTCCGCTACAAGCTGGACCGGTTGGGGCGCGAGCCACACACCTGCAAGGCGGCGCTGGCACAGGCTGGCGCACGCTTCACACCGTTGTCCGACCGTGACGGCCCGGGTGCCTGCGGCTGGATTGACGCAGTCCGCCTGCGCAGCACCGGCGTAGCGGCGCTCGCGCGACCGGCGATCGTCACCTGTCCCCTGGCTGCCACCCTGGTGCTGCTCGATCGCCAGGTGCTGCAGCCCGCCGCGAAGCAGCTCTATGGCACCGCGGTGCGTCAGGTCGACCACGTCGGCAGCTACGCCTGCCGCAACATCTACGGCCGCGCCGGCGCACCGCTCAGCCGCCACGCGCGGGCCGCGGCAATCGACTTGACCGGCTTCGGGCTGGCCGACGGCCATCGGCTCGATATCGCCGGCGACTGGAATGCGCAGGGCAAGGCGGGGGCCTTCCTGCATCGCGTGCACAACCGCGCCTGCGAGGTGGCCGGTCTGGTGCTGGGCCCAGATTACAACCGCGAGCACCGCAGCCACTTCCACGTGGAGGCCGGTGGCTGGGGCTACTGCCGGTGACGCTTCTTGCAGGAGCCCGCTCGCGGGCGATGCCCTTGTTCTTCGTGACCATCCAGGCATCGCCCGCCAGCGGGCTCCTACAAGGGAGGCGACGGGTCAGATGCGGTAGGCGACGCTCTTCATCACCAGCGAGCTCAGGTGCATCAGCCCGGGGATCGGGAAAGGCAGGTCGATGCCGCCGCGTGCACGGGCGTTGTCGGCATGGCGTACTTCGTCGGCCTGCATCTGTGCGAGCACCGCGCGGGAGCGTTCGTCCTGTGGCGGCAGGCGTTGCAGGTGGTCTTCCAGGTGGGCTTCCACCTGGCGTTCGGTTTCCACCACGAAGCCCAGGCTGACCCTGTCGCCGACCAGTGCGGCGGCTGCGCCGATGGCGTAGCTGCCGGCGTACCACAACGGGTTGAGCAGGCTCGGCCGGCTCTCCAGTTCGCGCAGGCGCTGTGCGCACCAGGCGAGGTGGTCGGTTTCCTCGTCGGCGGCGTGCTGCAGGTGCTGGCGCGTCTCCTCGTCGCGCGCGAGCGCGGCCTGGCCGTCGTACAGCGCCTGCGCACACACCTCGCCGGTGTGGTTGATGCGCATCAGGCCGGCGGCGTGGCGGCGCTCGGCCTCGTCCAGCGTTGCATCCTCCAGCGGCGCGGCGGGCGAGGGGCGCGCGGCTTCCGGCGCACCGGCGACGGTTTCCAGGGCGCGCTCGATGCCTGCCAGCAGCCGGTCGAGCGGGGAGAGCGTGCGAATGTTCATGACGGATGTCCCGGGAGAAGTTGCCGTGCCAGCAGCACCAGCGGATGCAGGGTCGGCACAGCCATGGCCTGCTCGGCCAGGCCCGCGGCCAGGTGCAACCGGCAACCGATATTGGACGACAGCAGCGCCTGCGGCGCCAGCGCGCCGATGTCCTCGAGCATGGGAGCGCGCAAGGCCGCTGCGCGGTCGGGGAACTCGAGCATGTGGCTGCCGGCGGCACCGCAGCAACGCGCCGGCAGCGGCGTTACCTCCAGCTCCGGCACGCGCGCGAGGAGCTTCTGCAAGGCCTCGGCGCTGCGCGCCACATTCTGTTGCGTGCACGGCAGATGCAGCGCCACGCGTTGCGGGCACGGGCGGAAGTGCAGCTGATCGGCCCGTGCCGCGAGCAAAGCGTAGGGATCTTCTGCTGCCACGCCGGGCAGGGCGCTGCGCAGTTGTCCGAGGCAACCGGGTGTGACCGTCACCAGAATCGAAGCGCCACTGGTTTGCCAGCTTTCCCGTACGCGCCGCGCCGCGCGCGCGGCCGCCTGCGTGTCGCCGCCGTGGGCGTCGAGCGCGCCGCAGCAGAAAGCTGGCAGGCATGTCACCGGATGACCGACAGCCTCGAGCAGGTTGACCGCCGCCTGTTGCGCCGGCGCGTCGTCCACACTGCCGACGCATCCGGGGAAAAGCGCCACCCTGGGCCGCGCCGATGTGCGGTGTGCTCGTGCGGTCACCGGCTGCGGCTGCGTGGAGGGCGGCAGGGCAGCGAGGGCCAGGGCCGCACGCCAGCGGGAGCGTTTTGGCAGTCCGCGGGCAAGGCGCGCACACCAGCGCCGCAGGCCGGGCAACTTCGCCCATCGCAGCAAGGCGGGCCGCTTCACCAGCGCGAGCAGTACGCGTGGTCGCCCCGGTGCGGGCCCGAGCAGGGCGCGCGTTTCCACCAGCAGCTCGCCGAAGCGCACCTGGGCGGGACATACCCGTTCGCAGTTCAGGCAGCCGAGGCAGTGGTCGAGTGGCTCGCGCAGTTCGTCCGACACTGGCGCCAGTCCTTTGGCCAGAGCCGCGGCGATGGCGATGCGCCCGCGCGGCGACTCGGCTTCGTTACCATCCAAGGCGTAGGTCGGGCACGCCGGCAGGCACAGGCCGCACTGCACGCACTGGTCGGCCAGCGCGGCGATGCGCTCGGACTTGTTCTCGGGCATGGTAGGCATGCTATCATTGGCAGCTCACAGTCGGCCGACCGGCAGGCTTGCGCGATGGATGACGGCTCCGCTATCATCTCGCGCCTTTGTTCCACCGATTCCGCTAACCGCCCCCGTGGCGGCAGACAGGTATTCTTGAAATGAAAACGTTCAGCGCCAAGCCGGAAAGCGTCAAGCGCGACTGGTACGTGGTCGATGCGACGGGCAAGACGCTCGGCCGTCTGTCCACCGAGATCGCCCGCCGCCTGCGCGGCAAGCACAAGCCGGAGTTCACCCCGCACGTCGACACCGGCGACTACATCGTCGTGGTCAACGCCGACAAGGTCGCGGTCACCGGCGCCAAGCTGGACGACAAGATGTACCACCGCTTCACCGGCTACGTCGGCAACCTCAAGACCATGAGTCTGAAAGACCTGCTGGCCACGCATCCGGAGCGGGTGATCGAGATCGCCGTCAAGGGCATGCTGCCGAAGAATCCGCTGGGCCGCGCGATGTATCGCAAGCTCAAGGTGTACGGCGGCGCCGACCATCCGCATACCGCCCAGCAGCCGCAGGCGCTGGAGATCTAAGGAAACCCATGGCTATCCAGCAGAATTACGGCACCGGCCGCCGCAAGACCTCCGCCGCCCGCGTGTTCCTGCGCAAGGGCAACGGCGCCATCGAAGTCAACGGCAAGCCGCTCGACCAGTTCTTCGGTCGCGAGACCTCGCGCATGATCGTGCGCCAGCCGCTCGAGCTGACCCAGAGCGCCGACAAGTTCGACATCAAGGTCACCGTCGCCGGCGGCGGCATCACCGGCCAGGCCGGTGCGATCCGCCTGGGCATCGCCCGCGCGCTGATCGAATATGACGAAACCCTGAAGTCGCCGCTGCGCAAGGCCGGCTTCGTGACCCGCGACGCCCGCGAGGTCGAGCGCAAGAAGGTCGGTCTGCACAAGGCTCGCCGCGCCACCCAGTTCTCGAAGCGCTAACATCCGCTTCGAGGAACGATGCATCCGGTCAGAGCGCATCGTTCCCAAGGGTTTTGGGAGATCGTCTAACGGTAGGACAACGGACTCTGACTCCGTTTATCTAGGTTCGAATCCTAGTCTCCCAGCCAAACGAAAGAGGCCCGCCATTGGCGGGCCTCTTTTTTGCATGTGTGTTTGGGCGACGGAAAACCGGCGTATCTGCTTTTCTACGACGGGTGATCCGGATGCCGATCCTGCGACGCAGGGCACAGTGGGGCAGGGGCGCCAAACGTTGCACTGGCCCTGCTTGCGCTACGATGGGCGTCGCCGATCCGGGTGCGGTAGGTTGTTGGTTTCACTCGTTTTTCACGCGATGAATTGTTGTATGGGCGGAATAACATGCCGACGTGGACCGGTCGCGGAATTGGGGCGATTCAGGCCATCCATGCCAAGGGGGTAAGGACAATGCTGACAAGGATCTGGGACAACATCTGGTTTCGGCAGCTGGCAGTCGCGCTCGGCTATGCAGTCAGCTACACGCTGCTGCGCGAAATTTCGTTCTCCCATTGGGTGTTGTTCGCAGGCCTGCGCCTGTGCGCGCTCATGTTGATGCCTTACCGCTACTGGCCTGCCCTGCTGGTCGGCGAGTTGCTGCCGTTGGGCTACATCAGCTTCAGTTGCATGGAGCAGTACGGCTGGATGTGGTCGGCCGTGATGCTCGTGCCGCCTATCGGTCTGGCCATGCCGATCGTTCGCTTCTGCAGGGAGCAGCGCCGCCTGTTCCCGTCACGTTCGATCACCAGCATGAACGTGTTCCTGCTTTGTGCGCTGCTGGTTTCGTTCGTCTGGACCCTCGCCGATACCACGGCACTGGTTCTGGCCACGGCCCAATCGCCGTATGACTATCGCGCGGCCGCAGGCCGGTATTTTCTCGGCTCGTACACCGGCATTCTGACCATCGTGCCGCTGGTGTTGGCGGTACGGGAGAAGTTGCTGGTCACGGCGTTGAGGCAGCTCCTGGCATCGATGTCCGAGAACCGCCTGGTACTCGAAACCGTCTCTCTGCTTTTGCCGGCCCTCGCGCTGTTGGTCTGGCTCGCTTCGGGTGTCGCCGGCGATGCAAGCCAGGCCGCCCGCATGGCCATGTTCCTGCCGGTCGCGTGGCTGGCGCTGCGCCACGGCTGGCACGGGGCTGCGATCGGCGGTACCGCCGCGAGCATCGCCGTGATTCTGACCATGCCCGTGATGCATGACCACGAGACCGTGCAGGCCCAGGCCTTCATCGCCTTCACCTCGACCACCATGCTGATGCTCGGTGCGCGGATCGCGGTGCTGCACCAGCGTGAAAAGCAGGAGCGCACGGATTCGCGTCTGGCCTTGGCAATGGCGCAGCGGAACGTCTACCTGGGTGAACTGCAACTGCGCCAGACCTCGTATGCGCTGGAGCAGATGAGCGGGGCGATCCAGGCCTCGTACACGCAGCTGCTCGGCAGGTTGCGCTGCCTGCTGCCCGGAACCGACGAGCGCACCTACTATCGCCAGGCGGCGGTGGCGCAGCACCAGATCTACCGTCTTGCTGATTCGCTGTACCCGCTGTCCTGGCGCGACCGCGGCCTGCCCGCGGCGTTGCGCGAAGGCTCGATACCGCGTGCTCTCGACGAAGGCGGCATCGTTTACTGGTGCGATATCCAGGGTGAGATCGACCAGCTTTCCACCAGTGTCCACATGGCGCTTTACCGCCTGGCTTCGGAAGCCATTGCGCTTGCCTGTGCCAAGCGCAACGTCAGCAAGGTTCGGGTGCGCCTGCGCGGCGGCCATTCCGGCGGACGGCGTTGGGCGGTGCTGTGTGTCGACAGTGACGTGGATTACGAGCGGCTGGCACGCGTGCGCTGGGACGACATCCAGTCGGCGCTTGGCGGGAGCGGCATGGGGCTGGGGGCGCTCAAGGACCGTGCCGGCATCTTCGAAGGCAAGGTGCACGCGCGCGCCCACGGTACCGGCAGCCGGATCAGCCTGATCCTGTTCGATCCGGAACTCGTCTGACCCGCAGGCATCTTTCCGGGAATTCTGGGTAGAGGACACCCCTTGCCGATTCGGGAAAGGGTGACGGGCTCGAACGAGCGCATGGTCACGAGCCGCCCCGTCGCAGGAGCGCGCCGATGGGTCCCAGGACGCCTATCGCCGTACGCGGATGTGCCAAGCCGTGAAGACGCTGGAGGTCCGGAGCGGTCACTCAGCCTGCCGTCACCCGCCCCGACCGAGAAACAAAAAAAACCGCCTCAAAGGCGGTTTTTTCGTCTCGCATACACACTGACGCCTACGGCGAATGGCTGCTGCATTCTTCCGGATCGTCGCACGGGGCAGCCGTCGAAGTGGTGCTGGCAGGAGTCGCTGTAAATGCAACGGTGCCATCGCTCATGGGCACGGCCTGCAGCTTCACGGCGCTGCTCTGGAACACCGTTTCGGTGTACGAGGTCAACGCTACCGCGGTGCTGCTGGTCAGGGTGTTCTGCTGCGGCGTGGAGAGTCGCTGCGCATCGCGCCCCATGGGCAGAACCAGGAATTGCCCGTTGATGTTGGCGAAAGCCACGCGCACGTTGCCGAAGAGGTCGTTCACCTGAACGTACTGCACGCCATTGTTGGCGAACGTGTACACATGCCAATGCGTGCTTGCGCTCACGTCCTGTGCATTCGGCCAGGCTTGACCCAGGCCCGTGCTCGTCGCCGCCACGGCAGATGCCGAAAAGCCCATGACGACCAGGCCGGCGAGAAGTGCGCGGCGCGGCAGGATTTTGATCATAGCCATGTCCCCTTTTGTTGGACTGCTCACTGATTGAGCAATCGCACTCTACCTTCCAATAGTGATTTTTTCGCGAAGACGCGCTCCGAAACTGAGCGTCACGTTAAGTTTCCCGAAGCCCGCGTTGGCTTGTGGTCGCCGCCGCTGCCGAATGCTTCTGGGCGTGGCGCCCCCATCGAACATGCGACGTGGCGCCAGGGCGATCCGGGTCGCCGGAACCGCGACATCAGGTCAACGCGGGGGCGCGGACGAGCGCCAAGGAGCCGCTCTTCGGTTCCTTGCTCCGGAGGCGTAAAATCCCCGTTTTACCCGCGGTATCTCCATGACTTCCCCCTCCGAGAAGCCGGCGCCCCCGCCGGGCGTGCGCCTGGAAGGCAGCACGGACGCCTTGCCCCTCTCTCCCGCGCTGGGGGTCAGCCTCGATGCCACGCGTATGCCCCGTCGCTCCACCCTGGTGGACCGGCGGGTGCTGCGGATCACTGCAGTCTCGGTGGTGCTCGGTCTGGCGGCAGCCCTCATCGCGCAGGTGCTGACCTCGCTGATCGGGCTGGTGACCAACCTGGCGTTCTATGGCCGCGTGTCGACTGAATTCTCTTCCCCGGCCGGCCACCACCTGGGCGCGTGGGTGATCGTGGTGCCAGTGATCGGCGGCCTGATCGTCGGCGCAATGGCGCGTTGGGGTTCGCGCGCCATCCGCGGCCATGGCATCCCCGAGGCCATGGAGCAGGTGCTCCTGAACGAGTCGAAGATCCCGCCGCGGATCACGTTCCTCAAACCGGTGTCCTCGGCGATCGCGATCGGCACCGGTGGTCCGTTCGGCGCCGAAGGCCCAATCATCGCCACCGGCGGTGCGCTTGGCTCGTTCATAGGACAGCTCCTGCGGGTCACCGGCGGCGAGCGCAAGGTGCTGCTGGCGGCTGGCGCTGCCGCGGGCATGGCTGCGGTGTTCGCCTCGCCGGTGGCGGCCGTGGTGCTGGCGGTGGAGCTGCTGCTGTTCGAGCTGCGCCCGCGCTCGCTCATTCCGGTCGCACTCGCCACAGTGGCGGCCACCTCGGTGCGTTACGCGTTCCAGGGAACGGCGCCGGTCTTCGCCATGCCGGCGCTGGCCGAGCCGGGGGCTGTCGCGTTGGCCTGCTACGTGGGCGTCGGTGCCGTGCTGGGGCTGATCAGCGTCGGCGTGACGCGGATCGTCTACGGCATCGAGGACGCTTTCGAGAAGTTGCCGATCCACTGGATGTGGTGGCCGGCGCTGGGCGGCATCGCGGTGGGCGTGGTCGGTTATTTCGCGCCGCTGACCCTGGGCGTGGGCTACACCAACATCGAGGGCATCGTCAGCGGCGAGTTCACCCTGCACACGTTGTTCTTCCTCTGCGTGATGAAGTTCATTTCCTGGTCGATCTCGCTGGGCAGCGGCACGTCCGGCGGTACGCTGGCGCCGCTGTTCACCATCGGTGGCGCGCTCGGCGCGCTGATCGGCCTGGGCCTGGCGGCGTTGCTGCCCCAGTTCGGCATCGACCCGCGCATCGCGGCACTGGTGGGCATGGCGGCGATCTTCGCCGGCGCCTCGCGTGCGCTGCTGACCGCGGTGGTGTTCGCGTTCGAGACCACCGGCCAGCCGGCCGGCCTGTTGCCGCTGCTGGGCGGCTGCACCGCCGCGTACCTGATCTCGGCGCTGATGATGCGCAACACCATCATGACCGAGAAGATCGCCCGGCGCGGTGTGCGGGTGCCTTCCGAATACGCGGCCGACTATCTTGATCAGGTGGCGACCGGCGATGCCTGCACGCGCGCCGTGGTGACCTTGCGCACCACCCAGATCCTGGGCGAGGTGCGTACTTGGTTGAACGAGGGCTCGCCCGAATCGCAGCACCAGGGTTACCCGGTGGTCGACGAGAACAACCAGGTGCTGGGCGTGCTGACCCGACGCAGCCTGCTCGATCCGCAGTGGTCGTACTCGCTGGCGCTGGGCGACCTGGTTACCCGGCCGCCGATCATGGTCAAGGAAGATCATTCGCTGCGCGAAGCGGCCGACCACATGGTTGCCGAGCAGGTCGGGCGACTGGTCGTGGTGAGCAAGGACGCCCCGCATCGCATGGTAGGTATCATCACCCGTGGCGATCTGCTGAGCGCGCACAAGCGCCGGTTGCAGGAGGCGCGGCAGGCCAGCCGGCACCTGCGCTTCGGCCGAAACGGCGTGCGCACGGTCTGATACGCGGTCTTTGCAGGGTGGATTTCAGCCCGCCGCCACATTGCTGGGAGGCGGGCTGAAGCCGCGGATCACATTTCCTTGTCGCCGACCAGCACGATGTCGGCGGGACGCCGCGCGAACAGGCCCACCGCGACCACGCCCGGAATCTGGTTCAGCTCGGCCTCCAGCGACACCGGATCGGTGATCTGCCAGCCATGCACGTCGATCACCCAGTTGCCGTTGTCGGTCACCACGCCGTCGCGCCACACCGGCTGGCCGCCACGCTTGACGATCTCGCGACCGACCAGGCTGCGTGCCATCGGAATCACTTCGATCGGCAGCGGAAAACGTCCAAGCAGACCGACTCGCTTGCTCGAATCGATGATGCATACGAACTGGGCGCTGGCCTCGGCGACGATCTTCTCGCGCGTGAGCGCCGCGCCACCGCCCTTGATCAGCCGCTTGTGCGGGTCGCACTCGTCGGCGCCGTCGACATAAAGCGAGAGCGGACCGGTGCTGTTGAGGTCGAGCACCGGGATGCCATGCCGCTTGAGCTGCGCGGTCGACTGCTCGGAGCTCGACACGGCGCCATGGATGCGGTGCTTGATGCCGGCCAGCGCGTCGATGAAGAAGGCCACGGTCGAGCCGGTGCCGACGCCCACAATGGCGCCGTCCTCGACGTAGCGGATGGCAGCCTCGCCAGCGAGACGCTTTTCGTTGCTCATGAACGTTTTCCTTGGAGTCTTGCCGGCCAGCCACCGGCTGGCGTCGGATGGGGAACTACTCGAGCGCCAGGATGAAATTCCAGTCCTGCGCGCCCATCGGCATCACCGACAGCCGGTTGCCCTTGCGCACCAGCGCCATGTCCTCGAGGGCAGGCAGGTTCTTGAGTTCTTCCAGCGTGATCACGCGCTTGAGCTTGCGCACGTACTTGACGTCCACCAGCATCCAGCGCGGTTTGTCGCGCGAGCTGGCGGGATCGAAATACTTGCTCTTGGGATCGAACTGGCTGGGGTCCGGATAGGCCTCGCTGGCCACCTCGGCGATGCCGGCGATGCCGGGCTCGGCGCAGTTGGAATGGTAGAAGAACACCTTGTCGCCCTTGCGCATGCCATCGCGCATGAAGTTGCGCGCCTGGTAGTTGCGTACGCCGTCCCATGGCTCGCGCTTGCGCTGCTTGAGATCGTCGATGGAGAAGGTGTCCGGCTCTGACTTCATCAACCAGTGCGTGTAGGGCCGCTCGCTCATCGGAACCTCGGGAGGCGGTGGTGTGGCAGGCATGCACGTTGTGCGCGACCGGTCTGCCAGGCATGGCCGTCGAGCGCGGCGCAGGTTTCCCCACGGGAGGCGAAGGCGGCAGGTGTCGCGCTCACGGAGCGTCTTCCGCGTGGCAGTCGATCAGCTCACGGTCGGTGGCGACGTAGTCCAGCGGCACGTCCCACGTCTCCGGCTTGATGACCGGCAATTCCTGGAAGTCGTACGCGACGCCCACCAGCAGGGGCTCGGTGGGGCGCGCCTGGTCGTTCAGGAACGCAAAGCTGCGGTCATACCAGCCGCCGCCGTAGCCCAGCCGGTGACCGTGGCGGTCGAAGCCCAGCAGCGGAACGAGGACCAGGTCGAGCTGGAAAGGCGCGAACCATTCCCGCGGCGCCACCGGTTCGGGGATGCCATAGCGGTTGGGTTCGACGTCTTCGCCGGCCGACCAGGGGGCAAAGCGCAGTTCGCGGTCCTGGCCCAGCACCGGCAGCAGGAAGCGCTGGCCGCGCGCGGCCAGCGGCGGGATCACCAGGTTGAGCGGCAGCTCGCCGTCGCAAGCCCAGTAGCCGGCGACGCGTGCGTCGGTGTGGTACTCGGGGAGCTGTTCGAGGCTGTGCCTGAGGCCCTGCGCGGCGGCGATGCGTTGCGCCGGCGTGAGGGCGCGGCGGCGAGCGGCGAGATGCTGGCGCAGTTCGCGGCGTTGGGCGGTGGCGTCCAAGGCGCATCTCCTGGAAGACGGCGCGACCGGCGCCGCTCGCGCCCGGCCGACGTTGCATCAACGTCGACCAGGCGGGAAAAGGGGTGGCGTCAACCACGATGCCGCTGCCCACCGAACGACCTTGATCCGCTTGGATCAGGTGGGAGGGCTACATGGCCTTAAAGGCTTTCCGCACGCGGCGGACATGCACAACAACCATGTGAAGCCGACCCGGGGCCGTATATAGGAACAAGGCAAATGTAGAGTGTGCTGGCGCACACCGCAGAAAACGCCGGGGCCTATCTTACTTGCGCGTCCAGCGCCGCTTCAAGCTTGCGGCGCAGTGCGGCGAGGCCGTCAGTCACGCTGCGATCAGCCCCGTCGTGTTGCTTGCGCAGGCCGAGGTATTCGTGAGTCACGCTGATCGCCGCCAGTACCGCCAGCCGGTCGAAGCCGGGCGTGCGGGCGTTGGCGCGCAGCTCGCGCATCTTCTGGTCCAGAAAGGTGGCTGCGGCGAGCAGGCCGTCCCTTTCCTCCGGGGCACAGGCGATCAGGAATTCGCGATCCAGCAGGCGCAGCGCGACCGGCTCGGAGGCGGAGGGAGGCGTGCTGCTCATCAGCCGTTGTTCTCGAGGGCTTTCAACCGTTGAATCATCGCCTCGACGCGGGTGCGCGCCTGGTCGTTGCGTGCCATCAGGCCCGCCCGCTCGTTGGCCAGCTGTTCCTGGCTGTGCCGCAGGCTGCGGTTTTCCTCCTGCAGCCGGCGCACGAGGTCCAGCAGGCGGTCCAACTGCTGGTTCAGGGTGGCCAATTCCTGCTGGACGGGATCGGGCGTGCTCATGGTGTGAAATATACCAAGCCTGCCGCACGAAAAGGTGCCGCACTTCCCCGTAGGCGCGCCCTCGGGCGCGACCGTGTCGCGCGGTCACGCCCAAGGGGCGTTCCTCCCGAGCCCGGGCCGATTAGACTGGGTGGCCGATCCCTATGGAGAGCCCCCATGACTGGCACCGATATGCTCGGTTACGACGAGCTGGATGCCGCGCTCGTGCGCATGCGCATCGGCGCGGACGCCAGCGAGCTGCATGGCTCGCTGTGCGGTTATCTGGCCGGTGGCGGCTCGCTGGACAAGCAACCGCTGTTGGCGACGCTGGAGTTCGAGGGCGGCGAGGCGGTCGTGCCGGCGCCGCATGACCAGGCGCTGCTGGAGCGGCTGGCGACCCAGTCCCGCGGTGAGCTGGCCGACCCCGAACTCGGCTTCGAACCCTTGCTGCCGGCGGACGACCGCCCGCTGGCCGAGCGTGCCGAGGCGCTGGTGGAATGGTGCCGCGGTTTCCTTGGCGGCTTCGGACTGGCCGGCGCGGGCGCACATGCAAAGTTGTCGGACGAGGCGCAGGAGATCCTGCGCGACCTCACCACCATCGCCAGCTCGGCCTTCGATTTCGGCGACGAGAGCGAGGACGAGGATGCGCTGATCGAGGTGCACGAGTTCGTGCGCATGGGCGCGATGTTGTTGTTCGCCGAATGCCACAGCGCCCAGCGCCCGGCGAACGATACGCTGCATTGAGCATCGCGATCACCGAGTTCGCGCGGCGTCGGCGCCAGCTGATGCGCATGGCCGGCGCCGACGCGGCGCTGCTGGTGGCTGCCGCGCCCGAGCGCATGCGCAACGCCGACGCGGCCTGGCCGTACCGGCAGGATTCGGACTTCCACTACCTCACCGGCTTCCCGGAAGCGGACGCCGTGCTGGCGCTGCTCCCCGGGCGGGCGCACGGCGAGGCGGTGCTGTTCTGCCGCGAGCGCGATCCGGCGCACGAGCGCTGGCACGGCGAGGTGGCCGGGACCGAGCGCGCGGTCAGCGACTTCGGGCTGGACGATGCGTTCCCCATCGAGGACATCGACGACATCCTGCCCGGCATGATCGAGGGGCGCGCGCGGGTGTACTGCCACTTCGGGCGCGAACCGGATTTCGATGCGCGGCTGCTCGGCTGGATGCGGCGCCTGCGCCAGTTGCGCGGCGGTGGCGTGGTGCCGAAGGAGTTCGTGGCGCTGGGGCACCTGCTGCACGACCTCAGGCTCTACAAGTCGCGCGGCGAATTGAAGCTCATGCGCCAGGCCGCTGGCATTGCCGCCGAGGCGCACGTGGCGGCGATGGCGGCTGCGCTGCCGGGGCGCCTGGAATACGAAGTCGAGGCGGAGCTGCTGCGGGTGATGCGCAGCCGTGGTGCGGTGCCGGCGTTTCCGCCGATCGTCGCCGGTGGCGTCAATGCATGCACCATGCATTACGTGGCCAACCGCGCGCCGCTCAAGGACGGCGACCTGCTGCTGATCGACGCCGGTGCCGAGGTGGACTGCTACGCCTCCGACATCACGCGCACCTTCCCCATCAACGGCCGCTGGTCACGCGAGCAACGCGCGCTGTACGAAGTGGTACTGGCCGCGCAGCAGGCGGCGATCGACGAGGTCAAGCCAGGTCGCCCATTCGACGCGGCGCACCACGCGGCGGTGCAGGTGATCGCCGAGGGCCTGTGCGCGCTGGGGCTGATCAAGGGTGCGGCCGATGCGGCGATCGAGAGCGGGGCGTACAAGACCTTTTTCCCCTCCAAGACGGGCCACTGGCTCGGGCTGGACGTGCACGACGTGGGCGATTACCGCGTCGATGGCGACGCGCGCCTGCTCGAGCCGGGGATGGTGGTGACGGTCGAGCCGGGCATCTACGTGCCGCCCGACCTGCGCGCTGTCGCCGAACGCTGGCGCGGCATCGGCATCCGCATCGAGGACGACGTGGCGGTGAGCGCAGACGGCCATGAGGTGCTGAGCGCCGCAGTGCCGCGTGAGCCCCAGGCGCTGACCGAACTGCTGGCGCGCTCCGGCTGAAACTCATCAGGACTGGCGCCCCTGATAGACTCGCTCGGCTGGATCGGCCGCGCGCGCGGTCCTGGGGGCACAGGGGAAAATCTGCATGACGGTCCTGCTTGAAGCGCTGGGTGCGCTGACGCTGGTCGCGCTGGTAATCCGTGGCGCCGTGGCTTTCGTGGGCGACTTCAGACGTCGCCGTTGATTCAAGGAAATCGGTATGGTTCTGGAGATGGCCAGGCCCGGCGGCAGGCCGCGCAAGGGATGGTTCGTGCTGGGCGCGCTGGCCGCTGGCGCGCTGGTGTTGTTGATGGCGTTGCTGGGCAGTTTCTACACGGTCGACCAGGGCACGCGCGGCGTGCAGTTGCGCTACGGCGCAGTGGTGGGTATTGCGCAGCCAGGCCTGCACCTGAAGCTGCCGTTCGTGGACCAGGTGAAGTTCATATCGGTGCAGAACCAGACCCAGGTCTACGAAAAGCTCGAGGCCTACAGCCGCGACCAGCAGCCGGCCACCATGCGCGTGTCGGTGAGCTTCCACATTCCCGACGACCAGGTGCAGGCGCTCTACGCGCAGTACGGCAGCATCGACGCACTGGTCGAGCGACTGGTCAGTCGCAAGCTTCCGGATGAGCTCAAGAACGTGTTCGGTGGCTACAACGCCATTTCGGTGATCCAGGACCGAACCCAGTTCGGCATCGACGTCAACAATGCGGTGAAGAAGGGCACGGTCGGGCCCTTGCGCATCGACAGCGTGCAGGTCGAGGAGATCGAGTTCTCGCAGGCGTACGAGGATTCGATCGAAAAGCGCATGATGGCCGAGGTGGAAATCCAGACCAAGCGGCAAAACCTGGACACCGAGAAGATCAACGCCGAGATCACCGTGACCAAGGCCAAGGCGCGCGCCGATTCGGCGCTTGCCGAGGCCACCGCGCAGGCCGAGGCCACGCGCATCCGCGGCGAGGCGGAGGCCGCTGCGATCAAGGCACGCGGCGAAGCGTTGCGGCAGAACGCGGGCCTGGTGCAACTGACCGTGGCGGAGAAATGGGACGGTCGCCTGCCGCAGACGATGCTGCCTGGTGGCGGCGTGCCGCTGCTGGACCTGCGCCGGGCGCAGGGCGAATAGGCCGCTGGCGGGTAGCCAGGCAGAGTCTCTGGCGGCGGGCTTCGGCCCGCCGCTTTCTTTCGCATGGATCGCCGTGGCCGGCTGAAGAGCGAAGAGACGTCATGGCGGCGCGCCAGCGGCTGCTTTGTCTGAACGTCCACCGCGCCGTGGCGCGATGTCGCGGTACCGTCGCCGTCACGCGTGCGGACGTAAGGTAGGTCGTCGTACGCGTACCGCGAGGTTCCGATGCTGACGGCCGAATTCCTTTCCCGCCTGCAGTTCGCGTGGGTGATGTCCTTCCACATCCTGTTCCCCGCCTTCACGATCGGCACGGCGGCGTGGCTGGCGTTCATCGAGGGCGTGTGGCTGGTCAAGCGCACGGACCTGTGGCGCGACCTGTATTTCTTCTGGCTGAAGATCTTCGCCGTCGCCTTCGGCATGGGCGTGGTGTCGGGCATCGTGATGAGCTTCCAGTTCGGCACCAACTGGGCCGGCTTCTCGATCGTCGCCGGCAACGTCGTCGGGCCGTTGCTCAACTACGAAGTGCTGACCGCGTTCTTCCTGGAGGCGACGTTCCTCGGCGTGATGTTGTTCGGCTGGAAGAAGGTCAGCGACGGCGTGCATTTCCTCGCTACCTGCATGGTCTCGCTGGGCACGCTCTTGTCCTCGTTCTGGATCATGTCCGCCAACAGCTGGATGCAGACGCCGGCCGGTTACGAAATCCGCGACGGCGTGTTCTACCCGGCGGACTGGTGGCAGGTGATCTTCAACCCCTCGTTCCTGGTGCGGCTGCCGCACATGGTGCTGGCGGCGTTCATTTCGACCGCCATGGTGGTCGGCGGTGTTTCGGCCGTCTATCTGCTCAAGGGGCGTTTCGTCGACCGCGCCGGGGCGATGCTCAAGCTGGCGCTGGCGTTCCTGGCGATCGTGATTCCGATCCAGATCGTGATCGGCGACATGGCGGGCCTGAAGGTGCGCGAGTACCAGCCGGCCAAGCTGGCTGCGATCGAGGCGCGCTGGGAGACCGCGAGCAGCGTACCGCTCGCGCTGTTCGCCTGGCCCGACGAGCAGGCCGAAACCAACCGTTACGCGGTGGAGGTGCCACACCTGGGCAGCCTGATTCTCACCCACTCGTGGGACGGCGAGGTCAAGGGCCTGAAGGATTTCCCGCGCGACGAGCGACCGCCGGTCAAGATCCCGTTCTTCTCCTTCCGCGTCATGGTCGGCCTGGGCCTCATGATGCTGGCGCTGGCGCTGCTCGGCCTCTGGCGCTGGAGGCGCGGCAGCCTGTTCCGCGACCGCTGGTACCTCAAGGCGTGGGTGGTGATGATCCCTTCGGGCTTCATCGCGCTACTCACCGGCTGGTGGGTGGCCGAGGTCGGCCGCCAGCCTTGGGTGGTGCAGGGGCTGATGCGTACCTCCCAGGCAGCCACGGTGCTGCCGGCGTCCAGCGTGCTGGCCTCGCTGATCACCTTCGTGGTGGTCTACCTCGGCATCTTCGGCGCGGGCATCTGGTACCTGTTCAAGCTGTTCCGCGACGGCCCGCTGCCGGCGCCGCAGCGCGGGCAGCCGGCCACGCCGGTGCACGGCAGCCACCACCGCACGCCGGCGCGTCCGCTGTCCGCGCCCGACGACCCGATGGGAGACTGACGATGGACTGGGCGACCGTGCTCCCCGTGGTGTGGTTCTTCATCATCGGCTTCGCGGTGATCATGTACGTGTTGCTGGACGGCTTCGTGCTCGGGCTGGGCATCCTGCTGCCGTTCGCCGACGACGAAGACCAGCGCGACCACATGATGAACACCGCCGCGCCGATCTGGGACGGCAACGAGACCTGGCTGGTGCTCGGCGGTGCCGGTCTGATGGCGACCTTTCCCAAGGCCTACGCCATCGTGTTGTCCGCGTTGTACCTCCCGATCCTGGCCATGCTGATCGCGCTGATCTTCCGCGGCGTGGCGTTCGAGTTCCGTTTCAAGGCACATACCTCGCGCTGGCTGTGGGGCGTGGCCTTCAGCGTGGGCTCGGTGGTGACCGCCTTCGCGCAGGGGCTGATCCTGGGTGCACTGGTCGAGGGCATGCCGCTGACCGGCGGCAAGTATGTGCAGGGCGCGTTCGGCTGGTTCAGTCCGTTCGCGGTGATGACCGGGGTCGCGGTGGTGTTCGGCTACGCCTTGCTGGGCGCCACCTGGCTGATTCTCAAGACCGACGGGCGGCTGCAGCGGATCGCGTTCGACCTCACCCGGCCGCTGATGCTGGCGGTGATCGGCTTCATGCTGATGGTCAGCGCGTGGCTGCCGTTCCTGGATTCGCAACTGATGGAACGCTGGTTCACTGGCGCACACATCCTGTGGTTGTCGCCGGTGCCGATCTTCACGGTGCTCAACGCAATCCTGTTGTGGCGCGCCGTGCTGAAGAACCGTGAGGTGCAGCCGTTCGTGCTGGCGCTGTGCTTCTTCGCGCTCGGCTTCACCGGGTTGGTGGTGGGCATGTGGCCGAACATCGTGCCGCCCAGCATGAGCATCTGGGAGGCCGCCTCGCCGCCGTCGTCACAAGGCTTCGTGCTGGTGGGAGCGGCGTTCCTGATCCCGGCAGTGCTCGCCTACACGGTCTACTCGTACCGTGTCTTCCGGGGCAAGGTGCTGGCTGGCGAGGGCTACCACTGAGCGCGCACCGCTCTTCGTGGGAGCCGCTAGCAGACGATGCCTTTTTCGGACGTGCAAGCAAAGGCATCGCCCACTAGCGGGCCTTGGGCGGTCAGAGGAGGGCGAAGGCGTCGCGGGTGAGGTTTTCCGGCTCGCCGTCGGTGCACGCCACGTCGTCTTCGATACGGATGCCGCCATACGGCCGGAACGCGTCGACGCGGGCCCAGTCGACATCCTTCGCCGCCGGGTTGGCGCGCAGCTCGTCCAGCAGCATGTCGATGAAGTACAGGCCCGGCTCGATGGTCACCACCATGCCGGCCTCGAGCACGCGGGTCATGCGCAGGAACGGGTGGCCTTCCGGACGCGGAATGCTGCCGCCGCGTTCGTTCTGCTGGAAGCCGGCCACGTCGTGTACGGCCAGGCCGATCGGATGGCCCAGGCCGTGCGGGAAGAACGCCGATGTCACGCCGCTGGCGACCGCTGCCTCGGCGTCCATGCGGATGATGCCGTGCTCGCGCAGCACGCCGGCCACCAGGTGGTGGGCGTGGATGTGCAGCTCGGGATAGCTCTGGCCGGCGCGCACCTTCGAGGCCAGCTCGCGCTGGGCGAGGTCCATGCTGTCGATCAGCGCCTGGAACTCGCCCGCGCCGGCGGCGGCGTAGGAGCGGGTGATGTCGCTGGCGTATCCGGCGCAACTGGCGCCCGCGTCGATCAGGAACGAGCGATGCACGGACGGCGGCTGGCGGTCGAAGTGGGTGTAGTGCAGCACCGCCCCGTGCTCGTTCAGGCCCACGATGCTCGAGTACGGAAGTTCGGCGTCGATCTGCCGTGCGGCGGCCAGGTAGGCCATGTGGATGCCGAACTCGCTCTCGCCGTTGCGGAACGCCGCCTCGGCCGCGTGGTGCGCGCGCGTGCCGATGCGGCTGGCCTCGCGCATCAGCGCCAGCTCGTAGGGCGTCTTGTAGCTGCGGTGCCAGTGCAGGTAGTTCATCACCGGCTCGGGGTTGTTCGCTTCCACGCCTTCGATGGATGGGCAGGCCGGTCCGATGACGGCATGGCGGCCCTGCTTCGGCAGGGCCGCGATGGCGTCGGCGTCACTGCGCACGACCTGGATGTCGAACTGGTCGACCCAATAGCCGCTGGGCGCCGCTGGCGCCACGTGCCAGTAGTCGCGCGGTTGCACGAACACCAGTTTCGGCTTCGCACCGGGCTCGTACACGATCCAGCTGCCCGGCGCGTCGGTCAGCGGCAGCCAGTGGCGGAAATGCGGATTGGAGACGAACGGGAAGTCCTGGTCGTCCAGGAACTTGTTCAGCGGCTTGCCCGCGGCGATCAGCATCCGGTCGAAGCCGCCCAGCGCGAGCGCCTTGTCCGCGCGTTCGCGCAGGGTGGCCAGGTGCTGGGCGTAGAGCGGGGCGAGGTTCTCGGTCATGCGGCGTCCTTCATCGGGCGGCGGGCGCGAAGGCGGTCCCGCCGGTGGGGAGACTGCCCATGATCGCGCGGTGGGCCGCCGAGGGCCACCCATGGAAAAACTCAGCCGGGCATGTCCAGCCAGCGCTGCAGCTGTGCCGATTCCTGATCGCCGATGGCGATGATGCGATAGCCGGCCCAGACCTGCCCCGGCGTGGCCGCTTCCTCGTGCCACTGCTCCTGCACGCCCACTTCGATCGTCGGCGTCGTTTCGGCCAAACCTGGCAACGGGAGCCGCAACTGGTAGATCGCCTCGTTGCGCGGTGCATCACTGCCGATCAGCAGCATGCCGCTGGCCGACAGGTTGCCCAACTGACCCATGCGCCGGCCGCTGATCGCATCGACCACCTCGGCGGCGATATTGACCGGCTTGCGATGGGCGCGGCGGCTTTCCTGCGGGTTGGGCGTCACGAACGAGCTCCAGGCATCGGGGTGGCTTGGCGCAGGCTGTCGGTCAGCGCGCGCCAGGCACGGTCCAGGTCACTCTCGTTAGCGGCCGGTACTTCGCGGACTTTACCCGCGGCGATCGCCTGGGCGAGGTCGGCCAGGCTCATCTCCTCGGCGCGCTGCCCCTGGCGCGTCACGAACAGGCCGCGCGCGGCGCGCGGCGAATACCAGGCCAGCTTGCGCCGGACCCGGCTTCCGTCAGCCTGGGCGAATTCGAACCAGCCGCCGGGATGCCGGCCGAGGCGTTGATGCAGGCGCAATGCTTCGGCCGAGGGTACCGGCGCCGGGGCATGGGCTGGCGGCGGAGCCTCGCCCGGCCCATGCCGCTGCTTCAGGCGCATCGCCAGACCGGTAAGCCCTGCGGGCTCTCCTTCCTGCATGACCGCGCCTGCGCCGATCAGGCGCTGCGCGATGCCGGTGGCCTCGTCGCCGTGCATGCCGATCTGCTGCAGTCCGGCCACCACTTCGGCCTGAAGGGCGTCCAGGTTGCCGGGAGGGAGGCGGCCGAGCAGCTGGTCAGTGATCACCAGCCGGCGGGCGAACGTGTCGCTCTGCTCGCCGTGGCGCAGCAGGGTCAATGCCAGCACGTCCGACCAGGCGTGTTCGAGCAGTGCGCGCAGCGCGGCGCGCGGTGGTGCCTTGGCGAGCAGCCCGGCAAGCAGGTCGGCGGCGCGCTGGCGGGCCTGTTCCAGCCGTTCGCGGCCTTGCATCGCCTCGACGTGCCGACGCTCGGCGACCTGGGCCTTGCGCTGCTGCTGGGCGACCTGGCGTTCGAGTTCGGTTGCAAGGTCGGCATGCAACCCAGGTGTGGGCGGTTCGCGGTCGAGGCGTTCGAGCAACTGTTCCAGCGAGGGCACCAGGGCGCTGTCGCTCCCTTCCAGCCAGTCGCGGGCCGCTTCGAGCAGGTGGTCGAGTAACTGGCGTGCCGGGTGTTCGCGATGTTCGAAAAAGCCTTCGTCCGCCAGAGCGGCCCGCAGCATGGGCAACTGCACGCGGTCGAGCAGATCGTGCGCAGCGGCCTGGGGTGGCTGCTGACGCCGCAGGGTGTCGAACAGCCGGGCGATCAGCTCCAGCGTGTCGTCGGCATCCGGCCCCGGCAGGATGGGAACAGCGTCGATCGGCTGCCCCGCGTTGAGCTGGTCGATAAGCGCTTCGCGCAGACGCGGAGCACGCCGGAGCATGTCCGGATCCACCCGCTGGCGCGAGAGGTTGGCGAGTGCGGCGTCCAGTTCACCGGTGCTGGCAAACCGCGCGTGACCGGAAACCGGCCGCGGGCCGCGTTGGCGGGTCAGCAGTTCGCGCAGGCCGGAGGGCCTCGCCGGTGCGCCAGATGTTTCGGCGGCCGGCGCGGGAGCGGCCGGCAGCGGGCGCGGAGGGCGGGGTGGCCGCGGCGAGCGGGGTAGCGGGAAGGGGCGCAACCGCGGCAGGATGCCGGCGGCCGCCAGGTGGTTGTTGACCACCTCGTGCAGCGGGGTCAGGCCCTGGATCAGCTTGCCCTCGACCGCCTGCAGCAACAGCAGGTGGTGCTCGGCCGGCAGGCCGAGCGCCGCGCTGGAATCCCGGAACGCCTTGGCCATCGCCTGCGGACCCAGCGGCATGGCCTCGCTCTCCAGCGGCGGCGTGCCGATCAGCACCGCCAGGCGGTAGCTCAGTTCCACCAGCAGTGGGCCGCCGCGTGCGGCGCTGCGGGCGACCAGCTGGTCCAGTGCAGCGGTCATCTCGTGCTCGATCGGATCGAGCAGGCTCAGGGTGAGGCGCACGGGTTGCGCCTTGGCCTCCGCCGGCAGCGCGCCCAGTTCCAGCAGCGCGTGGTCGATGCTTTCGATGAAACGTTGCTCGAATGCCTGGCGCTCTTGCACCAGGCGCTGGCGGGTGGCCTGGTAGCGCTGCTGGTCGATATGGCTGCGGGCGCTGGCTGCGTGCTCGTGCAGGGCGCGGTCGAAGTCCGCCAGGCACGACCTCAGCGGTCCGGACAGCCACTCACGGCACAACTGGCGGATTTCGTCGACCAGGCGGCGCGTCTTCGCCGGCCAGTGCGCCGGCGGGGCGACTGGGCTCGAGCGCGACCGGTCTGGTTGTTCGACATCCATGGGAAGCCTTGCCCTACCACGATGTCTGCGAGTCTATGCCGATGAGGCAGGCACGTCACGGTGGCCGGTTCAGGCGCGCTGCAGCCAGTGCGCGAGGGTCAGCGCGTCTTCCGGGGCGATCGCGATGATGCGGTATCCGACCCACATCTGGCCGGCGTTGGCGGCCTGGTGCCACTGCTCCTGCAGGCCGATCTCGATGGCCCGGGCGCCCGCGCGCCCATCGGCCAGTGGCAGGCGCGCCTGGAACACCGCCTCGCTGCGCGGGCGTTCGGGAGCGATCAGCAGGACACCACTGGACGACAGGTTGCAAAGGTGACCCAGCGGCCGGGCGCTGATGGTGTCGGTGACCAATGGCGAGGCGGCCGCGCGCTTGCGCGGCGCGCGGCGCTGGTCGAACGAAATGACCTGGGCGGTCATGCGCGGGCGGTCGGGCGCTGCAGGCTGCCGGTGAGCGCGCGCCAGGCGCGGTCGAACAGGCCATCGCGCGGCGCCACCTGTTCGCGTACCCGGCCGCCGGCGATGGCCGAGGCCAGCTCGCGCAGGTTCATCTCGGCCACCCGCTGGCCGCGCCGGTTGACGAACAGCGTGGTGCCCGACAGCGGCGAGAACCAGGCCAGCTTGCGCCGTTCGACGGCGCCGGTGTGCGTGTCGATGAACTCGAACCAGCTGCCGAACGGAAGCTGCCGCAGGCGGTTGTGGATGCGTGCTTCCAGCGGCCCGAGTGGGGGTTCGGGGGACTGCTGCGAAGAGGCCGGGCGCGCTTCCTGGCCGCGCTGCTCGCCCAGGCGCTGGCGTTGCTTCAGGCGCAGGGCGAGGTCGGTCGCGCTGGGCGGCTCGGCGGCCAGCGCATAGGCGGCCAGCGCATAGGCGGCCAGCGCGGGCATGTCGGCGACGGCGGGCGCCGCCGCCGGTATCGACGTTCCGACCGGCTCGGCCGATCTGGAAGGTTCGCCGCTGCCGATCAGCCGCTGGGCCACCTGCTCGGCCTCCTCGGCCTGCATGCCGATCTGCTGCAGGTGATCTTCCACCGCCAGACGCAGCCGCAGCGGGTCTTCCACCGGCAGGCGGCCGAGCAGTTGGTCGGTCAGCCGCAACCGTTCGGCGAAGGCCTCGCTGTCCTCGCCGTGACGCAGCAGGGCGAGCGCCAGCACGTCGGACCAGGCGCGGTCGAGCAGCGCGCGCAGCAGGCCGCGCGGCGTGGTTTCGGCAAAGCGCGCCGCCAGCACCTCGGCCGCACGCTCGCGCGCCTGGTGCAGGCGCTCGCGACCCTGCATGGCCTCGACCTGGCGCCGTTCGGTCACCTGCGCCTTGCGGCTGAGCTGGGCCAGGTGGTGGCGGATGTCCGCCAGCAGGCTGGTGTACAGGCCGGCGCTGGGCGCTTCGCGCTGCGCGCGGGCGACCAGCCGGCTGAGCTGTGTGGCCAGGTCCGGGTCGATGTCCTTGCCGTCGCCCCAGTCGTTGGTCGCCTCGGCCAGGGTGCCGAGCAGGTGGCGGGCCGGATGCTCGGCCTGTTCGAAGAAGTCACGGTCGCTCATCGCCACGCGCAAGATCGGCACCTGCAGGTCGCCGAGCAGTGCGGACGCGCCGGGGCCGGGGTGCAGCTGCTGGCCAAGCTGTTCGAACAACCGCGCGACCAGCTCCACCGTGTCGTCCTGCTCGGGGCTCAAACCCGTGCGGGCGGCACCGGCGGGTTTGCCCGCATTGAGATGGGTCAGCAACTCCTCGCGCAGGCGTTGAGCGCTGCGCAGTTCGCGGCTGGCGCGGTCGGTGACCTGTACCAGGTGCTGCTGGAGGGCGCCGAGGGCGACCTCCAGCTCGGCGGCGCTGGCGGCGCTGGCGGCGTGGCCGGTGACCACGCGTGCTTCACCGGCGCGCTGGCGCGACAGCAGGTCGCGCAGGTTCTCCAACACGGCGATCGGCTCGTGGCTGGCGGCCGGTGCCGGCCTGGCCGGCTCGTTCGCGGGCGTCGGAGCCTTCATCGACGGCGGCGCCGGTGGCGCGTTGGCCGGTCGTGCGCCAGCGAAGGCGCGCAGGTGGGGCAGGATGCCGCCGGCCAGCAGGTGCGCGTTGGCCGCTTCGTAGAGCGCGGGGAGCATGGGCGCCAACTTGCGCTCCAGCGCCTGCACCACCAGCACCTGATGGTCCGCCGGCAGGTCCAGTGCCGGAATGGCCTGGCGCACCGCGGCCGACAGGCTTTGCGGGGAGGCGGGCAACGCTTCGCCTTCCAGCGGCGGTGCGCCGACCAGCACGGCCATGCGGTAGGAAAGTTCGGCCAGCACCGGGCCGGTGTGGGCCTCGCCGCGGGAGGTCAATTGCTCCAGCGCGGCGTTGAGTTCGTGTTCGTCGCGGCCGAGCAGGCTCAATGAGGCCACGGGGGCCAGGGGGTCGGCGCTGCCGCACACTTCGCCCAGGCGCGCGAAGCTGCCGGCGAGGTGCTCGGCGACCTGCCGCAGGAAGGCGGCGCGGTGGCAGCGGATCATCGCCCGGCTGTCGAAGCAGCGTTGCTGTTCGAGATGGCCGCGCGAGCGCTCGGCCATTTGGTAAAGGGCGTCGTCGAGGGCGTCGAGCGCTTCGCCCAGGGTCGGCTCCAGGCGTGTGTTGCACAACCCGCGCAGTTCGGTCACCAGGCGTTGAACACGCGCGGGCAGGTGCTGCTGGGTGGCCGGGCCGTCCAATCCGGGCAGGGCCGCGGGGTGCTGCCTTTGCTCGACATCCATGACGCAGTTCTCGGATTTTTGACGTCGGCCAGTGTAAGCGCCTGGATTCCGGTCCGCCATAGGCCGGATTTCACGCCGATCAGGCCAGGAACAGCTCGATCAGGTCGTTGAGGAAGCGCTGGCCGAGCACGGAGGGTTGCAGCCGTCCCGGTGCGTCCTGCAGCCAGCCGCGGGCGCGGGCCTGGTCCAGGGCGGGAGCGATGCGGTCCAGGGAAAGCCCGGTCCGCTGGGCGAACGCGTCCAGCGGCACGCCCTGGTAGAGACGCAGGGCGTTGAGCATGTACTCGAACGGCAGTTCGGCCGGCTCGACCGGGCCGTCCCCGCCGATGCGTGCGGGGCCGCCGGCCGCCTCCAGGTAAGTGCGCGGGTGGCGGCTCTTCCAGCGCCGCCGCACCGTGCCGGCTGCCGCATCGGTGAGTTTGCCGTGCGCGCCTGCGCCGATGCCGAGGTAGTCGCCGAATTCCCAGTAGTTGAGGTTGTGCCGGCAACGCCGGCCGGGCCGAGCATAGGCGGACACCTCGTACTGGCCATAGCCGGCCTCGGCCAGACGCGCCTCGCAGGCTTCCTGCATGGCCCAGGCCGCATCGTCGTCGGGCAGTGGCGGCGGGCTGGCGGCAAAGGCGGTGTTGGGTTCGAGCGTGAGCTGGTAGTGGGAAACGTGGGTCGGTGCGAGTGCGAGTGCGCGCTCGACGTCGGCCAGCGCACCTTCGAGCGACTGCTGCGGCAGCGCGTACATCAGATCCAGGTTGAGGTTGGCATAGCCCGCGTCTTGCGCTGACTTCACCGCCGCCTCGGCCTCGGCCGCCGAATGGATGCGGCCCAGGCGCTTGAGCTTGTCGTCGTCGAAGCTCTGGATGCCGAAGGAGAGCCGGTTCACCCCGGCCGCCAGGTAGCCGTCGAAGCGGCCGTGTTCGACCGTGCCGGGATTGGTCTCGAGCGTGATTTCGCAGTCGTCCACGAACGGCAGCCGCGCGCGGGCGCCGTCCAGGAAGCGGGCAATGTGCTCGGGTGCGAACAGGCTGGGCGTGCCGCCGCCGAAGAAGACGCTGACGATCGACCGGCCTTCGCCGGCAGCGCCGAAATCGGCCAGGTCCGCATCCAGGTCCGCCAGAAGGGTGTCGACATAGGCCGCGTACGGCGGCGGCTCGCCGCGCACCCCGTGCGAGTTGAAGTCGCAGTACGGGCACTTCTTCACGCACCAGGGCATGTGCACGTACAGCGCCAGCGGCGGCGCGATCAACGGCATGGCTAGTGCCCGGCGCCCAGCCGGGCGTGCAGCTTCGCCAGCGCCTGGCCACGGTGGCTCAGGCGGTTCTTGAACGCGGGGTCGAGTTCCGCGGCGGACAGCGTCTGTCCGTCCGGAAGGAACAACGGGTCATAGCCAAAGCCAAGGTCTCCGCGCTCCGCCTCCAGCACGCGGCCGTGCCAGCGGCCCTCCGCGATCAGCGGGGCCGGGTCGTCGGCGTGGCGCAGCAGCACCAGCACGCAAATGAAGAAAGCGCCGCGGCATTCGGCCGGTACGCCTTCGAGCGCGTGCAGCAGCTTGGCGCGGTTGGCGGCGGCGTCGCCATGGCTGCCGGCGTAGCGGGCCGAGTACAGCCCCGGGGCGCCATCCAGGTGCTCCACGCACAGGCCCGAGTCGTCGGCCAGCGCCGGCAGGCGGGTGATGCGCGCGGCATGGCGCGCCTTCAGCAACGCGTTCTCGACGAAGGTGGTGCCGGTCTCCTCGATGTCGAGCACGCCCAGGCTGCCCTGGGTGACGACCTCGAAGCCGCTGCCGGCGAGCAGGTGCTCGAACTCGGCGAGCTTGCCGCGGTTGCCGCTGGCCAGCACCAGACGACGCATGGATCAGCCTTCCGCCAGCGCGGCGCGCTGCGCGGTGACCAGTTCGGCGATGCCCTTCTCGGCCAGCGCCAGCATCGCGTCCATCTCGTCGCGGCGGAATGCGTGGCCCTCGGCCGTGCCCTGCACCTCGATGAAACCGCCGCCGTCGTTCATCACGACGTTCATGTCGGTATCGCAGGCGGAGTCCTCGGCGTAATCGAGGTCGAGCACCGGCACGCCTTGATAGACGCCGACCGACACGGCGGCGACCGCGCCGATGATCGGGTTGCGCTTGAGGTTCTCGCGTTTCATGAGGAAGTTGACCGCGTCGACCAGCGCCACGTAGGCGCCGGTTATGGCCGCAGTGCGGGTGCCGCCATCGGCCTGGATCACGTCGCAGTCGAGCGTGATCACGCGCTCGCCCAAGGCTTGGCGGTTGACGCAGGCGCGCAGGCTGCGGCCGATCAGGCGCTGGATCTCCAGCGTGCGCCCGCCCTGCATGCCGCGCGCGGCCTCGCGCTGGGTGCGCGTGCCGGTGGCGCGCGGCAGCATGCCGTACTCGGCGGTGACCCAGCCCTCGCCCTTGCCGCGCAGCCACGGTGGCACGCGGTCCTCGATGCTGGCGGTGCACAGCACGCGGGTGTCGCCGAAGCTCACCAGCACCGAGCCCTCGGCGTGACGGGTGTAGTGACGCTGCAGCGTCACCGGGCGAAGCTGGTCGCTGGCGCGGCCGCTCGGACGGGTCATGGCGGGATCTCGGGTTGGGCAAGGCGGGACGCGAGAGTTTACCATTGCCGCTTTCTCCCGAACGCAAGGGCTCGACGCATGATCCGCAGCATGACGGCCTACGCCAGCGCCGAAACCTCCGGCCCTGCCGGCTCGCTCAGCTGCGAGCTGCGCACCGTCAACCACCGTTATCTGGAACTCAGCCCACGCCTGCCCGAGGAACTGCGCAGCTTCGAGTCGGCGCTGCGCGAGCGCGTGGCGGCACGGCTGTCGCGCGGCAAGGTGGATCTCACCGTGCGCCTGCGCGGGGCCGAGGCGCGCGGCGAGTCGCTGGAAGTGGACGAGGTGACGCTTGGCCGCCTGGCCAACCTGAACCGCGAACTGGCGGGGCGCTTTCCCGGCATGCAGGTGCAACTGACCGAGCTGTTGCGCTTCCCCGGCGTCCTGCGCCAGTCCGAAGTGGATTCCGACGCCCAGCAGGCGGCCCTGTTCGAGGTGCTCGACCGCGCGCTGGACGCGCTCAGCGCCACCCGCGAGCGCGAGGGCGCCCAGTTGGAGGCGATCCTGCGCGACAAGCTCGATGCGATCGAAAAGATCGTGGGCCAGGTGCGTCAGTGGATGCCGGAGATCCGCACCGCCCTGCGCGCACGCCTGGAAGCGCGACTGGCCGACCTCAAGCAGCCGGCCGACCCCGGTCGCCTGGAGCAGGAACTGGTGCTGCAGGTCACCCGCAGCGACGTCGACGAGGAGCTCGATCGCCTGGCGACCCATGTCGCCGAGACCCGCCGCGTGCTGGGCCTGAAGGAGCCGGTCGGCCGGCGGCTGGACTTCCTCATGCAGGAGTTCAACCGCGAAGCCAACACGCTCGGCTCCAAATCGGTCGACGCGCGCTCGACCAACGCCGCGGTGGAATTGAAGGTGTTGATCGAGCAGATGCGCGAGCAGGTGCAGAACATCGAATGAGCGCCACGCAGCCGGGAACTCTGTTCATCGTTGCCGCGCCCTCGGGGGCCGGCAAGTCCACGCTGGTCAATGCGCTGCTGGAACGCGAGCCGACCATCTCGCTGTCCATCTCGCATACCACGCGACCGCCGCGGGTGGGCGAGGAGTACGGGCGCCATTACTACTTCGTCGAGCGCACGGAGTTCGAGCGACAGATCGCCGCCGGCACGTTTCTCGAGCACGCCGAGGTGCACGGCAATTTCTACGGGACCTCGGTCGCGACGGTGCAGGACCTGCTCGATCAGGGTCGCGACGTGCTGCTGGAGATCGACTGGCAGGGCGCTGCGCAGATCCGCCGTGCCAAACCCGATTGCGTCAGCGTGTTCATCCTGCCGCCCTCGCGCGCCGAGCTCGAGCGGCGCCTGCGCGGGCGGGGCTCGGATGCGCCGGAAGTGATCGAGCGGCGCCTGCACAACTCGCGCGAGGAGATTGCCCACGCGCACGAGTTCGACTACATCGTGGTCAACGACGGCTTCGACGAGGCGCTGGGCGACCTGCAGGCGATCGTGCGGGCGGTGCGGCATCGCGGCGAGTTGCAGTGGAAGCGGCACGAGGCGCTGATCGCCGAGCTGCTTGCCTGACCCGAAGCGCCCCTCTCCTTCCGGGAGAGAGGGGGAGGGTTTGGGGGGTACGGGATCCATAGGCGCCACGCTCACTTTTCCCGCGAGCCCCGCCCCTCACCCGGATCGGAGAGGGAGCAAAGGCTGCAGCTTGGCCTGCCTTCGCCGCTCGGCTACCTTTATCCGCTTATGACCGCCCCCGCCGCCCCCTCCGAACCGCTGGTGCGCATCCGTGGCCTGACTACGGTGCTCAACGGCAAGACCATCTTCGATGCGCTGGACATGGACATCCCGCGCGGCAAGGTGACGGCCATCATGGGCCCCAGCGGCACCGGCAAGACCACGCTGCTCAAGCACATCACCGGACAGATGCGCGGCGACGCGGGACAGGTAATCGTCGACGGCCAGAACGTGCCGGCGCTCTCGCGTGAGAAGCTGTTCGGGCTGCGCGAGAAGATCGGCTACCTGTTCCAGAACTCGGCCCTGCTGACCGATTTCGACGTGTTCGAGAACGTGGCCTTCCCGCTGCGCCAGCACACGAAGCTGCCCGAAGTGCTGATCCGCAACATCGTGCTGACCAAGCTGCAGGCGGTGGGTCTGCGTGGTGCGGCGGGGCTGATGCCGGCGGAGCTCTCCGGCGGCATGGCACGGCGGGTGGCACTGGCGCGGGCGATCGTGTTCGACCCGATGCTGATCCTCTACGACGAACCATTCGTCGGCCTCGATCCGATCGCGCTGAGCCAGGTGCTCAAGCTGATCCGCACGCTCAACGAGACGCTCGGCATCACCAGCGTACTGGTGGCGCACGAGCTGGACGCGATCAAGCAGGTGGCCGATCTGGTCTATCTGATCGCCAACGGCAAGGTGGTCGCGCAGGGCGATCCGAAAACGATCGCCGAGGACGGCTCGCCATGGACGCGGCAGTTCTTCGGCGGAGACATCGACGGCCCGGTGCCGTTCCAGTACCCGGCCGGCGATTACGCCCAGGCGCTCGGCCTGGCAGGAACCAAGGCATGAGCGCCCAGACGCAACGCAACGTCATCCTCAATGCGCTGGCGCAGATCGGCGAGGCCGGGCTGTTCGGGCTGACCCTGCTGGCGGCGGTGCCGCGCAGCCTGCGCTACGTGCGCGAGACGGTGCGCCAGTTGTGGTTCGTCGGCGCGATGAGCCTCACGATCATCATGGTCTGCGGCCTGTTCGTCGGCATGGTGCTGGGGTTGCAGCTGTACTACGTGCTGTCGATCTTCGGCGGCACCGCGGCCAGCGGTACGGTGGTGGCCATTGCGATCTACCGCGAGCTCGGCCCGGTAGTCACCGCGCTGTTGTTCGCCGGTCGCGCCGGCACCTCGATCACCGCCGAGATCGGCCTGATGCGCGCCACCGACCAGCTGGCCGCGATGGAAATGATGGCGGTCGACCCGATCGCCTACGTCGCCGTGCCGCGTTATCTGGCCGGTCTGATCGCGATGCCGCTGCTGTGCGCGGTGTTCTGCGCGCTGGGCATTTTCGGCGGCCATCTGGTCGGGGTGACCTGGCTGGGCATCGACAACGGCACCTTCTGGTCGAACATGACCGCCACCGTCGATGTCTGGAAAGACGTGGTCAACGGCATCCTGGTCAAGAGCCTGGCTTTCGGCGCGGTGGTCTCCCTGATCGCCGTCTACCAGGGCTACACCACGCCGCCGACCAGCGAAGGCGTGGCCTACGCCACCACCCGTACCGTGGTCGCCTCGTCCATCGCGATCCTCGCGCTGGACTTCGTGCTGACTGCGTTTTTGATGTGATTCCCCTGAGGACCTGAGCTGTGAGCCAGAGAAATTCCTACGCCGTGGGCACCGGCCTGTTCATCGTGCTCGGCTTTGCCGCGCTGGCGTACCTGGCGACGCAGACCACCTCGGTCGCCAACACCCACCAGGGTGCGAGCTACAGCGTCCAGGCCCGCTTCGCCAACATCGGCCAGCTCAAGGAGCGCGCGCCGGTGAAGATCGCGGGTGTGCGCGTGGGCCAGGTGAGCTCGATCGTGCTCGATCCGAAGCAGGAAGTGGCCGACGTGACCCTGTCGATCGACCAGGACTACAGCCATATCCCGGACGACTCGGTCGCCACGATCTTCACCAGCGGCCTGCTCGGCGACCAGTACGTGGGCATCCAGTACGGCAGCTCGAAAAAGGACCTGGCCGACGGCGGCACGCTGGCGCGCACCAAGCCCGCGCAGCAACTGGAGGAAATGCTCGGCAAGTTCTTCGGCGCCGGCGGCGTGGCCGACAACCTGGGCGGCAGCTACACGGTGAAGGCGCGCTTCAGTAATGTCGGTGCGCTCTCGGTCGGCGCGCCGGTGAAGATGGCCGGCGTGGCGATCGGCAGCGTGGCGGCCGTGCATGCCGACCCGGTCAAGCTGGATGCCGAAGTGGAGCTGTCGATCGACAAAAAGTACGACCAGATTCCCGACGATTCGGCCGCCGCGGTGTTCACCAGCGGTTTGATCGGCACCCAGTACGTTGCGATCCAGCCCGGCGGCTCGCCGGAGTTCCTGAAGAACGGCGACGAGATGGTGCTGACCCAGTCGGCGATGCAGCTGGAAGACCTGATCGGCAAGTTCCTGGTCAACGGCTCCCCGTCCGAAAAGAAGGACGCCGCCAACGAATCCCCCGCCGGCAAGCCATGAGCCGGCATCCCATAAGGAGTTTCCCCATGTTGCGCACTCTGGCTTTCGCCATGGCCATCGCGTTCGGTACCGTGGCCGTCTCGCCCGTGCTGGCCCAGGATGCGGCCGCGCAGGCGCCGGCGTCCCTGCAGACCCCTGAGCAGGTGGTGCAGGAGATCGCCCACCAGCTCGATACCACCATTGCCGGTCATCGCGATGAGCTGAAGAACGACAAGGAGAAGTTGATCTCGGTGATCGACGACGTCTTCCTGCCGCACTTCGATATCGACTACGCCTCGATCCTGGTGCTTGGCCGCCACGCGCGTGAGGCCACGCCCGAGCAGCGCGAGCGCTTCGCCAAGGCGTTCTACAACTCGATCACCCACCGCTACGCCGAGGGCCTGCTCAACTACACCAAGGGCGCCGTGCAGGTGCTGCCGTTCAGCGGCGACCTCAACGACAAGCGCACCGTGGTGCGCACCCAGGTGGTGCTGGACGACGGCAAGAAGCTCTCGGTCGACTACGCCTTCCGCAAGAGCAAGGAAGGCGACTGGAAGGCCTACGACGTCATTATCGAAGGCATCTCCTATGTCACCAACTACCGCAACCAGGTCGACGCGGAGATCCGCAAGGTCGGCATCGAGAAGCTGATCGCCAACCTGGAGAACCAGGGCGAGAAGGCGCTCGAGTCGATGGACAAGGACGGCAAGGCCTCGTGAGCGCGGCGGCTTTCGATCTGCACCGCGGGACGCCGGGTACGCTCGGCGTCAGCGGCGTGCTGAGCTTCGACACCGCCGCTGCAGCGCTGGAAGCGATCGGCAGGGCGCTGGCGGATGGAGCCGTGGTGCGCCTTGATCTTGCCGGCGTGGAACGCAGCGACAGCGCCGGTCTCGCCTGCGTGCTGGCGGCGCAGGCCGAGGTGCGCCAGCGGGGGCGCTCGCTGACCGTGGAGAACATGCCCGAGGGCATGCGCGCGCTGGCGCAGGTCTGTGAGGTGGACGACCTGGTCGGCTGAAACAGGCGATGCACGGATAAGGAAAAGGGGCCGCGGGGCCCCTTTTTCGCAGGGTGGGCTTGAGCCACCCTGCCCGGTGAGTCCAAGCCCGCCCTATGGCTGTTTCCGGCCGTCGTCCGAATGCTTGTTTTCCCACTGGTGCTGCTCGTCCAGCAGCTGCTCGGGATCGAAGTTGTCGTCGTTCAGACCTTGCATCTGCTGGATGACCTCGGCCGGCGGATTGCCGTCGTAGATCTGGTACAGGCGCCGCTGGCGATAGGCGTCGCGCATGAACACGTACGGATCGTAGGCCGACTCCAGGAAACTCTCCGCATCGATGCCCCGCGAGCGCAGGGTCACCAGGTACATCATCTGCGGCAGATACTGCTGGCCGTACTTGTAGTCGTGGTTGCGCGCGTAGATCGACAACGGGTCGAAGAAGTAGCTGTCCACCGGCATGCGCCACACGTCGCGCACGGTGGTCGGGCCGATCAGCGGCAGCACGAGATACTCGCCATCGGGCACGCCCCAGCGCGCCAGGGTCACGCCGAAATCGTTGTCTTCCAGCGGAATGCCGAGCTGGCTGGCGGGGTCGAAGAAACCACCCAGGCCCAGCGTGAGGTTGACCAGGAAGCGCCCGGTGCTCTGCAAGGCCTGCTTCGGCCGCGCCTGCAGCAGGTCGTTGGCGACCGTGATCGGCATGCGGATGTTGGTGAAGAAGTCGCTGACCGAGCGGCGTACCGGCGGGTTGGTGATCTTGCGATAACCCACGGCCACCGGGCGGATCACCGCCTTGTCCACCGCGTTGTTGAACGAGTAGACCTTGCGATTGAACTTCTCCAACGGATCGTCCGTGCGCGGCTTGGCAATGGTGCAACCGGCCAGCAAGGCCAGGGCAGCCAGCGGCAGCAGGCGGCTGGGGGAGAATCGGGGCAGGGAAAGCATCGGCTGAAGAGATCCGCTAACGGGTACCGCAAAAGTGTACCGCCTGGTTCTATATTTTTGCAGTCAGGCGGATCGGCGCCGTTCGCCGGCGATCGAACCGCGCATGATACGCGCATGCCGCATTGCCAGCCAAGCCGCCGCTCCGCTACACTTGCCCTTCTCTAAGTTGCCTTTGTGCCTGAGGATTTATGGCCCGCATTACCGTGGAAGATTGCCTCGAGGTGGTCGATAACCGCTTCGAGCTGGTGCTGATGGCGACCAAGCGCGCCCGCCAGCTGGAGAAGGGTGCCGAGCCGGCGGTCCACCCGGACAACGACAAGCCGACGGTGCTTGCCCTGCGCGAGATCGCCGACCGCCGCATCGACCAGGCGACCATCGACGAGATCGATCGCGCCGAGCGCGAGCGTGCCGAGCGCGAGGCGCTGGAATGGGCCGCGGCCGAAGTCGACAACGACGACCTGTCCAAGGGCGGCGACGACTGATGCCTGCCGGCGGCTGCCGCGTGCGCAGTCGCCCTGCCGGCCCCGCCGGCATCCTTGCCATGCCCGGCCATAACCCGCTCGGAAGCACCGTCTGAACGGGGATCGCGAACCCATGACGGCGACCACGCCCTCCGATGCCGTGGACCCGTCCGTGCTGCCCCCCTACGTGCTGGCGCTCAAGGAGCGCGTGGCCTATCTCCCGGAAGCCCAGGTGGCGCGCGTGCTGCGCGCCTACGAGGTGGGCGCGCACGCGCATCGGGGGCAGGCGCGCAAGAGCGGCGAGCCATACATCACCCATCCGGTCGCCGTCGCCGGCATCCTGGCCGAGCTGGGCCTGGACGCCGAGACGATCATCTCGGCGATTCTGCACGACAC
Source organism: Frateuria sp. GZRR35 (assembly GCF_051900415.1). NCBI lineage: Bacteria > Pseudomonadati > Pseudomonadota > Gammaproteobacteria > Lysobacterales > Rhodanobacteraceae > Frateuria > Frateuria sp. GZRR35. Next base: position 481,536 of record NZ_JBHZGL010000001.1, read on the forward strand.
GCTGGAAGACACCGAGCTCAGCCGCGAGGACATCACGGCCGAGTTTGGCGACGCCGTGGCCGATCTGGTCGATGGCGTCACCAAGCTGGACAAGATGCGTTTCTCCAACCGGCAGGAAGCCGATGCGGAGAGCTTCCGCAAGATGCTGCTGGCGATGGCGCGCGACATTCGCGTGATCCTGATCAAGCTGGCCGATCGCCTGCACAACATGCGCACGCTCGGTGCCAAGGAAGCACCCGCGCGCCGGCGCATTGCCCGCGAAACGCTGGAGATCTACGCGCCGATCGCCCAGCGATTGGGCATGAACAAGTTCAAGGCGGAGCTGCAGGATCTAGGTTTCCGCGCGCTCTATCCGGACCGCTACCGCGTTATCAGCGAACGCATCCGCGCCGCGCTGGGCAACCGCCGCGAGGTGATGAGCAAGATCGAGCACGCGCTTGCCGCCCGGCTGGCTGCCGAGCATCTGCCGGCCAAGGTCGTGGGGCGGATCAAGTCGCCGTGGAGCATCTATTCGAAGATGCGCAACGAGCACAAGAGCTTCGCCCAGCTGATGGACGTGTACGGCTTTCGCGTGGTGGTCGACACCGCGATGAGCTGCTACATGGCGCTGGGTGCGGTGCATTCGCTCTACAGCCCGGTGGACCGGCGCTTCAAGGATTTCATCGCGATTCCCAAGGCCAACGGCTACCAATCGCTGCACACGGTGCTGCTGGGGCCGTTCGGTGCGCCGATCGAAGTTCAGGTGCGCACCGCCGAAATGGATTCGGTCGCCGAACGCGGCGTGGCGGCGCACTGGGCCTACAAGACCGATTCCGGTCCGGCCAACAGCGCGCAGGCGCGTGCGCGCGAGTGGTTGTCCGCGCTGGCCGACAGCCAGGCGCATACGCCCTCGTCGGCCGAGTTCATCGAGAACGTCAAGATCGACCTCTTTCCGGACGAGGTCTACCTGTTCACTCCGCGCGGCGACATCCTGGCGCTGCCGCGCAACTCCACCGCGCTCGATTTCGCTTACGCGGTGCATACCGACGTGGGCGACCACGCGGTGGCCGCGCGCGTGGACAAGAAGCTGTTGCCACTGCGCACGCGGCTGGAATCGGGCCAATTGGTGGAGATCATCACCGCGCCCTCGGCCGTGCCCAATCCGGCCTGGCTTGAGTTCGTCGTCACCGGCAAGGCGCGCACCGCGATCCGCCAGTACCTCAAACACCTGCAGCACGAGGATGCGGTCGACTTCGGTCACCGCATGCTCGATCGCGCGCTGGATGCGCTGGGAACCAACATCGACGCGATTCCCGCCAAGGTGCTCGAGCGCTTCCTGGAGGAGGCCAAGCTGCGCCGGCTCGAGGAACTGCTGGCCGACATCGCGCTGGGCAACCGTATGCCGGACCAGGTCGCGCATCACCTGGTGGCGCTGCGTGGCGGCGACCGCCCGACCGAGGCGCCGCACACCCACGAGAACATCCGCATCACCGGTGCCGAGCGGGGCGTGCTCAGCTTCGGCAATTGCTGCCACCCGCTTCCGGGCGACGAGATCATCGGCTATCTCTCCTCCGGCAAGGGCATCGTGGTGCATCGCGTGGAATGCCCCAACGTGGCCGAGTTCCGCAAATCGCCCGCGCGCTGCGTGGGCATCGAATGGGACCGCGACGTACAGGGCGACTATCGCGCGGAACTGCGCATCGAAGTCATCAACCGTCCGGGCGTCCTGGCCACCGTCGCCGCCGCCATCGCCGCGGCCGATTCGAACATCGAGAACGTCGAATACGTCGAGCGCGATGCGGCCGCGGCCACCCTGTTGTTCGCGATGGAAGTGAAGAATCGCAAGCACCTGGCGGACGTGATCCGTCGCGTGCGGCGTACGGGCGTGGTGAGCGGCGCCTACCGCTATCCGTTGTGACGCGCAGGGTGGGCTTCAGCCCATCGGACGTTCCGCGCGGGTGGCCGGTGGGCTGAAGCCCACCCTGCGTGCCAAGGGGCCGCTCCCTTAGACTTGGCTTTTCCCCACACGAGGCCACGCCATGTCCCGCAGCATCGTCTCCACCGACCAGGCCCCCGCCGCCATCGGCCCCTACTCGCAGGCCGTGCGCGCCGGCAACACGGTGTACTTCTCCGGCCAGATCCCGCTGGACCCGGCGACCGGCAACCTGGTCGAGGGCGACATCAGCACGCAGACCCGCCGCGTGTTCGAGAACCTCACCGCCGTGGCCAAGGCGGCCGGCGGCTCGCTCTCGCAGTTCGTGCGCGTGGGCATCTACGTCACCGACCTGGCCAACTTCACGGCGGTCAATGCGGTGATGGCGGACTACTTCCAGCAGCCGTACCCGGCCCGCTCCACGATCGAGGTTTCGGGGCTGCCCAAGGGCGCGCAGGTGGAAGTCGACGCGATCATGGTGCTCGACTGACCGCATGGCCTTGCCGCGCCGCGGCCTGACCGCCCGGTGCGGCATCTGCCCACATCGCCCTGCTGCATCCCGCAGTGACGCTGGGCTAGGCTAGCCATTCATGCCCGCCCGAAGCGCCAGCATCGCCGCGCCACCCGTTGCCGACCCTGGCCTTTCGCCGGTCGGCACGTTGCCGGGCGTCGGTCCGGCACTCGCCGCCGCGCTCGCGAAGATCGGGCTGGAGCGCGTGCAGGATCTGTGGTTCCACCTGCCGCTGCGCTACGAGGACAAGACCCGCATCACCACCATCGGTGACCTCAAGCCTGGCGAGCGGGCGCAGGTGCTGGGCGCGGTCGAAGCGGTCGAGCGCGGCTTCCGCTACCGGCCACAGCTGAAGGTCGCCATCGGCGACGACTCGCGGCAGACGCTGTTGCTGCGCTTCTTCCATTTCCATCGCGCGCAGGCCGACCAGCTCAAGCCCGGCGTCAGGCTGCTCTGCTATGGCGAGGTGCGCCACGGTGCGCAGGGCCTGGAGATGGTGCACCCGCAGTACCAACGGGTGGGCGAGGAGCAGGCCGTGGCGATCGACGAGCGCCTGAGCCCGATCTATCCGACCACCGAGGGCCTGGGCCAGAAGCGGTTGGCCGGCGTGATCGACAAGGCGCTCGCGCTGCTGCCGCCGGATGCGGCGCTGGAGCTCATTCCCCCGCCGCTGTGCCTGGCTCACGGACTGACCTCCCTGCGCGAGGCGCTCCTCTATGTGCACCGCCCGCCGCCGGACGCGCCGGTGGCCGACCTGACCAACGGCCGTCATCCCGCGCAGCAGCGGCTCGCCTTCGAGGAGCTGCTGACCCAGCACCTGAGCCTCAAGCGCATGCGCGCGGCCGTGCGTCGCCGGCGTGCGCCGGCGCTGGACGGCAACGGCGAACTGCGCGGCCGCTTCGTCGGCGGCCTGCCGTTCCAGCTCACTGGCGCGCAGCAGCGGGTCACGCGCGACGTGCTTGCCGACATCGCGTGCGCCAAGCCGATGCTGCGCCTCGTGCAGGGCGATGTCGGCAGTGGCAAGACGGCGGTCGCCGCACTGGCGGCGCTGGCCGCGGTGGAAGCCGGCTGGCAGGTGGCGTTGATGGCGCCCACCGAGCTGCTGGCCGAGCAGCACCTGCGCAATTTCCGCCACTGGCTGGAGCCGCTGGGCATCCATGTCGAATGGCTCGCCGGCAAGCAGCAGGGCAAGGCGCGTGCGCAGGCGCTTGCGCGCGTCACCGGCGGCGCGCCCGTGGTGATCGGTACGCATGCCCTGATGCAGGAAGGCGTGGTGTTCGCGCGGCTGGGCCTGGTCATCGTCGACGAGCAACACCGCTTCGGCGTGCAGCAGCGGCTGGCGCTGCGCGACAAGGGCCTGGAAGGCGACCTGGTGCCGCACCAGCTGGTGCTCACCGCCACGCCGATCCCGCGCACGCTCGCGATGAGCGCGTACGCGGACCTGGACGTCTCCTCCATCGACGAGCTGCCGCCCGGGCGCACGCCAGTGCAGACAGTCGCCGTGTCCAACGCGCGCCGGGTCGAGGTGATCGAGCGCATCCACGCCGCCTGCGCCGAAGGCCGCCAGGCCTACTGGGTGTGCACGCTGATCGAGGAGTCGGAACAGCTGCGTGCACAGGCGGCCGAGGTGGCGCACGCGGAGCTCGCCGCGGTACTAGAGGGTTGTTCGGTCGGGCTGATCCACGGGCGCATGAAGCCGAAGGAGAAGCAGGCCGTGATGGACGCCTTCAAGGCGGGCGAGCTTTCCGTGCTGGTGGCCACGACGGTGATCGAGGTGGGTGTGGACGTGCCCAACGCCAGCCTGATGGTGATCGAGAACAGCGAGCGACTGGGTCTGGCCCAGTTGCACCAGTTGCGCGGGCGTGTGGGGCGTGGCGCGGTCGCCTCCAATTGCGTCCTGCTCTACCAGCCGCCGCTGGGCCAGCTCGCGCGCGAGCGCCTCAACGTCATGCGCGAAACCTGCGACGGCTTCCGCATCGCCGAGAAGGACCTTCAGTTGCGCGGCCCCGGCGAGGTGCTCGGCACCCGCCAGACCGGCCAGCTCGCCTTCCGCATCGCGGACCTGGCGCGCGATGCGCCTCTGCTGCCAGCGGTCCAGCAGGTCGGCGAGGCCATGTTGCGCCAGCATCCGCGCGATGCCGAGCGGCTGATCGAACGCTGGATCGGTGCCGCCGCGCGCTACGCGCACGCCTGAGCGTTACGCATCGAGGCTCGCGTTGTTGTTTCTTCGACCGCTGGCGGTCGTAAGCTAGTCGTTTTTACCGGCGCACGACGCAATGACCCGACCCCAGCTCCTGATCGATACCGACCCCGGCGTGGATGACGCGCTTGCCATCCTGATGGCCCATGCGCACGCGGACGTCGCCGGCCTGTCCATCGCGGCGGGCAACGTCGGCCTGGAGCACACGGTGCACAACGCGCGCGTGCTGGTGGATCTGCTCGGCGCGGGCACGCCGGTGTTTCCTGGCTGCGCCACGCCACTGGTGCGCCTGCCCGAGGAGGACGCGGCCTTCGTGCATGGCCGCGACGGCTTCGGCGACGTGGGTTTCCCGCAACCGGGAACGATCGCGGCGGACGAGGCGGCTGCGCTGGCGCTGCTGCGCCTGACCCGCGAGCGGCCCGGCGAGCTGACCCTGGTGGCGCTGGCGCCGCTGACCAACGTGGCGCTGGCGCTGCGGCTGGATCCGACCCTGCCGCAGCGGGTCAGGCGCCTGGTGGTGATGGGCGGTGCGGTGACCGGGCAGGGCAACACCGGGCGCGTGCCGGCCGAGTTCAACATCGGTTTCGATCCCGAGGCCGCGCATGTGGTGTTCGAGGCGTTCGAAGATTTCGATCTGGTCGACTGGGAGCTGACCCTGCGCCATGCCTTCGACGAAGACACGTTCGACGGCTGGCTCGCCGCCGGCGACAAGCGCGCGGCCTTCTATGGAAGCATTTGCCAGGTCGCGCGCAAGACCAACCGCGAGCGCGGCCGTCGCGGGATCATTGCCGCTGATGCGCTGGCCATGGCGGTGGCGATCGATCCGGCGGTGGTGGTGCGCAGCGAGCGGCGCGCAGTCGCGGTCGAACTCGACGGCCGCTTGACCCGCGGCGCCACCGTGGTGGACTGGGCGGGCCGGCTGGGCCGCCCGGCCAACGCCAACGTGGTGCTGGAGCTGGATCAGGACCGTTTCGCGGCGATGGTGCGTGGCGCGCTCGGCGCCGGCTGACCCAGCTAGGCAAAGGCAAGAACGGAACGGTCTTTCCCTTCCCTCAGCCCTCTCCCCCGGCGGAGTCGGGGAAGAGGGCACCGGCGGCGCCCGTTCCCCTGTTGAGTTGACCCCGTCGTCACCCGCCGGCTACAATGCCGCTCTTTTCACCCGCCGCTTTGAGCCTGCCATGAAGCCTGATATCCATCCCAACTACCGCCCGGTGGTGTTCCAGGACCTGTCGTCCGACTTCGCGTTCCTGACGCGCTCGACGATCGCCACCAAGGAAACCGTCAAGTGGCAGGACGGCAACGAGTACCCGCTGGTCAAGGTGGATATCTCCAGCCATTCGCATCCGTTCTATACCGGCAAGCAGAAGACCCTCGACGTGGGCGGCCGCGTGGACAAGTTCCGCCGTCGCTACGGCCAGAAGTAAGCGAAGGTCGCTTCACGCCCGCCGCCGCGGCAGTGGCGGGTCTGACATTCCAGGACACGGGGCGGGCCAGCGGCTCGCCCCGTGTCCTTTTGCGTGTCCCTGCGGGCCATCCGCGGGCGGATGTTGGGCGGCCGATGTGCGATAATGCGTCGGTTGCATCGGTCGCTTTCCCCAGCGCGATGCCATTCCCTTGCCGGGCGGCGCCCACCGCGGATGCCCCCCGGTACGTCTTTCGAGAAGGAGGTTCCCGTGTCCGATTCCAAGGTCGTCAAGCTCGTCGATGAATCGAGCAACCGCAGCGCCGAGCTGCCCCTGCTGAGCGGCACGCTGGGCCCCTCGTGCATCGACCTGGGTACGCTGTACAAGGACACCGGCCACTTCACCTACGACCCGGGCTTCGGTTCGACGGCCAGCACCAAGAGCGCGATCACCTACATCGACGGCGACAAGGGCGTGCTGCTGTATCGCGGCTACCCGATCGAGCAGCTGGCCGAGAAGTCCACCTTCCTGGAAGTGGCCTACCTGCTGCTCAACGGCGAACTGCCCAAGAAGGACGAGTTCGCGTCCTTCGAGCACCAGATCACGCATCACACGATGATGCACGAGTCGCTGAAGAACTTCTTCCAGGGCTTCCACCACGACGCGCACCCGATGGCCATGTTGGCCGCTTCGGTCGCTTCGCTGTCGGCCTTCTACCACGACGACCTCAACGTCGATGATCCGGCCGACCGCAAGCTCGCGGCGATCCGCCTGATCGCCAAGATGCCCACCATCGCAGCGGCGTGCTACCGCTACTCGATCGGCTGGCCGTTCCGCTATCCGCGCAACAACCTCGAGTACGTCGAGCGCTTCCTGCACATGATGTTCGAGGTGCCGAGCGAGCCGCTGCAGTTGAACCCGGTGGCCGCCAAGGCGCTGGACCTGTTGTTCATCCTGCACGCCGACCACGAGCAGAACGCCTCCACCTCGACCGTCCGCCTGGTCGGTTCGACCGGCGCGAACCCTTATGCGTCGATCGCCGCAGGCATCACCGCGTTGTGGGGTCCGGCGCACGGCGGCGCCAACGAGGCGGTGCTTCAGATGCTGCAGGAGATCGGCACGCCCGATCGCGTGGACACCGCGATCAAGCGCGCCAAGGACAAGAACGACAATTTCCGCCTGATGGGCTTCGGCCATCGCGTCTACAAGAACTTCGATCCGCGCGCCAAGATCATCCGCGAGATGTGCCACAAGGTGCTTAACGAGCTGGGCGTCAACGACCCGCTGCTCGACGTGGCGATGAAGCTGGAAGAGGCGGCGCTGAAGGACGAGTACTTCGTCGAGCGCAAGCTGTACCCGAACGTCGATTTCTACTCGGGCATCATCTACAAGGCGCTGGGCATCCCGACCGAGATGTTCACCGTGATGTTCGCGATCGCCCGCACCGCCGGCTGGATCTCGCACTGGATCGAGCAGCACGAAACCCCCGGTTCGCGCATCGGTCGTCCGCGCCAGATCTATACCGGCGCCGACGTGCGCGATTACACGGCGCTCGACAAGCGCTGAGCCCAGCGGTCCTGTAGACACGAAACGCCCCGGTCATGCCGGGGCGTTTTCGTTTGCGACGCCCTCCGGAGCGCACCTGTGCGCTGGGACGCGAGGTTTTGGTTGCGTGGGAACGTCACGGACACGCGAGTGCCCGACCAGCGATGCATGGCGGTCGCGCACAGGTGCGCTTCCGCATAATGTGCAAGGGCTCAGCGGCGGGCCGCGGCCAACATCCGCTCGAATTCGTCTTCGGCAGTGGGCTCGGCCAGGAGTTCTTCCACCGCGCCCAGGGAGGCGCGGCGCATCGGCTTTTCGTCGATCCGGTCCAGCGGCGCCTGGCGCAGGGCATCGCGCGGCATCACCGTGAGATCGAAGGGCAGGCCGTCAGCGGCGAACAGCAGCACCGGGTAGTCGGCCTGCTCCTCGCGGCTCAATCGAAGCCGGCGGGTCTGCACTTCGGCCGGCACGCCGTGCTCGCGCAGGAACAGCATGACCGCGTCGGGGTCGTCGCTGAAGACGTGCAGGCAGACGGCCGAGTGCGCGTTGGCCGTGCCTTCGAGCACTGGCCCCACCAGCCGCGGGTCGAACCGGTCGAGGAAGCGCATGGCTTCCACCGCGGCCTCCCGGCGGGCGCTCAGCTGCTGTGGCTGGCTGTCCGCGTCGAACAGGCGCTGTCGCTCGCGCAGTGCGTCCTCGATTTCCTGGTTGCGCGGCAGTGCCTGCGCGTCATGGATGCCCAGGCGCTCGGCGGCCTTGAGCTTGGCGTGGTGGAAATCGCGGATGCCGTGCTCGCTCATCAGCCGGGCGGCTTCCTGGGCCACCCGCAGCCGGTTGCGCTGCTGGCGGTCCTGGGCATGGATGCGATGGTGTTCGCCGCGTGCCATGTCGCTTCTCCGGTGGGCCGGACCGGCAGCAAAGCCGATCCGGCGTGAGTGGTGCGTCGCCGCGGGCTGCCGTCAGAAGATATCGTACGGGTGCTGCTCGTCCTGGTTCTGCTGCTGCTGCGCGGCTTGGGCGCGTAGGCGGTCGACGTCCTCGACCTTGAGGATCTCGCTCATCGCGTTCGGGTCGTCGGACGCGGTGGGCAGACCGCTCTGGCGGTTGATCTGCACGGTGGCGATGCCCGGCGGCATCGGCAGCGCGTTCGAAGGCAGGCCCTTGAGCACCGTGCCCATGTATTCCATCCAGATTGGCAGCGCCGCCTGCGCGCCGAACTCGCCCACGCCATTGGCGCGACCCAGCGAGCTGAAATCGTCGAAACCCACCCACACGGACGTCGAAACGTCGCCGTTGAAGCCGACGAACCAGGCATCGCGATGGTCGTTGGTCGAGCCGGTCTTGCCGGCCAGATCGTCGCGGCCCAGCGCCTTGGCCGCATAACCGGTGCCGCGCAGGATCACGTCCTTCATCAGCGAGGTGATCAGGTAGTCGTTGCGCACGTCGATCACCTGCGGCGCGAGCAGCGGCGGGTGCGCACCCTCGCCGTGGGCGTCGGCCGGCAACACCGCATCGCCGACGCCGGCGACGGTGCTGGCGCCGGCGGGCACCTGCGCGATCGCGTTGGCCGGATGGCCGCCCACGTCAGCGGGCGGCGGGCCCGGCGGGCGGGTATCGAGCAGGCGCTCCTGGCAGGTTCGGCAGGCGCGGGTCGGGTTGGCCAGGTAGATCGGCTTGCCGTCGCGGTCGTCGATTTCCTTGATGAAGTAAGGCGAGACCAGATAGCCACCGTTGGCGAACACCGCGTAGCCCCGCGCCATGCCCATGGGCGAGACCGAGGCCGTACCCAATGCGAGTGACAGGTTCTTGGGCAGCGCATCGAGCGGAAAGCCGAACCGCGAGATGTAATCACGCGCGAAACGCACGCCGATCGCATCGAGCAGGCGTACCGACACCAGGTTCTTCGACTCCACCAGAGCCTCGCGAACGCGCATCGGGCCGTCGAACTTGCCGTCATCGTTCTCCGGCGTCCACAACCCGTTCGGCTTGGATGGGTCGGGCAGGGCGAGCGGGGCGTCGTTGACGATCGACGCGGGCGTGAAGCCGCGCTCGAACGCAGCCGAGTACAGGTATGGCTTGAAGCTGGAACCCGGTTGGCGCGCGGCCATCACGGCGCGATTGAACTTGCTCCGCAGGAAGCTGAAGCCGCCCACCAGCGCCTGGACCGAGCCGTCCTCCGGATTCACCGAGACCAGCGCGCCCTGTACCTTGGGCAGTTGGGCCAGTTCCCAGTCGCCCTTGTCGTTGCGAGCCACGCGCACGATGTCGCCGCGCTTGAGCACGTCGTCCACGTGCTTGGGCGAAGGTCCGGTGTGGTTCTCGTTGCGGTAGGGGCGCGCCCAGGCGACCGCGTCCAGGCCCAGCTCCACCGTCTGTCGGCTGGCCAGGTACAGCGTGGCCTTGCCGTTGTCGACCGCGGTGACGATCGCCGGCTGCATGCCGGAGATATCGGTGTAGCCGGACAGCAGGCGGTCCAGATCGTCGTTGCCCGCGTCTGGCGCCAGCGTCTGGTGCGCTTCGGGACCACGCCAGCCGTGGCGGCGGTCGTAGGCGATCAGGCCGTCGCGCATCGCCTCCACCGCGGCCTGCTGGCGCTCGCTGGTCACCGTGGTGCGCACCACGTAGCCCTCGGTCAGCGCATCGTTGCCCAGGCGGTCGAGTGCCTGCAGGCGCACCATCTCGGCCAGGTAGGGCGCATCCACCTCGATCGGCTGTTCGTGCGGGAAAGCGTTGTTCGGCTCGTTCACCGCCTGGTCGTATTCGGCCTTGCTGATGTAGCGGTGCTCCAGCATCTGGCCGATCACCCAGTTGCGGCGCGCCAGCATCCGCTTGGGGCTGTTGATCGGATTGACTAGCGAGGGCAACTGGAAGGTCGAGGCGATCGTGGCGCACTGGGCGATGGTCAGTTGGTCGAGCGTCTTGCCGTAGTAATACTCGGCCGCCGCCGCCACCCCGTAGGAGCGGTGTCCCAGGAACATCTTGTTGAGGTAGAGCTCCAGGATCTGGTCCTTGGTCAGCTCGTTCTCCATGCGCAGCGCGATGAAGATCTCGATCAGCTTGCGCGAGTAGAGCTTTTCCGGGCTCAGGAAGAAGTTGCGCGCGACCTGCTGGGTGATGGTCGAGCCGCCCGAGCCCTTGTCGCCACCGGAGATGATCACGTGCCAGCCGGCGCGGGCGATGCCGTGCCAGTCCACGCCCGGATGGTTGTAGAAATCGGCGTCCTCGGCCGCGAGCACGGCGTGCTTGAGCTTGTCCGGGACCTTGTCGATGTCGACCGGAATGCGTCGGGTCTCGCCGAAGGTGGCGATCAGTTTGCCGTCGGCGCTGAGCACCCGCAGCGGCACCTGCATGTGGTAGTCCTTGAGCATCGCCACCGAGGGCAGGCGAGGGGAGACCAGCCAGTAGGCGACTCCGACGGCGGCGATGGCCAGGAGCAGGCCGGTGAGGGCCAGGACCAGGGCCCAGCGCAGCAGACGCTTAAAAATTTGCATGGTTTGGAAGAGCGAGACTCAAGTCAAAACACTGTCGAGTATAGATGTTGCACTATCGATCGCCCGCCCGAACCGGGGCTGGATCGCGAAAACGGCCCATCAGGGGCAATGTCAACCAAATGTGCAGGCCATCACGCCATTTTGTTGAGAAAGTTGCCGTAGGCCGTTGCCATAGCGTTAATTTTTCGATCTAATGCCCTCGCGCATCCGCCGGTTTCCGGCCCGGGCGCCAGGGGCCAAGGGGGAAAATCGTGGGTCTGTTTACACCCAAGAAGCCGCCGCTGATCGGCGTCGACATCAGTTCGACCGCGGTCAAGCTGCTACAGCTGAGCCAGGCCGGTGGCCGTTATCGCGTGGAGCACTACGCGGTCGAGCCGCTGCCCCCCAACGCCGTGGTCGAGAAGAACATCGTCGAGGTCGAGGCGGTGGGCGAGGCGATCCGACGTGCGTTGGCGCGTTCCGGCTCCAGGCTCAAACATGCCGCCGCGGCCGTTGCCGGCTCGGCGGTCATCACGCGCATCGTGCCGATGTCCGGCGATCTGTCCGAGGAAGACCTCGAAGGCCAGATCCAGGTCGAGGCCAACCAGTACATCCCCTACCCGATCGACGAGGTCAGCCTCGACTTCGAGGTGATGGGGCCGGTGCGCGACAACCCCGACATGAACAACGTACTGCTGGCTGCCTCGCGCACCGAGAACGTGGACATGCGCGTGGCCGCGCTGGACCTGGGCGGGCTGGCCGCCGGGGTGATCGACGTGGAAGCCTTCGCGATGGAAAACGCCTTCGCGATGCTGGTCGACCAGCTCAACGTCGGCCGCGATGCACTGGTTGCCGTGGTCGACATCGGCGCCACCATGACCACGCTGTCGGTGCTGCGCCACCAGCGCACCATCTATTCACGCGAGCAGGTGTTCGGCGGCAAGCAGCTCACTGACGAGATCATGCGCCGCTACGGCCTTTCCTATGAGGAAGCGGGCCGGGCCAAGCGCAAGGGCGGCCTGCCGGAGTCCTACGAGACCGAGGCGCTGGAGCCCTTCAAGGAAGCGCTGATCCAGCAGATCAGCCGCCTGCTGCAGTTCTTCTTTGCCGGCAGCGAATACAGCAAGGTTGACCAGGTCGTGCTGGCCGGCGGTTGCGCCTCGATCGAGGGCCTGTGCCCGATGCTGGAGGAACAGCTGGGCGTGCCGTGCATGGTGGCCAATCCGCTGGCGCGCATGTCGCTGGCGCCCAAGGTGCAGGCGCAGTCGCTGGCGCAGGATGCCCCGGCGCTGATGATCGCCGTCGGCCTGGCGCTCAGGAGTTTCGACTGATGGCACACATCAACCTACTTCCCTGGCGTGCCGAACGGCGCAAGCAGCGCGAGCGGGAATTCTTCATGCAGCTGGGCGCGGCCTTCGTGGCGGCGCTGCTGGTCGTGCTGCTGTGGGTGTTCTGGATGGGCATGCGCATCGACAACCAGAACGAGCGCAACGCCTATCTGCAGGGCGAGATCAAACAGTTGGACGAGCGCATCGCCAAGATCAAGGACCTCGAGAAGGTCCGCCAGCGCCTGCTCGCCCGCAAGCAGATCATCGAGCAGCTCCAGGCCAACCGGTCGCAGATGGTCCACCTGTTCGACGAACTGGTGAAGACCATCCCGGCCAGCGTGCGCCTCACGAGCATGAAGCAGAACTCCGACTCGATGGTGCTCTACGGCGTGGCCCAGTCCAACGCCAGCGTGGCCGAATACATGCGCAACCTCGACGCCTCGCCCTGGATGGGCAACGCGGACCTGGACAAGACCGAAATCAAGTACCGCGCCGGGCGCATGCCCTACACGTTCGGCCTGAGCGTCAAGCTTAGCCAGCCGGCCGAAGAGGAGGCAGGCAAGACGCCGGTGCTGCTGCAGGGCAACGGCGCCCCCGCCGCATCGGGATCTGCGGCCGTCAGCGGGGGGGCTGCCAAATGAAGTTCTTCGACGAACTGCGCAACCTCGACCGCAACAACATCGGTGGCTGGTCCAAATCGATCAAGATCTTCTTCACCGTGCTGGTGTTCCTGGTCGTGATGTTCCTCGGCTGGTATCTGCACGTCAGTGACCAGCAGGACTCGCTGGAGACGCTGGCCGCGAAAGAGGTGTCGCTCAAGCAGGAGTTCACCCAGAAGCAGGCCAAGGCGGTCAACCTCGAAGCGCTGCAGCAGCAGCTCGACGAGATGCAGGACATGCTGCGCCAGTTGCTGCGCCAGCTGCCCAGCAAGACCGAGATGCCCGAGCTGCTGGTGGACATCTCGCAGACCGCCCTGGCTGCGGGCCTGGAAATCCAGGTGTTCGATCCGGGCACCGAGCAGCCGAAGGACTTCTACGCCGAAGAGCCGATCAACCTGAAAATGGTCGGCACCTATCACCAGTTCGGCAATTTCATCAGTGGTGTCGCTTCGCTGCCGCGTGTGGTGATCCTCACCATGCACGACGTGTCGCTGTCCACGCAGCTTCCGGTCGGCGCCAATGGCGAACCACCGCCCGGCGGACAGCTGGTGCTGCAAGGCACGGTCAAGACCTACCGCTACCTCGAAGACGAAGAAAGCGGTGAGACCAAGCCCGCCAAGGGCAAGGGCAAGGCGAGGGGGCGCAAATGAGCAGGTTCAACGCCATCAGGCCTACCCATGTGGCGCGGCTGCTGCTGATGCTGGGCACCGTGCTGCTGCTGGCCGGCTGCACCCGCGGCATGTCCGACCTGCGCGACTGGGTCGCCCAGGAAAAGAGCAAGAAGGGCGCGCCGATCCCGCCGCTGCCAGTGATCAAGACGTTCGAGACCTTCCAGTATTCCGATGACGGCAAGCGCGATCCGTTCAGCGCGAGCACCGCCGAACTGCAGCCGAGCGGCCCGTCGAACGGACCGCGCCCCGACGAGGGGCGGGCCAAGGAGCCGCTCGAGATGTTCGCGCTGGACAGCCTCAAGATGGTGGGTACGGTCGGCACCGGCGCAGGTATCGAAGCGCTGGTGAAGGATCCCGGTGGCGTGATCCACCGTGTCCACATCAATGAATACATGGGGCAGAACTACGGTCGGGTCACCGACATCGCGGAAGACCACATCGACCTGGTCGAGCTGGTTTCCAATGGCAATGGCGGCTGGATGGAACGTTCGGCCAGCATCGGGCTCGGCGACAAATGAACACAGGGGCTGACGCAATGAGCAACCACATCCAACCTGTCCGGGGCCGAGCCATGCGCCAAGCACGCCGCTGCCTGTTGACCGGCCTGCTGATGACCGCCGCCGCATGGGCCGGCGATGCCGTGGCAGCCAGCAACACGCTCAAGGGAATCAGTTACGACACGTTGCCGGGGGGCAAGGTCGAACTGCACATGAACTTCGCCGGCGGACCGCCGCCGGAGCCGCGCATCTTCACCACCGGCAATCCGCCGCGCATCGCGGTGGATTTCGCCGACACTGCCAACGCCGCACCGCGCCACCTGGACATCGGCAAGGGCTCGACCTCGGGCGTCTCGGCGGTTTCCGCCGGCGGGCGCACCCGCGTCGTGGTCGAACTTATGCGCGATGCCTCCTACGCCACGCGCGTGGACGGCAACGACCTGGTGATGACCGTCAACAACGGCACCGCCGCGCAAACCACCACCACCGCCTCGGCGGTCGATCCGACCAAGGCGCTGCCTTCGGCCATGAACGGCCCCTCGGTCTCCAGCATCGACTTCCGTCGCGGGCCGAACGGTGAAGGCCGCGTGCTGATCGGCTTCAGCGGCGCCGGCGCGGATGCCGACATGCACCGCGAGGGTGGCAAGCTCATCGTCAACCTGAGCCACGTGAAGCTGCCGGCCGAACAGGCCCAGCGCCTGGACGTGCTCGACTTCGCCACGCCGGTGCAGTCGATCACCACCCGCGCCGGCATGGGCGGTGGTGCGCACATGGAAATCGATTTCAAGGGCAACGTGGAGACCTCCTCCTACCAGACCGCCGACCAGTACGTGGTCGAGGTCGCGCCCAAGAAGGACGCCGCAGCCGCTGACGGCAAGCTCGCCCAGGGCCAGCCCCAGGCCTACAACGGCACCCGCGTGACCTTCAATTTCCAGGACATCCCGGTACGTGCCGCGTTGCAGTTCATCGCGGAGATGTCCAAGAAGAACCTGGTGGTGGCCGACAGCGTGGGCGGCAGCGTTACCCTGCGGCTGGTCAACGTGCCATGGGACCAGGCGCTGGACGTCATCCTGCGTGCCAAGGGCCTGGACAAGCGCAGTGACGGCAACGTCATCTGGATCGCTCCGCAGCAGGAGCTGGCCAACTACGAGCAGAACCTGGCCGAGGCGCGCCTGAAGGCTGAGGACACCGCCGAGCTCGTCACCGACTACGTGCCGATCAGCTACGGCAAGGCGGCCGACATCGCCAAACTCCTGACCAGCGGCAGCAAGGGCGGCGCCGGTGGCAGTGGCGGCAGTGGCAGCCGCGGCTTCCTCTCGCCCCGCGGCAGCGTCTCGTACGACGAGCGCACCAACACCCTGCTCCTCAACGAAACACCCGACAAGATTCGGGAACTGCGTGAGTTGATCGGCGTGCTCGACCGCCCGGTACAGCAGGTGCTGATCGAATCGCGCATCGTGGTGGCCACCGACGACTTCACCCGCGAGCTGGGCGTCAAGTGGGGCGTGCAGGCGCTGCACACCACCAGCGGCGGCAACGTGATCACCACCGCTCCGCAGGGCGGGGCCAATGGTGCTGGCAGCATGGCCATCGAGCGTGGCAACAACAACTCCGGTGCACCCAACGCCACGAACGTGACGACCTATCAGACGGGCGCAGGTGGCTTCAACGTGAACCTGCCGGCGGCCAATCCGATGGGCAGCTTCGGCCTGGCGATCCTGGGTGCGAACTACCTGGTCGACCTGGAACTTTCCGCTGCGCAGACCGAAGGTCGTGGCGAGGTCATCTCCAGCCCGCGCGTGATCACCGCCAACCAGCAGGAAGCGGTCATCCGCCAGGGCCAGCAGATCGGCTACGTGACCTACCAGAACAGCGCCACCGGTTCGGCCGGCAGCGGCACCGCCACGGTGCAGTTCAAGGACGCCGTGCTTGAGCTGCGCGTAACCCCGACGATCACCGCCGACAGCCGCGTGTACCTGAAGATCAACGTCAAGAAGGACGCGCTGGCCAAGTTCATCGATGCCCCGGGCAGTGGCCAGGTGCCGCAGATCGACACCCGCGAAATCAACACCTCGGTGCTGGTGGACAACGGTCAGACGGTGGTGCTCGGTGGCATCTACGAGATCACCAAGGCCAACACCATCAGCAAGGTGCCGGGCCTGGGTGACATCCCCGGTCTGGGCGCGCTGTTCCGCAAGACGGTCAAGAACAACAACAAGGCGGAACTGCTGATCTTCGTGACGCCGCGCATTCTCAGCGAAACGCTGCAGTAAGCGCACGACACCATGGAACAAGGGGCGGCCTCGGGCCGCCCTTTTTCTTTCCGGGGCATGCGAACGCGACCATGCGGACCGGCACACGCGGCGCCTGCACGGGCACGCCTAAACTTCCGGGCGTTGGCGCGGTCAGTACCGCGTTGCCTTCTCTGGATAGCCGATGGACACACCGCAGACCGCCGCCCCCAACCGCCTGCAGCAGGCCTTCGTGCATCTGCGCGAGGAACTGCAGCGCGAGGTGATCGGCCAACCGCACCTGATCGACTGCCTGCTGATCGCGCTGCTGGCCGATGGCCACCTGCTGGTCGAGGGTGCGCCGGGCCTGGCGAAGACCACCGCGGTCAAGGCGCTGGCCGCGCGCATAGAGGCCGACTTTCACCGCGTGCAGTTCACGCCCGACCTGCTGCCGGCCGACCTCACCGGTACCGACGTGTTCCGCCCGCAGGCGGGCAGCTTCGAGTTCGAGCGCGGGCCGTTGTTCCACAACATCGTGCTTGCGGACGAGATCAATCGCGCACCGGCCAAGGTGCAGTCGGCGCTGCTCGAAGCCATGGCCGAACGGCAGATCACCGTTGGCCGCAGCACCTGGCGCCTGCCGGATCTGTTCCTGGTGATGGCCACGCAGAACCCGATCGAGCAGGAAGGCACCTTCGCACTGCCCGAGGCGCAGTTGGACCGCTTCGTGATGCACGTGACGATCGGCTACCCCGACGCGGCGTCGGAGCTGGCGATCCTCAAGCTGGCCCGTGAACAGGCGCGTCGCGCGCTGCATCCGGCGGCGCCGCCGCGTGCGCTGCTCAGCCAGGCCGACGTGTTCGCCGCGCGCGACGCCGCGCTCGAGGTGCACGTGGCGCCAGCGCTGGAGGAATACCTCGCACAAGTGGTGCTGGCCACCCGCGATGCCGGCCGCTACGGCCAGGAACTGAAGCGCTGGATCGCCTGGGGCGCCAGCCCGCGCGCGACCATCGCACTGGACCGTTGCGCCCGCGCGCATGCCTGGCTGGCCGGACGCGACTACGCCTTGCCCGAGGACGTGCATGGCGTGGTGCACGAAGTGCTGCGCCACCGCGTGCTGCTCAGTTACGAGGCCGAAGCCGAGGGCGTGCGCAGCGACCAGGTCATCGATCGCCTGCTGGATCTCGTGCCGCTGCCGTGATGTCCGCCGTGCCCGTGCGCACCGACGGCGACGGCCGCGCTACCGTCTCGCTGGCCGAACTGCTCGCGCTGCGCGCGCGGGTCGGTCGCGTGCGCCCGCTGCCGCTCGACAGTCGCGCCGCCCACGCCGGCCAGCAGGCCAGCCGTCTCTACGGCCGCGGCATGGACTACGCCGAATCGCGCGTCTACCAGCCGGGCGACGACGTGCGCCGGCTCGACTGGCGGCTCACCGCCCGTAGCGGCGAACTGCACACCAAGCTGTTCCAGGAAGAGCGCGAGGGCAGGCTGCTGATCCTGCTCGACACCCACGCGAGCATGCGCTTCGGCACCCGCGTGCGTTTCAAGTCGGTACAGGCCGCGCGCGCTGCCGCACTGGCCGCCTGGTATGCGGTGCGTGCCGGCGAGCGCGTCGGCGCGATGGCCTTCGGCAACGCCCAGCATCTGCTCAAGCCGCGCGGTGGAGCACGGGGCGCGGTAGCCCTGTGCGGCGCACTGGCCGATTGGGATACCGGTATCGCCACCCCCCGAAACGACGAGCCCCTGTCCGAGGCGCTCGCTCGCGCCGGCCGCCTGCATGGCGCCAGCCGCGTGCTGTTGATCAGCGACGGCCTGAGCTGCGACGAGGCGGCACGCGGCCGCCTGCGTGAAGTGACGCGGCATGCCCGGGTCGCCGTGCTGGTGGTGGCCGATGCACTCGAGCGCGATCTGCCCCCGCCCGGGCGCTACCCGTTCGAGCATGCCGGCGAACGCCGCGAAGTCAGCCTGGAAGGGATACGTCAGCGCAGCGAGTTCCAGCATGCGCTCGGCGCGGGCCAGGCGCGCCTGGTGGCGCTGGCCCAGTCGCTGGGACTGCGCTGGCGCAGCATCGACACCGTGGCCGATCCGCTGGAGTCGCTCACGGCGCTGCTCGGCGCGAGGCCCGCCCGATGACGCGACTCCTGCCCACGCCCCAGGGCCCCGATTTGCGGGACATCCACCTGCCGCCGGCGCCGCCGTGGTGGCCGCCGGCACCGGGATGGTGGCTGCTCGCGGCGCTCGGGCTGGTACTGCTCGGCATCGGCGTGTGGTTGTCGTTGCGCGCGCGGAAGCGGCGGCAGCGCCGCGCCCGCATCCTTGCCGAGGTCGATGCCCAGGCCGCCCGCCACGCGGCGGACGCGCAGGCGTTGGCCGCCGGGTTGCATCAACTGCTGCGCCGCGTGGCGCGCACCGCGGATCCCGCCGCCGCGCGGCTGAGCGGAGAGGCCTGGCGCGCGGCGCTGGCATGCGTGCCGGTCGACGCGCCGACGCTGCAGCGCCTGTTCACGCTGGAGCGCGCGATGTACCGGCCGCAACCCTACGACACCCACGCCATGCTCGACGCCGTGCGCCGCTGGCTGCGGAGCGCACTCGCGACCCAGCGCCGGAGGCTGCACCGTGCCTGAGTTCGCCTGGCCCGACTTCGCCTGGCCCTGGGTGGCGCTGCTGTTGCCGCTGCCCTGGCTGCTGCGCCGCTGGCTGCGCCCGCTGCCGCCCGGACAGGCCTTGCACCTGCCGCATCCGGGCGTGGCGCTGGCGGCGATCGAGCGACAGCCGGGTCGCGGCGGAGCCAACTGGTGGCTGGCGCTGGCCTGGCTGTGCCTGGTCGCCGCGGCCGCGCGTCCGCAGTGGGTTGGACCACCGCAGGCGCAACAGCGCAGCGGGCGCGCGATGCTGCTGGCGATCGACCTGTCCGGCAGCATGCGCACCGAGGACATGCATCTGGCCGGACAGGACGTCAGCCGCTTCGAGGCCGTCGAGACCATCGCCAGCGACTTCATCGCGCGCCGCGCGGGCGACGAGCTGGGACTGGTGCTGTTTGGCAGCCGCGCCTTCCTGGTCACGCCGCTGACCTACGACCTCGACGCGGTGCGTGCGCAGCTGAAAGGCTCGGCCGTCGGCCTGGCCGGCACCGAAACGGCGATCGGCGACGCCATCGCCGTGGCGGTCAAGCGCCTGGCGGGCCTGCCGCAGCAGGCGCGCGTGCTGGTGCTGCTCACCGATGGCGTCAACAACGCCGGCAACATCGCCCCCGAACAGGCCGCCGCGGCGGCCAAGGCAGCCGGCGTGCGCGTCTACACCATTGGCGTGGGCGCCACGCAGATGCGCGTTCCGGACTTCTTCGGCATGCGCCTGGTCAACCCGTCAGCCGACCTCGACGAGGCGATGCTGACGACGATCGCCGAAGACACCGGCGGGCGATTCTTCCGCGCCACCGACACGCACCAACTGGCCGCCGCCTACCAGACCATCGACACGCTCGAACCGATGCCCCAGCACGGCCCGGTGTTGCGCCCGCGCCACGAGCTGTTCCGCGTGCCGCTCGGCGCGGCGATGCTGCTGCTTGCGCTGGCCCTTGCCTCCCGCGCGGGCGCCTGGCGGGAGCGTCTGGCATGAGCGAGGCGCTGCACCAGTTCCATTTCCTGCGGCCGCTCTGGCTCTGGCTGCTGCTCGCCCTGCCGCTGCTGGCATGGCTGGCCACGCGAGGGCAGGGCGCACGGGCGCAACTGGAAAAGCTGGTCGATCCGGAGCTGCTGCCGCACCTGCTCTACGGCCGCACGCAGCGCCGCAGCGTGCCGCCTGCCCTGCTGGCGCTGGGTTGGGTGCTTGCGGTGCTGGCGTTCGCCGGGCCGAGCTGGAGCCGCGTGGCGCAACCGCTGTTTGCCGACCGCGCGGCGCAGGTGGTGGCGATTTCGCTGTCCGGGCACATGCTGGCGCGCGACGTGACGCCGAGCCGGCTCGATCGCGCGCGCTACAAGGTGCGCGATCTGTTCAGTGCAAACCGGGGCGGGCTCAACGGCCTGGTCGCCTACGCGGGCGAGGCGTTCGTGGTCGCGCCGCTGACCAGCGACGCCAACAGCCTCAACGATCTGCTCGACGCCCTTTCGCCGGACACCATGCCGGTCGAGGGCGACAATGCCGCCGCGGCGATCGCGCGCGGCGCGGAGCTGATCCGCGACGCCAAGGTCGGTGGCGGCTCGCTCGTGCTGGTCACCGATGACGCGGGCACCGATGCCCTGCAGGCCGCCCGCCAGGCCCGCGCCGATGGCGTGCGCGTATCGGTGCTGGGCGTAGGCACGAGCAAGGGCGGCCCGGTGCCGCTGGCCGAAGGCGGCTTCCTGCGTGATGCCAACGGCGAGGTCGCCATGGCCGCGCGCGACGATGCCGCGCTTGCCGCCCTCGCCACGGCTGGCGGTGGCCGCTACGTCCCGATGCGCGCGGACCACGCCGACATCGACGCGCTGCAGGGCCAGCTGCGCACCGGCGATGCCGATGCCGCCACCGGGCAGGCAAGCGCGCAGTGGGAAGACCGCGGCCCCTGGCTGCTGCTGCCGCTGCTGCCCCTGCTCGCACTGGCCTTCCGCCGCGGCTGGCTGTTGCTGCTGCCGCTGGTGCTGGTACCGCTGCTGGCGCCCACTCGCGCCGAAGCCGGTACCTGGCAGGACCTGTGGCAACGCCGCGACCAGCAGGCCGCGCAGGCGTTACGCCAAGGACAGCCGAAGCAGGCGCTCGCGCTCGCCCGCGATCCGGCGTTGCGTGGCGCGGCCGCCTACCGCACCGGCGACTACGACAAGGCGATCGACGCCCTGCAACCGATCGACACTACGGACGCGCAGTACAACCTCGGCAACGCCCTGGCCAAGGCGGGCCGCTACCAGGACGCGCTGGCCGCCTACGACCGCGCGCTTGCACTCGATCCGGCCAACGCCGACGCCGCCGCCAACCGCAAAGCGGTCGAGGACTGGCTGCGCCGCCAGCCGCCGCCGCAGGATTCGGACGCCGACGCGCAAAACCAGAACGGCGACAAGTCTTCGCACTCGAAGCAGGGCCAGGGCGACGAGCAGTCGAAGAAGGACAGCCAGGGCAACCGCCGCGGCGAGCAGCAGGACGGCAAGCAGGACAGCCAGGGCCAGCAGGGGAAGGGCCAGCAGCAGCCCAACGTCCAGGGCAACCAGGACGGTGCGCGCAACGGCGAACAGCGTGAACAGCAGGGCGCCACCCGTCCGCTGACCGCGCAGGAACGCGCCGCGCAACAGGCACGCATGGCGCGCGCGGGCGAGGCGCTCAAGCAGCAGATGGATCGTGCGCTGGGCGACAAGGCCAAGGCCCAGGGCAGCGAACACCAGCTCGGCGCGCTGGACAAGGACGACCCGCAGGCGCGCCTGCCGGCCGAACTGCGCCAGGCGCTGCAGCGCGTGCCGGACGATCCGGGCGCGTTGCTGCGGCGCAAGTTCGAACTGGAATACCGCCAGCGCCACGGCGTGGCGAATCCGGAGGACCTGCCGTGAGGCGATGGGTCGCGTGGTTCCTGCTCGCCCTGCTGCCGGTGCTGGCGCACGCGGCGCAGGTGCAGGCCTCGCTCGATCGCAGCCAGGTGCAGCTGGGCGAAACGGTCACGCTCAACCTGCGCGTCGAAGGCGGCGGCCTGGCGCAGGCGCCGGACCTGTCCGCGCTGGGCTCCGATTTCGAGGTGCTCGGCCGCTCCAGCAACACCAGCGTGAGCATCGTCAACGGTCAGCGCAGCATGCAGTTCACTGTCGGCATTGCACTGCGGCCCACGCATGCCGGCCAGCTGACGATTCCGTCGCTGGACTTCGCCGGCGAGCACACCCAGCCGCTGACGCTGACGGTTACGCCGGCCGATCCCCGCGTCGCGGCCAACAGCGGCAAGGCGGTGTTCCTCGAAGCCGGCGCACAGCCGACCACGGTGCGCGTGGGCCAGCAACTGCTGTTCACCGTGAGGCTGTATTTCGCCGGCAGCCTGAGCAGCGGCTCGCTGGAGGATCCGCGGCTGCCCGGCATCGACGCGCGCCGGCTCGGGGACGACCTGGACTACGACGTGGTACGCGGCGGTCGCATCTACCACGTGATCGAGCGGCGCTACGCGCTGATCCCGCAGCACGCTGGCGTCATGGACATCCCGCCGCTGCAGTTCCAGGGCGAGCTGATCGATCCGACCGACCCGGACAGCTTCTTCGCCATGGGCACGCCCGCAACGGCGGCCTCGCCCGCCGTTTCGATCGACGTGCAACCGGTACCGGCCAAGTGGGGCAGCAGCGCCTGGCTGCCGGCGCGTGCGCTGAGCCTGACCCTGGAGGGCATCCCCGCCGACGGCAAGGCGCGTGTCGGCCAACCGCTGGACCTGGCGATGACCCTGCAGGCGACCGGCCTGCCTTACGAGGCCATGCCTGCGCTGAGCCTGCCGGACCTCAAGGGCGCCACGGTCTATCCCGACAAGCCGGTGACCGGCACCCGCAACGACGGCCAGTGGCTGATCGGCCGGCGCCAGCAGAACTTCGCCGTGGTCCCCAGCCAGGTCGGTACGCTCACCATTCCGTCGATCACGCTCAAGTGGTGGAACGTGCAGAGCGGCCAGGCCGAGGAAGCGCGCATCGCGGCGCATACGCTGACCGTGCTTCCCGCGGCGGCCGGCTCGGCGGCGCCGGCGGCGAGTGCGCCCGCGCCGGCGAGCTCCGCGCCCGCGCCAGTCGCCGTGGCGACGCCAGCCACGGCCGCGTCGGGGCGCGCGCCCGCCTGGCGCCTGTTGGTGCTGATCGCCGTGGCCGTGCTGCTGTTCGGCGGTGCGCTGGCCGCGTGGTGGATCTGGCGTCGGCGCGTGCGTCCGGACGCCGATGCAGTGGTGTCCGCCACCCCGTCCCACCGTGCGCTGCGCCTGGCGTTCCTCGCTGCCGCGCGCGGCAGCGACGCGGCCGCCCAAGCGCACGCGCTGCTTGCCTGGGCGCGCGCGGAGCGGCCGGGGCTGGCCGGCCTGGGCGCGCTCGGCGAGGCGCTGGCATCGGTCGCCCAGCGAGAGGCGATCGAAGCGCTGCAGCGCCGCCGCTTCGCCGCGGACGCAAGCGGTGCGGCCCCCGACCTGGCAAGCGCGTTCCGGCAGGGCTTCCAGTGGCGCGAGCCGCCCTCGGGCGAGGAACCGCCGCTGCCGCCGCTCTACCCGTTCAAGCTGCGTTGAACACGCGCTGCCACAGTTGCGTCATCGCCCCATTGAGGAAGCACACACGCACGTCCATCGCCGGCGCGCTCAGCCGGGCGAGCGTCCTGCGCAGACTGGCGCAGGCGACCTCGGCGGCAAGTTCCGGCGGGTAGCCGTAGGCGCCGCAGCTGATCGCGGGAAAGGCGATCGAGCGCAGGCCATGCTCGCGCGCCAGCTCCAGCGCGTTGCGGTAACAGGCGGCGAGCAGTTCCGGTTCGCCATGGCCGCCGCCGCGCCAGACCGGCCCCACGGTGTGGATCACCCAGGTGGCGGGGAGGTCAAAGCCCGGCGTGATGCGCGCCTCGCCGGTCGGACAGCGCACGTCGGCCGACGCCTCCGGCAGCGACCGGCAGGCTTCGAGCAGGCGGGGGCCGGCCGCGCGGTGGATCGCGCCGTCGACACCGCCGCCGCCGAGCAGCTGCCGGTTGGCGGCATTGACGATGGCATCGACCGCAAGTCGGGTCAGGTCGGCAGTAAGCAGGGTAATGGACATGGACAATAGTGTTTCGCGCAGGCCGCGCTTTATGCTTTGACTTGGGACGGGAGATGCATAACAACATGAAACCGGAAGACATTCCGTTCGGGTACCTGCTCAGCGACGTCACCTTGCTGTTCCGCAAGCATTTCGACCGGCGAGCCGTGCGCTTCGGGCTGACCCGCGCGCAGTGGCGGGCGATCAAGATGCTGCACCACCGGGGGGAGAACCTGCGCCAGACCGAGCTTGCCGAACTGCTCGAAATGGAGCCCATCGCCGTAGGCCGCGTGATCGATCGCCTGCAGACGGCGGGCTTCGTCGAACGCCACCCCGATCCGAAGGACCGCCGCGCCTGGCGATTGCACCTGACGGCGCGTGCGCGTGCGGTGATCGACGACATGCAGGACATCGGTCGCGGCCTGCGCAAGGACGCCACCGCCGGCATCAGCGCCGAGGAGTTGAGTCAGGCACTGGCGGTGATCGGCCGGATCAAGGACAACCTGCAATCGCTGGAGCAGGGCGAAGACGACGGCGACTAGGCCCTCTGGCAGAGGCAGGTCCGCCCGGTTCGCTTGAAAATGGCCGCGACAGGTAAACCGTTGGCCGGCTGCTGCGTTGTGGCAGGTTCGCACCATGGCACAGGCCTGCCCGCGCGCTGACCGCACGGGGCCCCCGAAACGAACGCGCGCATGTCTCCGAAGAAAATCCTGCTCCTCCTGGCCGTCCTCGTGCTCGTCGCCGTCGGCGTGCGTGTCGCCTGGCGAGCGGATACGGCCGCGCCGGCCGCTGCCAAGCCCGCGGCCCGTGCCGTACCGGTCCAGGTGGCGGTGGCCCGGCAAGGCGACCTGGACCTTTCGCTCACGCTGGTCGGCCGCGCCGAGGCGTGGTCCAGCGTGACCCTGCGTTCGCAGGTTTCCGGCCAGCTCGAGTCGCTCGCCTTCCAGCCGGGCAGCCGGGTGAAGAAGGGCCAACTGCTGGCCCGGCTCGACACCCGCCTGCTGCAGGCTCAGCTGGACCAGGCGCGCGGCCTGGTCGCGCGTGACCAGGCACAGCTGCAGAAGGCCCAGGCCGACCGCAAGCGCTACGCCGACATGCTTGGCAAGGGCTATGTATCCAAGGCCGACTTCGACACCTACCAGGCCAATCTCGCCGTGGCGCAGGCCACGCTGCAGGGCGACCGCGCCGCGCAGGAACTGGCCCAGGCCAACCTCGACTACGCCAGGATCGTCGCGCCGTTCGACGGCGTCACCGGCGCGCCGCTGGTCTGGCCCGGCGCGCAGGTCAGCGCGCAGACCACCGATATCGTGGTGCTCAACCAGGTGCAGCCGATCCGGGTCGCGTTCAGCCTGCCGGAGGCGAGCCTTGGCGCGGTGCGTGAGGCGCTGGCGCGTGGGCCGGTCACCGTGCACGCGAGCGTGCCCGGCCAGTCGACTCCGCTTGCTGGCACGCTGCAGTTCGTCGACAACGCGGTGGACAACACCACCGGCACGATCCTGCTCAAGGCGCGCTTCGAGAACCCCGATATGCGCCTGACGCCGGGGCAATTCGCGCAGGTCAAGCTGCCTACCACGCGCATCCAGAACGCGGTGTCGGTGCCGGTGACTGCGTTGCAGAGTTCGTCGCGCGGCAGCTTCGTGTTCTTGGTGGGGCCGGACGATACCGTCACGCAACGCTACGTCACGACCGGGCCGGCGGCGGGCGGGCAGCAGATCATCGCCACCGGGCTCAAGGCCGGCGAGCGGGTGGTGATCGAAGGGCAGATGCTGCTGGTCGACGGAACGAAAGTCCGTGTGGCCTCGTAGCCGCCGCGCTCCCTTTCCCCTCCGGGAAGAGGGCTGGGGTGAGGGGCCGGGGCTCGCGGGGATGTGGCGGCTGCCCCGATTCAAAAAGCCATATCCCTGCGAACCAACAACCGCCATCGCAAGAGCTGCCCCTCACCCCAACCCTCTTCCCGGAGGGGAGAGGGAGCTGTGTGTCGCCACTGATTTGATTACCCCATGAACATCCCCCAGCTCTGCATCCGCCGTCCGGTGATGACCACGCTGCTGATGGCCGCGCTGCTGGTGTTCGGTATCGTGGCCTACCCGCGGCTGCCGGTGAACGAGCTGCCGAACGTCGACTTCCCCACCATCAGCATCAGCGCCAGCCTGCCCGGCGCCTCGCCGGAGACGATGGCTTCGGCGGTCGCCACGCCGCTGGAAGGCAAGCTCTCGACCATCGCCGGTATCGAATCGATGAGCTCGACCAGCGCGCTGGGCTCGACCCATATCACGCTGACCTTCGGGCTCGATCGCAACATCGACGCGGCGGCGCAGGACGTGCAGGCGGCGATCTCCTCGGCGCAGCGCCAGTTGCCCAGGGAGATGACCACGCCGCCGACCTTCCGCAAGGTCAATCCTGCCGATGCCTCGATCCTGTACCTGGCGATGAGTTCCACCACCTTGCCGCTGACCCAGGTGGACGAATACGCCGAAACCGAGCTCGCCCAGCAGTTGTCGATGGTCGACGGCGTGGCCCAGGTAAACGTGTACGGCTCGCAGAAGTACGCCGTGCGCATCAGCCTGGACCCGGACAAGCTCGCCGCCAGTGGCATCGGCATCGACCAGGTGCAGGCGGCGGTGGCCGACGCCAACGTCAACAAGGCCACCGGCTCGCTGTACGGCCAGCGCCAGCAGCTGCCGATCCGCAGCGACGGCCAGCTCGAGCGCGCGGCCGCGTACAACGATGTGGTGGTGGCCTATCGCAACGGCGCACCGGTGCGCGTGGGCGACCTGGGCCGCGCGCGCGACAGCGTGCAGGACGACCAGAAGGCGAGCTGGTTCAACGGCGAGCGCGCGATCGTGCTGGCGATCCAGCGCCAGCCCGGTGCCAACACGGTCGAGACGGTCGACCGCATCAAGCAGGTGTTGCCCGGCTTCGAAGCCGGCCTGCCGCCCTCGGTAAAACTGCAGGTGCTGTACGACCGCTCGCAGTCGATCCGCGCCTCGGTCGACGACGTGCAGTTCACACTGCTGCTCGCCGGCGTGCTGGTGGTGCTGGTGATCTACCTGTTCCTGGGCAACCTGTCGGCCACGCTGATTCCCGCGGTGGCGCTGCCGATCTCGGTCATCGGCACGTTCGGAGTGATGTACGCGCTGGGCTACAGCCTGGACAACCTCTCGCTGCTGGCACTCACGCTCGCGGTCGGCTTCGTGGTCGACGATGCGATCGTGATGCTGGAGAACATCGTGCGCCACATCGAGGCGGGCGAGGCGCCCTACGACGCGGCGATCAAAGGTGCCGGCGAGATCGGCTTCACCATCTTCTCGATGACGCTTTCGCTGATCGCGGTGTTCATCCCCGTCATGTTCATGGGCGGCATCGTCGGAAGGCTGTTCCACGAGTTCGCGGTGGTGATCAGCGTGGCGATCCTGATCTCCGGCGTGGTGGCGATCACGCTGACGCCGATGTTGTGCAGCCGCTTCGTCAGGGCGCACAACCACGAAACCAAGAACTGGCTGATCGGCGGCTTCGACCGCGGCTTCAACGCCGTGCACCGGGGCTACCTGGGCAGCCTGCGCTGGTGCATGGACCGCCCGCGGTTGGTGCTGGCCGCCTTCGTGGCGAGCCTGGTCGTCACCGCGCTGCTGTTCGTGGTCGCGCCGAAGGATTTCATTCCCGCCGGCGACAGCGGCCAGTTGCGCGTCAACACCGAAGGGCCGGAGGACATCTCCTACGACGCGATGGTCGCGCGCCAGCGGGAACTGGCCGACATCGTGGCGAAGGATCCGAACCTCGCCGGCTACATGTCCAGCGTCGGCGCCGGTGGCTCGCGTGCCACCGTCAACAACGGCTCGATCCTGCTGCTGCTCAAGCCGGCTAGCCAGCGTGCGCTCGACGTCGACGGCGTGATGGAAGAGCTGCGCCGCAAGTTCGCCGAAGTGCCGGGCATCCGCACCTACATCCAGAACCCGCCGGCCATCCGTGTGGGTGGCCGGCAGAGCAAGTCCGAATACCAGTACACGCTGCAGTCGATCGACATCGACGCCCTGTACGACTGGTCG
Organism: Frateuria sp. GZRR35; assembly: GCF_051900415.1. Classification (NCBI taxonomy): domain Bacteria; kingdom Pseudomonadati; phylum Pseudomonadota; class Gammaproteobacteria; order Lysobacterales; family Rhodanobacteraceae; genus Frateuria; species Frateuria sp. GZRR35. Next base: position 509,688 of record NZ_JBHZGL010000001.1, read on the forward strand.
GCCAAGGTCACCCACGCCTTCGCCGCGCTACCGGGGTTCCAGGACGTCACCAACGATCTGGATTTGAACAGCCCCTCGATCGTGGTCGAGGTCAACCGCGACAAGCTCGCCCCGCTGGGTCTGTCCATGGCGCAGGTGCAGGGGGCGCTCGGCGCCGCCTTTGGCGAGAACCAGGTCTCCACCATCTACGGCGCGGCCAGCCAGTACTGGGTGATCCTGCAGGTCAGGCGCGCGCTGCAGGACGACCCAGCCGTGCTCTCGCGCCTTTACGTCACCTCCGACACCGGCAAGGCGGTGCCACTGGATACGGTGGCCAGCTTCGCGCGCAAGCCGCAGGTGCTCACCGTCAACCACCAGGGCCAGCTGCCGGCGGTGACGGTATCGTTCAACCTGGCGCCCGGCGTGAGCCTGAGCGAGGCGGTCGGCGAGATCGACGACGCCGTGGCGAAGATGGGCCTGCCAGCCACCATCAGCGGTTCGATCCAGGGCACCGCACAGGCGTTCCAGGACTCGATGCAGGGCATGGGCCTGTTGTTGTTGCTCGCGGTATTCGTGATCTACCTAGTGCTGGGCATCCTGTACGAGAGCTTCATCCATCCGCTGACGATCCTCTCCGGCCTGCCGGCGGCGGCGGTCGGCGCGCTGCTCACGCTGGTGTTGTTTGGCGCCTCGCTGGACCTGTTCGCGTTCGTCGGCATCGTGATGCTGATCGGCATCGTCAAGAAGAACGCGATCATGTTGATCGACTTCGCGCTGGAACGGCAGCGCGAGGAAGGCATGGCGCCGGCCCAAGCCATTTTCGACGCCTGCCGCGTGCGCTTCCGCCCGATCATGATGACCACCATGGCGGCCTTCGCCGGCACGCTGCCGATCGCCATCGGCTTCGGCGCCGGCGCTGATGTGCGCCGCCCGCTGGGCCTGGCGGTGGTCGGTGGCCTGGTCGTCTCGCAGGTGCTGACCCTGTACCTGACACCGGTCATCTACCTGTACCTGGACCGCCTGCAGCAGCGCTTTGCGCGCAGCCCCATCGCCAACGCAAAGCCACTGTAGGAGCGCACCTGTGCGCGATCCGGGCTTGCCGCTCCGCCCGGTCGCGCACAGGTGCGCTCCTACAGGAAATGCGGTGGCGCCGTCGGCCGCTTCAGGCCGCGGCGTCCAGCTGCAGGTCGGAAAGGGTGCGGCTGACCTGGGCCAGGCCATCGGCCTGCGCGCGGGCGGCCTCGGCGATCTGGCGGATGCGTTCGTCGACCTGTGCCGAGGATCCGGTGATCGCCTGCATGGCCGCGCCGGCACGTTGCGCGCGGCTGCTGCAGCCGGCCAGGGCGTCGGCGGTGTTCTGCACCAGCGCGCGAATTTCCTTCGACGATTGCGCGCTGCGCTGGGCCAGCGCGCGCACCTCCTGCGCAACCACGCCGAAGCCTTTGCCGAGTTCGCCGGCGTGGGCCGCCTCGACGGCCGCGTTGATCGCCAGGATATTGGTCTGGAAGGCGATCGAGTCGATGACCGCGATGATCTCGGCCATGGCCCTGGCGCGCTCGTTGATGTCTGCGATGGCGCTGACCAGCTCATCCACCAGTACGCCCCCGGTGCCGGCGCTGCCGCTGGCCTCGCGCGCAAGGCGGTTGGCGTTCTGCGCGTCGCCGGCGATCGCCGGCACGGTGTCGTTGAGCTGTTCCAGTGAGTTGCGCAGGGCCTGGGCAGCTAGCGTCTGGCGGGTCACGTCGGTGGCGTACTTGACCACCTTCAGCGGCCGACCGGCGGCGTCGAAGATCGGGTTGTAGCTTGCCTGGATCCAGATCGGGCTGCCATCGCGGCGCACGCGCTTGTACAGCGCGGCGTTGTACTCGCCACGGCGCAGCCGTTCCCAGAATTGCCGGTAGGCCGGGCTTTCGCGCTCGGTGCGCTCGACAAACATGCGGTGGTGCTGGCCGATGACCTCCTCGCGCCGGTAGCCCAAGGCGGCCAGGAAGTTGTCGTTGGCCGCGAGGATGACGCCATCCAGATCGAAGGTGATCACCGCCTGCGCGCGGTCGATGGCGTCCAGCCGGCCTTGCATGTCGGCGGCCTGGAGGCGCTGCGCGGTCACGTCGGTGGCGTGCTTGACCACGCGGCGCACGCGGCCGATCGCGTCGCGGACCGGGCTGTAGCTGCCCTGGATCCACACCTCGCGCCCGTCTGCGGCAAGGCGCCGGTACAGGCCACTGTCGTGGTGGCCCTCGCCCAGCCGCTGCCAGAAGGCCTGGTATTCCTCGCTCTCGCGCTCGGCCGGGTCGACGAACATGCAGTGATGCTGGCCCACCACCTGTTCGCGGGTGTAGCCGAAGGCACGCAAGAAGTTGTCGTTGGCGTCGAGGATCTCGCCCGCGGGGGTGAACTCGATGACCGCCTGCACCCGGTCGACCGCCGCGATGCGGCCAAGCAGTTCGGCGCGTGTGCGCCGCTGGGCGAAGGCGTCACGGACCGCGCGCAGGCGGGACGTCAGGTAGGGCTTGATGCTCACTGTTGCACTCGCTGGTTCGGGCGGTCCCCACCGCCCGGCCGGGCGCCAGGCGCCGGTCGAAACCATAACGGCTCCGCCGGAACGAACTTGAGGCAGATCGGCCGGTCTTGGGCTAGGGTGAAACCTCGACCAGGAGAGCCTCATGACCCGCACCGCTGCCATCGCCCTGACGATCCTCTTCACCCTTGCCGGCGCAGGTTGCGCGACGCGCGCGAGCGAGCCTGGCATGCTCGACGATGCCGCGTTGGCCGCCTATGCGGCCAAACCTTTCGACAAGCAGGCGATGATGGGGCGGACGGTCGAGCTTGGTCGCAACCACGGGCTTCCGGTGGTGGCCGAGTTCCCCTGTTCGGACGTCTGTCCGCAGTACACCGTGCGCATCATCCACTACCGACTGCCCGAGGGCGCCGACTGCGCCAGCGCCGGCGGTGTGGAAAAGACCGTCGGCGTGCCGGTGGCGATCGCCGTGCTGCCGAAAACCTTCTGCGTGCCAAAGGCGCTGGCGGCCAGCGGCGGGTATGACTCCCGCCAGACGCACGGGCGGTGACCGGCCAAACCGCGATTAGCGGCGACGTCCGCCGCGGTCACAGGAAGGACGTGGAAGTGCCCGGTCACGCGTAGGCTGGGCTCCAGCCCACCGATGCCACCGTGCGAGCTTTCGTGCCGGTGGCATCGGAAGGTCGGCTGAAGACCCCACCCCGCGTGTGGCGCGTTACTCTCCCGCGCCGTCGTCGGCGAAGGCGCCCGGCGCGGAGCCGAAATCGCCATCGGCCTGCGCGGCCATGTAGGAGAACGTCGCGTACACCGCCACGTTCTGCGCGAGGTCCTTCGGGTCGATCTTGTCGAAGGTGTCGTTGGCGGTGTGGTGCCAGTCGAAGTAATAGGTGCCGTCCTGGGTCAGCGATAGCGCGGCCATGCCCTTGCCGTGCATCTGCGACAGGTCCGAGCCGCCGCCGCCGGGGCGCTTGGCGTCGTAGGCCACGCCGATCGGCGCCAGCACCTTGGCGATCTGTTCGATCGCACCGCGCGCTTGCGGCTTGACGCTGGCGCTCATGCGCCAGATCCGGCCCGAACCGAAATCCGACTCGGTGCCGAGCTGGAACTTGCGCACCTCGTCCGCGTGCTTCTCGGCATAGGCGCGACCGCCCCAGAGGCCCATCTCCTCGTTGGCGAAGGCGATCACGCGGATGGTGCGGTCGGGGCGCTGCGGCAGGTCGTGGATCAGCTTGGCCGCACCCATGGCGATGGCCACGCCGGCGGCGTCGTCGATCGCGCCGGTGCCCAGGTCCCAGGAATCGAGGTGGCCGCCGATGGCGACGACCTGGTCGGGGTACTTCGCGCCGGTGATCTCGCCGATCACGTTGGCGCCGGTGTACTCGCCCTCGATGCCGCAGTCGAGGTCCAGCTTCACCGTGACCGGCTTGCCGTAGCCGAGCGCGCGCTCGAGCTGGTCGGCGTCAGGGTTGGACAAGGCGGCTGCGGGGATCGACTTGGCCGGGTCGCGGAAGCCGGTGACGCCGGCATGCGGGGTGCGGCTCTGTGGATCGGTGCCGGCCGAGCGCAGCAGGAAGCCGGCAGCGCCCTTGGCCTGTGCGATCACCGGGCCCTGCGTGCGGATCGCCGAACCCATGCCGTAATCGTGACCGTCCTTGTGCCGCTGCATGCGAAAGCCGATGTAGACGATCTTGCCCTTCACGCGCGCCGGATCGGCGTCCTTCAAGGCATCCAGGCTGGGCAGGCGCACCACCTGTGCGGTCAGGCCGCCCTTGGGCGTACCCGGCGAGTAACCCAGCGCGGTCAGTACCAGCGACTGCGGGAAGGGCGAAACGATCGCGCCGCTCTCGCTATGGCGCACCCATTTGGGATAGGTGACCGGCTCGGTATAGACCTTGTCGAAACCCAGCTCCTTGAACTTGGCCACCGCCCATTCCACGCCGCGCTGGTCCGCCGGACTGCCGGCCAGGCGCTGGCCCACCTCGGTGGTGAGCGACCTGGCGATGTGGTAGCCGGTGTCGTCCTGCATCGCCTTGTCGCGCAGTTGCTCGGCCGTCTTTACGGCTGCGGCGGGAATCGTGGTATTGGCAGCGCTGGCGATGCCGCTGGCCAGCAGCAGGCTGGCGGCGAGCAGGGTGAGGGAGGGACGGCGCATCGGGGGACTCCGCTTGGGATGAACGCCCGATTATTGGGGCCGCGGCAGGTAAGGGCGTAGGCCAGAAGTCATGTCGTCCTGGCAGGAGCGCCTACCCACCTTTCGGCACCTTCCCCGCGTTCGCGGGGAAGGCTTGGGAACGAGGGGCCGCGTGATCCTTCCCCCGTTCACGGGGGAAGGTGCCCGAAGGGCGGATGGGGGAGGCCTTGCGACGCCCCACCCGGGCAACGCCCTCTGCAGCGGTGACGCTACGCCCTGTTCTTCAACAAATCACGGATCTCGGTAAGCAAGACCACGTCCGGCGGCTGCACAGCCGGTTGGTCCTCCGGCTTGGGCGCCAGGCGGTTGATCGCCTTGACCAGCAGGAAGATCACGAAGGCGATGATCAGGAAGGTGATCACCGTGTTGATGAAGGCGCCGTACTGGATCGCCACTTCCGCCGTTTTGCTCGCCGGGTCGGCAGGCTTCAGCACCCACTTCAGGCGCGAGAAATCGACGCCTCCGGTGGCCAGGCCGATCGGCGGCATGATCACCTGGTCGACCAGGGAGCTCACGATCTTGCCGAACGCGGCACCGATGACCACGCCGACGGCCAGATCGATCACGTTGCCGCGCATCGCGAATTTCTTGAATTCCTGCAACATGCTCATGCCACGTCCTCCGGTTTGAAATGGGATGACCGCAAAGCGTGCTGGATCAGGTGATCCGCCCGTCCAGCACGGCAAAGCCTTCGAGCTCGGCGTGGAAGCGGTCGCCGCGATGCAATGCGGCGACGCCCGCCGGCGTGCCGGTGAACAACAGGTCGCCGGGCTTCAGCTCGAACAGTTTGGACAGGGCCGCGATGATCGCCGGCACGTCGTGCACCATATCCTTGAGCGTCGCCTGCTGGCGCAGCACGTCGTTCACTTCCAGGCTGAGCCGCGTCTGCGGGCCGGGTTGGCCCTGCTCGGCGGGGCGCAGCGCAGAGACCGGCGCGGAATGGTCGAAGGCCTTGGCCACGTCCCAGGGGTGGCCCTTGGCCTTGGCCTGCGCCTGCAGGTCGCGGCGGGTCAGGTCCAGCCCCACGCCGTAGCCGAAGATCAGCGTTTCGGCCAGGTCGCGGGTGAGGTCGCGGCCGCCGCCGGCCAGTGCCACGACCATTTCCACCTCGTGGTGCAGTTCGGCGGTGGCGGTGGGGTAGAGCACGTCGGCGCCGTCGGTGACCACCGCATCGGCCGGCTTGCAGAAGAACATCGGCTGTTCGCGGTCGACCGTGGCGCCCATCTCGCGCGCGTGGTCGGCGAAGTTGCGGCCGATGCAGAAAATGCGGCGGACCGGGAAGCGGTCGTCGCTGCCGAGCACCGGCAGGCTGGGGATTGCGGGGGGCGGGATGGCATAGCGCATGCGCGCGAGCCTAGCAGACCGCATCGTGGGGCTGGCAAAAAGTCCCGTGGTGGCCGTTGCCTGCCCAAGGCGATTCATGCGGGCTTGCGCGCGGAATTGCTGGTAAATATCGAGGGGCTTCCGCCCATGCGACCGGTTTTGGTCGCTCGATCGGCCGGGGGCCAGGAGGGGGAGCACCATGCCGGGCAGGACCGTGGGAAGGGAACCGATCTACATGCAGGTCCATGAGGCGATCCGCCGGACATCGAGCGCGGGCGCTTCCGTGTCGGCGCCCGGCTTCCGGGCAGCCGCTCGATGGCGGTCACGCTGGGTGTGTCGCGCACGGTCGTGTTGATGGCCTACGAGCAGCTGGAGGCCGAGGGTTACGTCCCGACGCAGGGCGGCTCGGGAACCTACGTGAGCGCGGCAGCCATCGAGGCACCGTCGCCGATCGAGACCGAAGGGAACCCGTCGGCGAGTCGGGCGAACATACCGTTCTCGCGTTTCGCGCGTTGCCTGGCTCTGCCGACGCAAACGCCGACGGAGCACGAGTACTGCACTGCGGACGTGATCGATCTTTCGCTGCCGCGCGTGCGTTCGGACGCGCGCAGCCTCAAGCACTGGCGCCAGACCGTGGCGAAGCTGGTGCGCCGGCGCAGCGTGCCGGACTATCCCGTGCTCGAGGGTGCGCCGCCGTTGCGCGCGGCGGTGGCGCGCTATCTGCGCATGGAGCGCGGCATCGTGGTCGATCCGCAAGAGGTGGTGATCGTCAGCGGCACTCAGCAGGCACGCGACCTCATCGCCCGGGTGTTGCTTGACGAAGGTGCCGTCGCGGGCGTCGAGGACCCCTGCTACTGGGGCGTGCGCCACACCTATGCCGCCTCCGGTGCGCGCATCGTGTCCTGCGCGGTGGACCGACAAGGGCTCGACATCGACACGCATGCCCACGCGTTGCGTGATGCACGGTTGATTTCGGTCGGTGCCTCCTTCCAGTACCCCACCGGCACGGTCGTGCCGATGGCCCGCAAGGAAGCGCTGTTGCGCTTTGCCTACGCCCGTGCGACCTGCTTGGTGGAAGACGACTTCGATTGCGAGCACCGTTTCGGCGTGCGCGCCTCGCCCTCGCTGTGGAGCATGGACCGGCAGGGCCGCGTGATCTACATCAGCAGCTTCGCGCGCGGTCTACCCCGCGCTGCAGCTGGGCTACATGCTGGTGCCGGGCTGGCTGCGCGAGAAGATCCTCGCCGCCAGGTGGCTGGCCGACCGTGGTTGCATGTCGATGCAGCAGCATGTGCTGGCCGCATGCATCGAAGATGGCCAGTACCTGCGCGACATCCGGCGCATCAACAACCAGCTGGTGCCGCGCCACCGTGCCTTGCGTGACGCGTTGAAGAGGCATTTGGGCGACGCGATCGAGGTGGCGGGCGAGGGCGCGGCCGGTACCCTGTTCGCGCGCCTGCCCGGGTTGCCCGGCGAGTGCGCCGACGGGCTGCTCGTCGAGGCACTGGCCCGCGGGGTGCGACTGCGCTCGGGCGCGGCGCTGCATGCCGCGCCGCCGGCGCACGTCACGCTGGTGCTCAATTAGGCCACCTTGTCCGAGGCCACCCTGAAGGCCGCCGCGGCGCGCCTGGCGCAGGCGGTCGACGCCGTCGCCACGCGCCGCGAGCATGCAGGCGGGGGCCGCGTCGCTGCCTGAGCCCGCCACGCCCGAGTGACACCTGTCATTGCCGATGGCTGATGGCGCGGCCTGCCGCGGAACGGCGGGTTGCCGCATCTTCTGCTCTCGTGAAATGGACGATGGAATCGGGACGTGGACAACGGAGAACTGCTCAGGCAGCTGAAGATCGACCGCGGCGACCGTGAAGCGGTAAGCACCGCGCCCGTGCGCTGGCCGTGGATCGCCGGCGCGGTGGCGCTGGTGCTGCTGGCGTTGGGCATCGGCGGCTGGTGGATGTTCGCCAACCGGCCGCTGGTGGTGCAGACCGCCGCGGCCGCGGCGCCCGGCGGCGCCGAGGCCGGGGCGGTGCTGCAGGCCACCGGCTACGTCACTGCACGGCGCCAGGCGACGGTCTCGGCGCAGATCACCGGCACGCTCACCGACGTGCTGATCGAGGAAGGCGACCACGTCACCAAGGGCCAGGTGCTGGCTCGACTGGAGGACAGCGCCTACCGCGCCAATCTCGATGCCGCCCAGGCCAGCGCCCGCGCAGCGCTGGCGCAGGTGGGCCAGCTCCAGGCGCAGCTGATCCAGGCCCGGCACGATGCGGCCCGGCAGGACGCGCTGGTCGGCCGCGGGCTGGTGGCGAAGCAGGCGGCCGAACAGGCGCACACCCAGGTCGACGCGCTCGCCGCCCAGCTCAACGCGCAGCGCCGCCAGGCCGAGGCCGCGCAGGCGCAGGCGCAGGTGGCCCAGGTGGATTTCGACTACACCGTGGTGCGCGCGCCGTTCGACGGCGTGGTCACCGACAAGGCCGCGCAGGTCGGCGAGATCATCTCGCCGCTGTCGGCCGGCGGCGGCTTTACCCGTACCGGCGTGGGCACGATCGTCGATATGGATTCCCTCGAGGTCGATGTCGACGTGAACGAGGCCTACATCGGCCGCGTCAAGCCGCACATGCCCGCTGAGGCGGTGCTGGACGCCTATCCGGATTGGCACATTCCGGCCCACGTCATTGCCATCGTCCCCGCCGCCGACCGCGGCAAGGCGACGGTGAAGGTGCGCGTGGCGCTGGAGAACAAGGACCAGCGCATCGTGCCGGACATGGGCGTGCGCGTGTCGTTCCTGGAAGCGCGGCCCAAGGCCGCCGCGCAGGCAGCGCGCGGCGTGCTGGTGCCGGCGGCGGCGATCGCCCGGCGCGACGGGCACGAGGTGGTGTTCGTGGTGCAGGGCGAGCGCGTGCAGCAGCGGCCGGTGCAATCGCAGGCACGCGGGGACCAGCGCCTGGTGTCCGAAGGCGTGCAGCCGGGCGAGACGGTGGTGGTGTCGCCGCCGGCCGAACTGCGCGACGGCACCGCCATCACGGTCGAAAACAAGTCTTCCTGAACGTCGAATCCCTTGTAGGAGCCCGCGTGCGGGCGATGCTTTCCGGGTGGGTTGGAGCAAAGGCATCGCCCGCACGCGGGCTCCTGCAGAAAAAACCGTTCTTCCGATCACCTGGAGAAAGCCCATGGGCAACCTGATCGAAACCCGCGACCTGGCCAAGGTCTACACGCGCGGCAAGCAGAAGGTCGAAGTGCTTCACCACATCGACCTGGACATCGCCGAGGGGGACTTCCTCGCCCTGATGGGGCCCTCGGGCTCGGGCAAGACCACCCTGCTCAACCTGATCGGCGGACTGGACACGCCGTCCGCCGGCGTCATCAGCGTGGGCGGGCAGCGCATCGACCAGCTCGGCGCCGGTGCGCTCGCCAAGTGGCGCGCCGCCAACGTCGGCTTCGTGTTCCAGTTCTACAACCTGATGCCGATGCTCTCGGCGCAGCGCAACGTCGAGCTGCCGCTGCTGCTGACCAAGCTTTCCTCAGCCGAGCGGCGCCAGCGCGCGTCGATCGCGTTGCAGCTGGTGGGCCTGGCGGAGCGCGCCTCGCACAAGCCCAGCGAGCTGTCCGGCGGCCAGCAACAGCGCGTGGCGATCGCCCGCGCCATCGTCTCCGATCCCACGCTGCTGGTGTGCGACGAGCCGACCGGCGACCTGGACCGCCAGTCCGCCGAGGACGTGCTGGGCCTGTTGCGCACGCTCAACCGCGAGCACGGCAAGACCATCGTGATGGTCACCCACGACCCCAAGGCCGCCGAGTACGCCAACCACACGCTGCACCTGGACAAGGGCACGCTGGTCGAGCAGGCGATCGCCTGAAGGAGGCTCGCATGAAATACCTGCACCTGATCTGGGCCGCGCTGTGGCGGCGCAAGACGCGCACCATCCTCACGCTGGTATCGATCCTGGCGGCGTTCCTGCTGTTCGGCATGCTCGATGGCGTGCGCACCAGCTTCGCCAACGCGGGCAAGAGCGCCGCCGGCGCCGAGCGCCTGCAGACCGGCTCCAAACTTTCCTTCATCGAAACCCTGCCGCAATCGCTGCAGGCGCGCATGGAGCAGGTGCCGGGCGTGAAGATGGTGGCCTACGCCAACTGGTTCGGCGGCGCCTACCAGGATCCGCACAACCAGATCTTCACCTTCGCGGTGAGCGACAACTACGTGGACATGTACCCGGAGGTCGCGGTCTCGCCGGCTGAGCGCAAGGCGTTCGAGCAGACGCGCACCGGCGTGCTGGTCGGCGACCTGCTGGCGAAGAAGTACCACTGGAAGGTGGGCGACAAGCTGCCGTTGCAGTCGAACATTTTTCCCAACCGCGACGGCAGCAAGAACTGGAGCTTCGACATTGTCGGCGTGATGCATTCGGCCAAGCCGGACGACAAGCAGATGCTCCAGGGCGGCATCCTGATGCACTGGAAGTATTTCGACGAGTCCAACCCGTACAACCGTGGCCGCGTGGGCTGGTACGTCACTCGCGTGACCGACGCCAGCCAGTCCGACCGGGTGGCCAACGCGATCGACGCGCTGTCGGCCAACTCGGACCACGAAACCCGGACGATGACCGAGCAGGCCGCGTTCGCGCAGTACATCAAGCAGATGGCTGACGTCGGCTTTATCGTCATCTCGATCATGGGCGCGGTGTTCTTCACCCTGCTGCTGCTGACCGGCAACACGATGGCGCAGGCGGTACGCGAGCGCACCTCGGAACTGGCCGTGCTCAAGACGATCGGCTTCTCCAGTACGAGCGTGCTGGGCCTGGTGCTGGCCGAGTCGGTGGCGCTGGTGCTGCTGGGCGGCGTGCTGGGCCTGGGCCTGGCCGCGCTGCTCGGTCCGGTACTCAGCGCCGGCAGCGGTGGGATGGTCAGCATGCCGCCAGTGCCGGCGAGCAGCTGGGCGATCGGCGTCGCGCTGATGCTGGCGATCGGCCTGCTGGTCGGCGTGCTGCCCGCGATGCGCGCGATGCGCCTGAACATCGTCGATGCATTGGCCGGGCGCTAAGGAGAAAGCCATGAAATCGTTTCTGCGTGGAATCCTGCTCGCCCTCGTGGTGGTGGCGAGCATCGTGGCCTGGGCCGCGCTGCCCTGGCCCGTGTTGCTGGCGCTGGCGGTGCTGTTCCTCCTGTGGATGCAACTGACCCGCGCCGGCCGGCAGGCCGGTTCGGCCACCAGCGTGGGCGTGAGCACGCTGCCCCAGCGCATCGGCTCGTCCTCGGTGGTGGTGGTCGGCATCGCCGGCGTGGTGGCGGTGCTGGTGTCGCTGCTGGCGATGGGCGTGGGCTACAGCGAGGCGCTGAGCAACAGCGGCAGCGCCGATACCGCCATCGTGATGCGCGGTGGTTCGGCCTCGGAAGTTTCCTCGGTACTCGAACACGACGCCATCGTCGCCATCGCCGAGGCGCCGGGCATTGCGCGCGACAAGGCCGGCAAGCCGATCGCCTCGCCCGAGCTGGTGGTCGCGGCCAACCTGCCGCTCAGCGACGGCAGCGGCGACGAGGGCAGCGTGCAGTTGCGCGGCGTGGGCGACCAGGCCTGGGCAGTGCGCCCCGAGGTGAAGATCATCGCCGGGCGCACGTTCAAGCCGGGCCTGCGCGAGCTGGTGGCCGGCAAGGGCGCGCAGCGCCAGTTCGCGGGACTGGCGCCGGGAAGCCAGATCAAGCTGGGCAGCCAGATGTGGACGGTGACCGGCATCTTCGCCTCCGGCAACGCCACCGATTCGGAATTGTGGAGCGATGCCGACGTGGTCGCTTCGGCGTACCGGCGCGGCAGCAGCCGCACCTCCGTGTTCGCCCGGCTGACCGGCGCCAACGCCTTCGACGGATTCAAGGCTGCGCTCAAGGGCGACCCGCGCCTGCAGGTGGACGTGGAGACCACCCTCGACTACTTCAGCAAGCAGTCCGAGCAGACCAGCCAGGCGATCAGGATCATCGGCATCGTGGTGGGCGTGATCATGGCGATCGGCGCGGTGTTCGGCGCGCTCAACACCATGTTCGCCGCGGTCGCCGGGCGTGCCCGCGAGATCGCCACGCTGCGCGCAATCGGGTTCCGCGGCACGCCGGTGGTGGTCGCGGTGATGCTCGAAACCATGCTGCTTGCGCTGGTCGGCGGCGTACTGGGCGGGTTGCTGGCGTGGCTGGCGTTCAATGGCTTCGCGGCCTCGACGCTCGCCGCGGGTACCACCGCGCAGATGAGCTTCCAGTTGCACGTGACGCCGGCCCTGCTCTGGACGGGGATCAAGTGGGCGCTGGCGATCGGCTTCATCGGTGGCCTGTTCCCGGCCGTGCGCGCGGCACGGCTGCCGGTGACCACGGCACTGCGCGAGTCGTGAGCCCGGAAACGTAGGGTGGGCTTCAGCCCACCATCCCCTCTCGCGAACGGGTGGATGGTGGGCTGAAGCCCACCCTACGTGTCCGCCGTCATCCGGGCATCAGCGGCGGAACGTAGGCCAGCGTCAGCCCCAGCGCCCACAGCAGGCCCAGCACCAGCGGCACGTGCACCAGCAACTGGACGAAGGTGAAACCGACCACGTCGCGCGCCTTCAGTCCCAGCACGCCCAGCAGCGGCAGCATCCAGAACGGGTTGACCAGATTGGGCAGCGCCTCGGCGGCGTTGTAGACCTGCACCGCCCAGCCCAGGTGCACGTGCAGGTCGCGGGCCGCCTGCATCACGTAGGGCGCCTCGACCAGCCACTTGCCGCCCCCCGAGGGCACGAAGAAGCCCAGCACCGCCGAGTAGCTGCCCATCACCAGCGGAAAGCTGTCGGTGGTCGCCACGCGCACGAACACGCCGGCCAGCCGGTGAGCCAGGGTGGCGCCGTCGGCGCCGGGCGCGTGGGTGAGCAGGGCGGCGATGCCGCCGTAGAGCGGGAACTGGATCAGCACGCCGGCGGTACTGGGCACCGCGCGCGCCACCGCATCCAGAAAGCTGCGCGGGCGCCAGTGCAGCAGCAGGCCAACGGTGAGGAACAGCAGGTTGTAGGTGTTCAGGTCGGCGATCGCCACGGCCGCCGGCAGGCTGGCGAAGCGCCGCAGCAGCCAGCCCAGCCCCAGCACGCCGACCAGCAGCGAGAGCAGCGGGCTGTACTCGAGCCATTCGCCCGGCCGCGTGCGTGGCGGCAGCGCGGGCAGCGCGTCCGCATCGGCCACGCCGCAATCGCGCGCGGTGCGTGCGCCCGCGCCGGTCGGCGTGGTGAACCAGCACACCAGCAGCGACGCGCCGATCAGCGCTGCCGTGAGCAGCAGCGACTGCCACAGGAAGATCGTCTGCGTGAACGGCAGTACGCCGGTGATCGCCAGCAGTCCCGGCGGCATGCTGGCGGGATTGGCCTGCAGCTGCGCCGCCGAGGAGGACAGGCCCATCGCCCACACCGCGCCCAGGCCGAGATAGGCCGCGGCGCCGGCGGCGCGGTAGTCCATTGCCAGGTCTTCGCGACGCGCCAGCGCGCGCACCAGCAGGCCACCGAAGACGAGCGAGAAACCCCACGACAGCAGCGAGGCCAGCATGCTCACCAGCGCCACGTAGCACACCGCGCCGCGACCGCCTTTCGGCACGCGCGCCAGCGCATCGATCAGCCGCGCCACGATCGGCGAGCTCGCCACCACGTAGCCGCCGATCACCACGAACGCCATCTGCATGGTGAAGGGGATCAGGCTCCAGAAGCCGTCACCGAAGGCCTGCACGGTCGTCGCGGGCGTGGCGCCGAAACCCAGCGCGAGCAGCGCAACCAGTACCAGGCCGAGTGCGGCGAACACCCAGGCGTCGGGAAACCAGCGTTCCGACCAGGCCGCGCTACGCAATGCCGCGCGTGCGAACAGACCTTGCTGCGAGGAGTCCATGCCGTGCTCCGTTGCCTTCGCCAGCCGGCATGGTGGCACGGAGGAATCGTCTGTAGGAGCGCCCTTGGGCGCGACCGCATGGCATCCCGGTCGCGCCCAAGGGCGCTCCTACATGGGCTTCGCCTAGCGTGTGGGCTTCTTCGCCAGCGTGATCACGCCAACGCCAACCAGGATGATCGCCATCCCGCCCAGGTCGTACGGCCCCACGTGCTCGCCGGCCAGCAGCACGCCGAACAGCACCGCCACCGGCGGGTTGACGTAGGCGTAGCTGGTCGCCAGCGCCGGACGCGCGTGCTTGAGTACGTAGAGATACGCGCTGAAGGCGATGATCGAGCCGAACAGCGCCAGGTACACCAGGGCCGCCGTGGCGCGCACGGTGGGATGGGCGGGCAGGTGTTCGCCCGTGCCGAAGCCGACCAGCAGCAGCGCGACGCTGGCGCAGAGCATCTGCGCGGCGGTGTTCATCGGGCCGGGCGGCATGTCCTGGCGCTTGCTCCAGGCCGAGCCGAAGGCCCAGCTCATCGCCGCCACGATCAGCGCGAGTGCGCCCAGCCGCGAACCCGAAAGCCCGCTACCCAGGTTCAGCACGACCACGCCGGCGAAGCCGATCAGCAGGCCGACCGTTTCGCGACGGCTCGGCCACTGGCCGTACATGCCGGAAAACACGGCAGCGAACAACGGCATGCTCGCCACCGCCACCGCGGCGATGCCCGAACTCACGCTCTGTTCGGCGTAGCACACCAGGCCGTTGCCACCGAGCAGCAGCAGCACGCCGGTCACCGCTGCATTGCGCCATTGCCGCCGCGTCGGCGGGCGCACGCCGCGCAGGCGCAGGAAGCCGTACATCGCCAGGCCGGCGCCGAGGAAGCGCACGCCGGCGAGCAGGAAGGGCGGGTAGCTCTCCAGCGCGTAGCGGATGCCCAGGTAGGTCGAGCCCCAGACCACGTACAGCGCGAGCAGGCCGAGCGGGATCAGCAGGCGCGGCTCCTCCAGCGTGCGGGCGGGAGCGGCGGAGGTGTCTTCGATGGCGGACATGGGTGGGGCCGTGCGTGGGGAGGGGAAATCAGCGAGCCAGGTGGGTACCGATCCACCACAGATGGCCCTGGGGGTCGCGCAGTCCGGCGGTGCGGTCGCCGTAGGGCTGGTCGGTCGGCGGGGACACGCTATCCGCGCCGGCGGCGAGGCCCGCGGCATAGCAGGCGTCCACGTCCGGCACGTAGACGTGGGTGGAGCAGCGCACGGGTTCGCGTCCGTCGGGGCGCTCGCCGAGCATCACCACCGAGTCGTCGATACGCACTTCGGCGTGCATGACCGAGCCGTCCTCGCGCGCCTTGCGATAAAGCTCCTGCGCACCGAAGGTCGCCTGCAGGAAGGCCAGCATGGCGCGCGTGTCAGTCACCAGCAGGTAGGGCGAGACCGCGTTGTGGCCAGCGGGCTTGTGCGTGGACATCGGCAGATCCGGTGGGGACGAGGGGCAAGCGCCGGCAGCCGGCAAAGCCGGCGTCGATGGGGTGTTGCCCGAAGCGCGCACGATAGCGGGAGCGGTACCGGCGCGGTAGCGCGCAGTTCTCAAACCAGCCTTGAGCGAGGGTCAAGACGCGCGGCGGCGCTCCGGTGCAGCGCCCCGGCTGCGCTCGCGCGCCAGCAGTTCGCGCTTGCGTTCCACGCCCCAGCGCCAGCCACCTAGCGAGCCGTCCTCGCGCACCACGCGGTGGCAGGGCACGATCAGCGCCAGGCGGTTGTTGCCGCAGGCGTTGCCGATCGCACGGGCGGCGTTGGGGTCGCCCAGCTCCGTGGCGAGCGCGCGGTAGCTGCGCGTCTGGCCGGCGGGGATGCGGGTGAGCGCCTCCCACACGCGCCACTGGAACGCGGTTGCCGCAATGTCCAGCGGCGGCATGGCGGGCGCGGCGGCGTCGCTCCAGCCCAGTTCGCTGGCGATGCGCGCGATCACCGCATCCAGCCATTCTTCGCGTCCGGCATCGACGCGCTCGCGCGTGGCATGCGGAAACTCCTCGGCGAGCCCGCGTTCCAGCGCTGCGTCGTCGTCGCCCAGGTTGACCGCGCAGATGCCGCGCGTGGTGGTGGCCACCAGCAGCCGGCCCAGCGGCGTGCCGGTGGTGGTGTAGCGAATGTTGGCCCCGGCGCCGCCAGCGCGGTAGCTGGCCGGGGTCATGCCGAGCAGGCGGTTGCTGTGTTCGTAGACGCGGCTGCCAGAGCCGAAGCCGGCCTCGTAGACCGCGTCGGTCACGGCCGAGCCCTCGCGCAGGGCGGCCTTGAACTGGCCGAAGCGGCGCGAGCGGTGGTACTCGGCCGGACTCATGCCAAAGCGCCGGCGAAAGGCGCGCTGCAGGTAGGTCGGGCTCAGCGCGACTGCACTGGCCAGGGCGTCCAGGCTGGGCGCGGTGTCGGCCTCGTCGAGCAGCCGGCGGGCCTGTTCAAGCGGTTCGATGGCGGACATGGCGGCGTTCCGGTTTCCAGATGACGCCAGTCTGGCGGGACGGCCGCGGGGCGGCCATCCGCTTCTTGCACGTCAACGCGCGACCGGGCGACCCTCGTGCAACACCACGAAATCGCCTTCGAGCACCTGCGGACGCGAACCGGCGGCGGGCGCCGAACGGCCGACGGCACGCGCGCGGTTCCACTGGCGCAGCGCCAGCCACAGCCCGCCGCCAACCAGCAGGACGCCGGCGACGACCAGGCCAAACACCAGCATCAAGCCCAGCACGGCGATCCCGACGACCAGCGACAGGGCGCGAGCGAGCGGGTGGCGGGAACGGGACGACGGTAGCTGGAACAGGCGCATGTTAAAAATCCGTGTGGTAAAATCAACGACTTACGTGCGCAACGATGGGGCTTTCACGCCCCCGAGGCAAGTGCCGATGGACCTACCCCCCGGGGCGCTTTGCCGCCTCGATCACATTCCCGACGGCACGGCGGTGGCCGTCGACGCCGTGCTGCCCGACGGGCCAGAGAACCTGATCGTGCTGCGCGATGGCGAGGAGGCACGCGCGTGGGTCAATGTCTGCCCGCACGCCGGGCGCCAGCTGGACTGGGCGCCGGGCCAGTTCCTGATCAGCCGCGGCACGCTGATCTGCGCCGTGCATGGGGCGAGTTTCCGGACCGGAGACGGCTTCTGCGTGGGCGGGCCGTGCCGTGGGCAGTCGTTGCGCGCGGTGCCGGTAAGAGTGGAGTGCGGGGTGGTCTGGCTGGCCAGTGATTGAACATCCTCCCCTGGGGAGAGGGCTGGATGAGAGGCCGGGCTCGCGGGAAACTCCCGCTTTAGGCGTTTTGCCTGTCGTTCTTGCGTGGTCTTCCCGCGGCAGGCGAGCCAAGTTGCGGTGAGGCCACGCAAGGGCGACAACCAAAGCACCGTCCGGACGAAACGTCCCCGCGAGCCCCGGCCCCTCACCCCAGCCCTCTCCCCGCAGGGGAGAGGGAGCCACGTACGGCGAACGTGCATGACCTTGCGCTCTTCCTGCCTCAACTCCCGAGCGCCCGCGGTAAAGCGGCGGCAGCTCCTCTAAGAGCAAGCGACTGACCAAGCAAAGCGCACTGGCACCTAGCTTTTTAGTCACCCCGTGTTTAGCAGGCCATTTCTTTGGTTACTTTCTTTGGGCCAGCAAAGAAAGTGACCCGAGCGCCGACAGGCGATCGGAAGCCCGCGGCAGGCGAGCCCAGTCGCGGGGAGGCCACGCAAGGGCGACAACTAAAGCATCCTCGGGACGAAATATCCCCGCGAGCCCCGGCCCCTCACCCCAGCCCTCTCCCCGCAGGGGAGAGGGAGCTGCGTACGGCGAACGTGCACAACCTCGCGCTCTTCCTGTGCCTCAGCTCCCGAGCGCCCGCGATAAAGCGGCGACAGCTCCTCTAAGAGCAAGCGACTGACCAAGCAAAGCGCACAGGCACCTAGCCTTTTAGCTACCCCGTGCTCAGCAGGCCATTTCTTTGGCTACTTTCTCTGGGCCAGCAAAGAAAGTGACCCGAGCGGCAGGCGATCGGAGGCCCGCGGCAGGCGAGCCAAGTCGCAGGGAGACCGCGCAAGAACGACAGACCAGACATGCCTTAGGCGGGCGATTCCCTCCCGCCCGGGCCGCTCACCCCGACCTCCCCGGGGATAGATGGCCAAAAAGAAAAAGCCCGGCTTGCGCCGGGCCTCCTCTCGTCCATGCCAGTGGGCCCTCCCTGGCCCACCAGCCAAACCTCGCATCAGGGATTGTTGACGCGATCGGCCGTACCTGCCGCCTGATAGATCAGGCCCGATAGCGGCAGCAACTGGCTCAGGAAGCGGTTCCACTTGGTGATGCCGGACGCGCCGACCCACACCACGTCACCCGGCTTCACGCGGAAGTTGTCCGCCAGGGCATAGGACGCCGGCGAGCGCGCATTGAGGTGGAACACCTGCGCCGGCGTCTGGGTGAGCTTCTCCGAACCGCGGATCACGTAGACCGCATTGCCCGAGGACGTGACCGGGCTCAGGCCACCGGCACGGCCCAGCGCCTGGGTGAGGGTCAGTGCGGTGGTCTTGAAGGTGATGGCCTGCGGGCGGATCACCTCGCCGACGACATACACCTCCTTGTTGTCGTTGTACGGCAGGAACAGCTTGTCACCCGGCTTGAGATAGATCTGGCCGCCGGCGCCCTGGTTCAGCGCGGTCAGGTCGATCGGATAGGTCTGGCCGTCGCGGGTCAGCGTGAAGCCGGACAGGTCCGCTTCCTGCGTATTGATGCCAGCCACGCCGATCGCCTGCGACAACGTCACCGGAACCGAGTTGAGCACCTGCGCGTCGGTGTGCTGGAACGCACCCTCCAGCGTGATGCGATGGCTGCCGTAGCCGACCACGTTGACGTCCACCTGCGGCTCGCGCACGAAGCTGCTCAGCTTCTTGGTGAGCGACTGGCGCAGTTCCTCGACGGTGAGCCCGGCCGCCTTGATGGTGCCGGCATACGGATAGAACAGCGTGCCGTCAGGACGCACCAGGCGGCCGTTGGCGACCGTCTGCTGTTGCGAGCCGGCAGGCGAGGTCAGTTCGGGGTGATCCCACACGGTGATGTACAGCGTGTCGCCCGCGCCGATGCGGTAGTCCTCCGGCTGGTACGACAGCAGCTCCTGCGGAATCGTGCTGGCCTGCGCCTGGCTGCTCTCCACCAGCTCGGGCGTGATCTGCAACAGCTGCATGTGGCTGTCTTCGCGTTGCAACGCACCCTCGTCCATGCGCTGGCCGGGAACGATCGCGCAGCCGTTCAGCGCGAGGGCGAAGAGAAGGAGGGCTACTGCGGGTAGCGTTTTCATAATGCGTCCTTTCTGCTGGGCCACTGCGTGGATAATCGTGACGAATGAATGAATGTACTCGTCATGACCGCCCGCGCAACGGCGGTTTTGGCTAATAGCGACGGTTAATGCGGGCGGGTGTATCTGTGTTTTTCACGGTGGCCTCCGCGGCGACCGCGGCGGGCATTCCCGCCGCGGGGCGCACGCTTCGTCCACCGACGCCGTCGAGCAGCGCGGCGGGGATGTTGCCGGACTGGACCGATAGCGGCCCGACGGTCGCCGGGCGCGTGGCCGTAGCGTGCGACGCCTTGTGCGCCAAGGCCTGGCCGGCCATCAGCAAGCCGGTAAGCGGAAGCACGAGCTTCAACATGTGCATGGGTTGGGCCCCCCGAAGATGGAACGGTTGCCAAGCGGGCTCGACGAATCTAACGCGATCATTCGTGAATGCGGTGAGAAAGCTGAGTCTTCGAGTTGGCGATATGCCAAGGCCAGCCTGCGTGAAGAAAAGATGCACTGAAGAAAGCATTTTCTTCACGTAAATGAAGGGAGTGTCCAACATGATTTTTTCACGGAACAGGAGTTTAGACTGCCGACTCTCTTCCGGCCGGTTCGGCGCTCATCGCGCATCCGGCTGGCGGGGCATCGACAGGGGCCACATGGCCTTGGGTATTCGGGAGTGTGCGGATCGTGTTCAACAGCATCCTCGTGGTCTGCGTCGGCAACGTTTGCCGCAGCCCGGTGGCGGAATTCCTGTTCCGCCGCGAACTGGGCGAGCGCGACATCCACGTCAGCAGCGCCGGCCTGGGCGCGCTGGTGGGACGGCCGATCGACCAGAACGCCGCCGAACTGCTCAAGGACGAGGGCATCGATGCCAGCGAACACCGCGCGCGCCAGCTCGAGCCTTCGATGCTGCGCGAGGCAGACCTGGTCCTGGCGATGGAGCGCCGGCACCTCAATTCCGTGGTGAAGCTCGCGCCGGAGGCGAGCGGCAAGGTTTTTCTCTTCGACAAATGGCACGCGGGCAGCGACGTGCCGGATCCGTTTCGACGTTCGCGCAGTGTCTTCGAGCAAGTACACGCCTCAATCGAACGTGGCGTCGGCAGTTGGCTGCGCTACCTGTGAACCCCTCAGCCTAGGAATCGGGCTATGACCACCAAACAGACCTTCCCGTCCTCACCGCGTCGCGATGACGACATCGACCTGCATGCACTGCTTGGCACGCTGCTCGACCACAAGTGGTTGATCATCGGCGTCACCGCAGTGTTCTTCGTGATCAGCGTGGTGTACGCCACCTTGACCACGCCGATCTACGAGGCCACCGCCACCGTACAGGTGGAGCAGAAAGTCCCCAGCCTGCCGGGCCTGGACGACCTGTCGCAGACGCTGGGCGCCAGCTCTTCGCAGGCCACCACCGAGATCGCGTTGATCACCTCCCGCACGGTGATCGGGCAGGCGGTGAACAATCTCAAGCTGGACATCACCGCCAGGCCGGAACGCTTCCCGCTGATCGGCGACTACATGGCGCGCAGTTACAACCCGCAGATGCCGGGCGACGTGGCGCCACCGTTCATGGGCATGGACAGCTACGACTGGGGCGGCGCGGAACTGGATATCTTCCAGCTCGACGTTCCCTCGGCGTTGCTGGACAAGCCGCTGCGCCTGGTCGCCGGCGAGCACGGCACCTACACCCTGACCGACGCGGGCGACAACGTGTTGCTGACCGGTCGTGTG
Organism: Frateuria sp. GZRR35; assembly: GCF_051900415.1. NCBI lineage: Bacteria > Pseudomonadati > Pseudomonadota > Gammaproteobacteria > Lysobacterales > Rhodanobacteraceae > Frateuria > Frateuria sp. GZRR35. The sequence continues at coordinate 530,564 of NZ_JBHZGL010000001.1, forward strand.
GGCGAGTCGGCCACCGGCAATGGCATCACCATGCAGGTGCAGGCGCTGCACGCCAACCCGGGCACCGTGTTCGACGTGGCGCGCCATTCCCACCTGGGCACGATCACCGGCCTGCAGGGCGCGATCAATGCGACCGAGCAGGGCAAGGATTCGGGCATCATCGTGCTCACCTACGACAACGCCGATCCGGTGCTGGCCACCCAGCTACTGGACCAGATCAGCGCGCTGTACGTGCAGCAGAACGTGGAGCGCAACTCCGCCGAAGCGGCCAACAGCCTGAAGTTCGTCAAGGAGCAGTTGCCCAAGGTCAAGATGGATCTTGAAAAGGCCACGGCCGCCTTGAACGCGTTCCAGATGCGTGCGCATTCGGTCGACATCAGCCTGCAGACCAAGGGCCTGCTCGACCAGACGGTCGCCCTCGACACGCAGATCGAAAACCTGCGCATGCAGATGGCCGACGTCGAGCGCAAGTTCACCTCCAACCACCCGACCTACCAGGCACTGGCCGCGCAGATCGGCCAGTTGCAGGGCAAGAAGAATGCGCTGGAGAAACAGGTCGGGCACCTGCCCGACACGCAGCAGGAGCTGTTGCGCCTGACCCGCGACGTGCAGGTCAGCAACGAGACCTACACCAACCTGCTCAACCAGGCCCAGCAGCTCGACATCGCGCGCGCCGGCACCGTCGGCAACGTGCGCGTGGTCGACCGCGCCGCGACCAATACCAACCGTCCGGTGTGGCCGCCGAAGACCATCCTGGTGCTCGCCGGTACCGCGCTGGGCGGCCTGCTCGCGCTCGCCTTCATCTTCATCCGCCAGCTGCTCAACCGTGGTGTGGAAGACCTGGCCGCCATCGAGCACGTTGGCCTGCCGGTGTACGCCTGCGTGCCGCTGTCGGCGGCCGAGCGCGAGATCACCGATCGCAATGGCCGCGTGCGACGAGGCGCGTACGCCCAGCACCTGCTGGCGCAAAGTGCCCCGGACGACCTCGCGGTCGAGGCGCTGCGCAGCCTGCGCACCAGCCTGCACTTCGCCCGCCTGGAAGCGAAGAACAACCTGCTGATGATCTCCAGCCCGGGCCCGGGCGCCGGCAAGACCTTCGTAGGCTCCAACCTGGCGGCGGTGATCGCGCAGGCCGGCCAGCGCGTGCTGCTGATCGACGCGGACATGCGCAAGGGCGCGCTGCACACCGTAGTCGGCGGTCGTCCGGAGCAGGGCCTGTCGGAACTGATCTCCGGCCAGATCGGCCTGTCCGAGGCCGTGCGCACGGTGGAGGGGGCGAACAACCTCTACTTCATCGCCCGCGGCAAGGTCCCGCCGAATCCCTCCGAGCTGCTGATGCATTCGCACTTCACCGCGCTGCTGGAGAAGCTCAAGCCGCGCTTCGACCTGATCATCATCGATACCCCGCCGATCCTGGCGGTGACCGATGCCGCGGTGATCGGCCACCACGTGGGCACCAGCCTGATGGTCGTGCGCTTCGGCGTGAACCAGGCGCGCGAGATCGCGCTGGCCAAGCAGCGCTTCGAGCAGAACGGCGTGCCGGTCAAGGGCGCGATCTTCAACGCGGTCGAGAAGCGCAGCGCGGGCTACTACGCCTACGCGTACTACGAGTACGCCGGCGCCAAGGCCTGATACCGCTTCCCTCCTCGAATCAGAAGGATTTCGCATGACACTGAAAGTCACCCTGTTCGGCACCGGCTACGTGGGCCTGGTCACCGGCACCTGCCTGGCGGAGATGGGCAACCGCGTGCTTTGCGTGGACGTGGACGCGGCCAAGGTCGCGCGGCTGAAGAACGGCGAAGTGCCGATCTACGAGCCGGGCCTCTCGCCGATGGTCAAGCGCAACCACGAGAGCGGCCGGCTGGATTTCACCACCGAGGCTGAGCCTGCGGTGCACCACGGCGACGTGATCTTCATCGCCGTGGGCACGCCGCCGGACGAGGACGGCAGCGCCGACCTGCGCTATGTGCTGGAAGTGGCGCGCAGCATCGGCCAGCACCTAGACCGTTACGCGGTGGTGGTCAACAAGTCGACCGTGCCGGTGGGCACGGCCGACAAGGTGCGCGCGACCATCGCCCAGGCGCTGGCCGAGCGTGGCGCGGTGATTCCGTTCGACGTGGTCTCCAACCCCGAGTTCCTGAAGGAAGGCGACGCGGTCGAGGACTGCCTGCGTCCGGACCGCATCGTGATCGGCAGCTCCAGTGAGCGCGCCACGGCGGTGTTGCGCAAGCTCTACGCCCCGTTCAACCGCAACCACGACCGCACGGTGGTGATGGACGAGCGCTCGGCCGAACTGACCAAGTACGCGGCCAACGCGATGCTGGCGACCAAGATCAGCTTCATGAACGAGGTCGCCAACATCGCCGAGCGGGTCGGGGCCGACGTGGAGCAGGTGCGCCGCGGCATCGGTTCGGATCCGCGCATCGGCTACCACTTCATCTACCCCGGCTGCGGCTACGGCGGCTCGTGCTTCCCCAAGGACGTGCAGGCGCTGGAGCGGATCGCGCGCGCGGTGGATTTCGAGGCGAAGCTGCTCGGTGCGGTGGAGGCGGTCAACCACGCCCAGAAGGGCAAGCTGTTCGAGCTGATCGAGCGGCACTACGGCGGTGCGCTCAAGGGCAAGACCGTCGCGCTGTGGGGCCTGGCGTTCAAGCCCAACACCGACGACATGCGCGAGGCGTCCAGCCGGCGGTTGATGGAACAACTGTGGGCCGCCGGCGCGAAGGTGCGCGCGTTCGACCCGGAGGCGCGCGAGGAAACCACGCGCATCTACGGCGAGCGGGCGGACCTGGCGCTGTGCGAGGACGCGTACGAGGCGCTGGAGGGTGCCGACGTGCTGGCGATCGTGACCGAGTGGAAGGCGTTCCGTGCGCCGGACTTCGCGCGCATCCGCGACGAGCTCAAGGACCCGGCCATCTTCGACGGGCGCAACCTTTACGACCCGGCGCAGGTGGAAGACATGGGGCTGGCCTATTACGGCATCGGGCGCGGGCGTTCGCTGAGGCCGGCGAATGTCTGACATCGAGCGCCGCCTGGAGGAGCTCGAGGTGCGCCTCACCTTCCTCGACGATACGGTGGCTGCGCTCGCGGGCGCCGATGCCGAACAGGCCATGCGGCTGGTGGCGCTGGAACGCGTGCTGCATGACCTGCGTGCCGAGCTCGCCTCGCTGCGCACGGCGCAGGGCAGCGATCCGCACAGCGAACCGCCGCCGCCTCATTATTGACAAGTACCGGATGCGCGAAGCGCCTCCGGAAGACCAACGCAAAACTGGAGCCGGATCATGGCCGACTCTCTCCGTGATCAGCTGCTGAAAAGCGGCATCGTCAAGCAGGTGCGCGAGGAACAGCGCGCGAAGTCGCCGTCCCAGCCACCCCGGGGCGGACGTCCGCCGCAGGGCAAGGGCCGGCCGCATGCACCGCCGCCGCGTCGCGACAACGGTGAAATGGACCTGGCCAAGGCCTACGCCATTCGCGCACAGACCGAGGCCACCGAGCGCAAGCGTGCCGAGCAGGAAGCCGCCGAACAGGCGCGCCTCAGGCGCGAACGCAAGGCGAAGATCCAGAAGTTGCTGGAGGGCCAGGTGCTGAACAAGGCCGAGGTCGACCAGGTGCGCCACTTCGAGTACGGCGGCAAGATCCGGCGCGTGCACGTGGATGCCGAGCAACTCACGGCGCTCAACGAGGGGCGATTGGGCATCGTCCAGCAGAACGGTCGCTACCTGGTGGTCAGCCAGGCGATCGCCGAGCAGGTTCGCAGCATTGACGCCCACCTGCTGGCGCTGCTGGTCGACCCGCAGGCGCCGGCCGACGACGACGGCGTGCCCGACGACCTGATGTGGTAACCACCCGCGATGCCCTTGCAGGAGCCCGCATGCGGGCTCCTACGGGGATATCGCCGGTGCGCGGGCATCAGCGAGGTCTGTAACAGCCGCGCCCACAGGGCGCGGGGTGTCAGGCGAGGGCGGGCAAGTCCCACCCCTGTTTGGGCAGGAACCGCTCGCCATGGCGTTGCGCCAGCTGCTCCAGGCGCGCGCGCACGGTCGATACGCCCTCGCTGCGGATGTACTGGATCGGGCCGCCGCGGAACGGCGCGAAGCCGGTGCCGAAGATCACGCCCGCGTCGAGCAGGTCGGCATCGTCCACCACGCCGTCGGCCAGGCAGGCGACCGCCTCGTTGACCATCGGCAGGATCATGCGGTCCTGCAGGTCTGGCGCAGGCGTGTAGTCGGGGTCGACCTCCGGCTTGACCGGCTTGCCGTCCTGCCAGACGTACAGGCCCTGGCCATCTTTCTTGCCGCGCTTGCCGGTCTCCAGCTTGTCCTCGATGCCGGGCGGCAGCTCCAACCCCAGGAACGGAGCCAGTTCCTTGCCGACCGAGGCACACACGTCCAGGCCGACGGTGTCGGCCAGTTCGATCGGTCCCATCGGCATGCCGAATTTCTTCGCCTCGCGGTCCAGCACCGGGCCAGGGACGCCCTCGCTGTACAGGCGCAGGGCTTCGAGCAGGTAGGGCATCAGGATGCGGTTGACCAGGAAGCCGGGGGTACCCTTGACCGCCACCGGCACCTTGCCCAGCGCCTTGCAGAAGGCCAGCGCGCGCTTTTCGATGGCAGGGTCGAGCTGGTCATGGCGCACCACTTCCACCAGCGGCATTTGCGCCACGGGGTTGAAGAAGTGCAGCCCGAGGAACCGCTGTGGCGCGACCAGGCCCTGGCGCAGTTCGTCCAGCGGGATGCTGGAGGTGTTGCTGGCGAGGATTTCCTGCGCCTTGAACTGCGGTTCGATCTTCGCGTAGAGCTCGCGCTTGGCCTCGGCGTTCTCGTAGATCGCCTCGATCGCGAGGTCGGCCGTGGCCACGCCGGTGCCTTCGACATCGGGGCGCAGGCGGCCCGTGGCGGCCTGGATCTTCTCCGGCGTCTTGAGCTTCTTCTCGTAGAAGCCGCGGGCGCGGTCCAGCGCGGGCTGGATGAACTTCATCTCGCGGTCCTGAAGGGTGACCTCGTAACCCTTGTAGGCCGCCCAGGCGGCGATGTCGCCGCCCATCACGCCGGCGCCGACCACGTGTACGCGCCGGATGCCCGGGTCGACTCCGCCGCCGGCGCCCTTCAGGCGTTCCTGCAGCAGGAACACGCGGATCAGGTTGTGTGCCGTGGGCGTCTTTGCCAGTTTCGCGACCGACCGGGCCTCGAGCTTCAGCCGCTGCTGGATGCTGGCGCCGCCGCTCTGCCAGACGTCGATCAGCGCGAACGGTGCCGGATAATGCTCCTTGCGCACCTTGGCCGCGGTCTGCTTGACCACCATCGGCGCCAGGATCTGGCGCACCGGCCACCAGTTGGTCGCCCATGCCTTGGCGCGTTGCGCGAACGGCCGCGCATGCGGGCGACGCAGCAGGGCACGGGCCTCGGCCAGCAGCTCGGGCGGTGGGGCCACGCGGTCGACCACGCCCAGGGCCAGGGCACGCCGCGCCGACAGCGGTCGGCCGGTAAGCATGATCGGCAGCGCCTCGGTAGCGCCGATCAGCCGCGGCAGGCGAGCGGTGCCGCCCCAGCCGGGATGGATGCCGAGCATGACCTCGGGCAGACCGATCTTCGTCTTCTCGTCGTCGGCGGCGATGCGCTGGCGGCAGGCCAGGACCAGCTCCGTGCCGCCGCCCATGCAGGCACCGTGCACCGCGGCTACGGTCGGGAAGGGCAGGCGCGCGAGCGACTCGAACACCTGCTGGCCATGGCGGATGTTCTCCAGCACGGTGTCCTGCTCGGCGTAGCGCACGAATTCCTTGATGTCGGCGCCCACGGCGAAGCCGGAGGCCTTGGCCGAATGGACGATCACGCCGGTCGGCTTTTCGATCGCCAGGCGTTCGACGATCTGTGCCAGCTCGTCGAGCACCTCGCGGGAAATGGCGTTGACGCTGCTGTCGGCGCGGTCCAGGGTCAGGGTGACGATGCCGGCATCGTCCACGCTCGTCTTCCAGTGATTGAAGCGCAATCCTTCGAACATGGCGTTGGGAGGTGTGGCCGGGGAGCCCAGAACCATACCGCTGCGTGCGGATGAATGCGAGTTGAGCCCTGTGAGCCCCGGCCGTCCCATTTTTCGGAACGGTGACCTGGCGCTATTGCGCTTCGCCCGCAAGTCCGTAACTTACGCTCGATGAACCCCCTGCTGGCCTCCGCCCCGCCGCCCCCCGGCATCGAGATCTTCGAGCGCATCCTGGCTGCGCCCGCGGGGCTGATCCTGCTCGAGGGGTGCGACAACCAGGCGCTGATCGAGCAGTTCCGCGCCATCGTGCGTCGGAGCGGGCAGGCGGTATACCTGTGGCAGCCGGACCTGGGCCTGGGCAACCTGATCGATGCCCATGCGCGCGTACCGGGCAGCCAGCGCCTGGGCGCCGCGCTGCGTTACATGCAGCAGAGCATGCATTTTGGTGTCTACCTGCTGATGGGCCTGGAGCCGCCGCTGTCGGCGATGGACAGCACCCTGCTGCGCCAGCTGGCCAAACTGCCGGCCGGTCAAGTGCGCCGGGTGGTGCTGCTGGATGCCTCGCCGGCGCTGGTCGATCACCTGGGTGACATCGCCCTGGCGTTGAAGGGCCGGCCGGATGCCCCGCTGCGTCCGCGCCTGCGCGACGGCCGCTGGCTGTTCGCCTGAAGCGGAGGAACGCGTGAACGCCGGCATCCTGGTGGTCGCTGCCCAGCGCGATTTGCGCCGGAACGTGTTCGACGCCCTCGATGGCGCCGGCCACCCGACCATCCACACGGCCCGCGGCGTGCCGCATGCCGAGTTGCTGCTGGACGGTCGAGCGCCACTCATGCTGGCGGTGGTGGCGTTCGACGGTGACGAGATCGATGCGCAGGCCACCTGCGAGCAGTTGCGTCGCATCCCGGCCTGCGCCGAGGCGCCCATGATCGCGGTGATCGCCGATGGCGCCACCGTCAAGCCCGGCCAGCTTCCAGCGGGCGTTTCCGACTGGCTGTATGCCTCGCAGGTGGAACTGGAGCTGGTCGCCCGCTGGCGCCGCACCCGGCCGCAGGCGGGCATGCCGGTACAGGCCGGTCCGGATCAATACCGCTTCGCGTTCGAGGAGGACGCGGGCGAATGGCTGATCGTCGAGCCGCAGACCGAGCGTGTGCTGGAAACCAGTTCGGCCGTGGTGCGGCACAGCCACCTCGAGGTCGAGCAGCTGGTGGGTAGGGGCCTGCGCGAGTTGCTGGCGTTCGAGGGCATTGCCATCGAACACGTGCTGCAGCAGGCCGATCGTCGCTGGTACGCGTGCCAGCGGCGCTCCAGCCGTGGCGCCGACACCGGCCAGGCCAGCGCGCGGCGGATCCGCTACGGCGAACAGGATGCGATCGCGCTGCTGTTCCGCAGCGACCGCGCCGACATTCGTGCCGAGGCCGCCCTGAGCCTGCTTTCGCGCATGTTCGCTTCGGCCAGCGGTATCGACACGCAGAAGGTCGCCGCCCGGCTGTTGGTCGACGAACTGGGCCTGGACTATCTCGCCCTGTGGTCGTCGCGGCCGGCCGAAGGAGCCTCCGGCCCCAACCTGTTGATCCAGCTGTGGCGCGGCGAGGACCAACCCTGGCCCGCGCCGGCCCAGCAGAACGTGCTGCGGCAGGTGCTGGACGGCAAGACGGTGCTGCACCCGACCGATGCGCGCAAGCTCGGTGCCAGCGATCCGTTGGTCGGGATGCTGGGCGTGTCCGGTTTCGCGGGCCTGCCGCTGTTCGACGAGCGGCGCTCGGTGCTGGGCGCCCTGCTGGTCGGCAGCCGTACGCCGTTCGGCGACATGGGCCTTGTCGAGCCGGTGCTGCGCTGCGCCGCGGCGCGCTTCGCGCATGCGCAGGAGCTGCGGCTGACCCGCGAGCAGGGCCGCGCCGAAGGCCTGATCGATGCGCTGACCGGCCTGCCCAACCGCCTGCTGTTCAACGACCGCCTGGACACCATCATCCGCGAGGCGCACCGCACCCGCGAAACCTTCGCCGTGCTGTTCGTCGACCTGGACCGCTTCAAGGACATCAACGACACGCTCGGCCACGCAGCCGGCGACCACGTGCTCAAGACGGTCACCCACCGCCTGTGCTCCAGCGTGCGCGCCTCCGACACCGTGGCCCGCTATGCCGGCGACGAGTTCGTGGTGGTGCTGCGCCACATCATCAAGAACGACGACGTGCTGCGCGTGGCCGAGAAGATCGTGCAGGTGATGGAGGCGCCGCTGAAGATCGCCGGCGAGGAAGCGCCGCTGAAGGTCACCGCCTCGATCGGCGTGAGCTTCTACCCCGACGACGCGCTCGACGCCGAAACCCTGCTCAAACACGCCGACGAGGCGATGTATGCGGCCAAGCGCCAGGGCCGCAACAACTTCCAGTTCTACGAGATCAGCCCCGAACAGGCGCAGCAGCACGACGTGCTGCTCAAGACCCGCCTGCGCCACGCCGAGGGCAACGGCGAACTGCGCGTGTTCTACCAGCCGCAGGTCGACGCCGAAAGCGAGGACATCGTCGGCATGGAGGCGCTGGTGCGCTGGGAGCACCCGGAACTGGGCCCGATCAGCCCCGGCGTGTTCATCCCGCTGGCCGAGGAGACCGGCCTGATCGTCTCGCTCGGCGCCTGGGTGCTGCGCACCGCCTGCCGCCAGGCGCATGAGTGGGAGGAGAAGTACGGCCTGCGCCTGCGCCTGGGTGTCAACCTCTCGGCCGTGCAGCTGATGGAGCCGGACCTGCTGGACACCGTGACCGCTGCGCTGGCCGAGTCGGGCCTGGACCCACGCCTGCTGGAGCTGGAGGTCACCGAGAGCATCAGCATCAAGGCGGTGCCCAATCTTGTGGAGAACCTGCACGGCCTGCACCGGCTCGGCTGCCGTATCGCCATCGACGATTTCGGCACGGGTGCCGCCTCGCTGGACTACCTGCGCAAGTTGCCGGCCGACCGCATCAAGATCGACCAGAGCTTCGTGCGCAACATCGGCATCGATCCGGACGACGAGGCGATCGTGCGCGCCACCATCGAGATGGCGCACCGCCTGAAGCGCGGCGTGGTGGCCGAGGGCGTGGAGATCGAGCAGCACCTGAAGTTCCTGCGCGCCAACCACTGCGACGAGCTGCAGGGCTACCTGTTCTGCCGTCCGCTGCCGCACCCCAGCTTCGACCGCCTGCTGGCCGAGCGCCAGCGCCTGCTGGCCGAGCCGCAGGCCAACGTGGCGTGAGTCCGTAGGGTGGGCTTCAGCCCACCTTCCTACGCCTTACCCAACGTGCTGGGCTGATGCCCACCCGACGACAGCTACCCTTGAACCTGGCGGTCCATGCCGCATCTCTGCTCGTGTGCCGTCGTCCGTCGACGGCTTTTTTTGGACTGGCCAGCCATCGTGACGCCCGTGTGAACTTGCGCTGCTGCCGCTTGTCTGAGGCCGGCGCGTTACCATCCGGCTGGCGCCACCCAAGCGGTTATCGAAGGAGACGGCCCGGATGGGCGAAAACGAACTGGATAGCGCCCTGGTCGAGCGTGTCCAAAACGGCGACCGGCGCGCCTTCGACCTGCTGGTGCGCAAGTACCAGCACAAGGTCATCGGCCTGATCTCCCGCTACGTCAACAACTACGCCGAGTGCGAGGACGTGGCGCAGGAAGCCTTCGTCCGCGCCTGGCGGGCGATCGGCTCGTTCCGCGGCGACAGCCAGTTCTATACCTGGATGTACAAGATCGCGGTCAACACGGCCAAGAACCATCTGGTCGCAATGGGGCGCCGCCCGCCCATGGACGACATCGCGGCCGAAGACGCGGTTTTCCTGACCGGCGCCGAGCGGATGCAGGAGGGCGCCACGCCCGAGCGCGAACTACTTAGGCAGGAAATTGAACAAACCGTCTTCGACACTGTCCAAGCGCTGCCAGAGGAGCTGCGGACCGCCATCACGCTGCGCGAGGTGGACGGCCTGAGCTATGAGGAAATCGCCGAGGCGATGGGCTGTCCCATCGGTACCGTGCGTTCGCGGATCTTCCGTGCGCGCGAAGCGATCGATCAGCAACTGCGGCCACTGCTCTCGGACCGCGAGGATCAACCGACATGACGCAAGACCAACGTGAACACCTTTCGGCCGGCATCGACGGCGAACTCGCCCGCGAGGAGTTGCGCTTCCTGCTGCGCCGCTTCGAGCACGACGCCGAACTGAGGCAGACCTGGACGCGCTACCACCTGGCGCGTGACGGGCTGCGCCGGGAGTTGCCGGCGTTCGCGTCGGCCGGGTTCGCGGCACGCGTCGAACAGGCGATCGCGCAGGAGTCCGACGCCAAGGCAGGGCGCCGCGCGCCGCACTGGCTGCGCTGGTCCGCCGGCGGTGCCATTGCCGCCAGCGTCGCCGTGGCCGCGCTGATGATCGCCCGGCCGGTGACGGACGAGGATCGTGCGTCCACGGGGCTGGCGCAGAGCACGCCGGCCGCCGGGCTCACGGTCCCGGCGGAACCGGCCGCGCCCGCCGCGGTACCGCCCTGGCTCAGCGGCGACACCGCCTCCCGCTACAGTCAACAGGCTGCTGCCACGCTCGGGGAAAGCTATGGTGCAGGGCTGATGCCCTACGCGCGCAGCCTGTCGCCCTATCGCGTGCAGCCGGTGCGTGTGCCCAGCGACGAACCGGGCTACTACCTGTTGATCGATCCGCAGCGGGCAGCCACCGCCCGCTATCCGCGCCAGGCGACTGCCGGCGCCCAGTGACCTGCTTCCGCGTGTCCCCGCCGCGGTCGTCTTCCCCCTAGCCATCGGCCGGCCCGCCTCGCGGGCCTGCACGGTTGCGCCCCTGTTTTCGCCTGAAGGAGGAGAACCCATGAACCGAATTCCCCTGTGTACCCTGGCTTGCTGCGTGCTGATGGGCCTGGTGACGGCCGGTTGCGCCCAGGCCGAACCGCCGGCTGCCCAGGCCAACGCGCCGGCAGCCAAGAGTGCGCCCGCGCCGGCGATGGCCAGCCTGCCGGACTTCACCGGCATCGTGAAGAAGAACGCACCCGCCGTGGTGCACGTGGAGGCCAAGTACAACGGCCAGCGCCGCGAGCCGCGCACGCAGGCGGGCATGCGGGACGATCCGCAGATGGAACTGTTCCGTCGCTTCTTCGGCATGCCGATGATGCCTTCGCCGGAGGAGCAGGAGCACACCTCGCTCGGCTCGGGTTTCATCATCTCCAGCGACGGCTACATCCTGACCAACAACCACGTGGTCGACGGCGCCGATACCGTCACCGTTCGCCTGCAGGACCGGCGCACCCTTACCGCCAAGGTGGTCGGCACCGACCCGAGCTACGACATCGCGTTGCTCAAGGTGGACCAGAGCGGCCTGCCGGCGGTATCGATCGGCGAATCGCGTTCGCTCGAGCCGGGCCAGTGGGTGCTGGCGATCGGCTCGCCGTTCGGCCTGGACTACACGGTGACGCAGGGCATCGTCAGTGCCGTCGGTCGCAACCTGGGAAGCGGCGATCAGCCCTATACCTCCTTCATCCAGACCGACGTGCCGATCAACCGCGGTAATTCCGGCGGCCCGCTGTTCAACCTGCAGGGCCAGGTCGTCGGCATCAACTCGCAGATCTATTCCAACACCGGCGGCTACCTGGGCGTGTCGTTCTCGATTCCGATCGACGTCGCCATGAGCGCCGTGCAGCAGATCAAGGACCACGGCTACGTCACCCGCGGCCAGCTCGGCGTGCAGGTGCGCGGCGTAGACAGCCAGATCGCCAAGGCGCTCAACATGGACAACCCGCGCGGCGCCATCGTGGGTGTGGTGCAGGACGGTAGCGCCGCCGAAAAGGCAGGCATCCAGGTCGGTGACATCATCACCGGCTACAACGGCCAGCCCATCATGGACGCCGGCGACCTGCCGCCGGTGGTCGGCATGACCAAGCCGGGCACCAAGGTGCCGGTGGAGATCCTGCGCAATGGCAAGAAGCAGACCGTTCAGGTGACGGTAGGCGAAGCGCCGCACGACAAGGCCGGCGCCAGCGGCGGCGACCACTCGCCGGTGCAGTCCGGTTCGGCGGCGCTGGGGCTGAGCGTGCGCGAGCTGGACGAGGATGCCCGCCAGCAGCTGGACCTGAAGAAGGGCGAAGGCGTGCTGATCGCCGACATCACCGGCCCGGTCGCGGCGCGCGCCGGCCTGCAGCCGGGGGATGTGGTCCTTCGCGTGGGCCAGCAGAACGTCGGCAGCGTCTCGGCCTTCCGCGCGGCGACCAAGGACGTCAAACCGGGCGATACGGTGCTGCTTCTGGTGCGCCGTGGTGATGACACCCGCTTCATCGCCCTGACCGTGCCTTCAGACAAGTAGACCCGCGCCTGACCTGTAGGAGCCCGCTTGCGGGCGATGCTTTGCCCGATGACGGACAAAGCATCGCTCCAGGCGGGCTCCTGCACAGGCAAGCTTGGTGGGCGCTGTCCGTTTCCATGCGACAATACCGGGTTCGTATCGCCATCCCGGCGGTCCGCGGCCTTTGCAGGCCGCGAAAGCCCTACCAGCGTATTCCATGGAACTGATCCGCAACTTCTCCATCATTGCCCACATCGACCACGGCAAGTCGACGCTCGCCGACCGCATCATCCAGCTCTGCGGCGGCCTGAGCGAACGCGAGATGGAAGCGCAGGTGCTCGACAACAACCCGATCGAGCGCGAGCGCGGCATCACGATCAAGGCTCAGTCCGTGTCGCTGCCCTACACCGCGCGCGACGGCAAGACGTACCAGCTCAACTTCATCGATACGCCCGGGCACGTCGACTTCTCGTACGAGGTGTCGCGCTCGCTGGCCGCCTGCGAGGGCGCGCTGCTGGTGGTCGACGCGGCCCAGGGCGTGGAAGCGCAGTCGGTGGCCAACTGCTACACCGCAGTGGAGCAGGGGCTCGAAGTCGTGCCGGTGCTCAACAAGATCGACCTGCCCACGGCCGACCCGGACAAGGTCAAGGGCGAGATCGAGGCGGTGATCGGCATCGACGCGGAGGAGGCGGTGGCGATCAGCGCCAAGACCGGCCAGAACGTCACCGAAGTGCTGGAGGCCATCGTTGCGCGCATCCCTCCGCCCAAGCCGCGCGATACCGACCGCCTGCAGGCGCTGATCATCGACTCCTGGTTCGACAACTACCTCGGCGTCATCTCGCTGGTGCGCGTGATGCAGGGCGAGATCAAGCCCGGCGACAAGCTGCTGGTGATGTCCACCGGCCGCGTGCACGAGGTCGACGACGTCGGCGTGTTCACGCCCAAGCGCAAGAAGCTGGAGAAGCTCGGTGCCGGCGAGGTGGGCTGGATCAACGCCTCGATCAAGGACGTGCACGGCGCGCCGGTCGGCGACACGCTGACCCTGGCCGCCAAGCCGGCGGAGAAGCCGCTGCCGGGTTTCCAGACCATGCAGCCGCGCGTGTTCGCCGGCCTGTTTCCGGTTTCCGCCGACGACTATCCGGCGATGCGCGAGGCGCTGGACAAGCTGCGCCTGAACGATGCGGCGCTGTTCTTCGAGCCCGAATCGTCCGAGGCGATGGGTTTCGGCTTCCGCTGCGGCTTCCTCGGCATGCTGCACATGGAAATCGTGCAGGAACGCCTGGAGCGCGAGTACGACCTCGACCTCATTACCACCGCCCCGACGGTGGTCTACGAGGTGCTCAAGACCGACGGCACCGTGATGGATCTGGACAACCCGGCGAAACTGCCGCCGGTGCCGCAGATCGACGAGATCCGCGAGCCCATCATTGTCGCGAACATCCTTACGCCGCCGGACTACATCGGCAACATCATCACCCTGTGCGAGGAAAAGCGCGGCGTGCAGCGCTCCATCCAGTACATGGCCACGCAGGTCCAGATCAGCTACGAGATGCCGCTGGCCGAGGTCGTGCTGGATTTCTTCGACCGCCTGAAGTCGGTCTCGCGCGGCTACGCCTCGATGGACTACCACCACGAGCGCTTCGAAGCCGGCCCGTTCGTGCGCGTGGATGTGTTGATCAACGGCGACCGCGTGGATGCGCTCAGCCTGATCGTGCACCGCAGCCATGCCGACCGCCGCGGCCGTGACCTGGTCGAGCGCATGAAGGACCTGATTCCGCGCCAGCAATTCGACGTGGCGATCCAGGCGGCCATCGGCGCGCAGATCATCGCCCGCTCCACGGTCAAGGCGCTGCGCAAGAACGTGCTGGCCAAGTGCTACGGCGGCGACGTCAGCCGCAAGAAGAAGCTTCTGGAGAAGCAGAAGGAAGGCAAGAAGCGCATGAAGCAAGTCGGCCGCGTGGAAATTCCGCAGGAGGCCTTCCTTGCCGTTCTGAAAGTGGATAAATAGTCAGGCCGGAATGTGGCCTTCGGGATTCGGGATTCGAAGAGCGGACTTGCGCTGCGAATCCCGAATCCCGAAGTCCGATTCCCGGCTCAAAGGGAGCCACCATGGAATTCGATTTCTCCGCCATCCTGCTTGCCCTTACCGTGCTTTTCGGCGTGGTGTGGGGGCTGGACCGGCTGTTTCTGTACAACAAGCGCAAGGCGCGCCTGGACGCGGTCGGCGAGGAGTACCGCGATCCGGTGCCGGTGGACTGGGCGCGCTCGTTGTTTCCGGTGGTGCTGGTGGTGCTGGTGCTGCGGTCGTTCGTGGCAGAGCCGTTCCGCATCCCGTCCGGTTCGATGATGCCGACGCTCGACGTGGGCGATTTCATCCTGGTCAACAAGTTCGCCTACGGCCTGCGCATGCCGGCCTTCAACAACAAGTTCCTCGACCTGGGTGAGCCCAAGCGCGGCGACGTGGTGGTATTCCGCTTTCCCGGCTACCTGTGCCAGGACGAGAACGGCCAGTGGGTGCGCAGCGGCGACATAAGCTGCTCCGACCCGCATGCCGCGGTGCCGAACCAGAACTGGATCAAGCGTGTGATCGGCCTGCCGGGCGACACGATCGAGTCTCACGGCGACCAGTTGCTGATCAATGGCACGCCGGTGCCTGCCGACCTGACCGGGCCGTTCCAGGGCCGTCCCAACGGCGACGAATCGCGGCTGATGCGCGACTACGGCGCTACGGTCTGGACCGAGCACCTGCCGCGTTCGGAGGGCAAGGGGAGCATCGATCACATGATCGCCCGCATGCCGGCGTATTCGGTGCCGCTGTCGATCCCCAACGACAAGGTGCCCGCCAAGGTGCCGCCCGGCTGCTATATCGTCATGGGCGACAACCGGTACAACAGCACCGACAGCCGTTGGTGGGGCTGCCTGCCGGAACAGAACCTGGCCGGCAAGGCCTTCCTGATCTGGCTGAGCTGGAAGGGCACCCACGACGGCTGGATCGATTTCGGGCGTATTGGCAAGATCATCCACTGACGCAGGACGTGACGGGCGCCACTGGCGGCGCCCGTGACCCAGGGCCAGGGCGGCGCGCAGAATAAAGACGAAATAGCCGCTGCAGCGGCATAGCGAGGGGACTATGAAGAGCAAGCAAGCGGGTATCACCCTGATCGGGTTTCTAGTCGTTCTGGCCGTCGTGGCCTTCTTCGGCTACATGGCAATGAAGCTGGTGCCGGCGTACAGCGAATACATGGGCGTGGTCAAAGCGATGAATCAGGTCTCGACCGAGGGCGCCGACGGCAAATCGCTGGACGAGATCCGCCGCGACCTGATGTTCAAGCTGGGCTTCCAGTACGTGGATGACGCCACCATCCAGCCGCGGGACATCACCATCGACCGCTCCAACGGCAACCAGCTGCACGTGGCCTATGACAAGCAGGTTCCATTCGTCTACAACATCGACTTCCTGCTGCACTTCGAAAAGAGCGTGCCGCTGCAGGGCAATGTGCCCTCGATCTGACCGCCCGTGAAGTTGGACTACCGTTTCCAGGATCCCGCGCTCGCCGAGCTCGCGTTGACCCATCGCAGTGCGGGCCGGCCGAACAACGAGCGCATGGAGTTTCTCGGCGATGCGTTGCTCGGCGCGGTGGTCGGGGAAATGCTTTTCGACGCGCACCCCCGCGCCAGCGAAGGCGAGCTTTCGCGGCTGCGCGCGCAGTTGGTCAATGGCCAGGCGCTGGCAGTGGTGGCGCGCGAACTGGAGCTGGGCGACGGGCTCAAGCTGGGGTCGGGGGAGCTCAAGAGCGGCGGCTTTCGCCGTGACTCGATCCTGGCCGATGCGTTCGAGGCCCTGGTCGCAGCGGTGTATCTCGACGGCGGATTCGACGCCTGTCGCGATACCGTCCGTGGGCTATTTGCCCAACGCGTCGCCGATTTGCCCAGATCCTCCAAGGACGCCAAGACCCGCCTGCAGGAATGGTTGCAGGCGCGGGGTCTGCCGTTGCCGGTCTATGAACTGGCCGGCAGCCATGGCGAAGACCACGCCAAGGTCTTTGAAGTGACCTGCAATATCGCCGAGCCGGCGCCGTTGTGCGCCGCCGCAAGCGGCCCCAGCCGTCGGGCTGCCGAACAGGACGCAGCCGAGATCGTGCTCGGCCAGCTGACCGAGCCGCTGCCGCCCGCCTGAACCCCATTTTCCCCGTCGCTGGCGCCGTTGGCGCGGCGGCGCCATGCTTTGCACCCTGTCCGCCGGAACACCTTCTGCCATGAACGACGAACCCGAAACCGCCGGCGAGCTGCCGCACGAGAACTATCGCTGTGGTGCGGTGGCCCTGGTCGGTCGCCCGAACGTGGGTAAATCGACCCTGCTCAACGCCCTGATCGGTTTTCGCCTGTCGATCGTCAGCCCGCGTCCACAAACGACCAGGCACCGCATCCTGGGCATTGCCACCAGCGAGGCGGGGCAAGTGATGTACGTGGACACGCCCGGCCTGCACCGGGGCGCCAAGCGCGCCATGAACCGCAGTCTCAACCGCGCGGCCCGCACCGCGATGGCCGAGGTGGATCTGGCCGTGCAGCTGATCGAGGCCGGTCGCTGGACCGACGAGGACGAGGCGCTGTACGCCGCGCTGGTCGAGCAGAACGTGCCGCGCCTGCTGGCCATCAACAAGGTCGACCTGGCCAAGGACAAGGGCGCGCTGCTGCCCTTCGTCGCGGAGCTGACCGCCAACCACCAGTTCGAGGACATCCATTACGTCAGTGCCCTCAAGCAGAAGGGGCTGAAGGAGCTGGAGCGCGCGATCCTCGAGCGCCTGCCGGTACGCCCGCCGGTGTTCGGCGAGGACGAGATCACCGATCGCAGCGAGCGCTTCCTTGCGGCCGAGATGGTGCGCGAGCAGCTCATGCTCCGCCTCGACCAGGAACTGCCCTATGCCACCACGGTGGAAATCGAGCAGTTCAACGACCGCGAGGACGGTATTGCCGAAATCCACGCGGTGATCTGGGTGGAGCGCGACGGCCAGAAGGCCATCGTGATCGGGCAGGGTGGCGCCCAGCTCAAGGCCATCGGCAGTGCCGCGCGCCGCCACATGGAGCGGCTGTTCGAGCGCAAGGTGTTCCTCAAGCTGTGGGTCAAGGTGCGCGAGGGTTGGGTCGACGACGAGGCGATGCTCAAGAAGCTGGGCTATACCGATTGAATGTCCCGAGCCGGACATCAAGCATCGGCAATCTCGGTTAGCCGCCTGGCGATTCCGGTTTTCCCATTCCCGATCCCGGCTCTAGACCATGCTCCTCGACCAGCAGCCCGCCTACGTCCTGCATGCGAGGCCCTACCGGGAGACCTCGCTGCTGCTCGAATGCCTCACCCGCGACCACGGCCGCCTGGGCGTGGTCGCGCGCGGCGTGCGGCGCGAACGGGCGCGGGTGCAGCGTGCGCAGCTCGAACCGTTCCAGCCGTTGGCGCTGGACCTGCTGCTGCGTGGTGAACTGGCCACCCTGCGCGCGGCCGAACCGGCCAGCACACCGCTCAGGCTGACCGGCGACGCGGGCCTGGCCGGGCTCTACCTCAATGAACTGGTGGTGCGCCTGACCGGTCGCCAGGATCCGCTACCCGAGCTGTTCGAGGCCTACGCGCGCACCCTGCCGCGCCTGGCCGGGCCTGGCGCGCTGGCCTGGCAACTGCGGCGCTTCGAACGCGACCTGCTCGCGGCGATCGGCTATGCGCTGCAGCTGGATACCGAGGCCGACAGCGGCGAACCGGTGGCACCGGAAGGCTGGTATCGCTACCAGGTCGAACATGGCCCGGTGGCCTGCCCACCCGATGCGCCGCGGGGGATCCGCGGGGCGGACCTGCTGGCGCTCACCACCGACCAATGTCCCGACGCCACGGGGCTGGCGGCGCTGCGTCGTCTCATGCGCGAGGTCATCCGCTTCCACCTCGGTGGTGGCGAGCTGCACGCATGGCGCGTGCTGGCCGCGGCCATGTCACGGCGGCAATCGGGCTGAGCCATTCACCCGGCACGAGGGCTCGACCCGAGCCTGTCGCGAAGGCGTGTCGGTCTGGACGAAGGCCGCAGCACGTACGCCAGCAGGGACGCCGCGGCGGCGATTGCGCCGATCGCGGGAAAGCGCCAGTCAACCGCGCTCCAGCCGAACTGGAACAGCCTTCCCCATTGCATCCAGGACGCCGAAATCGCGCCGGTGAGCACGACAAGCGTTGCCCGAGGAAGCGTGGTCCGGTGGGAACACAGCGCGCCGGCCACCGCACCGGTCAGGGCGAACGGAACTGCTTGCAGGATGTAGCCCAGGGGCAGGGACAGCGCGAAGGCGAGCAGTGTCCCGAGCACGATGCGCGGCGCTGATGCGTTCGGAAATGCGAGGACGGCGGAAAACGCGAGTGTTCCCACCGCCGGACCGACGGCAGCAAACAGCAGCACAGGATGAAGTAGGGTTCTCAGCCTCACGCGGGATCCTGTTTCCAGTGGCCTGACGACGCGTTGCGTTGCGCTCAGCGCTCCAGCACCGCCAGAGTCGCGGCGAGGGCTTGCCGGAATCGCTCCTGGGCCCCGTCGCCTACGGAGCCATCGACCTCCACCTGTCGCTGCAGATGGGTCGCCTGCAACGCCAGCGCGGCGGCACCGCAGAAGCCGCAGGCCGAACGCAGCCGGTGCAGCCGGTCGATCAGGCGTGACGGTTCACGGCAGAAGAGGTCCAATTCCTGCAGAAGCGTCGCCAGCTCCTCGCGCAGCAGGCCGCGCAGCGCCTGCATCGTGCCTGCATCGCCGCTGCTGACCAGCCCGGCGGCATCGTCCAGCAGCGGCGTGTGGCGGCCGCTGTTGCGGGCGAGCGTGACCAGCGGGCGCAGCGCGTCCAGTTCGCAGGGCTTGAGCAGCACGTCGCTGAAGCCGGCGGCCAGCAATTGTTGGCGATCCTCGGTCGAAACTTCGGCGCTGGTCGCCACCGCCGGCGCGTCGGCCGAACGCGCAGTGGCGTCGGCGCGCAGGGCCGCCAGCACGTCGCGCGCGCCGGCGCCGGGCATGCGGCAGTCCAGCAGCAGCAGGTCGAAGGTTTCGATGGCGGCGCGCGCCAGCGCCAGCTGGCCGTCGGCGCATTCGTGCACCTGTGCACCCAGGGCGCGCAGTCCGTCGCCGAGGAAACGGCGGCTGGCCGGGTCGTCGTCGGCCACCAGCACATAGGGCAGGGGAAGGCTGGAGGGCGGTGGCTGGCGCAGAAAGGCGGCTGTGCTCATTGACGAAATCCATGTCGTTCAGCTGGCTTTGGCAGAATGATGGCACATGCTCGCTTTCTCCCGCCGCCTGTTGCTATGCCTGGGCCTGCTCCTCGTCGCCGCGTGGACGGGGCCCGCCCGCGCGGATGTCGAACTGACCGCCAAGGTGGTCGCGGTGCCCGGCGTGCGGCTGCAACAGGTGAGCCTGCACATCGGCGAGGACGGCAACGGCGGGCTGGCGCTCAAGCTCCACGCCGCACGCGCCGACGTCGCGGCGATGGGTTGGCGCCGCGTCGGGCTGGACCTGGAAGGCGTACTGTCGCGCGACCTGCAGATGCGCTGGTTGCTGGACGGCACCGTCGCCCTGCGCGGCGCACCGGGCGGGGCACTGGGCAATTCCGACGTGCACCTGGTGATCGACCAGCGCGCCAACACGCTGCAGGCGGATGTCACCCAGGCCGCGGCGGCCGCCAGCGCCTGGGTTCCGCTCGACCAGACCACCCACGCGCAGATCACCCTGAAGAACCTCCCCGCCCAATGGCTGGCCGGATTGCTCGGCACGGTCTGGTCTGGCCGGCCCACGGGCGGGCGACTGGATGCCGAGCTGGCGCTGGACGTGCACGACAACGGCATCCAGTCGTCGGGTGAATTCAGCCTGGACGGCGTGGGTTTCGACAGCCCCAGCGGGACGCTGGCCGGGCAAGGCGTCGACGCCAATGGCCGCCTCGGCATCGACACCCAGGGCGGCCCCGCTCGGTTCACGGTGGATGCCACGCTGCACGGTGGCGAGCTGTTGCTCGGACCGATCTACGCGAAGCTCCCCAGCCACCCTGTGCAGCTCAACGTGGCCGCGGTCGGCCAGGGCGGCGCGCTGGCGATCAACCGCTTGCGCGTCAACGATACCGATGCGCTGCAACTGGATGGCGCGCTCGCCTTCGATGCCAAGGGCAACCTCGACAAGTTGCGCCTGGAGCGCTTCCAGGCGCGATTCCCCGCCGCCTACGAACGTTACGGCGCCGCCTGGCTGGATACGCTGGGCCTGCACGATGTGCGCATCACTGGCGCCCTGAGCGGCAACCTGGACCTGCGCGACGAAGGACCGCGCGGCTTCGCCTTCACCGCCGACCATCTCGGCCTGGCGACCGCCGACGGCCGGCTGGCGATCGACGACCTCAACGGCGGGTTGGACTGGTCCGCGGAAGCGGATCGACCCACCACCAGCCTCGGTTGGCGTGCTCTGCGCCTGTATCGCCTGCCATTCGGACCGGCCAGGGCACAGTGGCGTAGCCAGGGCGGCACGCTCGGATTGACCCAGCCACTGGCGGTCGCCCTGCTCGGCGGCACGGTGCGCATGAGCCAGCTCGACTGGCGCCCCGCCGCAGCCAGGGGCCAGCGGCTGGAAACCTCGCTGGCCGTCACCGGCGTGGATATGGCCGCCTTCAGCAAGACGATGGGCTGGCCGCAGTTTCCCGGCACGCTCGGCGGTGCGATCCCGTCGCTGCGCTGGGTGGACGACACGGTGGAGTTGTCCGGCGGCCTGTCGGTCAACGTCTTCAACGGCTTCGTGGACATCACCCAGCTCGCGCTGACGCAGCCGTTCGGGCCCAGCCCGGTGCTGGCGGCGGACATCGGCTTGCGCCAGCTGGACCTGGGCTCGATCACCAGCGTGTTCGACTTCGGCAGCATCACCGGCCCACTGCACGGCAGCATCGCCAACCTTCGCCTGGTCGACTGGCAACCGGTCGCGTTCGAGGCGCATCTGCTTGCCGATGAAGGCGGCCGGATCAGCCAGCGTGCGGTCAACAACCTCACCTCGGTCGGTGGCGGCGGCATCGCCGCCGGCCTGCAAGGCGCGGTGCTCAAGCTCTTCAAGACCTTCGGCTACGCGCGTATCGGCCTCAACTGCACGCTGGTCGGCACGGTCTGCCACATGAGCGGGCTGGAGAATAGCGGGGACGGTTACACTATCGTCGAGGGCAGCGGTTTGCCGCACCTCCAGGTCATCGGCCACCAGCACGAGGTCGACTGGCCCACCCTGGTGAGCCGGCTGAAGGCGGCCACCGAAGGCGGCGGCCCGCAGGTCCGCTGACACACACCCTCAGGAGCCCATCCATGCGCAAGCTCGTCTACGCCCTGCTGACCACCGTGATGGTCGCCCTGGTCGGTTGCGTCACGATCAACGTGTACTTTCCCGAGGCCGCCGCGCAGAAGGCCGCCGATCGCTTCATCGGTACGGTGATCGACCAAGGCAGCGCGCCGGCGCAGGACGCCAAGCCCGCGCCGCAGACCCAGGAGCCGACGCGCCCCTCGGCCATGCTTCTCGACCTGCTGGTGCCGGCCGCGTATGCCGACACGCCCGACATCCGTGTGCAGACGCCGGCCACCGAGGCGATCCGCGGTCGCATGCAGGCGCGCTTCCAGAACACCTTGCAGGCGCTGCTCGACTCCGGCGCGGTGGGCTTTACCAAGGACGGGCTGGTGGCCGTGCACGATGCCGGCAAGATCCCGCTCAGCAAGCGCGCGCAGGCCACCGCCGCCGTGGCGGACGAGAACAGCGACCGCAATGCGCTGTATCGGGAGATTGCCCGCGCCAACGGCCACCCCGAGTGGGAGCCGCAGATCCGTGCCACCTTCGCCAAGGGCTGGATCGAGCGCGCCCACGCCGGCTGGTATTATCAGGACGCTTCGGGCGCCTGGAAGCGCAAGTAAGCCGCGCCCTCCGTTCCCCTGTTTGACCGCTGCGCCCGGGTCGCCGATCCGGGCGCAGGCGTTTTACGAGTGCCATGAAAGAATTCGAAGCCACCATTACCGACCTGGCCCATGACGGCCGCGGCGTCGCCCGCATCGACGGCAAGACCGTGTTCGTCAGCGGTGCACTGCTGGGCGAGCAGGTTCGCCTAGGGATACGCAAGCGCCACCGCAACTTCGACGAAGCCGAGACGCTCGAAGTGCTCGAGCGCTCGCCGCATCGCGTCGAGCCGCAGTGCGCGCACTTCGGCCAATGCGGCGGCTGTTCCTTGCAGCACCTGGACGCGCCGGCCCAGATCCAGGCCAAGCAGCGCGTGCTGTCGGACAACTTCGCGCGGATCGGCAAGGTCGAACCCAAGCGCTGGCTTGAGCCGCTCACCGACGCACCCTGGGGCTATCGCCGCAAGGGCCGCCTGTCGGTGCGCGCGGTGGCCAAGAAGGGACGCGTGCTGGTCGGGTTCCGCGAGGAGTCCAACCCGCGCTTCGTGGCCGACATCAGCCATTGCGAGGTGGCGCACCCGGCCATCGGCAGTCGGATCGGCTTGCTGGCCGAGCTGATCGGGGGCCTGGACGCGGCCAACGACATTCCGCAGATCGAGTTCGCCGCCGGCGACGACACCGTCGCCCTGGTGTTCCGGCACCTCAAGCCGCTGAGTGAACGGGACAGCCAGGCGCTGGTCGCCTTCGGCAAGGCGCACGGTCTGGCGATCTACCTGCAACCGGGCGGCGTCAGCAGCGTGCACCCGCTGTGGCCCGAGCAGCCGCGGCTGACCTTCCGGCTGCCGGCCGGCGAGGGCGTGGCCGATGTGGAGCTGGAGTTCCAGCCCCTGGATTTCGTGCAGGTCAATGCCGGCATGAACCGGCGCATGCTGGCGCGGACGATGGAGCTGCTCGATCCGCAACCGACCGACCGCGTGCTCGATCTGTTCTGCGGCCTGGGCAACTTCACCCTGCCGATCGCGCGGCGCGTGGCCGAGGTCGCCGGGGTCGAGGGCGAGCACGGGCTGGTCGAGCGAGCCGCCGCCAACGCCGCGCGCAACGGCATCGCCAACGCGACGTTCCATGTCGCCAACCTGTTCGAGGACCAGCGCGGCAGCGCCTGGGCCCGCGCCGGGTGGGACAAGATCCTGCTCGACCCGCCGCGGGCTGGCGCCGAGCAGGTGCTGGAGTACCTGCCGCGCAAGGGCACCGACCGCATCGTCTACGTCTCCTGCCACCCGGCCTCGCTGGCCCGCGATGCCGGCCTGCTGGTGCATCGCCACGGCTTCGAGCTCACGGCTGCCGGCGTGATGGACATGTTTCCCCACACCGCGCACGTGGAGTCGATCGCGCTGTTCGAGCGACGCTAGGCGGTACCGGGCTTCTCTCGCGGACGAGGGACGCGAGGGCCTCGCGACAAAGCGGGCATTCCGATCGAAAGCGCGCCAGCGGCATGTCGGCACCTTCCCACCGCGATCGCGGTGGAAAGGCTCGGGACCGCCTCGTCGAGCCCCAAGAACCTTCCCCCGTTTACGGGGGAAGGTGCCCGCAGGGCGGATGGGGGAGACCTTGCGGCAGACCACCAAGGCATTCGGCCTGGAATGCAGTCCCATCCGCCTGCCGCCTCTCCCCGCGTTCGTAGACAAGGGCTCGTCAACGGAACGCTCCGGAAGGGCGCAGTTCTCGCCATCACGCCCCCCAGCGCCTATCCTTGACGATCCGCCTTGCGCTTGCCGCTTCCGATGGCCACCGAGATCGAACGCAAATTCCTGTTGGCTGGCGACACCTGGCGCCAGTCGATCGTGCGCAGCGAGCAGATCGCCCAGGGCTACCTGGTCGGCGCGCAGGCGCTGCACGAGGGCCACGCGCGTGCCTCGGTGCGCGTGCGTCGCGCAGGCGAACGGGCGTGGCTGAACATCAAGAGCGCCACGCTCGGCATCGAACGCGCCGAGTTCGAATACCCGATACCGCTGGAGGACGCACAGTCGATGCTGGGCTCGCTTTGCGACGGCGTGCTCGAGAAGGTGCGTCACCACGTCGAGGTCGACGGAACGCTGTTCGAGATCGACGAGTTCTTGGGCGACAACGCCGGCCTGGTAGTCGCCGAAGTGGAGCTTCCCACCGCCGATGCCGGGTTTCCGCGCCCGGCCTGGCTGGGCCGCGAGGTCAGCGCGCTGGCGCGCTACTACAACGTCAACCTGATCGCTCACCCGTTCGCGCGCTGGACCGAGGCCGAGCGCGCCGCGGCCGACGGCGAACAGACCGCAGGAGAGCAGGCATGCTGCTGATCGGCCTGGCCGGGCTGGAACTCGAACCGCGCGAGCGCGACTGGCTGGTCGCGCCGGGCGTGGCGGGGGTCATCCTGTTCGCGCGCAATTACGCCAACCGCGAGCAGCTGATACGCCTTGCCGAATCCATTCGCGAGGTCGGTGGCGAGCATCTGCTGGTCGCGGTTGACCAGGAAGGCGGTCCGGTACAGCGCTTCCGCGAAGGTTTCACCCGCTTGCCGGCACTGTCGAGGATCGGCGCGACCTATGCGCACGATCCGGACGATGCCGTGCGCCTGGCCGAGGAGCACGCCTGGGTCATGTCCAGCGAACTGCGCGCCTGCGGGGTGGATTTCAGCTTCGCTCCGGTGGTGGACCTGGCGCGCGGCAGCGCCGCGATCGGCCCGCGCGCGTTCCACGCCGACCCGGCCATCGCCGGCGAGCTGGCCCAGGCCTACGTGCGCGGCATGCACCTGGGCGGCATGGCGGCGGTGCTCAAGCATTTCCCCGGCCACGGTTCGGTGGCTGCCGATACACACAAGGCACAGGCGATCGATCCGCGCTCGCTGGAAGCCATCCGCGATGCCGACCTGCGCCCGTTCGCCGAAGCCATCGAGGCGCATGCCGAGGCGGTAATGATGGCGCACGTGATCTACCCGGAAGTCGACGACCGTCCGGCCGGCTTCTCGCCCGTATGGATCGAGGGCGTCCTGCGTGGCGAACTGGGCTTCGCCGGCGTCGTCATCAGCGACGACATCAGTATGGCCGCAGCGGGCGCCGCCGGTGGCGTCGGCGCACGGGTGAAGGCCCACCTGGCCGCCGGCTGCGACCTGGTGCTGGCCTGCTTCCCCGAGGTGGTGGATGAGGCGATCGCCGCATTGCCGCTCTTGGCCGACGACGCCATGGAGCGCCTCGCACCGATGCGTGGCGCCATCGGCGCGACCTGGGATGGCCTCCTGGACAATCCGCAGCGCGACCGCTTCATCGCACGCGTTACCGCGCTGCACGAACCCGAAGGAAACGCATGACCACTCCGCTTCCCCCGCTGGCGCAGGCGCTGGCCAACGCCGAGGTGCTGTTCGAGCGCGACGAACTGGAAACCGTGATCGCCGACCTCGGCCGGCGCATCGACGCCACCCTCGACGGCGAGCGCGCCGTGTTCCTGACCGTGATGAACGGCGCGCTGATGTTCGCCGGCCAACTCGCGTTGTCGATCCGCACCGACCTGGAGTTCGACTACGTGCACGCCACCCGCTACCGCGGCGCCACCGCCGGCAGCGACCTGTGCTGGCTGCGCGAACCGCAGGCGGCGCTGGCCGGTCGTACCGTGCTGCTGGTCGACGACATCCTCGACGAGGGCCACACGCTCAAGGCCGTGCGCGACGACTGCATGAAGCGCGGCGCCAGGCGCGTGCTGATCGCCAGCCTCTGCCGCAAGCTGCATGACCGTTGCGTGGCAGGCATCGCCCCGGACTTCAACGGCGTGGAGCTGCCGGACCGCTACGTGTTCGGCTACGGCATGGATTACTACGAGCAGGGCCGCAACTTGCCGGCCATCTATGCGTTGCGGTCGTAGGGTGGGCTTCAGCTCACCGACATTCCGCCGCAGCGTGCGGATGGTGGGCTGAAGCCCACCCTACGGCGCTTCCCGCGCTCCCGTTTCCTCTCTTCCGTTTGCGGGTTTCATCTATGGCAGAGTCCTCCCTTATCGACCTGGCCGTCATCGGCGGCAGCGGCCTGTACCAGTTTCCGGGCCTGGAGAACGTCAGCCGGCGCGCGCTGGAAACCCCTTACGGCCCGGCCTCGGGTGAGGTGGTGCTGGGCGACTTCGCCGGCAAGCGGCTGGCCTTCCTGGCGCGCCACGGCGAAAGCCACACGCTGGCGCCGCACCGGGTCAACTACCGCGCCAACTTGTGGGCGCTGCACGCGCTGGGTGCCCGACGGGTGATCGGCGTCAACGCCGTAGGCGGCATCCGGGCCGACATGGGCCCGCGCACGCTGGTGGTGCCTGACCAGCTGATCGACTATACCCATGGCCGGGCCACCAGCTTCTGCGACGTCGAGGGCGCCGAGGTCAAGCACATCGACTTCAGCGAGCCCTATACCGCCTCGCTGCGGCAGGCGTTGCTGGATGCGGCGGGCAGGGCGGGCATAGCGGTGATCGACGGCGGCTGTTACGGCGCCACCCAGGGGCCGCGGCTGGAAACCCGCGCCGAGATCGCCCGCATGAAGCGTGACGGCTGCGACCTGGTCGGCATGACCGGCATGCCGGAGGCGGCCCTGGCGCGCGAACTGGAGCTCCAATACGCCTGCCTGTCGCTCGTGGCGAACTTCGCCGCCGGCTGCGGGGACGAGGCGGAAATCAGTATCGAGGAGATTTTTGCCCACCTGGCGGCCGCCACAGCGCAGGTTCCGGTATTGCTCAAGGCAATGCTGTCCTAATCAGCTAATGGCTTTATCGCACGAAAGTTAATCCCGCATATTGCGCTTTACCAGTAAACATGCTGATACTTTTGCCCGTGCCAGGGGCGGCTGACCAAGGGGAAACGGCGGTCCAGCTCAAATACCTTGGTGCATCCAGTCCTAGTCAGAGGTTCACGCAATGCGTTTCGGTACGGTCAAGTGGTTCAACGATGCCAAGGGCTTTGGCTTCATCGCGCCTGAGGACGGTGGGGAGGATGTGTTCGTCCATTTCTCGGCCATCAATTCCAAGGGTTTCCGCAGCCTTCAGGAAGGCCAGCGCGTGAAGTTCGAAGTCACCCAGGGCCCGAAGGGCGCCCAGGCTTCGGGCGTGGAAGTGGCGGCCTGATCGCACTCCTCGCGTCTTGATGAAAGAAAAGCCCCATGCTCGCGCATGGGGCTTTTTTATGGCCCGTCTGTAGGAGCGCACCCTGTGCGCGACCATGGGGCTACGGGCGGTCGCGCACAGGGGGCGCTCCTACAGGGGGCGTCGCCGGTTTCGCCCCCTCGCGGCTGGGCCGAACTCAGCCGATCAGGTGCTGCTGGTCGAGCCAGCGCTCGGCGTCCAGCGCGGCCATGCAGCCGAAACCGGCCGAGGTGATCGCCTGGCGATACACGTGGTCGGCCACGTCACCGGCGGCGAATACGCCCGGCACCGAGGTCGCCGTCGCCATGCCGCTGGTACCGCTGCGGATCTTGATATACCCGTCGTGCATTTCCAGCTGGCCTTCGAAAATGCCGGTATTGGGCGTATGGCCGATGGCGACGAAGAAGCCGGTCGCCTCGATATCGCGTGTGGCGCCCGAATTGACATCCTTCACCCGCACGCCGGTCACGCCGGACTGGTCGCCCAATACTTCGTCGATGGTGCTGTTCCAGACCAGTTCGACCTTGCCGGCGGCGGCCTTCTCGAACAGCTTGTCCTGCATGATCTTCTCGGCGCGAAGCTTGTCGCGGCGATGCACCAGGGTGACCTTGCGGGCGATGTTGGCGAGATAGAGCGCTTCTTCCACCGCGGTATTGCCGCCGCCGACCACCACCACGTCCTGCTCGCGGAAGAAGAAGCCGTCGCAGGTGGCACAGGCGGACACGCCGCGCCCCTTGAACTTCTCCTCGCTGGCGATTCCCAGGTACTTGGCGGTGGCGCCGGTGGCGATGATCAGCGCGTCGGCCGTGTATTCGCCCGAATCGCCCTTGAGGCGGAACGGACGCTGGTTGAGATCCACGACGTGGATGTGGTCGAAGATCATCTCGGTGTGGAAGCGCTCGGCGTGCTCGGCCATGCGCTGCATCAGCGCGGGGCCCTGCAGGCCCTCGACGTCGCCCGGCCAGTTGTCCACTTCCGTAGTCGTCATGAGCTGGCCGCCCTGCTGCAGGCCGGTGATCAGCGTCGGCTTGAGGTTGGCGCGCGCGGCATACACCGCTGCGGTGTAGCCGGCGGGGCCCGAGCCGAGGATCAGCAGGCGGCTGTGTTTGGGGGTGCTCATCGTTATAATCCTTGGGTTTGCAGACGGCTTTGATCGTTATTTGCCTTGACCGGGCGCGACATGGATGCTGCCGCGCCGCAGAGTCGGCGCTTGGAACCCGCAAGGATGGGGAAGGGCGACGAGCGATTCAAGCTTCCGCTTCCCGGTTTCCCACACTGTCGACGCGTTTGCGCCGGCCCAACCCCACAGGATTGCTAACTGCCATGCGTATCGGTATTCCTTCCGAAACCAAGACCCTCGAAGGGCGCGTCGCCCTCGTCCCCGCTGCTGCCGCCGACCTGGTCCGCCGCGGCCACGAGGTGTTCATCCAGGCCGGCGCCGGCGAGAAGAGCGGCTTCTCCGACGAGGCCTACACCAAGGAAGGCATCACCGTCGTTCCCGACGCCGCCGCGCTGTACGAGAAGGGCGAGCTGATCGTCAAGGTCAAGGAGCCGATCGCCGGCGACCTGGCCCTGCTGAAGAAGCACCACCTGCTGTTCTGCTACCTGCACCTGGCCGCCGAGCCGGCGCTGACCAAGTCGCTGCTCGACATCGGCCTGACCGGCGTGGCGTTCGAGTCGGTCGAAGAGAACGGCGGCCTGCCGCTGCTGCTGCCGATGTCGGTGATCGCCGGCCGCATCGCCACGCAAATCGGTACGACCCTGCTTCATCGCCCGCAGGGCGGCAAGGGCAAGCTGCTGGGCGGCATGGCCTCCACGCCGCGCGGCAAGGTGGTCGTGCTGGGCGCCGGCGCCGCCGGTGGCAACGCTGCCGCGCTGGCCGCCGCCGCGGGTGCCAACGTGGTGGTGTTCGACAAGCGCCAGGACCGCCTGGCCGAAATGATGGCGATGGGCCCGAACGTGACCGCGCTGTACGCCTACGAATCCACCGTGGCGCAGGAAGTGCGCGATGCCGACCTGGTCGTCGGCGCCGTGCTGATCCCCAGCGCCAAGGCGCCGCGCGTGGTCACCGAGGACATGGTCAAGACCATGGAGAAGGGCTCGGTGTTGGTCGACATCTCGATCGACCAGGGCGGCTGCTTCGAGACCTCCAGGCCGACCACCTGGAAGGAGCCGACCTACGACGTGCACGGCGTGACGCACTTCTGCGTGACCAACATGCCGGGCGCCGTGCCGCAGACCTCCTCGCTGGCGATCTCCGCCGCGATCCTGCCGTACGTGCAGCGCCTTGCTGCCGGCAACCAGTGGCGCGAGCACGCCCCGCTGGCCGGTGGTATCAACGTCGACGGCGGCAAGCTGGTCCATCCGGCCCTGCAGGGCATGGTCTGAGTCCTGGTTCTGCTCTCCCTTCCCCCGGCGCAGCCGGGGGAAGGGGTTGGGGAGGCCTCTGGCTTTGGCAGACTAAGGCCCACCCCACGTTTCCATGGACGGTAAGCGCAGCTCTCCAAAACCTGCGCCTTTCGAGAAAAATCAAGCTTCTACCCCCTCCTTGCCCTGTGTAGACTTGGTGCGAAGTCTCGAGGGGAATCCACTCCGGTGGCGCGAAGCGCAGCAAACGTAAAGAAAGCACCCGAATCCACCGGCCTGAGCGAAGAAGCCAAGCGCCGCCTGCGCGAAGCCGGCGCGTTGCTGCTGTTGCCGCTGGCCGTCTACCTGTTGGTCTGCCTGGCCAGCTACAACGATCAGGACCCGAGCTGGGGCCACGTCGGTTCCATCGAGCACGCGCGCAACCTGGGTGGCTCCGTCGGCGCCAACATCGCCAACCTGCTGCGCTACATCTTCGGCTGGGTTTCCTATTGCTTTCCGCTGTTGCTCCTGCTGCTGGGCGTGCAGGTGCTGCGCCAGCGCGGCGAAAACGCCGAGCACCCGTGGGAATCCTCGCTGCGGCTGATCGGTTTCGTGTTCTTCTTCATCACCGCGCCGGCGCTGATGTATCTCAACTTCAGCGAAGCCGTGCTGCCCCAGGGCACCGGTGGCATCATCGGGCAGTGGGTCGGGCACGGATTGCTGCAGGCGTTCGGCGAGAAGGGCGCGCCGCTGCTGCTGCTGGCGCTGTTCCTGATCGCGGTGACGCTGGCCACCGGCTTGTCCTGGTTCAAGGTGATGGACTGGACCGGGCAGGGCACGCTGGTCGCCTTCGGCTGGCTGCGCGGCAAGCTCAAGCAGGCGCCGGACGTGGCCAAGGCGCAGCAGGCGCGCGCCGAGCGCGAAGTGGTCAAGAAAGCCGAGGCCGTGAAGCAGGCCAAGCGCGAGCCGGTCCGCATCGAGACGCCCCCCGCGCCGGTAGCAAAAAGCGAGCGCGCAAAGCTCGAAACGCAGATTCCGCTGTTCGTCGGCGCCTCGCAGCCCGGGGAACTGCCGCCGCTGTCGCTGCTCGACGAGGCGCCGGAGCAGGGCCCGGGCTACTCGGAAGAGACGCTCGAAGTGCTCTCGCGCCAAGTCGAGCTCAAGCTCAAGGACTTCCGCATCGAGGCCAAGGTGGTCGGCGTCTATCCCGGCCCCGTCATCACCCGCTTCGAGCTGGAGCCGGCCGCCGGCGTGCGCGGCTCGCAGGTCTCCAGCCTGGACAAGGACATCGCCCGCGGCCTGTCGGTGGTGAGCGTGCGCGTGGTCGATGTGATCCCGGGCAAGAACGTGATCGGCCTGGAAATCCCCAATACCCGCAAGCAGATCGTGTATCTGTCCGAGATCCTGCGCTCGGACAAGTACGACCAGATGAAATCGCCGCTGGCGCTGGCGCTGGGCAAGGACATCGGCGGCAAGCCGGTGGTCACGGACCTCGCCAAGATGCCGCACTTGCTGGTGGCCGGCACCACCGGTTCGGGCAAGTCCGTCGCGGTCAACGCGATGGTGCTCTCGCTGCTCTACAAGGCGAGCCCGAAAGACGTGCGCATGATCATGATCGATCCGAAGATGCTGGAGCTCTCGGTCTACGAGGGCATCCCGCATCTGCTGGCACCGGTCGTGACCGACATGAAGGAAGCGGCCAATGCGCTGCGCTGGTGCGTGGCCGAGATGGAGCGCCGCTACAAGCTGATGGCCGCGGTGGGCGTGCGCAACCTGGGCGGCTTCAACAAGAAGGTCAAGGACGCGGAGGCGGCCGGCCAGCCGCTGCTCGACCCGCTGTTCCGTCCCAATCCCGAGATGCCCAACCTGGCGGCCGAGCCGCTGGAGCCGCTGCCCTACATCGTCATCATCATCGACGAATTCGCCGACATGATGATGATCGTCGGCAAGAAGGTGGAGGAGCTGATCGCCCGCCTGGCGCAGAAGGCGCGCGCCGCGGGCGTGCACCTGGTGCTGGCCACGCAGCGCCCGTCGGTGGACGTGATCACCGGCCTGATCAAGGCGAACATCCCGACCCGCATCGCGTTCCAGGTGTCCAGCAAGATCGACTCGCGCACGATCCTCGACCAGTCCGGCGCCGAAGCGCTGCTCGGCCACGGCGACATGCTCTACCTGCCGCCCGGCACCGCCACGCCCGAGCGCGTCCATGGCGCGTTCGTGGACGACCACGAAGTGCATGGCGTGGTCGCCTGGCTCAAGGCCCAAGGCGCGCCGCAATACATCGAGGGCGTGCTGGAAGAGGTGCAGGCTACTTCCGACGGCAAGTTCATCAACGACTCGGGCCTGCCGCAGGACGGCGAAGAAGGTGGCGACGCCGATGCGCAGCTGTACGACAAGGCGGTCGCCGTGGTCACCCAGACCCGCCGCGCCTCGATCTCCGGCGTGCAGCGCCACCTGCGCATCGGCTACAACCGCGCCGCGCGGCTGATCGAGCAGATGGAGCAGGACGGCGTGGTCAGCGCGCCACAGCACAACGGCAACCGCGAAGTGCTCGCACCGCCCCCTCCGAAGTAGTCGCTTACCCGCGCCACCATTCCCTGTAGGAACGCCCTTGGGCGCGACCGCCATGCATGAACCACCGCGGTCGCGCCCGAAGGCGCTCCTACAAGGTGTCGTTTATGTCGCGGCCATGCGTCCGCCCCACGACCTACAATCCGCTTGTGTCGCGATTAAGCCGCAGCGACCGAAACTTTCCCGCACGTTCCCAGGAACAGGGCTTCCATGAACCGTCTCGCCACCATCTTCCTTGCCACGCTCGCGCTTTCCCTTGCGAGCCTGGCCCACGCTGCCACCGGCCCCGCGCGCCAGCGCCTGGACGCCTTCGCCACCAACCTGCATTCGCTCAAGGGCCATTTCACCCAGACCCTCACCGATGCCAGCGGGCAGGGCGCCAAGACCAGTTCGGGCACGCTCGCGTTGCAGGCGCCGCGCCAGTTCCGCTGGGACACGCTCGAGCCGTACAAGCAGACCATCGTCGCCGACGGCAGCCGCGTATGGCTGTACGACCCGGAGCTGGAGCAGGTCACCGTGCGCGTGCAGAGCACGGAAGAGGCGCACAGCCCGCTCACCGTCATCACCGATCTGAAGCAGCTCGACAAGGACTTCGCCGTCACCGAACGCGGCGAGCGCGATGGCCTCACCTGGCTGCGCCTGAGCTCCAGGGCCAAGGACCCCCAGTTCGACTACGCCGACCTGGGCTTCGACGCGCAAGGCCTCAAGCGCATGATGTTCCGCGACCAGCTCGGCGCGGTCACCGACATCCGCTTCTCCGACTGGCAGCGCAACGTCGACCTGCCGCCCTCGACCTTCAACTTCACCCCGCCGCCGGGCGCCGACGTGATCGGCGATCTCCCGGTGATGACCACCCACCCGCTGAAGGACTGATCCGGCCATGCCCGTGCTGCGCCAACTGCCGCGCTGGGCGTGGGTGGGTGGCGCCGTGCTCGCCTTCATCGCCGGGCTGGTCAACGCGGCCGGCTACATGGGCTTCCGCCACCAGTCGATCAGCAACCTGACCGGCTCGACCACGCTGCTCGGCATTTCGCTGGGCACCGGGGACGGCGGCGAAGCGCTGCACTGGATGCTTTCCCTGCTGGCCTTCGTCATCGGCGCGATGGCCAGCGGTGCAATCGTGCAGAAAAGCACGCTCAAGCTGGGCCGCCCCTACGGCGTGGCGCTGCTGATCGAGTCGCTGCTGCTTTTCGTCGCCGTGCCGCTGCTGGACCGCGAATGGTCGGCCGGCCTGTGGCTGGCCTCGATGGCCTGTGGCCTGCAGAACGGCATGGTGAGCACCTACAGCGGTGCCGTCTTCCGCACCACCCACGTCTCGGGCATGTTCACCGACCTGGGCATTTACCTGGGTCACCGCCTGCGCGGGCTCGAGGTGGACATGCTGCGCGTGCGCGTCTGCCTGCTGGTGATCGGCAGCTTCATGCTGGGCGGCGTCGCCGGCGCCCTCCTGTTTGCACACCTGCGCGAGCGGAGCTTGTTGATCCCGGCGGTACTGACCGGCCTGTGCGGCGCCCTCTACAGCCTCTACCGTCAACGCACGACATCCCTGTAGGAGCGCACCCTGTGCGCGACCGCGGGCCGGCCCCGCCACGCCCACCACGCGACGGGCGCTATCATCCGGCGATGCCCGAGACCGCCTCCCTTTTTCCCGAATCCGATGCGCTCAAGCCGCTGGCCGAGCGCATGCGTCCGCGCAGCTTCGACGAAATCGTCGGCCAGCCGCGGCTGACCGCGGCCGCCTCGCCGCTGCGCCGCGCATTGGAAGCGGGCAAGGTGCACTCGATGGTGCTGTGGGGCCCGCCAGGTTGCGGCAAGACCACGCTGGCCCTGCTGGTCGCGCGCTACGCCGATGCCGACTTCCGCGCCATCTCCGCCGTGCTCTCCGGCCTGCCGGACGTGCGCAAGGCCCTGGCGGAGGCGGAGGCAAACTTCGCGCAGGGCCGGCGCACGGTGCTGTTCGTGGACGAGGTGCATCGCTTCAACAAAGCGCAGCAGGATGCCTTCCTGCCGCACATCGAACGTGGAGTGATCGTCTTTGTCGGCGCCACCACCGAGAACCCCTCGTTCGAGCTCAACTCCGCGCTCCTCTCGCGCTGCCGTGTCCACGTGCTGGAGGCCGTATCGACCGAGGCGATCGTGGCCGCACTGGAGCGCGCGCTCGCCGACGACGAGCGAGGGCTCGGCCAGATGCACCTCCGGATCGACGCGGAATCGCTGAAGCTGATCGCCCAGGCTGCCGACGGCGACGTGCGCCGCGCGCTCACGCTGCTGGAAATCGCCGCGGAGCTGGCCCACGACGGGCGCATCGACGAGGCGACCCTGACCCAGGTGCTGGCCGACCGCACGCGTCGCTTCGACAAGGGCGGCGAACAGTTCTATGACCAGATATCGGCACTGCACAAATCGGTGCGCTCGTCCGATCCGGATGCGGCCGTGTACTGGCTTTGCCGCATGCTGGACGGCGGTTGCGACCCGCTCTACCTGGCCCGGCGCATGACCCGCATGGCGGTCGAGG
Organism: Frateuria sp. GZRR35; assembly: GCF_051900415.1. Taxonomy (NCBI): domain Bacteria; kingdom Pseudomonadati; phylum Pseudomonadota; class Gammaproteobacteria; order Lysobacterales; family Rhodanobacteraceae; genus Frateuria; species Frateuria sp. GZRR35. The sequence goes on from NZ_JBHZGL010000001.1 coordinate 565,302, forward strand.
ACGTCGGCCTGGCCGAGCCGCGCGCCTGGCGCATGGCGCTGGATGCCTGGGACACCTACGAGCGCCTGGGCAGCCCCGAGGGCGAACTGGGCCTCGCGCAGCTCGCCATCTGGCTGGCCATCGCGCCCAAGAGCAATGCCGCCTACATGGCCTACAACAAGGCCCGCGCCGCGGTGCGCGAAACCGGTACGCTCGAGGTCCCCATGCACCTGCGCAACGCCCCCACCAAGCTCATGAAGGGGCTGGGCTACGGCAAGGGCTACCAGTATGACCACGACGTCGCGGGCGGCATCGCGCTGGACCAGCAATGCCTGCCCGATGCCCTGGACGGTACCGTGTTCTACGAGCCCGTCGACCGCGGTCTCGAGCAGAAGCTGCGCGAGAAAATGATCCAGTTGCGTGCTTCGCGACGTCGTAAGCCGTAACGGCTTGCGGATTTTCAGGCGGCCCATACCCGGGACGGACACGCCTTGTTTTAAACGGTTAGCCGCGATTCAGATGATCAGCAAGCCCAGTCCTGGCCGCCGTTGCCGGGGAAGCAAGCGTGGAGGACGGCCTACCCGATGTTCTCGGGTAGTCGCGATCTTCATCTTTCCTTAACGGGTCATGCACGACCTTGCGCCACCTTTCGCGGGCCAGGGATTTGGTCAGTGCGGCATAGCCTCCCGCGGAATCTGTGAGCACAAGCCGGTTTTGCCGCCGGCCGGTCACTACCATGTGGGCCCTTCGGCGGGTCCGCCGAAAAGCTAAGGAATGGCGTAATGAATGGACTCCCCTTTTTGGGCCAGCACGCGGTGCGCCTCGATCACGTGGCGATTGCGGTGAAGGATATCGATCAGGCGATCGGGTTTTACCAGGACGTGCTGGGCATGCACCTGGTCGATCGCAAGCGGATCGCCGGCAAGAAGACAGGCATGGTTTCGGCCGAATTCTCGGCCGGTCAATTCTCGATCGTACTGGTGCAGGGGACCGAGGCCGAGAGCCAGGTCTGCCGTTTCATCGACGAGTACGGTCCCGGCGTCCAGCATGTGGCGATCGAAGTCGACAGCGTCGTCGCCGTCGCCGACAAGCTGCGTGAGCGCGGCATGCAATTCGAGACCAACGTCATCCAGGGGCCGGGCCTGACGCAGATCTTCGCGCGCCGGGATGGCACCTCCGGGGTGATGTTCGAATTCATCGAGCGCACCGCCAACGACGGCTTCAACGAAGAAAGCGTGCGCAGCCTGTTCGAGCAGCTCGAACAGAGCGAAGCCTGCTGATCACCGCGCTGCAAGGCACACGCCGGGCTGCGACAGGCCGGCGGACCGCCGGTACGTCCGTACGAATGCAAGTCCGCAGCGGGGCGCAGTACGTCCTCGCATAGTTTTCCAGCAAGGCGTCGGGGGGCGCCTTGCGACAGCCATATCGGGTTCCAATGAGTGACCGTCCTAGGGAATGGGGGGCACGGGCGCGAGCCGTGCGGGGGGAATGGACAAGCCTGGTGGCCTTGCTTCGCGATCGTGCGGCGAGCCAGGGCGACGATCCGGCGTTTTCGTTTCTCAAGGATGGCGAAGTCGGAGAGGCCGCGCTCAGCTATGGCGAGCTCGACCGTCGCGCGCGTTCGATTGCCGCGCGCCTGCAGCAGCAGGCCACCGCAGGCGACCGCGCGTTGCTGCTTTTTCCGCCCGGCCTGGACTACATCTGCGCCTTCTTCGGATGCCTCTATGCAGGCGTCATCGCGGTTCCCATCTATCCGCCGCAATCCCAGCGCAGTCGCGTCGACCGGCTGCAATCGGTGGTCGCCGATTCGGGCGCGAGCTGGGTGCTCGGCACGACGGAGATCGTCAACGGCCTGACGCAAGAGGTGGAACTGCTGGGTTGCCTGCGCACGCTGGCGACCGACTCCGTCGACGACGCATTGGCCCGGGCGTGGCAGATGCCGGCAGTGGACGCCGACACGATCGCCTTCCTCCAGTACACCTCCGGTTCCACCGGGCAGGCCAAGGGCGTCATGGTCAGCCACGGAAACCTGTTGCACAACGAGGCGCTCATCCGCGACGGCTTCGGCAACGATCGTGACACGGTCGTGGTCGGCTGGTTGCCGCTTTACCACGACATGGGACTGGTCGGAAACGTCCTGCAACCGATCTATCTTGGTGGTCGCGCGGTACTGATGTCGCCGATGGCTTTTCTGCAGAAGCCCTTGCGCTGGCTGCAGGCAGTCTCGCGCTACCGGGCCACGGTCAGTGGCGGCCCCAATTTCGCCTACGAGCTTTGTGCCGAGCGCATCGGCGAAGAGGACATGGCGGAGCTGGATCTTTCCTGCTGGCGCGTCGCCTTCAATGGTTCGGAGCCGATCCGCGCCAGCACGCTCGAACGGTTCGCGCAGGCCTTCGCTCCCTGCGGTTTTCGCGCCGATGCATCCTTTGCCTGCTACGGCCTGGCCGAGTCCACGCTGTTCGTGGCCGGTTCGACGCCGTTGGCACCGACGGTCTCGCTGGATGTCGACCCGACCCAATTACAGCGCCACCGCGTGCTGCGCTCTCAGGCCGGCGATCGGCGCCGGCTGGTGGGGTCGGGACACGCGGATCCGGAGCGCGTGTGCATCGTGCAACCGGAAAGCCGACGCCCCTGCGCGATGGGCGAGGTGGGCGAGATCTGGGTTCGCGGGCCCAGCGTGGCGCAGGGCTACTGGCGCCAACCCGAGTTGAGCGCCGTCACGTTCCAGGCACGCACCGATGCAGGTGATGGCCCGTTCCTGCGCTCCGGCGATTTTGGCTTCGTGCAGGACGGCCAATTGTTCGTCACCGGTCGGCTCAAGGAGCTGATCATCATCCGCGGGCGCAATCATTACCCGCAGGATATCGAGCAGACCGTGCAGACGGCCCATCCAGCTCTGGCGGTAGGTGCAGGCGCCGCCTTCGCCATCGACCAGGATGGCGAAGAGCGGCTGGTCGTGGTGCAGGAAGTCCAGCGCACCCATCTGCGCCAGCTCGATGTGGCGGCAGTGGAACATGCCGTGCACGCCGCGGTCGCCGAGCGACACCAGTTGCAGTTGCACGCGTTGGTGTTGATCAAGCCGATGCGCCTGCCGAAAACCTCCAGCGGCAAGATCAAGCGACGCGAAACCCGGCGACTGTTCGCCGAGCGCCTGCTCGAGAGCCTGAACGCACCGCCGGAACGCACCGCCAAGGTGGCGGAATCGGCGGCCATCTACGGCACGCCGTTCGACCGGCGGGTGTTGGCGACGCTGCCATCGCATGAGCGGGTGTCACGTATCGCGGACCACCTCCGTGCGCTGCTCGGCGACGTGCTGAGGCGACCTGCGGCCGACATCGACGTCAACCTGGCGACGACCGCGCAGGGCCTCGATTCGCTGGCTGCGATCCAGTTGCAGCAACGGATCGAGGAAACCCTGGCCGCCGCGTGCCCGCTCGAATCGCTGCTCGCCGGCACGACTCCGATCGAATTGGCGCGGATGCTGGATGCAGCGGGTGACGAGGGCATGCAGGCGCGCCTGCCATGCGGAGGCCGGGATGAGGGTCCGCTGACGGCCAATCAGGCCTCCATGTGGTTCCTGCAATCGCTCGATCCCGCCAGCCGCGCCTACAACGTGGCCGTGCCCCTGCGGCTGCGCGGCGAACTGCACGAGGCCCGCCTGCAGCAGGCATGGGCGCGTCTTGCCGAACAGCACCCGATGTTGCGCACCCGCTACGTAGTCGTCGACGGCGAGCCGGTACAACGCATCGATGCCGGTTACACGCCTGCCGTCGAGTGGGTCGACGCGACTGGCTGGAACGACGAATCCATCGAGCGCGCCCTGACCGCAGCGGCAGGCGAGGCCTTGTTGCAGGACGGAAGCGTTCCTTTCCGCATCCATGGCTATCGGCGCGCAGCCGACGACCACATCATGCTGGTGGTTGCCCACCACATCGCCGTGGACCTGCGCACGCTCGTGCTGTTGTTCGAGCAGTGGGGCCGGCACTATGCCGCGCGCTGCGAGGCCCGTGAACCGACCGACGCGGGCGCGCGGCACAGCGCGATCGACCTGGCTCTTTGTCAGCGCGACTGGTTCGCGTCGCAGGCGGCTGAGCGGCAATGGTCATACTGGCGCGACCAGTTGGAGGCACCCTTGCCCGTGCTGGGTCTGCCGACCGATCAGCCGCGTCCGGCAATGCGCGATTCTCACGCCGGGGTACATGATTTCGAGCTCGACGCGCCGCTGTCGGCGGCGCTGCGCGAGGTCGCGCGGCAGCACGGCGTCACGCTGTACATGTTGTTGCTGGCCGCTTATCAGGTCTTCCTGCATCACTCCTGTGGGGACGAAGACATCTGCGTGGGGTCGCCGGTTGCCGGGCGTACCCGTGCGGAGTTCGAATCGCTGGCCGGCTACTGCGTCAACACCGTGGTGTTGCGCGGTGACCTTTCCGGCAACCCGCGGTTCGATGCGTTCCTCCGGCAGATCCGCGATCGCGTACTGGGTGCGCTGGCCCACCAGGACCTGCCGTTCGCCACCCTGGTGGAGCGGCTGGTTCCCCAGCGCGACCGGGCGACCACGCCGTTGTTCCAGACCCTGTTCGCGCTGCAGCAGACACCCGACTGGCCCGCTGCATCCGCCTTCGTGCTGGATGGCGCAGGCGCACGGGCCGAACTGGGCGGGCTGGCCGTGGAAGGCATCGCCATGCCACCGCAGGGTTGTCAGTTCGATCTTTCGCTGTTCGTCGCCGATGCCGGCGATCGTTTGCAGGCCCGGTTCGAGTACGCGAGCGCGCTGTTCGCGCCGGCGCGCATTGCGGCCATGGGCGAGCAGTTCGCCTGTCTTCTGCAGGCGATCGCATCGATGCCTACCGCGCGCTTGTCCGGGTTGCCGCTGCTGTCGGTGCAGCCGGCCGCGGTGGTGCCCGGGACGTTGCCTGCGGCCGGTGCCGATCCGGCAATCGCCCTGGTCGAACAGATCATGCGCCAGGCGGGACAGCACCCGGATACGCTGGCGCTCATTTGCGATGGCGAGCGCCTCAGCTATGCGCGTCTGGAGCGCGAATCTGCCGAGCTGGCCAGCCGACTACAGGCGCAAGGCGTTTCCATCGGATCGAGAGTCGGCTTGCACCTGGCGCGCAAGGCGCACGCCTATGTCGCCGTATTGGCGGTGCTCAAGTGCGGTGCGACCTGCGTGCCGCTCGATCCCGCCTATCCGCCCGCGCGACTGGCGCAGATGGCCCAACTGGGCTGCCTGAACCTTCTATTGACCGATGCGACGGAGAGCGCGGCCGCGTGGCCGGCGGACCTTCCGCGTCTCGATCCGCGTCTGCGGACGAGTGACCGGTTCCTGCCGCCCTCACTGGTGACGCTGGCCGCCAGCGCGCTACCGGTCTATCTGTTGTTCACGTCCGGCTCGACGGGAACACCCAAGGGCGTATTGATGAACCAGGGCACGCTGGCGAATCTGCTGCGCTGGCATCAGCGTGCGATGCCGCTGGAGGCCGGCGCCCGGGTCAGCCAGTTCGCCTCGCTCAACTTCGACGTCGCGTTCCAGGAGATCCTTTCGACCTGGACCGTTGGCGCCACGCTGGTGGTGGCTTCCCAGGAGCAGCGCCTCGATCCCGAAGCACTGCTGGCCTTGTTGCGGGAAGAGGGTGTGCAGCGGGCATTCCTCCCGGTGGTGGCGATGCAGCAACTGGCCAGGCATGCCGTTGCGCACGCGGCCATGCCGCGGGCGTTGCGCGAGGTGGTCTGTGCTGGCGAGGCCTTGCAGATCGGCCCGTCGGTGCGCGCTTTCTTCGCGGCGTTGCCCGGCGCCAGCCTGTACAACCATTACGGACCGACCGAAAGCCACGTGGTGACGTGTCATCGCCTGCATGGCGATCCCGCCGGATGGCCGGCGACGCCGCCCATCGGCGCTCCGATCGACAACGTGTGCGTGCATCTACTGGATCGCTACGGGCGACCGGTGCCGGAAGGCGCTCGCGGCGAAATCTTCCTTGCGGGCGCGGGCCTGGCCCACGGTTATGCCGAACGCGGTCGGCTGACCGCTGAGCGGTTCGTCCCCGACCCGTTCACGGGTGGCGGCGCGCGGATGTATCGCACCGGCGACTTGGGCCGCCGGCTGCCGGATGGGGCGATCGAATACCTCGGTCGCATCGATTTCCAGGTGCAGTTGCGTGGATTCCGCGTGGAGCCGGGCGAAATCGAGGCGCAGTTGCTGGCGCTGGCAGGCGTTGGTGAAGCGGTGGTGGTCGTGTGCGAGGCTCGTCCCGGCGAGCCGGGGCTGGTGGCGTACGTGGTGGCCGCGGACGGGCACCTGCTGGAGCGGTCGCAACTGCGCGCGTGGCTGCGCGAACGGCTGCCCGACTACATGGTTCCCGCACATATCGTGGCGTTGCCCGGCCTTCCCCTGACCGCCAACGGCAAGGTGGACAAGCGGGCGTTGCCGCCGCCGGAAGGCGAACCGCAGGACGGTGACGATGATCCGCCGGTTGGCGCCACGGAGATCGAGGTCGCGCGGCTCTGGGCCGACGTGCTCGGCGTGGAGCAGGTGGGACGCGCACAGAACTTCTTTGCCAGCGGTGGTCATTCGTTGCTGGCGACCCGGCTGGTAATGCGCCTGCGTGAGGCGTTCGGCGCAACGCTGCCGGTCAGCGCGCTGTTCGAAGCGCCCACCGTGGCCGGACTGGCCGCGCGTATCGACGCAATGCCGGCCATGGACCTGCCGCCGCTCGAAACCGTGGCGCGCGGCAAACCGCTGCCCCTGTCGCACGCCCAGCAACGATTGTGGCTGGTCGACCAGATGGAAGGCGCCAGTGCGGCCTACAACATGCCTGCCGCCTTCCATCTGGATGGCGAGCTGGACGTTGCGGCGCTGCGGGCGAGCTTCCAGCGCATCGTGCAGCGCCACGAGATCCTGCGCACCCGGTTCGCCGATCACCATGGCGATCCGATGCAATGGATTGCCGACGATTGCAGCGTGACACTGGAGACGGATGACATCGGGCCCGGTGCCATCGACACCGCCATCGAGCGGCACGCGCAGGCACCCTTCCGCCTGCAGGACGGTGGCCTGCTCCGGATCGCCTTGCTCAGGATCGCGCGCGACCGGCACCTGCTGCTGGTGAACATGCACCACATCATTGCCGACGGCTGGTCGATCGGTGTGCTGGTGCGCGAGTTGATGGAGTGTTACGCGGCCGAGCGCGACGGTCGAGAGCCCGCGCTGCCCGACTTGCCGGTGCAATACGCCGACTACGCCCAGTGGCAGCGCGCCTGGCTCAAGCGCACCGCGGCGACGCAGCTTGCTTACTGGCGCGGCCAGCTCGGCGGCCTGCCGCCATTGCTGGAACTGCCCGGCGACCGCCCGCGCCCGCCGGTGCAGAGCTACCGGGGCGGGTTGCACCGCTTCCGCCTGCCGGCTGCGCTGGCCGGGCAGATACAGGCGTTCAGCCAGGCGCACGGGGCGACGCTGTTCATGACGTTGATGGCCGCCTACCAGGTGTTGCTGGCGCGCCATTCGGGCCAGACCGACATCGCCGTGGGCACGCCTGTGGCCAACCGAGACCGCGCCGAGCTCGAACATCTGATCGGCTTCTTCGTGAACACGGTCGTGGTGCGCGGACGCCTGGATGGCGCCGTGTCGTTCGTCGATGTGCTGCACCAGGTGCGGGACACGACGGTAGATGCGCAACGCAACCAGGACCTGCCATTCGAGCAACTGGTCGAGGAACTGCGTCCGGCGCGCAGCCTCAGCCATGCGCCGTTGTTCCAGGTGATGTTCCTGCAGCACGACGGAGCCCTGGCCGAGTTCGCACTCCCTGGTCTGGCCGTGCGTTCGGCGGGGGAGGGCCACCGCATCGCCCGCTTCGATCTGGCGCTGAACGTGGAGTCGCGCGACGATGCCCTGCACGCGTGGTTCGACTACGCGAGCGACCTCTTCGATGCCTCGCGCATCGAGCGATTGGCCGGCGATTACGTCCGCCTGCTGGAAGCGGCCATGGCCCGGCCGGAACGGTCCTGGCGGCGGCTGCCGATGCTCGACGATGCAGCGATCGCCCAGCAACTGCGCCCCCAGCTTGCGTTGTCACCACCGGTTGATCCGGCGTTGTGCGTGCATCAGCTGTTCGAACGACAGGTCGATGAGAATTCGCAGGCGCCCGCCGCGATCTGCGGCGATGCCTCGCTCAGCTACGGCGACCTCGAGGCACACGCCAACCGCATCGCGCACTTCCTGCGGGGGCAGGGCATCGGTGCCGAGGATCATGTCGGCGTCTGGATGGAGCGCTCACCGGACCTGCTCGCGTGCCTGCTCGGCATCTGGAAGGCCGGTGCGGTGTACGTGCCGCTGGACCCCGGATATCCGCAAGAACGGCTCGCCTTCATCGTGCGTGATGCCGGCATGCGACTGGTGTTGACGCACGCGCAGATCGCCGATGTCCTGGAAAGCCCGGGCGGCCGGATCGTCTGCCTCGATCGTCTGGGTGCTGCGCTGGAGAGCCAGCCGCACGAGCGGCCAGCGGTGCACGTGCATGGCCTGCACCCGGCGTACGTGATCTACACCTCCGGCTCCACCGGACGGCCCAAGGGCGTGCAGGTACTGCAAGGCGGCTTGTGCGAGTTGCTGCTGGGGCTGTGCCGGCGTTTCTCGGTCGGCCCGCGCGACAGCATGCCGAGCCTGGCCTCGCACGCCTTCGGTATCTCGTTCGTCGAGCTGCTGCTGCCACTGGTGGCCGGCGGACACACCCGCATCCTGGAGCGCGAAGTCGTGCTCGACACCGGGCGGCTTGCCGGCGAACTGGATCGGGTGAGCCTTGCGCATCTGGTGCCGAGCCTGATGCGGCGGGTACTCGATCACCTGGACGGGGAGCGGCAAGCTCCTGCCTTTGATCGGCTCCGGCACGTGTTCGTCGGTGGCGACGCCGTTCCTGCGGCCTTGCTGGCGCAGATGGAACGGCGCTTTCCCTCCGCGCAGGTGGTCGAGTTCTACGGGCAGACCGAGACCACGATCCTGTCCTGCCACGCACCGCAGGAAGGTCATCGACACCCGGGCAACGTGATCGGCACCCGCTTGCCACACGCGCAGGCCTATGTTCTGGACGACAGCTTGCAACTGGTGCCGCAGGGGCGCGTGGGCGAGATCCACATCGCCGGCCGCGCTATCGCGCGGGGCTATCTGGGGCGGGCGTCGCTTACCGCCGAGCGCTTCGTGCCCGACCCGTTCGGCGAAAGCCCGGGCGCGCGTCTTTACCGCACGGGCGATCTTGGGCGGTTGTTGCCCGACGGGCGCATCGAATACGTCGGGCGTGCCGATTTCCAGGTCAATGTCCGCGGCTTCCGCATCGAGCTTGGCGAGATCGAGGCACAGCTGCGCGAAGAGCCCGGCGTGACGGGGGCGGTGGTCACCGCGGTCGAAGACGACGCGGGTGAGCGTCGCCTGATCGCATACCTGGTCGCCGCCGCGGGCGACGTGGCCTTGCCGGCGCTTCGCACCCGGCTGCGTGCTGCCTTGCCGGACTACATGGTGCCGGCGCGGTTCGTCGTCCTGGACGCGCTTCCGCTCAACGCCAACGGCAAGCTGGACCGCAGGGCCCTGCCCGATCCGGATCCCACGCAAGCCGCCGCGGACTACGTGGCGCCGCGCGACGAGACCGAACAGGACCTTGCCGACATGTGGGCCGATGTACTGGGCGTGCCGCGGGTGGGCGTGCACGACAACTTCTTCGATCTCGGCGGCCATTCGCTGCTGGCCGCACAAGCCATGGCCCGCGCTCGTAGTGCGTTCGGCGAAGAGCTGAGCGTGCAGGATTTCTTCGAGGCGCAGACCGTGGCCGACTTCGCGGCGCGCATCGTGGCGATCCGCCGCAACCGCACTCTGCTCGAGCAGGTGACGGCAGCCGCCGAAGAGTCGCCCGACGAATTCGAAGGCTTCGTCATCTGACGAGGTCGCTGGACAGACAACGGCCCGAAAACGGGCCTCCATGGAGGAATGGCAATGAGCGAAGAAGCAACCGAGCAGTTCCTGGCGGTAGTCAACCACGAAGAGCAGTACTCGATCTGGTCGGCCGACCGCGAGATTCCGGCCGGCTGGAAAGCCACCGGCAAGCAGGGCAGCAAGGAAGAGTGCCTGGCCTATATCGAAGAGGTGTGGACCGACATGCGCCCACTGAGCCTGCGCAAGCTGATGGCGGACGCATCGGCCTGACCGGCGCCCCCGGCGGGTGATCTGCTTCCACGTAGCTGCGGCTTTTCAGGAAAAAACGGAATGGACATCTCAAGCGTGCTGGCACAGTTGAGCGACGCCGGCATCCGGCTGGCTTCCAGGGACGGCCAATTGCAGGTCAGTGCGCCCAGGGGGGCCATGACAGCCGCGTTGCATACGCTGTTGTCGTCGCACAAGGCGCAGCTCCTGGACCTGCTGGAAGGCCAGGCGCGCGCCCGCGCGCAGGTGCTTGAGCCGGTGCCGCGCGAGGGCCGGCTGCCACTGTCGCTGGCGCAACGACGGTTGTGGTTCCTGGAGCAACTGGACGGCCCCAACACGGTCTACAACAAGCTGGTGCCGCTGGTGCTGGAGGGTGAGCTGGACGAGTCCGCGCTGCGCGAGGCTCTGGCGGCGATCGTGGCGCGGCACGAGGCGCTGCGTTGCCGGTTCGCGGTCGAACGTGGTCAGCCGTACGTCGAGGTGGCCGACATGCTCGAGGTGCCGCTGCAGCGGCGCGAAGTGGCCCAGACGCAATTGCCCGAGGCGCTGGCGGCCGAGTCGATGCAGCCGTTCTCGCTGGATGCCTGGCCGCTGTTGCGGGTGTCGTTATGGCGTGTCGCCGAGCGGCGTCATGTCCTGGTGCTGTCAATCCACCACGCAGTCTCCGATGGCTGGTCGATGGGCGTGCTGGTGCGCGAGTTCTGTGCGCTTTACGCAGGCTACCGTTCGGGGCGGTACGCGCCATTGCCGCCATTGCGCGTGCAGTACGTGGACTATGCGGCATGGCAGCGCCGCTGGGTCGAGGGCGAGGAATTCGCGCGCTACCTGGACTATTGGCGCGAGCACCTGCGCGAAGCGCCGCCGCTGCTGGAACTGCCGACCGACCGCCCGCGCCCGCCGGTGCAGGGCGTGACCGGCGACACGCTCGTCTTCGATCTGCCCGACCTGCTGGTGTCAGGACTCAGGTCGCTGGCACGCGAGCGCAACGTGTCGCTGTACATGCTGACGCTGGCGGTGTTCAAGGTGCTGCTGGCGCGCTACACGGGCCAGCCAGATATCGTGGTAGGCACGCCGGTGGCCAATCGCGAGCATGCGGAGCTCGAAGGCGTCATCGGCTTCTTCGCCAACACGTTGGTGTTGCGGAATACGGTCGATGCGAGCGAGCCATTCACCGCGTTCCTGGAGCGCCTGAAGCACGGCACGCTGGAAGCCTTCGCGCACCAGTCGGTGTCCTTCGAGCAACTGGTGGAGGAACTGCAGCCGGCGCGCAGCATGGCGTATGCGCCCCTGGTGCAGGTGTCGTTCGCCCTGCAGAACGCCCCCATCGGGGCGGTGCAGTTGCCGGGGCTCGAAGCGCGCTTGCTGGATGCGCCGACGCAAACGGCCAAGTACGACCTGACGCTGGAACTGGAGGAATCGGCGACAGGCCTGAAGGGCCGCCTGGAGTACCGCTGCGAGTTGTTCGATCACCCGACCATGGAACGGCTGCGTGAGCATTTTCTGGCCCTGGCGCAGGCGGTGGTAGCGGCGCCGGCGACGCGCGTGGACCGCTTGCCGATGCTGTCCGGGGACGAGCGGACACACCTGGTCCGGGCGTGGAACGCGACGGCGACCGCGCCGGCCGGCGCCGGCTGGGTACACACGCGCATCGCCGCCCAGGCGCGCAGCACACCGGACGCGCCGGCGCTGGTGTTCGAAGATCAGGTGATGGACTACGGCAGCCTGGAGGCAGCCTCGAACCGGTTGGCCCAATACCTGCGCGGCCGCGGGGTCGGCCCGGAAACGATCGTCGCGGTTTCGCAGGAGCGCTCGTTCGAGCTGGTGATCAGCCTGCTGGCGGTGATGAAGGCCGGCGGCGCCTATCTGCCGGTGGCACCAGACTATCCGCCCGAGCGGCTCGGCTACCTGCTTGAGGACGCGCGGCCGCTGCTGATGCTCACCACCGGGGCGATCGCTGCGAACCTGCCGTCCGATGCGCTGCCCATGGTGTGCGTGGACCGCGACTACGCGCAATGGGCCTCGCTACCGGCCACCGAACCGGCGGTCGCGCTGGCGCACGACCATCTGATCTACGTCTTCTACACCTCCGGTTCCACCGGCAAGCCCAAGGGCACGATGAATACCCACGGCGCCGTGTGCAACCGGCTCGTGTGGATGCAGAAGGAGGTGCCTGTCGCGCCTGGCGAGCGCGTGCTGGCCAAGACGCCGTTCAATTTCGATATCTCCGTCTGCGAGATGTTCTGGCCCCTGATGGCGGGTGCGACGCTGGTGATCGCGCAGCCTGATGGCCACCGCGACCCGGCCTACCTGCGCCGGTTGATCGTGGAGCAGGGCGTGACCACCGCCCACTTCGTTCCGTCCATGCTGCAGGTGTTTCTCAACGAGCCCGGCCTGGAGACCCTCGGCCTGCGACGCACCGTGTCCGGTGGCGAGGCGCTTCCGCAGGCGCTGGCACAGCGCCTGTTCCAGGCCATGCCGCAGGTGCAGGTCATCCACAACCTCTACGGCCCTACCGAGGCCGCGATCGAAGTCAGCGCATGGCGCTGCACGCGCGAGAGCGTGGAAGGCGGCGTGCTGATCGGGCACCCGATCGACAACCTGCGCCTGCACGTGCTCGATCCACAGATGGAGCCGGTGCCGCTTGGTGTGGCGGGCGAGCTGTTCATCGGCGGCATGGGCCTGGCTCGCGGCTATCTGGGTCGCCCCGGCCTGACCGCGGACAAGTTCGTGCCCGACCCGTTCAGTGGCGACGGTGGCCGCCTCTACGCCACGGGCGACAGCGTCCGGCGCCGCGCGGATGGCCAGATCGAATACCTGCAGCGACTCGACTTCCAGGTGAAGATCCGCGGCTTCCGCATTGAACTGGGCGAGATCGAAGCGGCCTTGCGCGAGCAGCCGGGCGTGCGCGAAGCGGTCGTGCTTGCGCCAGCCGATGCGGCAGGCGAGAAGCGCCTGGTGGCGTACGTGACCGGCGCCCAGGCACCGTCGGAGGAGACGTTGCGTGCGGCGCTGTCGATGCGCCTGCCCGATTACATGGTGCCGACGCGACTGGTGCGGCTGGAGGCGCTGCCGTTGTCGTCCAACGGCAAGCTCGATCGCAAGGCGCTGCCGGCCGTGGATCTGGCCGAAGCCAGCGACATCGCCTACCTAGCGCCGCGCAACGATACCGAGGCACGCCTGGCATCGATCTGGGCCGAGGTGCTGCGTCGCGAGACGCCGATCGGTATCGGCGACGATTTCTTCCGCATCGGCGGCCACTCGCTGCTGGCCACGCAGGTAATGTCGCGGATTCGCGAGTGGCTGGGCGTGGAACTGCCGGTGCGGCAGTTGTTCGACACGCCAACCATTGCGGGGTTGGCGGGGGCCGTGGCTGCCGCCGGCGCGACGGCGGGCCCGTCACTGGAGCGCGTCGCCGATCGCGAGGCCATGCCGCTGTCGTTTGCGCAGCAGCGGTTGTGGTTCCTCTACCAGCTCGAAGGCCCGAGCGCGGCCTACAACATGCCGGTCGCGATCGACTTGCACGGGCAGCTCGACATCGGTGCATTGCGCGCTGCGCTGCAGGACATTGTCGATCGGCATGAGGCGTTGCGCACGGCCTTCATCGAGCGTGACGGCATCGGCCTGCAGCAGATCGCACCCGTGCTTCATCTGGACATACCACTGCTGGAGATCGGTCGCGACGCCCTGCAGGCGCATATCGACCAGGATGCAGGAGCGCCGTTCGACCTCCCGAGGGCGCCGCTGTTCCGGGCACGCATCCTGCGCCTGGCACCGGACGAGCACGTGCTGCTGGTCAACATGCACCACATCGTCTCGGACGGCTATTCGCTGGGCGTGCTGGTCGACGAGCTGGGACGCGGTTACCGGGCGCGGCTGGGCGGCACGGCGGCGACCCTGCCGGCGCTGCCGGTGCAATACGCCGACTTTGCGCACTGGCAGCGCGAACGCCTCCAGGGCGAGGCGTTGCAGGCGGAAGTGGAGCACTGGAAGGGCGTGCTCGAAGGCGCGCCGACCCTGCTGCCGCTGCCGACCGACCGCGTTCGCCCGCCGGTGCAGAGCTACCGCGGCGCGGTGCACAGCGAATGGTTGCCACGTGCGTTGTGTGATCGCCTGCATGCACTGGGTCAGTCGCAGGGAGCGACGTTGTACATGGTCCTGCTGGCGGCGTTCGATGTGCTGCTGGCGCGTTACGCGGACATCGACGACATCGCCGTCGGCAGCTCCATCGCCAACCGCAACCGACCGGAACTGGAAGGGTTGATCGGCTTTTTCGTCAACACCCTGGTCGTGCGAACGCGGGTGGACAAGGCGGCGTCGTTCACGACACTGCTGGAGCAGGTGCGCGAGACAGTGCTGACAGCCTATGCGCACCAGGATCTTCCATTCGAGCACCTGGTCGAGGCCCTGCAGCCCGTGCGCAGCATGAGCCAGTCGCCCTGGTTCCAGGTAATGCTGGTGCTGCAGAACACCCCGATGGGGGCGCTGGAGCTTCCCGGGTTGGAGCTGTCCATTCGCGACCCGCAGATCAAGGTCGCCAAGTACGACCTCAGCCTTTACCTGACCGAAACCGAGCGGGGGCTGCGGGCCGACCTGGAGTACGCCACGGATCTGTTCGACGAGCCGAGCATGGCGCGACTGCTGGACCATTACCAGGTGTTGCTGGAAGCGGTCGTGACCACGCCGAAGCGTGCGGTGGGCGAATTGTCGATGGTGGCGTCGGCCGAGCACGAGCGGCTGATGTCGTGGGCCACCCCGACAGGGGCGACCGAACCGGGTGCGGTTTGCGTGCATCGCCTGTTCGAAGCGTGTGCATTGCGCACGCCAGAGGCAGTCGCCGTGCGCGATGGCGACGCCAGCCTGAGTTATGCCGAGCTCGACGCCGCCGCGAACCGGTTGGCGCACGCGCTGATCGCCCACGGCGTGACCCCGGAGGCGCCGGTTGGCCTGTTGCTTGAGCGCTCGATGGCCATGGCGGTGGGCTTCCTCGGCATCCTCAAGGCCGGTGGGGCGTACGTGCCGTTGAACCCGGAGCTGCCCGACGGGCGCCTCGAGGCAATGCTGGAGGACATTCGACCCCGGGTGCTGGTGAGCACGCGGGCGCTGGCGCAAAGGTTGACGGACCAGGCCGCGATGGTGCTGGACCTGGATGACGTGATGACCGCGCCCGCGTGGCCGACGACCACCCCGGCGGCGAGCGGCCAGGTGCGGCCGGACCAGTTGGCGTATGTGATCTTCACCTCCGGCTCCACCGGCCGGCCCAAGGGCGTGTTGGTGCAGCACGGGTCGATCGGTTCCAACTACCGTGCCTGGGCGCAGGTGTACCGCCTGGAACAGGATGTCCGCCGGCACCTGCAGATGGCCGGGTTCGGCTTTGACGTGTGCATCGGCGACATGGTGCGCGCGCTGTGTTCGGGTGGCGAGCTGACGATCTGCCCCAAGGCGACATTGCTTGATGCTTCGGCGCTGACCGCGCTGATCCGCGCTCGCGCCATCGACTATGCCGAATTCGTGCCTATCGTGTTGCGTCACGTGGCGTCTTACCTGCACGAGCAGGGAGAGCGCCTTGCCGGGCTGAAGATCCTGGTGACCGGTTCGGACGTGCTTTATGCCGAAGACCTGGAGCTCGTGCACCGGGTCACCGAGCCGGCCACCGCGGTGTTCAACTCCTACGGCCTGACCGAGGCCGCCGTGGACAGCACGTGCTATCTCACCGATCCGGCCCGTTCCCTGTCCGGAGGCTCGGTCCCGGTCGGCGCGCCGCTGCCCGGCGTGTGGGCCTATGTTCTGGACGATCGCCTGCAGCTTTGCCCGCAGGGCGTGCCGGGTGAGTTGTACGTGGGTGGCCCGACACTCGCGCGCGGCTACCTGGGCGACCCGGCGCGTACGGCCGGGCGCTTCGTGCCCAATCCGTTCGACGCGGGTGGGCGGCTCTACCGCAGTGGCGATCTGGCGCGCTGGCGCAGTGACGGCCAGCTGGAGCTGCTGGGACGTAGCGATTACCAGGTGAAGATCCGCGGCTTCCGCATCGAACTGAGCGAGGTCGAGCAGGTGCTGCGCAGCCTCCCTGGCGTGGAGGACACCGTGGTACTGGCATGGCCGCGGCCAGGCGGGCCGCAACTGGTGGCCTATGTCGTCGGCGCGCAGGCCGGCCTGGAGGGCGCCGACCTGCGGCGCCAGTTACAGGGCTTGCTTCCCGATTACATGGTGCCTGCGGCTTGCGTGGTGCTCGACGCGTTGCCGCAGTCGAGCAACGGCAAGATCGACCGTAAAGCGTTGCCCGCGCCCGACTTCGCCGAGGCTGCCACGCAGGTGCCGCCGCGCACGCCACAGGAAGCGCGGCTGTGCGCGCTCTGGGCGCAGGTGCTGGGGCTGGACACCGTCGGCATCCATGACAACTTCTTTGCACTGGGGGGCCATTCGCTGCTCGCCACCCAGGTGGTGGCGCGCCTGCGCCAGCCCGGAGGCCAGTCGCCGCCGGTGCGCTGGCTGTTCGAAGCGCCGACGGTGGCCGAACTGGCACTGCGGCTGGGCGAGGCCGAGCAGGCGGCGACCGCGCCAGCGCTGCAGCCATGGCCACGCGAGGGCAACCTGCCACTGTCGTTCGCGCAGCGGCGCCTGTGGTTCATCGACCAGTTGGAGGGTGCCAATGCGGCCTACAACATTCCGGCCGCATTGCGCTTGCGCGGCCGACTGAATCTGGCGGCACTGCGCGCGGGCATCCAGGCGGTGGTCGATCGCCACGAGACATTGCGCACGACTTTCGCCATGGTCGAAGGCGAGCCGGTGCAGGTCATTGCCGCCACGTTGCCAATGGACGTGCCGGTGCGGGCCTGCGCACCTTCGCAGGTGCTGGCGCAGGCTCAGATCTTCGCCCAGCGGCCGTTCGACCTCGCGCGAGGTCCCCTGCTGCGCGCCGAGCTGCTGCAAGTGGGCGTGGACGAGCACGTGCTCCTTACCAACATGCACCACATCATTTCCGATGGATGGTCCATCGGCGTGCTGGTGAGCGAGTTCGTGGCGCACTACACGGCCTCCGTGCAAGGCAGCTCGGCGACGTTGGCGGCACTGCCAATCCAGTACGCCGACTTCGCGCAATGGCAGCGCCAGTGGCTGCAGGGCAGTGCATTGCAACGGCAGCAGTCGTACTGGCGCGAGCAACTGGGTGGGTTGCCGCCGTTGCTGAGGTTGCCGACCGATCGTCCGCGTCCGCCGGTGCAGGGCATGGCCGGCGCGAGCCATGCGTTCATCTTGCCGCCGCGGTTGGCCGGTGCGCTGCGCCAGCTTGGCCAGTCGCGCGGTGCCACGTTGTTCATGACGCTGCTGGCGGCATTCAAGGTGGTGCTGGCGCGCTATGCCAACCAGGACGACATCGCGGTCGGCACGCCGATCGCCAACCGGACGCGGCCGGAGCTGGAAGGGCTGATCGGCTTCTTCGTCAACACGCTGGTGCTGCGCAGCCGGGTTGGGCCGGAACAGAGTTTCGAGCAGTTGCTCGATGCGGTGCGTTCGACCGCGCTGGCCGCGTACGAGCACCAGGACCTGCCGTTTGAGCAACTGGTGGAGTTCCTCAAACCCGAGCGCAGTCTCAGCCACTCGCCGCTGTTCCAGGTGATGTTCGTACTTCAGAACAACGCGCGGCGCGAGCTTTCCTTGCCGAGCCTGGAAGCGACGCTGGTCGAGCCGGAGGAGCGCGTGACGCCCTTCGACCTGACTCTGGAAATGGACGAAGGCGAGGAAGGCTCCATCGGCGCACGGCTGGCCTACCGCACCGACCTGTTCGACGCGGCCACCATTGCGCAGCTGGCGGGACATTACCTGACCCTGCTCGAAGCCGTAGTCGCAGCGCCGCAGGCCCGCCTGTCGGCGCTGGAGATGGTGCCGCCGGAGGAGCGCGCACGTCTGCGCGAGCCTTACGGCGAACGCACC